>JBDRMS010000001.1:0-112244 GCA_043811915.1 bacterium
GTGTACATCAAAGCCTTGTAAAGAAAAGATTTCCGCAATATTGTTGGTCATAAAGGTGGTTTGTTTTAAGGGTGTTTGTTTCTCCCCTAAGTAAACCGCCTTTTCTTAGTTTTGCACCACAGTTATTTGGACGGAGCCACACCGTATTGACAGGCTGGTTAGAATGTGAGACTTTGTTAAGCAGAGGGAAACGTTCCTCCGGAGCAAGCGTGAGAAAGTAGACCGTCATAAAGTTTGTGATAAGGTCGAGCGTCGCTAGCGAAAGAGTACGACAACCTCGATCTTAAATAAACGAAAGGCGGTGACAAATATTTTATGAGTGAAGAAGCAACCGGAGAGCGTCCCATGTTTGATGTGACGTGTTCGGAGTGCGGGCAGCCTACCCAGGTGCCCTTTGAGCCAACAGGTGACAGACCGGTGTATTGTCGGGATTGTTTCCAGAAGCAGCGATCAAATCGCGGCGGTTTCGGTGGCGGCGGCGGCGGCGAGCGCCAGATGCACGATGCGACCTGCGCCGAGTGCGGCAAAGCGACTCAAGTACCATTCGAGCCGAGAGGCGACCGACCAGTGTATTGTCGCGAGTGTTACGATAAGAGACGCGCGTAAGGTTAAGCTCAACTTTGAAAACAAACAGCTCCGCCCTTAGCGGGGCTGTTTGTTTTTGGGGTTGACCTGATATGTAATATGATAGATAGTAATTTGATTTGGTCTTTACCAATTTTGTGGCGTTTTTTTCAAGGAGGCTTAGCCATGAAGGGTGTCTTCACAACAGGACAGGTGGCCAAAATCTGCAAGGTGGCAACCAGAACAGTCAGCAACTGGGTCGATTCAGGACGATTGAAGGGATTTCGAATTCCGGGGGGAGGAGATCGGCGCATTCCGCAGGAGTGCCTGATCAAGTTCATGAGGGCGCACGGCATACCGCTGGGATATCTGGAGGAAAGGGTGGCCAATGTATTTATTCTGACACAGGACCGGTTGCTGATTGATAACTTAAGTCGCGAGTTGTTGATTGAACGATCGTTTAAGGTGGCGGTGGTGTCTTCTGGTTTTGATTGCGGATTGCAGGTTGAGAGTTTTCATCCGGATTGCGTCGTCGTCGACTTCTCGATCGGTCAGACGGAAGCATTGCAAGTTTGCCAGAATCTGCGACACAACGATGGCTTTGCAGACGTGATTCTGGTTGCGCTGTTGCCGGATAATGGTTCGTCCCTCTGCTTCGACCGCTCAAGCATCAATGAGACATTCAAAAAGCCTTTCGATGTTGCACTATTTGCCGAACGACTGCGCACGCTGATCGGTGCCAAGAAGGAGCTAGTGTAACCAGGCCGGTGATAAAGATGCTTCTTTTCTCTCCCCCGCTCTGTTTTCTTCACCAGAATCCAGGGCCGGGGGTTTTTATTAGTGATAAAAAAAGCGCACTTGACAGAGAAATTGTGCAAATATACGTTAGTGTTATATGGCAAAAGAGATTGGTCGAGTGTCTCACTATTACGATAAGGCCGGTGTGGCTGTAGTGGATCTAAAAGCGCCGCTCAAGGTTGGTGAGACAGTGACATTTCAGCGGGGAGGCAATCAATTCTCCCAGACGGTGGATTCTATCCAAATTGAACACGACCAGGTTGAAAAAGCCAGGACTGGCACAAGCGTAGGAGTGAAAGTTGATGAGAAGGTGCGGCCGGGTACGGTAGTACTGCGAGGGGCTGTCTAAACCCATTTCTAAACCTTAGGTTTAGAAATGGCACTAGACGGGCTATGGTGGTAATATATTACGTGTCCTTTTGATCACTGCTGTGACCCTTTTGAGCGTGATCTCGGAGTTCAACCACTTGAAGCCGTAACCGCAGGCTGTATCGTTTACTATCCGTTTTTAATATAGCAAATTTATATAAAAAAATCCCTCGCACAAATTGCACAAGGGATAAAGGGTCAAAGGGATACCAAGTGGCAAGGGACTAAGCGTCCAAGGGGGGCGTGTCCTTGCCGACGAGGAGGAAGCGACAGTGGCCAGCCCACCCACCGTCGTAGCAGCGGAGGTACAGCTCGCGCTCGTCAAGCCACCCGTAGAGACACGGGACGCGGCGAAAGCCATACAGCACGGCAGAAGAACCAAGAGCGATGATGGGAAACTGCCGTTGCAGTTTACGATGCTCGGGATGGGAACCAACAGAGAGCAGGTCCTCAACCAAAGCGACTTCGTAGCCCATCTCCTCGGCGACCTCCTCCACATGCTGACTGGTCACGGTTTTGTTGAAATGAGCCAGATACGGACGACGAGGGCCAGTCACGGTCACCTTGAAGTGTTTGTCAGTGAGATACTGCTTGGCATAGTTCGACTGAGAATCGTACTCGCCTGCAATCTTGAGGTTAGCGATGGTGGCGTCCTCGGGAATAACAATGCCTTCCAATTCCAGCAGATTGGGGTGTAACTTCCCGATCTTGAGGCATGCACGAAACTCGTCACGGTTGAGGTTGTCATTCGCTTCCATCAGATCGGCGAGAAAGCCACCCTCCAGAAGCCGTTGCAGTCGGTCCGAGGTAACCTTCTTCTGTGTGATAATTTCCAGAACTTTCGTCGCTTGCGGCAGGGTTGCAGTAGACATTGCAAGACCTTTCTTACTTGGCGGGGGTATATGTGATAAGCAACACACTTACAACACACACGTCCCAATGAAATGAACTAGTTGATATATTACTACTATTGTATGTACATTACTGTCAACTTTAGTTAATATATATAGCTTACTAAAGCCTATATTATCTGTAGCCTCTAGGGGGATTGAACCCCTGTTTCCAGGATGAGAACCTGGTGTCCTAGCCACTAGACGAAGAGGCCATGTGCCAGAATGCTAGGGCATTTTGGCAAATTTTACAATTTTCAATTTACAATTTTCAAATATTAACTGGCGCTGTAAATCAGGCGCTTGACAACTTCTTCCATGCGCATGTCGCGGGAGCCCTTGACCAGGATTAAGTCATCGCGATGTAAGAATTCTGTCATCCATTTGCCCACGTAGCGGCTGTCCTGGAAATGGTGGACATCCGTGTCATCGGTTTTTAGAGCAGCGGCGCCGGCGGCGCGCATGTTGTCCCCCACCGTGACGAAAATGTCAGCTACTTCGGCGGCCAGGCGGCCGACTTGCTGATGGTAAGGCAGAGACCGTAATCCCAAATCGAGCATGTCACCAAGAATAGCAATGCGCCTGCCGGCGTGGATATCGGCCAGGGTCTGCAGGGCCAAAAGGGTGCTTTCCGGTGAAGCGTTGTATGAGTCGTCGAGAATACGTGAGCCGGCATGGCCGGACAAAAGCCGCATGCGGCCGGGAGGAGGTTGCAGGTAAGGCAGGCGGCGAAAAGCTGTTTTGATATCGGCTTCCAGCGCCACCACGACGGCCAGCGCGGCCAGGACATTAGACAGCTGGTAACGAGCAACAAGATGGGGCAGGTGCAACTCGTGCAAGGTGCCCTGGACGTTTATTTCACAGGCGAAGCCATGACTGTTTAGACGCTCGGCGCGCAGGAGACGAACGTCGGTGTTGCCTGATTCACCGAAAAAGATAATGTTGGCCTTTAGGGATTCGGCCATCTGTTTGACCAGCTCATCATCGGCATTGAGTATGATGTGGCCGTCTGGAGGAATATCAACGGCTAACGACATCATCTCGTGAGCCACCATGTCGCGACTGCTGAAGAGGCGCAAGTGGGTGGACTGGACGTTGGTGATAACGCCAATGTCGAAAGCAAGTTTGCGCGCGAAAAAATCAATGTCGCCGGGCTGATCGGCACCTAGTTCCAAAATAATCAGACGAGGTTCCTCATTGATCATTTCTTTTATGCGACTCCTGGTAAGGAGGCGCAACCAGTGACGATGGGCCTGCTGAACGGTGAGGCCAAGGAGACTTAAGGCAACCCCAACAGGAGTGTTGTAACTGCCATCAGCGGCGCGAACCAGATGATTTTCTTCCAAACATAGTTTAATAGCATCCTTGGTCATGGTCTTGCCGGTACTGCCGGCCACACCAATGATCAGCGGCCGGTAACGACGAAGGTAGTCACTGGCACGTTGCCACAAAATACGCTGCCCGAGCTTTTTCATGTTGTTATTATACTATGCTCCGGTGCCTTCAGGTTGTTTGGGCGGTGCAAAACTTGGTTGAGGGCTACTGACATCATAGTCGGGTGGTATTTGATAGTAGTTAATTAATTTATTGGCGATATGTTGAAACATGGGAGCGGTGGTACCAGAGGCAAAAGACAGGCCGGCCGGGTCGTCCAGTTTAATAAGAATGGAAAAGCGAGGGCTTTCTACCGGTCCATAGCCGACAAAGGAAATGATTTTTCGATCAGGGTCATATTTACCTCGTTCATCGGGTACCTGGGCGGTGCCAGTTTTACCGGCCAGATAATAGCCGGGAACGCGAGCTGCCATTGCCACGCCATTTTCAATGACACTGACAAGCATGGCGCTAACCTGCTCGGCGACTCTTCTGTCAATAACCTGACGGACGGTGGCGGGCTGAATGTCTGTCATATCTCCGTCAGCAGAACGCGTACCCGCGACAACGTGAGGTTGTTGTAGTAAACCACCATTAGCCAGAGCATTAATAGCATTAAGGGCCTGGATGGGGCTTAGAGCAATACCTTGTCCAAAGGCGGTGGTAGCGGTTGTGGTAATATTCCAGTCGTCCGGTTCTGGCAGGTTGCTTACTACTTCCCCCTCCAGTTCAATGCCGGTTTTTTCTCCCAGTCCAAAGCGGCGCAGATAGTCATAAAGTATTTCTGGCCCGAGTTGCTTACCGACCCAGACCATGCCGATATTATTTGATTTCTCCAAAACCTGGGTCATGGTCTGGACGCCGTGATGCTGGCCATCATAAGTATCGATGGTGTATTCGGCGACCCGGACAGGCCCGGAATCAGTGAAAGTGGTGTCAGGGGTAACTTTGTTTTCAGCTATAGCCGTGGCCATAATAATTGGTTTAAGAATGGAGCCCGGTTCAAAAATTTCGGAGACAACAGGGTTTAGTTGAGTGCGGGCATCGTTGATAGCGTAGTAGTAGTTGGGATTGAAAGTGGGGTGCGTAGCCATGCCCAGGACGGCGCCGGTTGTAGGATCCATGACGATAATACTGCCGCGCAGTGCGCCGTAGCGTTTTACTCCGTCGGCTAGCTCATCTTCAATAATAGACTGGACGACGCGATCAATGGTGAGCGCTATGTCGGAGCCGTCCTCGGCCGGTTCGAATTGCCGATAACCGACACCAATAAATCCGCCCTGACTGTCTTGTTCAGCGGCAAAAAAACCCAAATTGCCGGCTAATTGTTTTTCGAAGTAACCCTCTATGCCGTAGCGACCCACTTTGCGATCGTCCTGCCAGCCAACGTAGCCTAGAGCGTGGGCAGCTAAAGTTTGTTCTGGATAGGTACGGGTCTCCTGTTCTTCTATGACAATACCGGGTAGTTGTTTTTCTTCCAGAAAGTTTTGCAGCTCATCATCCAATATTTCGTAGAAACGCAACAAAGGTTCGTAGGGATCGGTTTTCTGGTTGAACTTGCGGTAGAGCTCATCTTTAATAATGGCCTCGCGGTCGGTGTTTTCTACCTGGTCTTCCAGAGTCGGCATTTCCTGGCCGGTGCTAATTAAAATCTCCTGAACACGCCGCTTTTGGCGATCGCGATAGGCTGCAAGGGCAGGAGCTAACTGTTCGGCTACTGCCAGGGGTTCACCAATATCGCGCGGGACGGCGTAGGCAATACGTGCTTTATTGTTGACTGCCACCGGGAAAAGCTCGGCGCTGCCCCGCTCCTGCAGATAAATAGTGCCGCGATGGGGAGCGAGTTCGGAGGCGCGTTGGCGCTGGCTTTCCGCCACAGATTGAAAGTAGCCGGTTCTAATGATTTGCAGGTCAACCAGACGAACCGCTAATCCTCCAAACAAAAAGAGGGTGGCAGCGGAAAGTAGCCAAATTCGTTGCTGCGGATTGTGCATTTGTTATGGGGCCAGGGTGAAAATACGCTCTGGTTCTCCTGCCAGATATGCAAACTGGTCAGTGGCTATCAGGTTAAGCTTAAAAGCTTTTTCTTCAATAGCCTGGATAGATCGGAGCTGGGCCCCTTCCAATTCCAGATTACGCTGTCGTTCGCGTAGTTGTTGGAGCTGTTCTTCAAGAGCCTGAACATCAGTGCCCCGGGCGGCAGTACTTTGAACCTGGCCAAGATAGAAAAAGCTTAAAAAGGCAATAGAGGCAATAACAACGATGCCCAGAGTGAGAGCGGTGGTGGTGGGACTAATGCTTCCGCGCTGGGAGACGGAGTGGCGAGGTGTTATGTTTTGAAAGGTTGGTGTCATGTTTTGGTGTTTTTGTTATTAGCCGCGCGGCTCTGAGTTTAGCTGAGCGAGCCCGAGGATTATTTGTTATTTCTTCTTGACTGGCCGTAACAGGTCTTTTGGTTAGGACTTCCAGATTCTCGTGCTGGCGGAAAAAATATTTAACGATGCGGTCTTCCAGACTGTGGAAGCTGATGACGGCCAAGACTCCTTTTGTTTCCAGAAGATCGACGGCCTGGGGCAGGACCACTTCAAGTGCTTCGAGCTCACGATTGACGGCCAGGCGCAGGGCCTGGAAAGTACGAGTGGCGCTATGAATGCGACCGCGTTCGTAGCCTGTCTTAGTACTGCTGGCAATAACTTGAGCCAAAGCAGCGGCGTCCCTAAGCGGCCCGGGGGCGCTCTTAATAGCGGCGGCTATGCGCCGGGCGTAGCGTTCCTCCCCGTAAAAACGGATGAGCTCGGCCAACTGTTCCGGTGTCAAGCCCATAATAAGCTCTATGGCGTCCGGATAATGACCCAAGCGCTCCGTGAGGTGATTGACGGCGGTGAGATGTGAGTCGGGCATGTGACGCAACTCTCCGTATCGCATACTTAAAGGACCGCTACTCTGGAAAGAGAAGCCTCGACGAGTGTCGGCAAGCTGGTGGCTGCCTAACCCGAGGTCAAAAAGAATGTGAGAGAACTTTGGAGGCAGGATTCCTCCCCCTGTTAATGAATCCTGCAAATTGGCAAAGTTGGCATGAAGATATGTGACGCGGTCGCCGAACTGCTTCAAGTTCTGCTTAGCCTGATTAAGCGCACGCGGGTCGGCGTCGAGGCCAACGACAGTGCTGCCGGATGCGACAGTAAGATAAGCGGCGGTGTGCCCCCCGTGCCCCAGGGTAGCGTCCAGCAATCGGCCACCTGATTTAAGTTGAAAAAGGGCTAAAATTTCCTCTGTCAGGACGGGCCGGTGAGTCATATGCCGAGCTCGGCCAGGCTCTCAGCTATTTGATCGCCCTCGGCTTCGGTGCGTCGACGGTATGTCTGCCAGGCATCCTCGTCCCAGACTTCAAGACGGTTGAACAGGCCAGCAATAGTGGCGTGCTTTTTGAGGCCGGCATAGGTGCGCAGATACTCGGGCAGCATTATGCGCCCTTGCGTATCCAGCTTTACATCCCAGGCGCCAGCCAGCATAAGGCGAGCAAAAGCGCGGCTTTTCTTCTGGGTGATGGGAAGATCGGCAAGTTTGCGGGCAATTTTTTCCCACTCACTGCGAGGATAAATCCACAAACAGCGGTCCAAACCACGGGTCACAACGACTCCCGGTGTCAGCTGTCGGCGAAATTTAGCAGGAGTGCTTATTCTGCCTTTGTCGTCTATAGAGTGTGAATGCTCACCGAGAAACATATTAGAAGTAATGGGTAAATTGGAAAGGAACCTTTCCGTACGTGTATAGGAGGTTTTCCACAGATGTACCCCACTTTTCCCCACATTTATCCACGTATGTACACGATACTACCCCCTATTCCACTAAGCAACACCGAAAAGCGGCTACTTATCCACATTAATTAGCTCGCTATGAACCAAGAGCCTTTTAAAATTCGTCCAAATCGGCCAGCAGGTGACTAAAGTGACGGTGGAGCGATCGTCTTGAGGCAATTTATCTACTTGACTCGGCCAAACTACTTCAGTTTTATAGATACGGTAGGTGTAAGTAGCGGGACCGGCGGTAATTTGAAATTCCTCCCCTACTTCCAGCTCGCCGAGTTTGGCGAAGGCGAAACGATAGGGGCCAAAAGATTCAAAACCACTACTGTGGGCGGTAATGACGACATTGCCGGGCTCGCCCAATGTTGTGCCCAGTGGCAGAATAACGGCGCCTTCTTTGAGATATTGTTGAATTTGTGTTTCGGCAAGCGTGTCACTGTGAATCAAGGGCAATGGTTCGGTAAGTCCAGGAATAATGATATGGGGAGGGCGGGGCGAGACAGCGGGATGATTGGATAAGGCTAAGGCCGATAGAGGCGGCGGTGGCGTTACAACTGTCGTTACTTCGTTCTGTAAGTAAAAGATAGCCAGGAAAATGATAACCAAGATGGCGCAGGCAATAAGTGTGTGATGGTTGTGCCGCAACCATTTTTCAATCATTGGCGCTGCCAAGGATTAGCCTGACGGACAGAAAGATGCCGGCACCGAGGGTATTCATAAGAAGATCGAGCGATGTGTCATTCTTGTTGCCAATAAGGGTGGTGCGAAAAAGGGAGTCGAAAGATAGTTCCACCAACTCATTGATAACACCAAGGGTGGAGGTTACAGAAAAAACGAGTAAGGCGGTGTAGTAGGAATGCTTGCGCCAGACTTCATGAGGCAGGTATTTGATAAAAAAGATCCAGACTATGTAGCAGATAAAAACAAAACTGGCGAAGTGCTCGGCCCTGTTCAGGATGGGCAGCTGGTTTTGTCCGTCGAGCAAGGTAGAAACAATGTGTAAACAATAGACTACGAACATGAGTGGAAAAGCGAAGGATAAGTCTATACCGCGTTTTCCAAAGGTTTGGTACATTTGCTCAGCGATAAGGTAGATGGCGATTAGGTAGAGCAGCCAAACGATGGTTATTTTGGAGAAAGTGAGAAAATTGTTAATGGCCGCCCAAAAGGCAAACAAAAAATAGACGGCAAAAGCCAAGCGGGAGATAACAACAATTGGGTCACGCATAGGGTGTGGGCACAGAAGGAATCGAACCTTCGACTTCTACGATGTGAACGTAGCACTCTACCGCTGAGCTATGTGCCCATTTTTTTCCCGACGATAAGGGGTTGTTCTTGTTTTTCCAGCTGGTTGACGATGACCTGATAAGGCTCGGAAAAAATTTGACGAAGGAACATGTCATTAAAGTTGCGACGATAGAGATATTCGTTTTCAGTGATGGGGGTGTAGGTTATTTCCTGACCAATGTGGTTTTCAATACGTTTGGCAAAACTTTCCAGTCTTTTTTCTTCGATGCGGCCGATGATCAGAAGATCAGTGGGAGAATTTTCGGCACCAGTAAAGATGCCGGAAGCGGCGGCAAAACGGACGTCTCCCAGACGCTGAATGTCTTTGAACAGACTGTCTTCCAGACGAGGGCCGGACTTCTTCATAATAGATTTCAGTTCTGATAACAGAACAAATTTCTGGTTCACGGTGTAGTATCTGCGCCGCCGATTATTGTAGGAACTTAGCATGCCGATTTTTTGTAGTATGTCAAGTTCGCGACGAACGGCATTAAGCCGCTCACCGATGGCCCGCGATATCTCCCGAACGTAGTAAGGCCGAGAAATACCAGTGGTAAACAGAGTGATTATTTTGACACGGGTGCGCGAGCCAAAAATTTTCTCAAGGGGGAAAGGTTTATTGTTCATGCGTGGTTTTTACTTGCTTGGAGTGTACCCACAAGTACTATTAAAATGCAATAATTCCTATATACTACGAGGAGTATATGAGGACCGACGTTGACGAACTAGTATTCTTTGACGACTCACTGGTAGTGGGAGATACGTTCATTTTTGAACCGGCCGGTTCGGAAGAGCCACTGGGTATGTTGTTGGCGGCGGCGGAGACTGAAGGGCGCGACGGCGTAGGACGGGAACTGTTAGAAACAATGGTGGCAGCATTGCAGCGCGAATATTATCGTGATGTGCGGCGAGGCATGCTGGCTAGTTTTGAATCGGCGTTACATCAGGCTAACCTGGTTTTGCACGATATAACGGAACGGGGAGTACGTGACTGGATGGGTTCGTTTCATTTGGCTTTGGGCGTATTGTCGGGCCGAACGTTACACGTGAGCTCGGCCGGCAACGGTAGGGTTCTGCTGGCACGGCAGCGACGAGTTACCAGTTTGACGGATAATTTATCGCACTCTCCTATTACGGATCCGCTAAGAACGTTTTCTCAAGTGGCCAGCGGCGTGGTAAGTCAGGGCGACGTGCTTTATTTTGGTACTTCTCATATGGAGCAGATTTTTCGCCGGGAAGATTTAGCGAGTTTTGCTGTTGATCATTCGGCGGCGGGGATTACGTTGCGGCTGCAACAGCTTTATGAAGACCAACGTAAACGCTTACCGGTGGCTGTACTGGTAGCAACGCTGTCACTGGAGGAAAATATGGCGATGGTTAAAAAGACGCGGGCGGTTGTTCCATCTGCACGCCGTGAGCCAGTGGCAGTGTCCAATTATCTTGCACCACGTCGCCCATTGGAAATAAATCGCTCAATTTTGAGACGCCTGGCTTTGCTGACGGGGCGCATATTGGTGTATTCGGGTAAAAAGATTGGAAGTGTGTTGTGGCCTTTGCTGCTGCGGGGGTCACGCCAGGGCGGCCGGGTGTTGTATAAGGCGTCAAAGTCGGCTGGACGCAAAGCGCAACAGGTATCGGGAAAAATATCACTGGAGGGAGTGCAAACGTGGCCCCAACTGGCAAGGAAAAACCTCCGTCACTGGTTGGCAACATTGCCAAAAAGCAGCAAAGTGTTTGCTGTACTAGCTCTAATTTTGGCCGGGGCGCTGGTTATTAGCCTGGTTATGATGCAAAAAAAACGAGCTACAGATTATCAGTTTCAGCAAGCTAGCGAAATGCTGCATGAGGCACGGACCAAGAAGGAGGCGGCGGATACGGCTTTGATTTATGATAACCGGGATCAGGCGCGCAGTCTGTTAGCCGAGGCCGAAGATTTGACGGCGCGGCTGAGAGATACCGGTTTGTATCAGGAAGAGGTGGGAGGACTAAAAAGTGATATTACGACTGTGT
The DNA here is from genome assembly GCA_043811915.1 of bacterium. Taxonomy (GTDB): domain Bacteria; phylum Patescibacteriota; class Andersenbacteria; order UBA10190; family UBA10190; genus CAYSWF01. Next base: position 11,099 of record JBDRMS010000001.1, read on the forward strand.
ATGACCGCCTGGACAAAGTGATGCGAGTACAGGAAGAGCAATTGCGTGTGGTGGGCGATTTTTCGGATGTTCTGCCGGGAGCTAAATTATCTCAATTGCTGTGGCTGCAGAACAACCTTTATGCCTATGACCGGACTAATAATACTATTGTCAGAATGTCGCAGGAGGGAACAACGGATGTGGTGAGTAGAACAACTCAAGGTATTGGTTTCTTCACCACAGCGACAACACAGGGAGCTGACAAGTCTTTAGTGCTGGCGACGGACAGTCCGGGCATGGCGCTGTTTGACGCCAAGACGGGAGTGTTGCAGAAGCAGGAAATTGAATTGCCTTCCGGCGAGCCGGAAGTAAAATCCCTGGCCACATTTGGCAACAGGCTTTATTTGTATGATGCCGCGGCCGGTAATATTTATGGCTATAGTAAAACGTTGCGTGGTTACAGCGGAGGTAATGCCTGGATAACAGCAGAAGATTTTCCCCGGGATAATATTGTCGACATTGGCGTGGACGGATATATTTACACACTGCATCAGGACGGAGTGGTTGGAAAATTACTGAAGGGGGCGCCGGTAGATTTTACTCTGGAGCAAGTGGAGCCGGCAATTTCCGGGTCGGCCAAATTGATAATAAATGAGAATCTGGTTCACCTGTACATATTTGATCCTCCCAACAGGCGGGTGGTTATTTTTGACACCATGGGCAACTTGAATCGGCAGATATATCTGGGCGATGGAAGCAGCGCCAGCGGTATTGCCGTTGATACAGAAGAGACCGCCCTGTATGTATTAGACGGCACGCGGGTATTGGCTGTCTCACTTAGAGAATAGGGTGGCGGGGAGGAGGGTTATTTTCTGGCCGGGTTCGGTTTCGCCTTTGATTATTTTTTGAGCGACGGCATATTCGACAGTGTCTTGAATGGCCCGGGTCATGGGGCGAGCACCAAATTCGGGGTTGTAGCCGATCTTAACCAGAAAATCAACTAACTCGTCGGTGATGGCAATGGTGATACCATGTTCGGCATCCAGGCGCTTGTTTAATCCACGTAACATCAGCACAGTAATCTGGCGAATATGCTGGCGGGATAAGGTAGCGTATGTGATAACTCCGTCAAAGCGGTTGAGCAGCTCGGGACGTAGAATATTGTTAGAGAGAATATATTCCTTAAGCTGTTCCTCGAAACCCACGGGTACCTTGCCTCCTTTGGCGGCGGTGCGGATAAGTTCGGCACCGGCGTTACTGGTGGCAATGATAATGGTGTGTTGAAAAGAGTATTTGCGGCCGCGGGCGTCGGTGAGGTGGCCCTCATCAAAGACCTGAAGGAAAAGCTGGTGGACTGACTGGTCGGCTTTTTCAAACTCGTCCAAAAGAAGAACGGTGAAGGGGTGGTCTGCAATGAGGGAAGTGAGGCGGCCAACCGGGTGGTCGACGCTGCCGATTAAGCGACTAAGAGCATCCTGACCTTGAAATTCAGACATATCCAGGCGCACCATGTGTTCCTCGGAACCGAAATAGACTTCGGCCAAAGTTTTAGCTGTTTCTGTTTTACCGACGCCGGTTGGTCCCAGGAACAGAAAGACGCCGATGGGGCGTTTGGTGCTCCTGACTTCGGCCCGGGCTCTAATCATGGCGTGGGCAACGGTTGTAACAGCGGCTTCCTGATTGACGAGGCGGCGGTGCATAAGTTGTTCTAATCCAAGTAATTGTTGTTTTTCGTTGGCTTTAATGTCACCCAGGTTGAGGCCAATTTTACGGGAGATTAACTGTTCAATATGGCTGGGGGTAAGCGCGGCGGCCCCTTCGGTCTGGGCGACTACGATAGCTTCTTCGAGAAAGTCGAAGGCGCGCTCGGGAAAAGGGATATCGGGCATAATAGGGGAAGTGTCTTCAATTAAAGTCTGAATAGTTTTGTAGGGTATAAACAATCCCGCTTCACGCTCAATGGCCGGCGCAGACAAAGCCAGGCGCTTCAAAGTATCCTCTTCGGAAAGAGATTCCACCTGGACGATTTCAAAGTAGTGGGCAAGCTGCTGATTGGACTTGAAGCGCAGGTGATAATCGTCGGAAGAAATAATGACCAGAACACGAACGGTCATGGAAGCCAGAAAGGGCAAAAGTATATCAGTCAGGTTGACGCGTTGTTCGCTGGATTGTCCCAGCGCGCTGCTTAATCCGTCGATCACGGCAATAATATTGTCGGCTTGTTCCATTTCTCTCAAGGCGCGGGAAACAATGGACATCTGCGTGGCACTGGAGTCGCCTTGAGCCAGAAGCTCGCCGACGTTTATGTAGAGCACGCGTTGTCCAGCCAAGGCGGGATGGGCCGAGCTGGTAGATACACGCCAGGCGAGTTGGCGAACTATGCCGAGGCGTCCAACGCCCGGATCCCCTACCAGGAGTACGTTTGACTGTCGCTGACGAGCCAGAGTGTTAATAATTTCGGTTACTTTTGTTTCGTGGCCATAAATGATATCGTCCCAGATGCTACCGGAAGGAATGCGGGTAAAGCGATCAACAAAGGGTGTGTAGCCGGAAGCCCAGGAAAGACCAAGACCAGTAAAAGCCAGTAAATTTCCTTCGTCCCACCAACGACCCCGCGCCAGGCTGCGACGGTGCTGTTCGGTTACCCACCACAAGGTAAAGAGCACATCCCGTTTGGTTAGTTCAACCGCCCGTAATTGCTTGCGCAGGCCGGGATGAAGCAATAATGCTCCCAGGGCGTGCTCGGGTGTTATGACAGGATGTTTGAGGGAAGCGGCCAGGAACAGCATGTGACGGGAAAATTCAGGCCAATCCAATTTAGGCAAGACAGATTGCCTGATAGCGCCGATAACTTTTTCTTCGTTTATTTGCAGGCGTTTCAAGAGATAGTCAACGGCGGGTGACTCGGCTAGCGATTGAATAGCACGTTCGAGACTGGCGTGGTCATGTTTCAGAGTATGACGGCCAAAAATAAGTAAAAGAGAAAATGAGGCAGCCTGGGCAACATTGACGGCTCGCTTGCTGGAAAAAGCTTTTAATTCCTGGACCGAGTTGGGCGAGGCCAGATAAGGAAAATATGTGGTGGCAAAGATAACAAGAAGCGCTAATCCGGCACTTAGGCTGGAAGAGATAATAACTACGTTGATAACGAGAGGACTGGTGGTGATAAAGATAAGCAATAACCAGGAAATGGCAGCTGCGATGGCAATAATAATCAATGCAGCAATGACGACCGGGGAAGTCAGCAGTCGGTAGTAACGAACCGGGTAGTAGCGAGGCTCGGTGTTAAACGAACAGGCCATAGATGCCAAATATTAAGCCGGTCAAGACGGCAACGGGCCAGACCATGAACAGCAGGAAAATTGTGGCGGCAAGCGAAACGTATACTATTTCAGTAATGAGCCAGGCAACGAGGACGCTGATACGAATAATGAAGCCGATTAAACGGGAGATTATGTTCCAGGTGAAGGCCAGGGTCAGTTTGCTTAGAGTGCCACCCTGGTAGGAAGCAGCGTCTTTGTGCCAGTAGGCCAGTAAAGTGCGGAGCATGTACCTGACGGAGAAAAAGCGTAACAAGGCACGCTGCAGATTCCACATGGTTTGAAGAAGGAAGCGGGGGGCCCACACATACTGCCAGTAGAAGTAGTCGGCAAGCATGTGCATATAATAGCACGTTCACCGACGGGGGCGTTTGTTTAAGTTGTTATTTCAACTCAACTTTGCCGCCGGCTTCTTCGAGTTTGCTTTTCATTTCTTCGGCTTCTTCTTTGGGCACGTTTTCTTTGATGGTAGTGGGTGCCTTGTCGACAAGATCCTTAGCATCTTTGAGGCCAAGATCAGTAACGACACGGACGGCTTTAATGACGGCTATCTTTTGGGGGCCGGCTTCGGTTAACTCCACTGTAAAAGAACTTTTTTCTTTGGCGGCGGCAGCTTCTTCTCCCCCACCAGCGACGGCTGCGGCTACAGCAATAGGGGCTGCGGCGCTCACACCAAACTTGTCCTCCAGAACCTTTACCAGCTCGGAGAGTTCAAGGACTGACATCTCTTCGATAGTTTTGATTAAATCTTTAAACTTTTTAGGAATCTCGGTTTTTTCTTTGGTCATAGTTTTGATTAGTAAATTAAGTAGTAAAGTAAATTAAGTGTTTTGTTTTTGATCTGCAACAGCTTTCAGAATCTGAACTGTTTTGCGCTGGACACCGGATAATACTGTTACAAAGCCGCGAGCGGGGCCGGCCATGACACTGGCTAGCTGGCCAAGTAGTTGCTGGCGAGAAGGTAATTTAGCGAGGGCGATGACTTCTGCCAGTGATAGAATGTTGCCTTCCAGGATACCGGCTAAGAAACGAATTTTTTCTTTGTGCTCCAAGGCAAACTCATTTAGAGTCTTAGCTGGGGCTACAGCATCATCACCCCAAACAATAGCTACCTGGCCCTCCTGCTGCATTGGATCGAAGTCCAGTTTTAAATTACTCAAGGCAATCTTCAGGAGTCGTTTGGGGATAACGCGCATGCCGCCGCCGGCTTCGTACAGATTGCTGCGCAACTTTCCTACTTCTTCTACGTTGAGGTGGTCGAAATTTAAAAAAACCACCGACGCGGCTGACGCCATGTTGTTCTGGACCTCGCTTACACTTTGTTCTTTTTGTTGACGAGTTAGAGGCATAAAAAATCCGCGATCATCCGCGGACGTGAATACAGCTTTACGGGCTGGATCCTGGCGCGGTCTTAAGGCTGTGCCGCGGGTCTTCGGATGACTAATGTCTGTATGGCATAATACTTGGTTAAGTGCAATATTGACGTTTGGCTTTTTTTGTGCTAGTTTTAGTATCACTGTTCGTTTTACCCGCTAATTGTCTGTGGGGAAGGAAAAGGAGAAAGTGATGTATAGGCTGTTTGTTTATAGGGTTTTAGACGAGGATGGTGATTCACTCTCGGCGGAATTATCAGATCTTAGCCGGGGAGACTACGAGTCTAGGCGTCAGCCTGAAACAGATGAGCTTGAACTGGACTGTGAATTAGGAAAGGACAATTGGGAATACGAGAACGAGATCCCGCTTGATTACTCCCCTGATGATTGTCAGGAGAGTGGGTATTTGGAGGCACTTGAGCTGATACGAAGAATTGACCTAGCCAGCAGTGGCAACATTCCGATGGAATGTTTATTACTGGAAGTGGTCAAGCTCGCGTACACAGCCGGCGCCAGAGCAGAGAGGGATAGGATAGCGAAGTAGAAAACAACTTACTACTTTGCTATTGTACAATCCGCATTAAAATCTTTAGTGCGGATTTTTTATACCGCGGCGACTTTTTGCTCCAGAGTCCAGTTTATCAATCTTCTTTTCCAGGATATCAAACCTGGTATCAGTTTGCTCTCGCAGTAGATCCACCGATTCCCCTACCGCTTGGACTGTAGATAGACTATTTCAGGAATCTGGCTTTATTGGCGTTGTGTTCGTCCAGAGTGCGGGAGAATATAGTCTCGCCTTGAGGGGTGGAGAGATAATAATAATAATCTGATTTTTCCGGGCGCACGGCGGCAACAATGGCGCGCAGGCCCGGGTTGCTGATAGACCCGGGAGGCAGGCCGCGATATTTGCGCGTGTTATAGGGTGAATCTATCTGTAAATCCTCCTGGGTGAGTGGTTTGTCCCATTTGTCCAAGGCGTAGCGCACGGTGGCGTCAGCGGCCAGACCCGTATTGTCGTCAAGACGTTGCCACAAGATACCGGAAACCAGAGTCATATCTTCAGCGCTTTGAACTTCGCGCTCAATAATACTGGCCATGATAATTACATCGTCTAGAGTGCGGCCATGTTCGATTGCCTGATTGCGCAATCCGGCAGAGAACTTGTCAGAAAAATTCGTCAACATGCGCCGGATGACGTCGGCCGGCGTATCATCAGCAAAAACGCGGTAGGTGTCGGGAAAAAGATAGCCCTCCAAATCGCGGCCAGGGGAAAGTTCAATAAGAAAAGTGTGTTCGTCTGAATGCAAGGCAGGCTGGGCAGCTTGGATGAACTCCTGCTCCGTGCCTATGCCCTTGGCGGCGGTGCGAGCGGCTACTTGTTGTAAGGTGAAGCCTTCCGGATAAGTGATGGTCAGCTCGTCGGAAGACACGTCGCCGGTGGTGAAGCGTTGAATGACATCGGGTACGCGCTCTCCTTGAGTTAGCTGGTAAGTGCCGGCTTTGAGCTGGCTTGCGGCTTCACGTCGCCAGGCGTGGTAACGCCAGGGTATTGTCCGGGAGGTAAATTCTTCTTCTGCCAGCTGGCTCCAGACCTGCCTGGCCGCGCTGCCTTCTTTAATTGTCAGCTCGCCGCTGTGCTGAAGGCTGGCGGTGCCCCAAATGAGCCTGAAGATAATATAAAAAATAAGTGTGGTAAGCGAAAGCGCGCTAAGGCAGAAGATGATAAACCGTCCGGGCTTCGCGATAGTGATCATAATACATCCGACTTTTTGTCTTTCTTGAGTTGTTCGACAACTTCTTTTACCTTGTGTGACTTCCCTTTGTTGGTAATCAGAATGGCATCATCGGTGACGACAACTATAGTATTCTTCACGCCGATTAGAGACACTGCTTTGCCGGTAGTGTTGTAAATATAGTTTTGCCGGGAGTCAATGTGGATATGGTGACCGCGTGGCATGTAATCGCCTTTTTGTCCGAAGACTCGTTCTACAATTTCCCAGTTGCCAACATCGCTCCAGCCATAGTCACCGATGATGGCAATGATACGGGATGTTTTTTCAATCAGAGTGTATTCGATAGAAATTTTTGGAAAGGCACTATAGGCAGCGATGATTTTGGTTTCATTACCGGCAGCAAGGGCCTGGGCAAATTGTTCGATGGCGGGGGCAAGGTCGGGACTTTGTGCCTTAAGCTCTGACAGCAGGTAGGAGGGCCGGGTGGAGAAGTAACCCAGATTCCAGAAATAGTTGCCGGCGACAACAAACTTCTCGGCTGTAGCCTTATCTGGCTTCTCTTTGAAACAGTTGATGCGGTACACGTTGCTGTAGTCATCAACTTTGTCTCCTGCTTCGATATAGCCCAGGGTTGTTTCGGGTGTGACAGGAACGTGTCCGACAATAATCAGAGAATCAGGATTGGCCTTTATTAATCCCGGTATTTTTTTTAGATCGTTGATGAAAACGTCTTCGTTTGTGAACACGTGATCAGACCACATGAAAATAGTGGGCTCACTCCCCTGCCTTAAGTGCTCCAGGCGCAAAGTAATGGAAGCAAAGGCAGCGGTGGTATCTCGCTTTTCCGGTTCGCAAAAAATATGATCGGCCAAGACTTCAGGAAGAAGCTGCTTTATTTTCCTCTGATAATCCCGGACGGTAGCGACATAAATATTGTTCTCCGGGGTGATGGTTCTAGCGCGATTAAAAGTGTCTTCCAACAGCGTTCGCCCGGTACCCAAATCAAGGAACTGTTTGGGTTTACTCTGACGGGATAAGGGCCACAGACGCGTGCCTCCCCCACCGGCCATAATGACTATGTTCATGAGATGAAGGATAAAGAATCGTGCATTAGGAATCAAGAATGTATAATCCTGATATGGGTATTGCGGCAAAGTGTTTGCATGGAGCGCGGGTGTGTATAATCCCGCGGCCGGAGAATAATTTTAAGCCGTACGCTTTGCATCGCCGGCCACTGGCGGTGGTGGCGGGCATTTTGCTTTTAACAAAGATACTGGCACTGGGAGCGGTTGCTTTGATGCCGTTGCCGGCGGAGCTTTCGATTATTACATCGGCGCGCATAATAGAACTAACTAATAATAAGCGAGCCGAGGCGGGGTTAAATAGATTAACAGTAAACGCGGCTCTGACGGACGCGGCGCGACAAAAGGCGCAAAACATGCTGGATGAGGATTATTTTGCTCACATATCCCCTAGCGGAGTAACACCCTGGTTTTGGATGAATAAAGTAGGTTACAGCTACCAAGTGGCGGGAGAGAATCTGGCGATTGATTTTGTGGAGGCGGAAAGGGTGGTGGCGGCCTGGATGGCCAGTCCAACACACAAAGATAATATCATGCACCCTGATTATATTGAGGCAGGGGTGGCGGCATTGACGGGTGAATTTGAGGGTGGAACTTCAACAGTAGTGGTACATATGTTTGGTTTGCCGCAGGGGGCGCAGGCCCCGACGCAAACGCCGGTGGCGAAAAAGCCGAAGGCGGCGGAGCCAACGGTGGCTCCGGCGATTACTGAAAAGATGCCGGCAGTGCCGAAAGTAACCCCGCTGAACAACGGCAGCATAATAAAGAACGAGCTGACGCTGCAATTGGAAGGAACTCCTGAAACAACGGTGAGTGTGCTAATAAACAATCAAGTGAGAGCAAAATATGTGCTTAGCGCGGTGGGCGTAGGTAAATTGACTGTGCAACTGGCGGATATACCGGATGGTGAAATAGTCGTGAAGGCTATGGCGGAAAATACAGAAGGGGGACAGAGCGGTTTTTCGACTGTCCAGGCGTTTACCAAAGACACTCAAGGGCCCAAAATAGACAAGGAGGCGCTGATGTTTATTGCTTCGCCAGCCACGGATACACCAATCGCGCTATTGCAGGCACCAGAAGAGAGCTTTGCCTCCTTAAGCGTGATGGTCGGTGGCGAAAAAAAGGTTTACAAGCCACAGGAAGCGGTAGTGGTGCCGCTGGATGAAGTGGTGACATTTTCCCTGTCTGACGAGGTCGGCAATACCCAGGTCATTGATAGTTTGGTTCTGGCTCCTGCTTTTTACACGGAGCGTGACCCGGTGTACGTCACCAGCACGGCCCGTTTCTCCGGTTTATCGCGACGAGTTAACCTGGTGATAATGGCAATTATGTTGATACTGCTTGCTCTGGCAATTGTTATTCGTATTAACATTCAGCATCCCCGCATGATTGCTCATGCTTCGCTGGTGGTGTTGTTGGCTCTGATTATTCTGTTCTTATAATGTTCGCGTAACGTAATATTGAGGAATTACGGCCTTTGGTGGTACAATCAGCCCGATGTGGATAATTACTATGATTTCCGAAGGAGGTGAGCGAATATGAATGGTGAAGCTGGTGAAGTGTTGATTGTGGCCAGCAAAGTTCGTGGCTATCTGAAGGGGAAGGGCGTAAAGATGTCAGGCGACTTGGTTGGTTCACTAAACACAAAGGTAAAAGCCCTTCTGGATGAGGCAGCAGGCCGTACGCGAGCTAACAAGCGCTCTACCGTTAAGCCGCAGGACGTCTAGGAAACGATATTGTTTAACTTAAACCCACTCTTGCTTAAAGGGTGGGTTTGTGGTATAGAAAGAGGTTATGAAATTGCGTATTATATTGTCGGCCGGTTTACTAATTTTTGGGTGTATAACTTTGATACTGGTGTATTGGCCAGCCCTAGCGGGTGCTTTTAGTGAGTTGCCGAGCTATCAGCCGAAGTTACCTGTGGCGGAAGATCGGGAGGAGCCGTTTTACGACATTGAGATTGAGAAGTCTAACATCAAGACTTTGTATCCCCCGCTCACCAGCCCGATCGATGTTGGTGAAGGTAACTGGATCAGAGTTCCGTCGATCGGCGTTAATGTGCCATTAGTGGAAAGCCTGTCGATGGATGACGAGGACGTGGTAAAGACTTTGGAGATGGGCGCGGCGTTGTATCCGAACGGCATAATGCCAGGACGGCTCGGTAATATATTTATTTCGGCTCACAGCACAGGCGAGCCGTGGAAGGGTAAGTACCGGTTTGCCTTCATACATATAGATAAATTGCATGAGGGAAGTCTGCTGCACATTGATTACAGTAATACTCGCTACACGTATCGGGTGGTGAGTAAAGATTTAGTGAAGCCGAATGATGAGACGCGAGTGATTTCCGGGCGGCCGGTGCCGACGGTGACTATTATGGCCTGCTGGCCGCTATGGTCGACGAGTCAAAGAATGCTAGTGACGGGCGAGCTGACGAATATCACGAAGCTGACAAAGCAGCCTTCTTAATATATTCGCCAAATTTGCGGAAAGCCTGGCCACGTTGGGAAAAAGTGTTCTTTTTTTTGAGCGACATGCTGGAGATGGTTTTCTTTTCTCCCTGGGGAATAAATATTCTGTCATAAGGCATGAAGTTTTTGTCTTGGTCAAAAACTTTTTCTGTTATCTTCCCTTTCATAATGCCGGTGAATAGTTGAGGTTTTTTGCCAGGCTGACAGAAGGCGGTCACTGTTTTGAAGTGGGCGCTTCTTTTTTTTCCTGCCAATAGTTTAAATATTCCTTCATAACCAAGTGAGTTAAAAATAAATTTGGATAGGGCGCCCGGGAAGTTTTGATAAGCGGCGAAAAAGAGACCGGTGTCTTCTAGGATAATGGGCTTGTTTAATTTGTTGGCCAGCTTTTCAGCGGCGTCCATTGCTATTTCCTCAAGACTGTCATCGTGGTTTTCTTCATATTCCATGTCTAGATGTTCTAATTCAATAGGATAATCGACCAGAATGGCTTTAACTTCCTGAAACTTGTGTTTGTTGGTGGTAATAAAAGTGATTTTCATGATATCAATATAATAATAATGCTTTTGATGCATTATATTAAATATGCAAAATGACGATAACTTATCGGCGCTGTCTTTTACACCCCGTTATGCTTTTCTGACCAAGGGAATGGGCCGGGATAGACACAAACTAGCGTCTTTCGAGCAGGCGCTAAGAGGTGCCGGAGTAGAAAAACAGAATTTAGTGACGGTGTCGAGCATATTCCCGCCGGGGTGTAAAATAGTATCCCGGGAAAAAGGCCTAAAGATGCTAAGCCCGGGGCAAATTACCTTTTGCGTGATGGCGCGGCAGGCTACTAATGAGCCGTCGCGCTTGATTGTATCTTCAATCGGGCTGGCTATACCCAATGACCGGAGTCAGTATGGTTATTTAAGCGAACATCACGCTTTTGGCGAGACGGACGAGCGGGCCGGCGATCTGGCGGAGGACCTGGCGGCTAGTATGTTGGCTTCAACTCTTAATATTGAGTTCGATACGGAGAAAGCCTGGGACGAGAAGGAAGAGGTATTTAAACTGTCTAATAAGATTATTCGCACAACCAACATCACGCAGTCCGCTCAAGGACACAAAGATGGCTTGTGGACGTCGGTGTCGGCCCTGTGCGTACTGGTGCCATAAAATGAAAGTTTTTAGGTTGTCGGGCGCCAACATTCTTGTATTCTTTTTCATCGTGGCGGTAGCGCTGGCTTTTAGCTGGCCTGTTTTGATGCGTTTGCCAAACACCGGTATATGGGACTGGTCGGAAGCGATGGCCCACTACGAGGCGGCTCGACTGACGATTTTCCAGTATGGACAATTTCCATTGTGGAACCCCTACATGTGCGGCGGCGGGCCGGCGCTGGCAAATCCGCAGACTTACTGGTTATCTTTGACTGGGGCACTGGCAATATTTATTGATCCTGTTATCGGCTCTAAGCTAGCTATCCCCATCTATCTTATTATTGGCGGAATTGGCATGTACTTTTGGGTACGTCAAGTAGGAGCCAGCCGCCTGGGCGCTTGTATGTCGATTCCTATATTCCTTACCAGTGGGTTTATGGCCACACATTTGTCGGCCGGTCAGTTTCTATGGCTTACACTAGCCTGGGTACCCTGGATTTTCTGGGGATATTGTAAGTCACGCAAGATGTGGTGGTGGCTGGTTTTAGCCGCTGCTTTCCTGACTATGATCGGTCTTGAAGGTCGCTCGTATTTGGTGCTATATGTGGCGATTGCTCTCATTAGCTACGCTATTATTAAAGATATTGTTACCAGAGGGAAAAGCCGGGCAATGCTCCGGGCCTTACTCCTGCTGGGAATCGCTTTTGGCCTGGGGGCGTGGAAATTTGTGCCTGATCTTTTTTTTCTTTCTCAATCTTTAGACAAGTTGAGCAATACACAGATTATTCCAGTTAGGCTGTTTTTTGACATGTTCCTTTTGCGCGATGTTACACCGAATGCATTGTATTTCAGTAATTATCTATTGGAAAATGTGCCATGGTTTGAGTTCGGTTATTATGTTGGCATAGTGCCGTTGGTATTGGCTGTGATTGCTTTCATTACCCACTCGACCAGGAAGAAGATAGCGGCTTGGCTTAGTATACTGGTGACATTTGTTTACGTGGTGTTGAGTGATCCGGCCCATAGCCTGATGGAGCATCTGCCGATAATAGATGAGTTGCGCAATCAACAACGGGCGGCCATTATGATTGTCTTTATTGTTGCCTTGTTTTCCGCCTTCGGGGTAGACGCATTCAAACAACTGTGGCCGCGGCGTTTAGTTAGGATACTGCCAATCCTGCAAGCGGCACTAGTGATATATGTTTTGGTGGATCTTTTAACCGTTACCTCCGGCGCGTTGGCGCAAGGTTTTGGTCAAGTGATTGAGGGAGACGGCGTGCCGCCGCCCGTGCTGTCCCTGATTACGCAAGGGACAGGCGCGGATGACCCCTGGTCCATGGTGAAGCAAAATAGAGGGGCGGCTGATTTCTGTCCCGCGATTCTTAGCGTTTGGTATAACGAGAGAGAGGTGAGACCGGTCGGGGATGAAAAGTATCAAGGCGAAGTTTATCTGCAAGGTCCAGGGCAACTGAAGGATTTTCTGATCACACCGAACGAAATTATAGCTGACGTGGCAGCACCGGCGGGTACTTTACTGGTTGTGAACCAAAACAGCAACCCGGGCTGGCATAGCAACGTGGGTAAAATTGTACGAGACGGCAGCTCCCTGCTGGCAGTTGATTTGCCGCCAGGCGAGCAGGAAGTTGTGCTGAACTATCTTCCGCCCGGTATAGGATATGGCTTGTTATTGACTATTTTAACAATAGCGTCTGTAGGTATAATGTTACTATTTCGTCGTCGACGTTTTCTTCGAGGTGTGTATATAGACTTTGTTTAATCCTTTCTAAATCCGCGGCTAACAGGACCGGCTTAGAGCAGGGGTATCAGGACTCGAACCTGAAACGGCGGTTTTGGAGACCGCAATGATGGCCAATTTCACCATACCCCCGTATTCAAAAGTATATCACTTCTTTTATTTTTTGCCTTTTTCGGCGTGCGCCTGGTGCTGGCGACACTTTTTGCAAAACTTTTTTAATTCCAATTTATGGCCGTCCTGGCGCCTTAAGTTGCGGCTGGTGTGGTAGTTGAACGACTTGCATTTGGTGCACTGAAGGCGAATCAAAGTATCTTGGCTCATATGGCTGTGAATATACGTTACGGGAGCGTTTTTGTCCAGAAATTAATATTCTTCCTTGAGAATCCACTGTTCCAGTTTTTCTTCCCATTCATAGAGGCGCAGGGGTTTGGGTTCGGCCAGTCCCCCACCCTGGGTTTTTACCCATTCACCGGAAACTTCTTCAAAGTAAGCAGCGACAGACCACTCGGGATGAATGGCGTCTTTGACGGTAAGCAAGAGGCGCTTGCTAGTGCCGGTGCCGTCGCGATAGTCAACATACACAGTATTGGGTTTATCAGTGATGGTGAGACGTTTTTGTTGAACATTGGTTTGATGAACTATGTCGGATAATTTTTTCTCAATAAAGGCGGCTAACTGGTCATCGTCCAGTACTTGCATAAGGCCGGCGACACTGCCTGACTGATCGGCCTCCGCTTCAACATGCACCAGGTGAGTCCGTTGACCAAAATCTGACACCTCATAATTCAGGTCAGCTATGTTGCCTCGTTCGATATTGAGAGCGAAGAGGCGGGTAGAGGTTTGTCTTAATTGGCTGGCAAAGATAGCAAAATTGTTTTGGTTATCGGTGTGGATTGATAAAAGCTTACCGGAATGTCGGGCGATTTGTTGCTGGGTTGATCCGTCAAACAGCCAAAAGGTAAAGTCCTGGCTTCCTTGAGTGACAAAAAGCAACTTGTTGTCATCCAGCCATTGCAAGTACGGCAAGCCGCCACGGACGACGAGGGTGAGGGGCGGCCGATCCTGGGAAGTGATAACCAGTTTGCTGCGGCCAAGAAAAGTGGGTTCGGTCAGGGCTAGTGATTGGCCGGTTAGGCTGATGTCCATAACGCCATGGTCGGCGATATCTTTTAATTTATCCCAGTCAAGCTCGCTGAAACGAAGAGCAATACCGGGAGGCTGGGTTGATATAACATTTAGTTTTCTATCATCGCCGACAAACCAAAGATGGCTGGATGCTTTATTCCAGCGAATCCTGGTGGCGATGCCGTTTTGAACCAGTTTTTCGGCCAACAGTTTTGTGCCACTCTGTTCGGCATCATAAACCCAAAGTTCAGTCAGTCGTTCCTCGGGCTGGTCAATATTATCCAACCAATAGGCAACCTTATTGTTATCGGGGCTGATGATGAGATCCCGGAAAGCAATGAGCGGCGTCTTGTCTGCGATAACCTGGGACTGCCCGCTATTTATCCAGGTGCGATATAGGCTATCCTCGATGTAGTGATACCAGGATTGACCATCGGTGACGGCGTTAGTCTTGTCGGAGGGAGGCGGAGTCAGGTTTTGACAATGTTGCTGATGACAGGAAACGAGACGGCGATCCGTGGCTTGCGTCTGAAGTAATACCACGTCAAAAGCCGGGGTAGCTTGTTGTGCAATGGGTTGGATTGTTGTTTCCGGTTGATTGTCAGGATTATTGGATTTAATACGGCGAGCAACAACAAAAAGTCCGGCAACTAATGTAACGAGAAGAACGCCCAAGAAAAGCGAGCGGCCGAGGCTGGAATTCATACTTTCATTATACATTTGAGCTGGAGCCGACGGGGAGGATTGAACTCCCGACCTAATCCTTACCATGGATTCGCTCTGCCACTGAGCTACGTCGGCTGGCAATGGTGATAAATTAACTTTTTGTTAGGAGATTGTCGAGCTCGGATTTTTTAGCAGCGACGTCTGGTTGAGCAAAATGGTCGCGAGCGGGCTTGAGAAGTTGGATTAATTCTTTGGCTGCGGCGGATTTGAGATCCATGGGATGGATGTCGCCGGCGGCGTAGGCCTGTTCAAGTTCCTGATATGAAGTAAATTCTGCTCCCCCGCCGTGTTCGGGCTTGCGCTCGATACAGAATGGCTTTTGCCTGTCCCAGAAAAGAATATGGCCTATCCAGTTGAGGATGGGATTAAATTTAATTTCTTTTTCCGGACAGAAAGCCTTGTTGATTTTGTGTTGAATTTCTTCTTTGGAATCGTGAACCCAAATAGCGGAATTGGGTTTCGACTTGCTCATTTTCATTTCCATAATGGCATCACGCTGGTCTGTTCCTTCTGGAACGGGCCAGGTGACTGGCTTTTGCAAGCCTGTAAGGAGAGGATGATGTAGAGCTATTGGCTTGTCCTTATTGGTTATTTTGTCACCAAAGAAAGTCTGTATGTTATCAGAGACATCTCTCATTATTACATGGGCCTTTCTTTGATCCATACCAGCATGCACAATATCAATATTTTGGTAAAAAATATCAGCTACCTGCATGGCAGGGTAGGATAATTTTGCCAAATCAATCTTTTCATCTTCTTTACGTCCCATGATTGTGATACTGCGTTTCATTCGTCCTAAGGTGACATTTTGACTTATTTTTACTACTAGGTCGCGATAGTACAACGTGTCTTTAGCATACCAGTCAGTGGCCAGGCGAAATTCCACCTGGTTAGGGTCAAGGCCAACGCATAGCATACTAGCCCTCATCGCCTCGGTAAAATAGCCTTTGCCTATTCTGGCGGCAGTTTCCCTTGTGCCATCAAGTTTATCGTTTATGGCCGTGTGCCAGTCGGCCAGCCAGACGGTACATTTGACGCCAAGATCAGTTAAGTCCTTCATCACCAGGGCGCTCATAATCCCCTGCCCCAGATGAACATAACCGGAGATTTCGAAGCCGATGTAAT
The DNA here is from genome assembly GCA_043811915.1 of bacterium. GTDB lineage: Bacteria > Patescibacteriota > Andersenbacteria > UBA10190 > UBA10190 > CAYSWF01. The sequence goes on from JBDRMS010000001.1 coordinate 26,932, forward strand.
GAGTTAGGATATCACTGGATGCAAGGCGCTGGCGAAATTCATCTTCGGTGATTATTTCGGCGCTATTTTTGACAAGGCGCTCAATAATTTTTTCCCGATCGGACATGTATGTAATATATTGGTTTATGGCAAGAAATAAAAATGCCCACTTGGAGTGGGCGGGAGAAGTTCTATGCGAGATCAAGATCAAACTGTACCTGACCCCAATCCTCTTCTGCGTCCGAGCCACGCACTCCGATGGGTACAACCAGAATTTCCTGGGGTGTGACATTGGCAGCTTCAGCGGCGCTTAAGCGTACTAGTCTGTTGTTGTCGCCGATGGAAATGATTTTCCTTCGATAAACGGCTACATAGTGTCCACTCAAACGTATAAACTCCTCGCTTTGCTGGGTCAAGTGACTGTGCAGCCAGGAAAGATCATCCTTTTTCCTTTCCTTGATTTGTTCATCTGGCGGTATAATTTCCAGGGCTGGTATCGAAGCGGCAGATGTCTTTTGCGGAGAGACAGTGATGTTGATCCGCAGACCAGATTCTTCGGCCAGGGCGATGAGAGCGGCACACAGCTTGACCACCTTTTCAGTAGAGGATTTCTTTTTAGCCACGTCAATCTCCTTGAGTTAGGCAAGTTTGGGTATGGTAAATGAACAGTGAAACTGGAAGCGATACTAGCGTAGAAACCTGTTTTTGTCTAGTCGTTGCTTTTTCGGTATGCTTGTTGTATGGTGCTTTTTTGATAGACCATTGATAAGCCAGCTTAGCTCAGTGGCAGAGCAGGACTTTTGTAAAGTTCAGGCCGTCGGTTCGAATCCGACAGCTGGCTCTGGAAGCAAATATATCCAGCGGTGGCCCCACGTCGCTAAAGCTATGCGGGGCAATTGCATTGGATTGATCTGAAGGCTAGTTTGTTCTTTCGTAGTTAAGATGCTAATCATTGTTTTTACCAGCGGTGGCAGAACGGCTTATGCAACGGTCTGTAAAACCGTACCAAGTAGGTTCAACTCCTACCCGCTGGACCTAGATATTATTGCAGCTTCTACTTTTTCGCGTTTGGCTGAAACAGACGTAAATATTTGCATGAGGAGGGAAATTTGGTGGTTCGACAAAGACTTGCCATCATATTCTATACCCGCAGGATAGAGAAAGTGTTCGAACCGCACCTTTTTACTTACGTCTTTTAAATCTTCCCAACTTCTAAGAGGATTTTTTAGAGCTTCAAATGCGATTGTCACTATTTGCTCGAAGTCGTCTTGCTCTGACTGATGTTCGGATTGTAATAACTCTAAAGCTTTAATCTTGCCTTTCAACTCTTTTACTTGAGCTATAAAGTCTTCATCAGTATACAAGTGCGGGTTTCGGCGTTTCTCTGTAAGTAAGTTAGCTTTTTCCTGCTGCAGATTGTCCAGCTCTCGACTCACGACCTTTTGGTCTTTACGATAGTCTTTCAGCCTCTCTTGCCAGCGCTCCAATAGAATTTCTTTCATAATCGGGAACATGGATAGTTTTGGCTTAAGCTCTTTTAGCTTTCCTTTGAAGTCTGTTTCCATGTTGTCCTTCTTTGTGTTTTTAGCTAAAGGACATTTCGACGGATAACGATGGTGATAGTAGGGATGTCTTTCTCCGTTGCGGCTACGGGGGGAGGAAGCGGTTAGACGTTCACCGCAGAGTGAGCAATGGATTAAGCCGCGCAAAGGAAATAAGGGGTTAATAATGCTCCGGGTTGGCGAACTGTGAGCATTCTGCTCATTAATTGCCTGGCACCTATACCATAAATCTTTGTTTACCAGTGGCTTGTGGTTGCCCCATATTTCCATGCCATAGGACTTCATTAAGCCCATGTAAAAAGAATTTTTGATGACGTGGTGGACATTTTGCTCTCTGAGCTTACGTCCTTGTCTACTACGGTAGCCTCGACTGTTCATCCCATTAGCAATACGTTTGAAAGTCCAGCCATCAGCTCGTTTCTCAAAAGCCCATTTGATTATCGGAGACATCTCATTCAGAACCGCCCGGCTTCGCTTGTCTCTGCCCCGTACCATGTCATAGCCAGGTGGCGGGGTAGATACCCAATATCCCTCACTGAATCGTGCCACCAGCCCATTACGGCACCGCTCACCGCGAATTAAGTTGTCGTATTCGGCAAACGCTCCTAACATGTTTCGCTGTAATTTACCGGCCGGAGTATCGTCCACATTCTCTGTGGCGGAACGCAGGCCAACTCCCGCCTCCTGAAGCGTCCTGATAGCGAAAAGCTGGTTCTCAAGGTTGCGGGATAGTCGGTCCACCTTGTAGACAACAATAGCCTTTATCTTGCTGTCCCCGACATATTCTAGGAGCTTTTGAAACTCCGGACGGTTTAGTGTCTTGGCTGACACCCCTTCCTCTCGAAACACTTTGGCTACGGTAAACCCTTCACGCCCAGCGTATTCCCGGCACTGTTTCTCTTGGGTGTCTAAGGATGTTCCATCTACTTGTGACTGATCTGATACCCGGACATAAATAACACATTTCATATTTTTATTATACTTTAATTTACTAATGCGTCCTCACGTTCATCTTTTCCTCAGTTTGGCCAGTTTGGCCAGTTTTGAGGTCATGAACTGGTGTAACTGAGGAAACTGAGTCTTGGCTAAGTGTGTTATCTACCCCATATTGGACCGACAAACGCTTCACTTGTTTTGCATTCCAGGGAATAGCCGCAGAGCCATCTGATGTTTTCCAGTGAGCTGTAGCTTTTTCTCTAAGCCCTAGTGCAGTCAACATTGAGCCTATTCTCTTGGGCGAATAGTGGTATTTTTCAGGGGTGCCATCGTTCATCTCCTCTGTAATTCTTTTCAACGATAACACACCATCAAATACTTCATTTTCTAGATGCAATAAAACTGCGACCAGTTTACCGGCTAGTGTTTCGGATCGGCGATACACTGCATCTTTCTCTAATGAGGAAATATATTCTAATGCCTTGACGTGTGACTCAGGCTTCATGGAAATGATTATTTGCATAAGAGGTCGCATAATATCACCTAATCGACGTTTAGTGGGTTTAGGTATATCTGGTAGTGGTGTATCCATATTGGCTGCACGATAAGCTACTAGTCGCTCACGCATTGGTAGTCCATGCTCAGGTCGCACGTCGTCTTCAAATTCCCGCTCTGTATCCTGCATAATCACAGTGACACATCTAGTGTCTAACACTTCATCAAGTTCTGTATTAGTAGCAATGACCGTCGGTCCAAATACTTGATAATACTTTGTGTCTTTAAAATCCCCACGCTCAGGATTTAATACTCTCGGAACCTTGCCGCCTTTCTCAAAACGGTTCAAAAATAAATCAGTACAACCATTTTTTTCTACCACATCCAGGAATTTACTTATATCAAAGAACAAACTTGCACTACATAGCTCAGCCATACGGAATATAAATGGCTCCCGGATGCTGACAATGTGCACTCCCCGATAAGCAGCGTAAATCATGCCTTTGCCAGTTCTTGATTTTCCTCGCTCAGGCACAGCATAAAAAGCCATCTCTGGAGAATATTCAAATTCTTCTTGCCTATATGTGTGAATTGTCCATGCGGCAATTAGCAGATAAAGTGAATCAGGCAAGTCAGAAATATTGCGATGATACTCAACTACATCATCAAAAAGCTGCTCGTTAGTTTTTACTCCCAACTCTAGAAATTTACTGTATTCCTTTAGGACCTCCTCGTAGCGGGGTAGTTTCCATGGTAACTGGTCTATAGAAGGCGGATAGTGAATATTGTCACCAGCCCGATGGCTTTTTCTAACAATCAAATCCTGACCACTCTTAAGTAGGTAGTGTGGTTGATTTTTGTACTCGACAATATCTACTAGACCAGGAAGTACAGCCTTATATGACTTTTTATTTTGGCTAGAATGTTCTTTATCAACTAGCACTGCCTCTATGTCTTTATCCATATATTTCCTCCAATTTTCTTATTAGTCTTTTGCACCTATAGCGCTTGTATTTCTCAGCTTCCAACATCCGCTCATATAAGCCCCTACCAAAGCCGGATAAGTGCTTTGACTTAGTTAGAATTTTTTGAGTATTGCTTGACCACTTCTTTGATAGCCAGTAGTCATTTGCAATGTGTTTTTGGGCTGCCTGAATCAGTGCCCTAGGCATTGCGTCAGGAGCTGGCCAACAGACACGGGCTTTGTAGTCTTTGGTAATTCCTACAGTGATATCCGGGTGTATTTGCATAGCGATTGACACAGCACTCCAGTTGTTAGTTTTCTCGCAGCGTTTCTCAATAAGACCGGTTATGTACCTACACATACAACGATAATTGTCTTGTTTGTGTTTGGTTGCCCTGGTATTATTGTTTGTATAAGAGTGATTCCTAGTCGGGGTCACTTTTTTTGTTATTGAACTATTGCTCATGTGGTGTTTTCTCTCTTTCTTTCCAAGTAGATATCAATTACCAAATCAGCCAACTCATAGCACTGACTAAGTAGGCTCGACAAGTCTTGGTCACTTATTTGTTGCTCCTCGCTGGGAAGCATAGCCCGGGCTTTTTCCAGAGTTATCATAGACCCCGCTCTCTCAAACGGCTAAAAACTATGTCCTTGCATGTCCTTATGGCATCGCTGAAGTCCTTCGCGTTTACAATTGCTCTGCGAGTGTAGTAATCATTAGCAAGTGCCTTGCATGGGATGGCTTGGAATATAAAAACCACATCATGCCCATCCTTTTCAGTACCAAGAAAAGACTCGCTGTGCTTGGAATACAAAAAACTAGACTCGTAGAGATCCCTAGTTTTGTGGGTAGTAGTAATTTCCATACCAAAAGTATCCTTAAGTTAAGGATTGCTTGATTATGCCTAGCTGTGAACGACACTAACTGATTTTACTTAGTGTTCCTATGACCGTTTGTGTTTTTTACGTGTACGATTGCGAATTTTTGAAACAATATCTGGATCGCACGCTTCTTGTGGGAATTCTTCTCTGGCAACTCGTGCAATTTCCTCATTAGTCACTTCTGGGTTCTCTCGGTCTATTTTTAATATATATGCGTTACGTTTAGCTCGAGGACTCTTCCTTGTCTTTTTCCAGTGCTTTGGTGGCATGAATCGTTGCCAGCCCATTATCAGCTTAAGATGTACTGAAATACAGTCTTTAATCTCATTACTTGAGGCGTCAGCTGCGACTTGGATTTGGATCGGGAAGTTTTCGAGGTGAGATTTTAAACGATAATCATCGTCTTTCATATGTTGCGCGGCGATTTCATTTGCATATTCCATATAAGGAAATTCAACAATACACGCATCAAATATTGAATAATCCTTAACGTGACCATCCTGTATGAATTGAATTACTGGGCCATTAATCGGTAGTCCGTGCTCTTTAGCAAGTTCATAGATAATCTTCTCAATCTTATTGGTTATGCCCTTTTGTTCGATTATGAGTTTTTTAATGCCATTGACCCTGTCTATAAAGTCTGGATCGTTCATTAATTCCTCAAAATAGAGGCGTAGGTGTTCTTTCCTTTTTGATTCTCGAAAAACTGATTCCATAATCTCAATCTCAATAATCTTTACTTTACTATCACCCCCTATTCGGGTGGTATGCAAATAAATTGGACAAATTAGCTTTAATGGGGTACAACGTAGGCATAATTCACTAGCCTAAACTACGCCTTGGCGCAGCATGGCATTAAATCCTCAAGGATACTGAACCCATCGTTCAGCACTTCCTTGAGGTCATATAGGGAAACCTATGTGGGTAATCGAAAGATTATCGCTGGCGGTGGGCTTTGTGTTTGCTGGCAGCCCGTAACTACCTTAATGCTCTAACTATGATGATTTATAAGAATTTAATAAAAATAAGTTCAAGCATATTGTTGTCTCTTATTTTCATCGTTGCCTTAACGTTTGTGGCTGACGCAGGTCAAGGTTGTTGCTCTTGGCATGGCGGGCAGAGCTACTGTGATACATCGTCGGGCCGATGGGTATGCAATGATGGCACCTATAGTCCTAGTTGTATGTGCGCTGTTCCAAGACCAGTACCGCAGCCAATTGCTCAAGAAGCCTGTTCACCCTATTTATTTTGTCCCCCAAACTATCCATATACTTTACTGAATGGCGGAATGATATATAACTACCAAGTTCCGTATGTAGTTGAGTTTGTCTTTAACGATGTTTACGGACATAAACCAAACCAGGGAGAAAGTGCTTATTGGAAGCGTAGGTTGCGTACAGATAAAAGTACTGTCAGTGCCTTATTAAATACGATGCGCTACTGGAAAAGCAAAAAAAATTCACCGGTGTTATAATCTAATATAAATTGCTATGAAAAAACTACTTATTATCGTTTTGGCAGGTTTGCTAATAGCCCCCTCGGCATATGCCGAGTTTAGAGTGCTGCCATTTTCTTATTCTACTCCATATATTCCTTATAACCCTACTCCAAGAATAGCACCCAGCGTAACGCTACCCCTTATTCCACCTCCTATTACAACAAAACCAGTCGCAAGAGTACCCGTAACTCCAGTGGACGTTACTCCTTTCGATGAAGCTAGGGCTAAGCTCTTTGCAGACTGGGCTGAAACAAACAGAGTAAGTGCGGAACGTTGGGCTGAAAAAGATAGATTAGCGAAAGAACAGCAGGCTGCAAAAGTAGTTCCTGAAGTACCCAATTACTTAGTCCCTTGGGTAATAGGGCAGATATTCAGCGATGTATATGGACATAAAATAACTCCTTCAGAAAGCACCTACTGGAAAAATCGAATGCGTACGGATAAACCCACCATTGCAAGTCTTCAAGGCGCAATGTATTGGCATAAATCTCATGGCTCAACTGGTGTAACTGTCTCTCAAGTTGCGGGAGCTACAATGAGCTCTACTGATTTAGTTGGCCAAATTAACTCTTTGTTCCGTTCTGTCTACGAACGTAACCCCTCTATATCTGAAAACAAATACTGGCTAACACGTATTGCAGATAAGCCTACAGAGGAAATGATGCTTGGTGCAATGATATTTCATAAGTTAAATAACATTAGTCACTAAGGGCAACAAAATCACTTCTTAACATTTTGTTGCATCGCATTAAAAATATTTACTTGTGAAGACCCTTTATCAATGCCCAATAACCGCCCAAAAACAAGAAAATACTTAAATCTTGTAACGTAGTCCGGCACTTCCCTGTAATAAACACTCTTTGTTGCTCCAAGCCCGTCTGAGAGAGCCCTCATATATGTTTCCGCAGTAAACCCCCCAACGGCCAAAAGGTCAGAAACACTAACTTTTGCTAACTGACGAGCACCTAATACCCTCGCAGACTGTTTTGTTACATGAGGATGAAGTTTTATATACGCTTTGCTGGCATTGCCTCCATTCTCAAACCACTCATTAAAAAACAAGGCCAGCGCCTTATCATCTCGAAAGACTTCTGATAGGGTCCCCTGTGTTGGTTCTATCGCCTGAATATTGCCCATGTTTATATTTTGTCGAACATGAGGCTTGGTTTTCAACTCAGAGTCGCGTACCAGGTGTTCCAAACTTTAAGAAAAATCACAGCCGACTTACAACAACCACGCCAAAAGCACATACTAAATAGTCATATTCCTATTCCAACAATCTCTTATCTGGTAACATAAACTTTCCTATCGCCGCCTCACAAGCAGCTTCATAGTTTTAATAGTTTTGACACCAAGTGTTAAATCGTTACCACTATCCTCTTAACTGTTTTTGGCGTCCTCTTTCATTTGATTAGTTCCTTTACGCCAAAGATAGATGCCATTTATCACGATCAATAAATAAATCAATGCACCGAAGATACTCCCTGAATCACTTTCGAAGGCACCAATAACACACCCAACAATCCCCAAGCCTCCAAGTACCACCATTGGCAACCCTACAATACGTCTCCAATTAGATTTCATGACATTACGGTAGCAGTCGCTTGATCAAGTTGCAACGATTACAAGCACAGCCGGGCTATAAGCCGCTGTTTGGGTTCGCCTTACAAGCAATCCATCTAACCCGTGTCGTTATTATCATTGCCTAGGATGTTTTCTAACTGCTAGACTTAATAAGGTTAATGTCTATTGAAGATCACGTAGAAATCAAGCTTGATACCCTGAACGCAATATCTGCGCACGAGCATAAGCTAGTCGAAGCTGCACCTGAAAAGTATGGAGCTTATTGGGAGAATGCTGAGAAAAGTGTTATGGCGATTCAAACCTTTTCAGTGAAATATGAGCGAGAGGCTCTGGTCTCAATGTTTCTCCTGGTGGCAATGAATCAGTATGCTTCCCTTGCTTTGTTGTCGGCTGCGAGAAAACATGCGGCGCAATCAGCGCTATGTTTTAGGTTTATGCTTGAAGCCGCAGTGCTTTCAGCGTATTCGCTTTTTGACGACCAAATGTCGCAGTTGTCTAAACCAGGTACCGCCCAATCTATAGTGGAGAAATTTATGAATCTTAAAGAATCGAAGAATATCAGAAAAAAAGCACATGCTTGGATTGAAGAAAGTTTTCCAACCCACTCTTCGCGTATCGAGGAGCTAAAAACAAAATATATAAACAAGATATATGCCCATGTAAATATTCCTAACGTGATTTCTGCTGTACGCTCAGCTGAGAAGATTTCTGGTTCTTTGTTTTTCGACGCGGAGGATAGTTACGCAATAAAGCGATCTATGTGGGCTATAACAGATGGCATTCTTTGCTCAATTGATTTAGTCTCAGCCTCATTCGCAAAAAGCAGTAAGGGGAAACTTGACCCGCGCGCACTTAGTAGGTTGTACAAAATCCAACAAGTCCACCTAAAGCTAAAAACGGAGTTGAAGAAAGGGCGATAAGATGGTTTCAAACTCTTCCTACCTGCTGGGGTTGTAAGTAAAGCTACGCGGGCTGAAATATCGCCGCCAGCGTCCTAACTTCTCCAAACAATTGGTCTATTATGCTATCTTTAGCGGTTCGACGTGATAATATAAGGGTGGACATTTTAAGGATTACAAATAATGGTGGCTGACCCCATTAACTGCCCCATTAACTGACCCATTAACTGACCCCATTAACCCTAAAAACCGTACGGCAGTTGACAAGATAAGGGGTTGTGTTGTATGTTCAGCGGTTATGATTGAGAAACGTTCAATAGTACTGACCATCGTTGTTTTAGCCATGTTGTTTGCAGGTATGCTTTTGTACTTGTTTACTTCCGGCGGGGGCTTGCCGCAAGCAAAAATTGCCATAAATCCTGAAGAGCCACAAGCAATGGAAGCAACGGACGCGCCGGAAGCGGAGATAACGGCCGGGGTGACGGATGTGAGCGTAGTGAATGAAGCGAAGGATGAGGCTCTTGATGTATCACCAACTGCGGCCACGGGGGTAAAAGGCTATGTGATCATGGCCGCGGGGCTGGCCGTGCTGATGGGGCTGATTGGTTTGATTACTGCCTGGCGGAAGTCTTCAGCTCGGCAAGTTGAGCTGTAAGGGAATGTTGCAGAGGCAGGTTGTCCATGCGGCGAGCAATAGATAGTAGTCGTTTAATAATGACGACGTTGCTCGGGTCGGCGTCGTGAGCCTTTTTGAGTGCTTCCATGGCTTTGGTTAGCCTACCGGCCTTGTAGTTGGCGTAGCCCAGAGCGGCATAACACCCCTTGGTGTTTGGCTTAAGGCTAACTACTTGCTCAAACACTTCAGAGGCTTCACTCCAGTTATGGCGGCCCAGAGCGGCTTTGCCCAGCAGCATGTAGGCGTGCGTGTTCCTGGGATGCTTAGCCAGAAATGGAACCAGTGTTTTTTCGGCGCTTTGGTAACGACAAGCGCTTAGCTGCTGGCGGGCTGTATCGAGAGAAGTAGCTTTTGGTTTTTTGAAAAAAATCTTTTTGGCCAGGGTGGGTTTGGCGCTTGGTGTCAGGCTCACCGGCGGGGAGGAGACGGGCTTGGCAGAGACCGGTTTTTCTATCATGCGTAAGACCGGCCTGGTTTCTTTTGATGTAATTTTCTGGCTAATCTTCACCTGGCCGGCTTTCTCTTTAGCTTTATTGAGTGTGCGGCGAATTTTGGCCAGGTATTTGGTGGGTGGCTTGATAGTGGGAAGATTGCGCAGGGCAGCTATTTTTTCTTTAATTTGAAGTAGCAGCTGCTGGAGCGAGTGTCCAGCAACAGATAACCGATTTTTTATTACGTGAACACTTTTTTGACTCGGTCCAAGTAACACGGCGAAGTCGCGAGTACTGGTGGTGCGGACGGCGGCGGCGAGATTTTGCCGATGCAACCTGGTCACTACTCGAGAAACAACGTAAATAGTCCCTCCGAGGGAGGCGAAGAATACCAGAGGAGGAAGGACATTGTATAGCATGCGCACTTGTTCACTGTCATCTTATCAAGAGTGAACTGCTCCGCCAAGAGGTTTAAGCGCGACTTATTAACAATTTTTCCCCTATATGGCTATACGAGTGAATTCGCCGATACTGATATTTTCGCCAAGTTCCTGAATAGCCTCTTTGATTAGATCTGCAACAGTTTTATTAGGATCTTTGACGAAGGGCTGGGTAAGCAAGGCTCTTTCGGAGCGGAACTTATTGAGTTTGCCGGCAACCATTTTGATTTGAATCTCCTTCGGTTTGCCCGACTCTCTGGCTTGTTCTTCGGCGATGGCTTGTTCTTCGGCGATAGCTTGTTCAGAAATGTCATCGGGGCTAACGGCCACCGGGTCCATGGCGGCAATGTGCAGGGCAATACTATGAGCTAACTCCTGAAATTTACTGTTGCGGGCAACAAAGTCTGTTTCACACAAGAGTGTGACCAAAACGGCAATTTTACCGTTGCCGTGAGTATAGGAGGCGATTGTTCCTTCGCGGGTATCACGCTCGGCTTTTTTGGCAGCGCCGGCTATGCCCTTTTTTCGCAGGACAACAATAGCCTGTTCAATGTCGCCGTTGGTTTCCTGCAAGGCTTTCTGGCAGTCAACAATGCCGCAGCCGGTGCGGTTTCTTAATTCCTTAACTTGTTTTGGTCTAATCATTTTGATGGGCGATTTTTAAGGATAGCTTTAGTTAACGTACCGACAATAAGATCTATGGAACGAATGGCGTCGTCATTGGCCGGAATGGGATAATCGAGCAGTTCAGGGTCGGTGTTGGTGTCGGTAATACCAACAATCGGAATACCCACACGTTTAGCTTCACGCACGGCTAGTTTTTCATCATGAGCGCCAACGACGATAACGACGGCTGGCAGCTTGCGCAGATTTTTTATTCCTTCAAGAACCTCCTCCAGGCGTTCGATTTCCTTGGCATGGACAGAGCGTTCTTTTTTGGTCATTTTTTCCATGGCCGGTGTTTCGGTCATGCCCTTGAGCTCATCCAGTTTTTCGATGCTTTTGAGGACGGTAGAAAAATTAGTGAGCGTGCCGCCAAGCCAGCGCTGAGTAACATAGGGCTGGCCCACGCTTTCAGCGTACTTGCGGACAATGTCACGGGCCTGGCGCTTGGTGCCGACAAAGAGAATTTCTTTATTAGCATCCTTGCTGACTTGATGAACAAATTCTACCGCTCTGGCCAGGGCGGTGTGGGTTTTTTCCAGGTCAATAATGGCCATGCGGTTGCGAAGCATGAAGACATAGCTGTCCATACGAGGGTTTTTCTTACTGCGTTCGTGACCGAAGTGAACCCCGGCTTCCAGCATGTCTATTAGCTTGGGAATTTGAACTGGTGTATTAGTGGCCATAATGAGGCATACCATAACCTAACTACTTGTAAAAAACAACTCTATTTACTATAATCAGCAGGCATGAAAGCAAAAATACATCCTAAATACCACAAAAAGGCAAAAGCAGCGTGTTCCTGCGGCGTTAAGTTTGAAGTCGGCTCAACGGAAGAGAAGCTGGAAGTTGAAGTGTGCTCCAGTTGTCATCCTTTTTACACAGGCAAGCAAAAACTGGCTGACGTAGCAGGAAGAATAGACAAGTTCAAAAAACGCTTGTCTCAAGCCGAGAAGGCTGATAAAAATAAGAAGATAAAGAAAGAGCGAAAAAAAACCAGGAAGGATACTACCGTGAAGCTTTAGCTGATGAAGTTGCCGAGCGCTAAACAACTGGAACAGGAGCTGGACCAGCTGGCGCAGCAGATGGCTGATCCGGCAGTAGCTAGGCAACCGGCTCGAATGCGAGAGCTGGCGAACGAGCATCGCCAAAAAAAAGAACTGTTTTTGTTAGTGGAGAAGCGTGAGGTGGTATTGAAAGAATTGGACGAGCTTGCTGAACTGGTAAAGTCGGAGCAGGCAGAGCTGCAAGATCTGGCATGGCAGGATAAAGAACGGCTGGAGTTGGAGATGGCCAGACTCAATGAACAAATTGAGATAACCTTGACCCCGAGAGATCCGCGTGACGCACGTGACGTGATGCTGGAAATACGGGCTGGAGCTGGCGGAGAAGAGGCGGCATTATTCGCCGCTGAATTATTTAGAGCATATAGCCGATATGCTGAAATCAGAGGCTGGCAAGTGCACACTATTAGCTCGACTGCCAGCGAGCAAGGCGGCTATAAGGAGATCGTGGCGGAAGTAAACGCTGCCCCACTTCGCCAAGGCTTCGCGGGGCAAACTTCAGGCCCTTTCGAGGTCCTGAAGTTTGAGAGGGGTGTACAACGGGTGCAGCGGGTGCCAGAGACAGAAAAGATGGGACGTATTCACACTTCCACGGTGACGGTGGCAGTGTTACCGCAGGCGAAGGAAGTAGATATTGAAGTGCGACCAGAGGATTTGCGTATTGATACTTACCGCGCCAGCGGCGCGGGCGGCCAGCATGTAAACAAGACCAGTTCAGCCGTGCGTATCACGCACTTGCCCACCAATACTGTGGTGGCGGTACAGGACGAGAGAAGCCAGCACAAAAATAGGTCCAAGGCTATGAGTGTACTGCGGACACGGTTATTGGACGCGCAGGAACGAGCGAGACATAGCGAGGAAGCCAGTGAGCGAAAGGCTCAAGTGGGTACGGGTGACAGGTCGGAAAAAATTCGAACTTACAACTACCCGCAGGATCGGATAACTGATCACAGAATAAAGAAGTCCTGGAGTAATATTTCGAAAGTTATGGAAGGGAACTTTGATAATATTTTTAATGATCTCAAAGAGAATAAGAAAGAATAAAGCCCAAATGCCAAAATCCAAATGTTCAATCAAATCCCAAATCCAAAGGGCGCGACTACAGCTTGCTCAAGTCTCCGATGCGCCTGAATTGGATGCGACGTGGCTGATGTTGCATGTGCTGGGTCGAGATGAGTCGAGCTGGTTGCAGATACATGGGGAGAATAAATTAAACCCTGAAGAAGAGAGACAATATGCGGAATTGGTTAAACGAAGAAACACCGGGGAGCCACTGGCGTATATTCTGGGTTATTGGGAGTTTTATGGACGCAAATTTTTGGTAAATAAAGATGTCCTAATCCCCCGCCCTTCTACCGAAAACCTGGTTGATGCCGTGTTGGCAAAATTACATAAAGGAATGGTTGTCGCCGACGTGGGAACAGGCAGCGGCTGCGTCATAATTACGCTCGCTTTGGAGCTCGCCAATTTTCAATTTTCAATTTTCAATTTTCAATTGCTTGCGACTGACATATCCGACGCAGCATTAAAAATAGCAAAAGAGAATGCCGAATTGCATGGCGTGGCCGATAAAATTGAATTTATTCGAGGAGATATGATGGAAGCTCTAAAAAATATAAAGATAGATTTGATAGTGAGTAACCCGCCGTACGTCCCGACAAAAGAAATATTACCGTTTGAGCCGGCACTGGCGCTGAATGGCGGCAAGGATGGACAGTATTTTATCAGGCAAATAAAAGCCAGCGGCATTCCGGCGATAGTGGAAGGCATGGGCGGCAAAATTAATTTTTACACTTAAAAAAGAAAAGGAGCGAGGGGAAGCGGGCAAAAAAATTTGGGTAAAATTTTTTTGCCCGCTCGCTCAAATAACTCTTGGGAGGAAGAAAGCAGACAAAATTTTTTAGTGCGGCGGGTCTTCTGGCCAGTCGTCGAATCTTCTGTTGTCTTTACAGACTAGACAATTCCACGTTTGGATGTATTCCCTGAACTTTTCGTCAACTTCGGGGGGAATTTTCCACGACGATACCAAATTAGTGGGTCTCATGTTCGGCTGATGTCCCTCGAAGTATACTTTGCGCGTGCGACAGCCTAAACAAACTTCGACAAGAATGATTTTCCGGCCTTGCAGTTCGGGCGGCAGGACGGACAGGGCAGCAGGCACTATACTAGTAGACATTAGACTACTCCTTCCTTAGGTAGAATTGGTAAGGTGCAAAGAGGTACAAGCAAATTATGGAGAGCGTACTCCGGCGTCGGGATGGACGTCAAGCTCGGCCTGTGGATAAAAAAGAATACGCTGCGTTAGAATGGGGTGTCGTCACGTATACAACGTATTTTTTCTATTAACTCTCTTTTGGGAACAAAGATTTGGAGAGGATTAGTTATTAAATCCTCTATGGATGGCACCTCGCAGGAGACACGAAACTGTTCCATTTTAGCAACGACCTCTTCTGGTATTTCCAGGATGAACTTGATCATTGATAGATACTCCTTATTTTGTAAGGGACTGTGTTATTTTTTGTCTTGAGTGGCGGATTCTTGCTTGCCTGTGGCTTGGTCTGACGAGGCTTTTTTAGTTTCTTCTCCTTCTTCTGTTTCTTCGCCTTCGCCAGCCTCTTCTTCTTTGACACCTTCGACACCTTGAACGTCTTCTGTTACCTCTTCGGCCAATTCGGCTTCCAGCTCTTCTTCGGTGCGAGGCGGCTGGACGAGAGCAATTACTTCTTCTGGTTCGTGTAGTAGCTCTACTCCCATAGGCAGCTTAAGATCGGCGACACGAATAGGCTCTTCGAAAGCTTTGAGAACAGAAATATCTATTTTTATGTCGTGAGGCAGGTCCTGGGGCAGAGCTTCCAGTTCAAGCTCGTCCAGATTGCGCACCAGCACTCCGCCTTGATCTTTAACGGCAGGAGATTCGCCGACGAAGTTCAAAGGCACGTGAGCAGTAATTTTTTCGTCCAAGCGTACCTGATAAAAATCAACATGGAGCAGCTTGCTTTTAACGGGGTGAACCTGTACTTCGCGAACCAGAACGGTGTGCTTGGTGGTGCCAAGCGATAGGTTAATGAGTGATGTGTGGCCGGCTTCTTTCAGAACTTTGGTAAAAGCCTTTCGTTCTACCTGGAGAGCCTGGCTTTTGATGCCATGGCCATACAACACAGCCGGGACGATGTCCTGGTTACGTAGAGCATTTGATTTACCCTGACGAGCGGTAACTTTCAGTTGAAACTGTTGCGCCATAATCTATGGCGTATACCGTAAGTTACTTCTTGGATTTAGTCAATTCTTTTACGGCCTTGCGCTGATTTTTTTCCAGGAGTTCATATATGGCCAGAAATTCGTCGCTGGAAATGTCCTCTCCACCCATAAAGTGTTTTGTATCTTCTATAGTCATGTCGGTGACGAGTCCCAGACTTACGATGCCAAGACCAGACATAGCAACAATAGCAATAATAGAACTTTCACATTCGGAACAGGTAATATAAACCATAGTGGCTTCATTCTCTTCACCAATAACCTGGGCACCGTCGAGATCATACTCGGCGCTGCAGAAGGGGCAGCGAGTGACCAAATGCATGCTTTCATCGAACACCATGATACTTTGTATGGTAACTCGAAATAATAAAATTGTCAAACACGGTTTTGAACACTAAAAATGTGCAATCTCTTCGGGAGGTTGGCGCACCCACTTGTTGTATAAATGCACTGACTGAACAATGGCTAATAGAATAATGGTGCTAATAAGGTTTGATCCTCCGTAACTTAACAGAGGTAGTGGAATACCGGTGACTGGAAGTAATCCCATATTCATACCGGCACTAACAAAAAAACTAAGCAGGAGAAGAGAAAAAACTCCCACGGCCAGGTATTGGCCAAATGGATCGCGAGTTATGCGAGCTATTTGTATTATCCGCCTTAAGAGAAGGACATAAAGAACCACAACCAGAGCGACGCCGACGAAGCCGAGCTCCTCGCCAATGCTGGCCAGTATAAAATCGGTATGCTGCTCAGGAAGAAATTTAAGTTGTGACTGTGGGCCGTGGCCTAAACCACGGCCGAAAAAATGTCCGGATCCTAGTGCAACAATTGACTGAACAACATTATAACCAGCGCCTAAGGGATCACTGGCTGGATCGAGAAAAATAATGAGTCGAGCTTTTTGATAGGCAGCGAAAAGCCATTGCCAGGCGGCTAGAAAGCCGAAAAAGCCGAATAGTCCCAGTAAAGCGATAATGCGCCAGGAAGTACCGACAAAGACAACAATAGCGGCCCAGACAAGGATCATAAGAGTAGCCACGCCAATATCGGGCTCAAGGGCTATTAGTAATACAGTCAAACCAGCTAGCAGCGCGCTGCTAACCAGCGTAGTCGGATTGGTAGGATAGCGCCGGGCAAACAACCAGGCCAGAATAATAATTAGAGCGATTTTCATGAACTCTGATGGCTGCATTTGCATACCCATAAATTCAAGTCTGGAGGTGGTGCCGCGAATGACGAGTCCAGTTTGGGAAACAATAATCAAACCCGCCAGCCCCACTGCATAAATGATGACGGCGTAACGGCGAAGAAAGTGATAAGGGAATATACTAATAACGACGTAAGCAATAATGCCAAGGCAAAAAGATGCTAGTTGGCGTAAGAAACGGGGTGATAAAAGCTGATCATCTGGCCCGGTACTGAGTAGCATAGTTAGCCCAAAAACAACCAAAAGAAAAGCAGCACCAGTTAAAATCCAGTCAAAGGAAATAACAATTTCTCTAAAACGCATATTACCTCAGCAGGCCGGGGTCGCCAGTCACATTTAAAATGTTGTCCTCCTTAAAGACATTGGTGGCAGGCAACACAATGACACGCTGGGTGGGCGTAGTTGGAGCTGGCCACTCGATAGTGAATTCGCGCTGCTGCCCGACATTGAATTCGCCAATAAACGTTTTACCAATGCCAACTACTTTATCTTCAGCGTCAAAGGCCACGCCGGTGATGTCAACATGACGCCAGCTAAGCGCGCCGGTATTGGTAACAATGCCTTTTTGTATTTCAACCTGTTTGTCACCTAGAGGGCGAGTAGTCCGGCCGCGCAGGAAGGAGTTGAAAGTGGGTGGGGAAATTGAAACAGGTACAGCAGCAAAAACAGGCTGCTCCGGGGTTTCAATGGCTACACGCGCTACAGGAGAAGAAGTAACGATTTCGAGCTGAGCCAGATAATTAAGGCTGCCGGGTAAAAGGTAAGTTGTTTCTTTTATACGATTAAGCTCACGGCCTGCTTCGTCATACAAGACAAAGATTATAGTATATTCCGGGATGCCGGCGCGGGGATTAGGGTTACGCACGCGGGCCACTATATCTACACTGTCGTCGTGAGACACAGTGTCTATGCTTTCTATGACAACAGACTCAGGTTGAACCAATTGGCCTGGTCCGGTGGATCTATGTAAAAACGGCAGTCTGGGGACAATAAAGACAGCCAGGACAACAAAAATAATGCTCAGAAAGACTAGCGCATAAGTGGTCTTTTTCACGGTGCGGCGTAGGCTCAACATGAATATATTGTAACCCGTAACTAGTAACTAGTAACTAGTAATTTTTGTGGTGTATAATGGTGGGCTAAGGTTTTATGTCAGATTTTACTCATCTTCACGTTCATTCCCATTATTCCCTGCTGGACGGACTGGGCAAGATTGAACTGTTGTTAGAACGGGTTAAGGAGCTGGGTATGGACAGTTTAGCTTTAACGGATCACGGGGTTATGTATGGGGTAATCGACTTTGTACGTACGGCACAAAATATGGATATTAAGCCGATTATTGGAATGGAGGCGTATTTAGCGCCGGAAGGGCATAAGCTTAAGCGAGGCAGAGTTGATGCGAGCGCGCGCCACTTAACTTTACTGGCACAGAACAACGAAGGCTACCAGAACCTGATTAACCTGACGACGGCGGCGCATCTGGAGGGCTATTACTATAAACCCAGGATTGATTATGACCTTTTGTCTGAACATGGGGAGGGTTTGATAGTGTTGTCCGGCTGCTTGAATGGCGATATTGCCAGAGCTATTGCGGAACACCGACGTGATGAGGCAGATCAATTAATACGCTGGCATTTGGACGTGTTTGGTCGGGAGCGCTTTTACCTGGAGGTACAAAGTCATGTAACGATTAACGAGCAAAAAGTAGTGAACGAGGCACTGATTGACTTCAGCAAAAAATATAAGCTGGGGCTGGTAGCCACGGCGGACACACACTATATACATGCCGATGATGCTGAAGCCCAGGATGTACTGTTGTGTGTACAAACAGGCAAGGTAGTACAGGACAAAGACCGCATGTGCATGCTGGGAGAAGATTTTTCCTTAAAATCTCCGAAAGAGATGCGGGAAATATGGAAAGGGCACCCGTCGGCCATTGAGAATACTCAAAAAATTTCTGCCATGTGCCAGGTGAACCTTGAGTTCGGCTCAAGTAAGTTGCCGCATTATCCCCTGCCCAGGGGGATAAGTGCCAACAATGCCCTGCGAGGAATGTGCGAACAACGTCTGCTGGAGTGCTATCAAAAGGACGACCAACGCCAGGCGGCGCAGCGACGCCTTGATTATGAACTAGGCGTAATAACCAAAACAGGCTTTGCTTCGTACTTTCTAATCGTGGCTGATTTTGTCAATGAGGCCAAGAAGCGCGGCATTCTAGTGGGTCCGGGTCGAGGCAGTGCCGCAGGTAGCATAGTATCGTATCTGACAAATATTACTGGCTTAGATCCTCTGCATTACAATTTATTGTTCGAGCGCTTCTTGAACCCGGAACGTGTGTCTATGCCTGATATCGACCTTGATTTTGCTGATGATCGCCGGGACGAAGTAATAGATTATGTACGGGAAAAGTATGGTAACCAGCACGTAGCCCAAATTATTACATTCGGGACTATGGCGGCGCGGGCGGCGGTGCGCGACGCGGGTCGCGCGCTGGGCTTCCCTTATGTATTTTGCGACCGGGTGGCCAAGTCTGTTCCTCCTTTTCTGACCTTCGAGCAAGCATTGGATCAGTCGGGAGAGTTGCGCGAAATGTATGACGAAGATCCCCAAGCCAAACGCTTAATTGATACAGCACGAAAATTGGAAGGAGTGTGCCGTCATGCTTCTACTCATGCCGCTGGAGTGGTAATCACGGAGGAGCCATTGATAAAACATGTGCCATTGCAATTGGCCAGCACCAGTAAAGACCAAGGGGACGTCGTGGTTACTCAATACGCAATGAACGACGTGGAAGCCCTGGGTTTGCTGAAGATGGATTTTCTGGGACTGAAGAACTTGACTATTATCCAAGATACAATAGATAGAATTAGAGCCAGACATGACAAGAAAATTGATATTAATAACTTGCCCTTGGATGATGAAGCAACCTATCAATTACTGAAGGAAGGAAAAACCACGGGAGTATTTCAATTGGAATCGGCTGGCATGAAGCGCTGGCTCAAAGAGCTTAAGCCGACGGAGTTTGAGGACATTATCTCGATGGTAGCCTTGTACCGGCCTGGGCCGATGGATTCTATTCCGGATTTTGTGGCAGCCAAACACGGGCGCCGGGATATTACTTACTTACATCCAATCTTGAAACCAATCCTGGAAAAGACCTACGGCGTAATTGTCACGCAGGACCAGGTACTGCAGATAGCGAGAGAGTTTGCCGGTTTTACGTATGGCGAGGCAGATATTTTGCGCAAGGCAGTGGGAAAGAAAATAAAAAAACTTTTGGCAGAACAACGGGAAAAATTCGTACACGGAGCGGCGAGTAATAAAAAAATAGATAAAAAAACTGCAGTAAGAGTGTGGGACTTTATTGAGCCATTTGCACGTTATGGATTTAATCGAGCTCACGCGGCTTGTTATGCCATGATTGCGTATCAAACGGCATATTTGAAAGCTAAGCACCCGGCCGAATTTATGGCAGCGCTGTTGACCAGCGACGAAGGCAACGTAGACCGGCAAGCTATTGAGGTGGCCGAGGCTTTAAGTTTAAATTTGAAGGTACTGCCCCCTGATGTTAACGAAAGTGATCATAATTTTACGGTGGTGACGGTGGACGGGGAAGAAGTTATTAGATTTGGACTGGGGGCGATAAAGAATGTCGGCGAAGGCGTAGTGACGGCTTTAGTGGAAGAGCGGGAGGAGAATGGAAAGTATACGGATTTGTTGGATGTGTTCCGTCGGGCAAATTCAAAAGACTTTAATCGCAAATCAGTGGAAAGCTTAATCCGGGCCGGTGCCTTTGATTGTCTGGCGGAACGTAATTATTTATTGGAAAATCTGGAAAAGTTATTGAATTTTAACCGTTCCCTGCACCGAAAAATTGATGCTGGCCAGCAAGGTTTGTTTGGTAACTCCAGCACGCCATTGTCCCCGCCTAGAATTTCGCTTGATGAGGTGCCAGCGGCAAGTCAGGATGAATGTCTGGCCTGGGAAAAAGAGCTACTGGGATTGTATATATCTGATCACCCTTTAAAAAATCTGGCTGGTGATCTGCAGGACGTGGCCACCCCGCTGGCGGAGCTTACTGTATTGTCCACAGCAGGAGAAGCGGCAAGGGTCAGGGTGGCTGGCATTATTACCCGCATAACAAGAATTACCACTAAGCGTCAGCAGCAAATGATGTTTGTACAACTGGAGGATATGGCTGGCAAGGTTGAGGTGCTGGTTTTCCCGACGCTGCTGGAAAAAACAGAGGATTTGTGGGTAGACGGTGTTAAGGTTCTGGTCGAAGGAAAAATATCAGATAAGGAAGGCGAAGTAAAGGTGCTGGCGGATGCCGTTTGGGTAATTGAAGCCACATCGTTGGCAGCGACGGTTAAATCCTTGCCACCGTTAAAAAATGGTTATCAACCGGCCAAGCCTTCTTCTGAATCTGCCCGGCGGATGGTTATTCGCCTGCAAAATACTTTGCCAAAGGACGCTTTGCATAAATTGCGTCAAGTGCTGACAGAATATAATAAAGGAAAAGAGGGCAACATGTTAGTTGAACTGCAAGTTCAACGCAACGGTGGCTTTGATACAATAGCAACTAATTTTTGCTTACCGCGGGATACAGCGGTGGCAGACTTGTTGGAGGAGATAGTGGGTCAACAGGCATTGGATTACAGATAGTCTATGCAGATTATCGTTCCGCGTCGTTCTATTTTGTTTTTGGCCGTATTGATTTCGGCCATTATTGTCATGGGTTTGGCTTATGTTTATTTGCCACAAGCGCACATCACAGTAAGCCCCCTGGTTAAGAGCCGAACAATAGACCAGGAAATTATTTTATCCAGTTCAGCGAATGAACCTGATTTTGTGCACTTCATTTTACCAACTAAGGTGGTGCACAGAGAGGTAAAAGAGAGTCAGTTGTTTGAACAATCTACCACAAATAAATTTGAGGACTTTGCGCGCGGAGAGGTGATCTTGTTTAACAGTCAGGAAGATGAACAACGTCTGCTGCCAAAAACGCATTTGCGGCATGAGGAAAGCGGTGTTTTCTTTTTGACCGATGCAGCCGTTGTCATACCACCACAAGGAGAAATAAAAGTAACGGTAACAGCCAGGGAAAAAGGTGAGACGGGTAACGTTGCGGCAGGTCGATGGCTGGTTGATAAATTACCGGCCAGTTTGCAAAGCCGCGTTTATGGAGAAAGTTCGGTGCCTTTTGGCGGAGGAATGGCGGCAGAGACCCCGTTGACGGAGGCGGAGTTAGAGCAAGCAAAAGAGAAGATACTGGCAGGCGCCCGGAGTCGCCTGGCAGGAGAGTTAACGGTGGCAGCGGGCGGGGCGCACATTAGAGATGATCTTGTTTTGTATAGTGATGAGGTTACCGAGGCGTCGGTGGAGACCGGCAGCCGGGCCAGTCAATTTACGGTGACAACTTCTATGGCAGCCCGCGCTTTCCTGGTGGATGAAAATGATCTTTTAAGCTTGACTTTGCTTACTTTGCGCCAATCGGCCGGAGCAGAAGAGGAATTTATTGCTTTTGCGCCCGATTCTTTTAAGGTTGTAATTCAGCGCAGCGACTTTGAGCGTGGTGAGGCAGTGGTACTGGGAACGTTAACGGGCTCTTTTGCCAGTAAAATAGGGTCAGCGGTGTTTGGTGGTGAAAACCTGGCCGGCTTGGGTGAGAGTGAAGTTAGAGAAGTGTTACAGCGACAAACGGGGATTGGTGAAGTTAAAGTGAATTTTTCCCCTTTCTGGGTGCGGACAGTGCCGGCTAGAAAGGGAGCGGTAGAAATTTCAGCAACTAGTAATCAGTAACCGGTAATGTGCTAAGATACGGTTAGTGTATGTCTGAAGAGATTAGCAAGAATAAACTGGAGGCGATGCGCCATACGGCGGCGCATGTGCTGGCAGCGGCTTCGCAGCAGTTGAAACCGGAAACGCGGTTGGGAGTAGGGCCATGTACGGAAACTGGATTTTTCCATGATATTGACGTGGACGATAATTGGACAGCGGAGGATTTGCCGACGCTGCAGAAAAAGATGGAGGAGATAAAGAAGATGGACTTGCCGATTAAGCAACGGGAGGTGAGAAAGGACGAAGCGCGAGAGTTGTTTAAAAACGATTCTTTTAAGCTGGGGCTAATTGACGAAATTAAAGGAGACAAAGTCGGCGTGTCAGACATGGGTGAAGGATTCTTTGTCACGTTGTGTGAGGGTGATCATGCTAAGTCGACGGGTGATATCGGGCATTTTAAATTGACGCACTTATCGGGAGTGTACTGGCGAGGCGATGAGAAAAAGCCGCAGTTGCAACGCATATTCGGCGTGCAGGCACCGACTAAAAAAGAACTGGACGAGTATTTAGAATTATTGACAGAGGCGAAAAAGAGAGATCATCGCAAGTTGGGGAAAAAGCTGGATTTGTTTACATTCTCTCCCCTGGTGGGGGCCGGGCTGCCGTTGTTTACGCCGCGGGGAACGATAATTGGGTACGAACTTGAAGATTTTTTGCAATCAATCCAGGAACCATTTGGTTATCAGCCGGTGTTTATACCGCATATTACGAAAAGGGCGCTATATGAAAAATCCGGCCACTGGGACAAATTTCATGAAGATTTATTCCATGTTAAAAGCAAGAGCGGCGATGATTTTGTGTTGAAGCCAATGAATTGTCCGCACCACACGCAAATTTATGCGGCGCGCAGGCGAAGTTATAAGGATTTGCCGCTGCGCTACTCGGAGGTGACGACGGTCTATCGCGATGAGCAAGCGGGAGAGTTGCAGGGACTGACGAGGGTACGAGCCATTACACAGGACGATGCGCATGTCTTTTGCCGACCAGGCCAGATCGAACAAGAGGTGGACGGCGTGCTGGATATTTTCGACCAGTTTTATAAAGTATTTGATTTTAAGCTGGCGCCGCGCTTGTCACTGCGCGACCCTAATCAGCCGCAAAAATACCTGGGAGATGATAAAGTCTGGCAACGATCGGAGAGTGTTTTAAGAAAATTGATTAAAAAGCGCAAGATGAATGTTATAGAGCAAGAGGGCGAAGCGGCCTTCTACGGACCAAAAATTGATTTCATAGCGACGGACGCCTTAAAACGCGAGTGGCAGCTGGCGACAATACAGCTTGATTTCAATATGCCGACTCGCTTTAGTCTTACATTTACGGATGCCGACGGTAAAGAACAGACGCCGGTGATGATTCACCGGGCGGTGATGGGGGCTTTGGAGAGATTTATGGCCATATTGCTGGAGCATTACGCCGGCGCGCTGCCGCTGTGGCTGTCCCCTACTCAAGCTGTAGTACTGCCCATTTCTGATGATCAAAATGAATACGCGTACAGGATATTAGAGGATTTAAAGAAGAATAATATTCGGGCAGAAGTTGATGAGCGAAGTGAAAGTATAGGAAAAAAGATTCGTGAGGCGGAAATTATGAAAGTGCCGGTAATGTTGATTGTGGGAAAAAAAGAGGTGGAAAAAAGCGAGGTGTCGGTGCGAGACAGAGACGGCGATAAGGGTTCGGTAGCTTTGGACAAGGCTATAAAGGATATTGCCCAAAAGATTGACAAGAAAAGTTAGAACTTGAGGGGGATTTTTGAGACTTCGGGTTCGGATTCGTCTTTGGTGCCGGCGACGGATTCTTCTTCTTCCAGCTTGAGATCACCAATTTGTTTTTCCAGGGACTCGGTAAGACGGACAAATTCCCTTTGCACGTTGTCATATTCCTTGTGCAGTTCCTGAAGCTGGCCCAGGGTTTGCTGGGCCAGTTTAAATGATTCTTCTGATTTCTGCTTAAGGCTGGCGACAACTTCGACGGGCGCTTCTTCGGCACGAGTGCGTACTTGTTCCAGGCTGTCTATTAGCAATTCAGCTTGAGGTAGAAAAGTTTCCGGTTTGCTCTTGGGATCGTTGAGAAGTTCTCTTAAGCGGGTAGCGTCATTTGATACATACAGAAGGGATATTTCGAGACGTTTTTCTTTATCCTGAATTACAAACTGCTCGCCCTTGCGTTTTAGGCGCACGGCGTAGGTGCGGCCTTTCTCCAGGGCGCTTTTATCTTTAAATAATGAGGATGCCTTGTCTGGAATGCTGGAAAAGTTTTCCGGGTTTATTTTAACTTCAATGACATCCCCGATCACGGCGGCAATAATAGCCAAGCCTACGAAGATGGATACGATTTTTATTTTCGGCATATTATATATGATTATACCCTATGATTGTAATTTTAGGGCCAACGGCCTCGGGAAAAACTGATTTGGGTATTAAACTGGCTAAAGAGAGGAATGGGGCGGTTATTTCGGCGGATTCGCGTCAGTTGTACAAGGGAATGAATATTGGGACAGCCAAGCCAGAATTAAATAATTCAAGTGCGGACGGCGTTGAACATTATGGTTTTGATATGCGCGAGCCGGATAACCTGATAACACTGGCGGAATGGCAGCGAGAGGCATTTGCCATGATTGATGACGTCATCGCCCGGAATATGACCCCCCTGCTAGTGGGCGGCACTATGTTGTACATAGACAGCGTGGTGGATAACTATGATATTCCGGCGGTGGGGCCGAATAAGCAACTGCGGCGGAAGCTGGAAAAAAAGCCGGCTGATGAATTGTACGAGGAGTTGTTAAGAAAGGATCCGGCGGCTAAAATTTTTATTGAACCGGGTAATAAGCGACGGATAATAAGGGCGCTGGAAGTTATCGAGGCAACAGGGAATCCGTTTTCGGAGCAGCGGAAAAAGCGCGAGCCGCGTTATGATGTGGAGATGGTCGGCCTTTTTCCTGGCTGGGATAAATTGCGAGATAGAATAACGAAGCGGGCCCGACAAATGCTTGAGGCTGGCCTGATCGATGAAACGAGGCGACTGCAGGAAAAATATGGGAAAGATTTATCTTTATTGCAGACTATGAACTACAAACAAGCGGCAGCTGTGTTGGAAAACAAAATGACGGAACAGGAGGCAGTTGAAGAGATGATAAAAGTGAATATGCGTTATGCGAGGCGGCAAATGAGCTGGTGGCGGAGGCGGAAAGATATCAGATGGTTTACCAATTCGAAATCTGTTTTTTCAGAATATTAATGACAAGTCCGGGGTTGGCTTTGCCTTTTGTTTTCTGCATGACCTGGCCCACCAGGAATTGAAGGGCGGATTTTTTGCCGGCCTTAACTTTAGCGACAACTTCTTCGTTCTCGTTTATGACTTCCTGAATGATTTTTTCCAAGTCATTTTTATTACTCACTTGTTCAAGTCCGAGATTTTGTAATATGTGATCGGGGTCGCCGCCGGTTTTTTGCATTTCGGCCAGCACCGGCGACAGAGCGTTTTTGTTCATCCTGCCCTGATGTAACAGGACGATGACTTCAGCAAAATTGACCGGGGTGATTTTACGGCCGGGCCGGTAGCGCAAAATAACGTTAGCGGCCGTTTTGACTAATGACTTTAGGTCTTTGGGATCAATATCCGTCTGTTCGTTGTCCAGCTGCTGCAACTCGGATGCGGTGTTTTCAAAAAAGTCGGCCAGGGCAGGGCTGTCGGCCAGCAGCCTGGCGTGCTGCCGGGATATGTCGTGCTGTCGCAAAAGCCGCTCCCGTTTGTCGTGAGGAAGTTCGGGCAGATCAATTTTTATTTGTTCTAAATACTTGGAAGTAAAAACAAAAGGCGGAATATCAGGTTCCGGGAAATAGCGATAGTCGGCGGCCTCTTCCTTGCTGCGTTGTTCGGTTGTTTTGCCGGTATCGGCATTGAACCCGCGAGTGGATTGCTGGTCTGGTATTTTGTTGTCCTGGAATAGTTTTGTCTGGCGTTTAATTTCGTACTTCAGAGCCCGCTCGACATTGCGAAATGAGTTAAGATTTTTTATCTCCGTTTTGGGGTTGAGCTTTTTACTCCCCTGTTCCCGCAGGGAAATGTTGGTATCACAGCGCAATTGTCCTTTTTCCATGTCGGCAGCGGAAATTTCTAATGTGCGCGTAATCCTCTGTAGCTCCTGGAGAAAGGCTTTGGCCTGTGAGGGTGAATTAATGTCCGGCTCGGTGACTATTTCCATGAGCGGAGTACCAGCGCGATTGTAGTCAACCAGGGTGTAGTTGGCTTTGGGAGTGTGTATATTCTTGGCGGCATCTTCTTCTAAATGGATGCGGGTGATGCCAACATCAAGTAATAAGCCACGCCCGCAAAAGGGTTGATCGTATTGGCTGATCTGGTAGCCCTTGGGCAGGTCGGGATAGAAGTAACTTTTGCGATCAAATTTACTTGTCTTGGCTAAATCGCAGCCAAGAGCGGCGCCGGCTAATTGCGTCCACTCAATGGCTTGTATATTCGGCACGGGCAGGGTGCCTGGATAGCCCAGACAAATGGGACAAATGGCGGAGTTGGGCTCAACATCACCGAAGATATTGGGACAACTGCAAAACATCTTACTTTTTGTTTTGAGCTGGACGTGGATTTCCAGACCAATGACTGCTTCCAGTTGCATATAATGGAAGACTAGCTAATAGTGAGATTAAGGACAATCATGATTTTATCTGATCGGGACATTAGAGCAGCTTTGCGGGAGGGGCAGATAGTAGTAACACCCAAACCAGACTTGAAGAAGCAGCTGGGCAGTTCCAGTCTGGATTTGAGGCTGGGTAGCGAGTTTCGGGTTTTTAAACACCGTAAGCAGCCTTTTGTTGATCCTTTTGATGAGCGGACGACCAAAGGGATGACGGAGCAGGTTAAAGTGACCAGGAAAGAGCCATATATTATTCACCCTAACGAATTCGTTCTGGCTTCCACGCTGGAGTGGGTGGAATGGTCTGATAATCTGGCTGCCCGAGTAGACGGACGCAGTAGTCTGGGCAGACTGGGTTTAGTCATTCATTCCACGGCTGGTCATATTGATGCCGGTTGGCGGGGAGTGCTGACTTTGGAGTTGCGCAACATTGGCATGGTACCGATATTGTTGTACCCGCGAATGCGGATTTGCCAGCTTATTTTTGAGTGCCTGTCCTCGCCGGCGGAGCAGCCATACACGAAGAAGCCGGGGGCCAAGTATCACAGCCAGATGGCGTCTGCCGAGACGGCTATAGCGAGAGAAAAATTATGATTTTGTTCAAAGTCAAAAAACTTTCACCAGACGCGAGACTGCCGACCAAGGAAAATCCGGCTGACGCGGGGGTAGATATTTATACGAATGAATCATATACATTACAGCCGGGTGAGCGACATATGTTTTCCACAGGCATGGCTGTTGAATTTCCAGAAGGATACGTGGCGCTGTTTTGGGATCGGTCGGGCCTGGGCAGCAAGGGCATTCACCGGCTGGCGGGAGTTGTTGACAGCGGGTACCGCGGAGAGTGGAAGGTAGTGTTGCTCAACACAACGGACGAATCCTACGAGGTGAAGAAGGGCGACAAGATAGTACAATGTTTATTGCAGAAGTTTGAGCCGGTGAAGATTGAGGAAGTGGAGGTTTTAAGCGAGACGGCACGGGCCGAAGCCGGCTTCGGCAGCTCGGGGAGATAGCCAGGCTTAAGGTGAGGGTGAGGGCTCAGAAAATACACAAAATTCGCCGCCGGGGGGAGGAGGAATGATCGTAGGAATGACAGAGGGGTTTGGGCTGGGTAGAACGCAAACAGTTGGTTCAGGAACACCACCACCAGTGGTCCCCCAGCTTGTTGAATCGGACAAGAGCACACAGGGACCAAGGGGCCCGGAACAGGCAGCGCTTTGCTTATACTCCCCGGATTGATCTATACAAATATAGTCTCCGCTACTGGGTAGCCGCGCTGAGGCGCAGAACTTATCCCAGAGTCCATATACCCAGAAAAGTGAAGACATCTCATTTAAGTCGCTGGCGATAACTTGAGCTTCTTTCAGGACACGCTGGCCACATAATGAAAATCCTCCACTGCCAAAGCAATAGCCG
Source organism: bacterium (assembly GCA_043811915.1). Classification (GTDB taxonomy): domain Bacteria; phylum Patescibacteriota; class Andersenbacteria; order UBA10190; family UBA10190; genus CAYSWF01. The sequence continues at coordinate 55,375 of JBDRMS010000001.1, forward strand.
ATGTCGGAATATCCTCCGGAATTTTTCCAGGCAACTTCGGCCAATGAGCGTATCTGACCCAGGTCTGATTTAACACGAGCATCCTTGGCTTTTTCGCGAGCGTTACCCAGGGCGACCAGCACCAAAGCAGCCAGAACGCCGATGATGGCGACGACGACGAGCAGTTCGATCAGGGTGAAGCCAGTGGGTTTTTTGTATCTCATTCCATGATTATACAACACTTAAAGGGGCAGAAGAAGCGGCTGAATATGCCGCCAGATTTCGTGGTGAATATCCTCGATAGAACGTTGCTGTCCCCTATCGTTGACGCTGCTGATAACAACCCAGCCGTCTTCTTTGGCGATTCTTAGATAACTGGTGCGAAAGGTGGTAAGTTTCTGCTTGTTTTCGTGATAATCTTTCTTTTTGTTGGCCAAATGCTTTAGTGAAATTTCAACAGGCGTGTCCAGAAAAATGACAAGATCTGGCTTGATTAGGCCTGGTTTGCCTTTCAGACACAGCCACTTGATCCAGCTAATCATTTTTTGCCTGTTTTTCCCCGTTAATCCGGCTGTTTGGTAGGCAATGGTACTGGTGTAAAAACGGTCACTGACGACAACGGGACGGCCGGTCTTTTTGTTTAGGTGGTTTTGTATGTCTTCGGCGCGGGAAAAAAAATCTTGAATGTATAACAGGGCTTGCTCTCGTTTGGAAAAAGGATATTTGTTTTTGAGGTGAAGAAATTTGTCGTAGATAAGCCGCCCCGTGGCACGATCTTCATGAGGAAAATGAAGTTGCAGGACATTATATTTCCTGCCGCGCAAGCGGCGAACCAGAACGTCGGTCTGTGTTTGACTGCCGCCGGCGTCTAGAGCTTCGATGACAATAAATGGCATAGCTAGTTATTGTCGGCCAGGGCGGGAAATTTTTCCAGCAGGCCAGTCCAGATCAGTTCGGCGGTGTCGTTTATGCCGAGCAAGCTATTGCCAATAGCGCATTTTATGCGCAGGTAGTGGCCGGGGTTGCTTTGGCACAGCAGATCATATTCGTTATACAAGCGTTGTTGCACTTTTATGTGGTCGGTGTATTCATCTTTGTCGTTCAGTTTTTCTTTGCGCTTTTCAAGCAGGGTGGTAGAAATTTGAGGCGGTACATCGAGAAAGATTGATATATTTTCCAGGGGCATGCCGTTGTCCTCATATTCTGTTTTTCTAACTGCCTGGTAAATATCTGGTCGTTCGAGGTCAGGGTCTTCAGACAGGGCTTCAATGACTATAAAAGCAAGACTGCTGGGAACATAGCGATCGTAAATAATAATGTCTCCTTTGTTTAAAGCATTAATCACTTCTTCCCTGTGTTCGGCGCGGTTGGCGGAGAAGTATTTTAATTTTTCCAACCATGGCGTGCTGGCCCAGTCCCCTATTTTATTCTGCAGGCGTTTTTTTAATACCCGGCCGGACCTGGTTTGATAATCCGGGGTGGCGAAGCGATAGACGTGGCGACCATGAGACAGCAGGCGCTTGGTTAATAGCCGAGATTGTGTCTCTTTGCCCGAAGAATCGGTACCGTCGAATGAGATGAGAAGACCACTCATGCCGTAAGGCGGATTGCCGGGCTCATGGTGCTGGTGAGTGAGATGGTGCGGATGAATTCTCCCTTGGCGGCGGCAGGACGGGCACCGGTCACGGCTTTGATAAACTCTCGGGCGTTGGCAATGATTTTGTCTTGTTCCCAACTGATTTTGCCTACGGCAGCATGGATATTGCCTTGTTGGTCCATCTTAAATGAGACCTGGCCGGACTGAAGAGCTTTAACAACACTGGCCGGGTTTGGAGTCACGGTGCCCGTTTTAGGATTGGGCATCAATCCCTTAGGTCCTAATATTTTGGCCGCCTTGGCAATGCGCGGCATCATGTCTGGCGTAGCGATGGTAATGTCTGCGTCCAGTGACCCATCTTTTACGATCTGATCGATTAATTCCTGTCCGCCGGAAACAGCACCTGACTGGGCCATTTCTTTTTGCAATTCGGCATTATCAGTGAAGACAACGATGCTTTGCTGTTTGACGGCACCAGCTGGCAGCCTTACTGTTCCTCGCACCATCTGATCTGATTTAGATGGGTTGATACCTAAAAGAATGTGTACTTCAATAGTTTCGTCAAAGCTGGAACGAGCATTTTCTTTGAGAAAGGCTACGGCAGTTGAAATATCAACTGGTTCTGCCGGGACTTTTTGCTTGATAGCCTGATAAGTTTTGCTTCTCATCACTTAATTGTTATCCCCATTGAACGTGCAGTGCCTTCAATAATTTTCACGGCGGCGTCTATGCCGCGAGCAGACAAGTCGGTCATTTTGCGCTCGGCAATTTCTTTTACCTGCTCGCGCGTTACGGTGCCTACCTTGGCTGTATTTGGCGTGCCAGAACCCTTGCCAACTTTAGCGGCCTTTTTTAGCAGTTCAGCGGCCGGCGGTGTTTTAAGCTTAAGCGACATGGAACGATCTTCATAAATAGTGACTTCGACGGGGATAACGTCACCGACCATATTTTTAGTCATGTCGTTAAACTGGCTGACGAAACTTTGGATGTCTACTCCATGCTGTCCCAGAGCAGGACCAATGGGAGGGGCAGGAGTAGCCTTGCCGGCGGGAGCCTGGATTTTTAATTTTGTAAGTATTTCTGGCATAGTGTTTAAGCTTCTTTGTGAACTTGCAGGAAGTCAAGTTCAACGGGTGTTTCTCTACCAAAGACGTTCACCAGTACTTTAATAGTTCCTTTGGCCTCGTTAACTTCGGATACCTTGCCTTCAAAATCCTTGAAGGGGCCATCGGTAATTTTAACGGCGTCACCTTCTTTGACATCAATTTTGTATTTGGGGTCTTCCTCGCCCATACGCTTGAGCAGCCGGTCAACTTCTTCCTGGGAAACAGGGGTGGGAGTGGTGCCGGAGCCGACGAAACCGGTAACGTTGGGGGTGTTGCGGACAACATACCAGGAATCTTCAGTGACGATCATTTCTACTAAAACATAACCGGGGAAGAGACGCTCTTCAATGGTTTGACGCTTGCCGTGCTTAACACGAATCTTTTTCTCGCGCGGGACAATGACCTGCAGGATTTTGTCTTCCATGCCCATAGACTCAGTGCGCTGCTTGAGATTGCGAGTCACATTATCTTCATATCCGGAGTAGGTATGCAGGACATACCAGTGGGCTTTGGCGCTCATATAACTCTTTCTAAAGAGAGACTAAACAGGTAATCAACACCGCCGATAACAAAGCCGGTGATCAGGCAGGCTATAATAACAATAACGGTGTAGCGAAGCGTGGTTTGGCGGCTGGGCCAGGAAACTTTCTTCAGCTCATCACGCGCTTCCCTGATAAAATTTGTGACCATACCGGGAAATCGCGAGAGTCTGGAGAGTGAAATTTTGTTTTTCTTTGCCATTATGTCTTTTCCTTGTGAGTCTAAAAAAGACCTCGGGGGCCTCTGACGGAATGGTAGCTGTCTTGATATTAAATGTCAAATTTTTAAACGTCCAGGTTTTCCACGGCTTTGGCGTGGGTCTGTATCCACTTCTTTCTAGGGGCGACTTCATTGCCCATCAGAGTATCAAAAATGTGGTCGGCTTCTTCGGCATCTTTGATGGTAATTTGCTTCAAGACACGGTTGGCCGGGTCCATAGTGGTTTCCCATAGTTCAGACGGGTTCATTTCACCCAAACCTTTGTAACGCTGAATGTCGACGGTTTTCTTACTCCTGGTATATTTTTTAACCAGCTGATCTTTTTCTTTATCGTTATATACGTAATGGGATTGGCCGCCGGACTGGATTTTGTACAAAGGCGGCTGAGCCAGATAGAGATAGCCGCCATCTATCAAAGGTTGGAAATAACGAAAGAATAAGGTGAGCAGTAAAGTGGTAATATGGGCGCCATCGACGTCGGCGTCGGTGGCGATGATAACGCGATGGTAGCGAAGCTTATCAATGGCAAACTCTTCACTAATACCAGTGCCGAGAGCGATGATTAGAGCCTTAATTTCATTATTGGACAACATTTTGTCCAGACGCGCTCTTTCAACGTTGAGAATTTTTCCACGCAAGGGCAAGATGGCTTGGAAGGTGCGGTCGCGGCCTGACTTAGCACTACCGCCAGCGGAATCTCCCTCGACGATGAAAATTTCGCTGGCCGCCGGATCGCGCTCGGAGCAGTCGGCCAGCTTACCGGGCAGGGCAAAACCATCCAGGGCACCTTTACGCAGTACGGTATCACGGGCAGCACGGGCGGCGAGGCGAGCCTTGGCGGCTAGGGCTACTTTTTCAATAATGGCTCTGGCATCACGCGGTTGTTCTTCAAGGAATTCGGCCAGGGCGTCATTGGTAGTTTGAGTAACCAGGCTTCTCATTTCTGGCGTGCCAAGTTTAGCTTTGGTTTGGCCTTCAAATTGGGGGTCGACTAGCTTAACACTAATAATGGCAGTTAAACCTTCCTTAACGTCTTCAGCAGTGAGATTGGCATCTTTGTCTTTGAGTAAACTATTCTTGCGAGCATATTCATTGAGCGTGCGGGTGAGGGCTGTTTTAAAACCGGTTAAATGCGTGCCGCCTTCGACAGTGTGAATGTTGTTAGCAAAACAAAGAATAGTTTCCTGAAAGGAGTCGGTGTATTGAAAAGCGATCTCAACCTGGGAGTTGTTATCAAAGTCACGTTTAGTATAGAAGATTTTATGATTCTTAGCTTCTTTACCTAGATTAAGATGATCAACGTAAGAGGCAATGCCGCCTTCAAAAAGAAAGGTGTGATGTGATACTTTGTCGGGCTGGCGTTCATCGCTAATGGCTATACGTACGCCGGGAGTAAGGTAGGCTTGCTGACGCAAATGCTGGAGTATCGTGCTCCAATCAAAATTTATTTCTGAGAAAATTTCCTGGTCGGGTTTAAAGATAATAGTAGTGCTGGTGTCTTTAGTAGTACCGGATTTGCGTACTTTGTTTTTAGCAACACCACGTTCATAGCGCTGCTTGTATACTCCCCCGTCGCGGTGTACTTCGGCTTCGAGCCACTGCGAGAGAGCGTTGACAACGGAAACACCTACGCCGTGCAAACCACCGGACACTTTGTAGCCCCCGCCGCCAAATTTGGCGCCGGCGTGGAGAGTGGTCATAACGGTTTCCAGTGATGACTTTCCTGTGTGCTTGTGTTTTTCAACAGGAATGCCTCGACCGTCATCAGTGATACTGATCACGTTATCCGGCAAAAGACGCATGGTGATATTTTTAGCGTAGCCGGCCATGGCTTCATCAATACCGTTGTCGATCACCTCCCAAATGAGGTGATGAAGGCCGTCCTGACCGGTACCTCCAATGTACATACCGGGGCGTTTGCGGACAGGGTCCAAGCCTTCTAAAACAGTAATCTGTTCAGCGCCGTAAGCTGACTTTTTTGTGGACTTTTTTATACTTTTTTTCTGGGACATAAAATGGCCTTATTAAGAGAAAAAGGAGCGGAGTTAGCCACCCTTTCCTTGGCTATAATTCTATCACAAAATAGGCGAAAATAGAAGTTGCTAAAGGGGGATTTTGCTATCTTAATTGAGTGTCTAATTCTGCCTGTAAGGCGGCTACAATTTTGTTATGAATTTGGCCAATTTCGGCGTCGGTGAGCGTCTTGTCTGGTGACTGGTAGGTAAGGTGAAAAGCCAGGCTTTTTTTAGTCTCATCGGATGGCTGGTATTCATCAAACAGGTCGACATCAACTACCAGTTGGCCGCCGGCGCGTTCTATTATTTCCTGAACTTGCTCAATCGCAATATTCTGGTCTACGAGGATAGATAAATCACGATAGATGGCAGGATATTTGGGAAGTGGCGTGAATTGAGTGAGGCTTGCCTCTTCCGACTGAAGATCAGCTAGCGAGTAAATTGCGACAGGGGACGGCCGGTCTACCTGTCGTAGTAATTCATCCAGGTTTATTTCAAAACCGTGAACGGGCAGGTGATACTTGAGCGCTGAGGTTATTTCGGGTGTTACGACGTCAGTAAGACTAAGAGAATCCAAGCCCAAGGTTTGGGCAATAATGCTGCCTGTATCTGATAGGCTAGGTGTTGACCCGACAATAACGGCGGCCAAGTGCAAATTTTCATCAACTCCGGGGATTCTGTTCCCCACCCCGGATTTATAGACATGGCCTATTTCAAACAGGGATGATTCTTTGCGTCCGGCGTGCCGGTGGAAGGCATCGCGATTGGTGGCGAGATTTTTGAGCAGGCCGGGCAGCAGGCTAAGACGAAGATTGCTCATGTCTGGTGATACTGGATTAATGAGAGATAAGAATTCTTTGCCTGCCAAATTAGCCAGAGCAGTATATTGCTTAGGCTCAAAAGAATAGTTGAAGGTTTCTGTTAAGCCTAATTGCACAAGGGTATCTCGTACTACCTCGATCCAGTAAATACGGTCCGGGATTGGTCGCGCTGCTACGTTAGCAGCCGTTGGAGAGGAAATTATGTTAGTAAGACCAATGACGCGAATTACTTCTTCCACTAAATCATGTTCGCCGGAAATGTCGAGACGGTCGGTGGGGGCAGTTACTTGCCATGGTTCTTTTTTGTCGTCAACTATGAAGCGCAGATCTGTTAGTATTTGTCTGGATTGTTCGGCGGTAGCAATGTCGGAGCCGGCCATTTTATTGACATGATGAGGGCGAAATTCAAATAGTCGAGGCGGACGAACGGCCGGGTGAGAATCGATAACACCGGTTAGGGAGGCCCCGGCATGTTCCTGCAGGAGGCCGACGGCGCGCCTGGCGGCGTCGGTGACCAGGTTGATGTCAAGGTTTTTGCTGAAACGAACAGATGCTTCGGTCAAAAGGGAAAGGCGGCGAGAGGTCTCCTGAACGGAAAAGGCGTTGAAGGAAGCCACCTCAAGAAAAATGTTTCTGGTGGTGCTGGAAATACTGCTGTCTATTCCTCCCATAACACCGGCAATGGCAACCGGCTTGTTGTCGCTGGTGATGACGATATCCTGTTCGGTCAGCTCCTGTTCTGTCTCATCCAGCATAACAAGTCTTTCTCCGGCTTTGGCCAGTCGAGTGCCAATGGTTTTGCCGGGTAACCTGTCAGTATCAAAGGCGTGTGCAGGATTGCCAAGTTCAAACGTAACGTAGTTGGTAATATCGACCAGGTTGTTTAACGGCTTACCGCCGGCGGCAAGCAGGCGAGCCTGCAGCCACAGTGGCGAGGGGCGCACTGAAACTTCCTGCAGGATGGCGCCGAGATATCGTGGAGTTTTAGCTGTATCTTCAATTGTTATTGAGAATCCATCTATTGTTTTCCGGGGTGATGGCAGATCAGTAAGTGACGGCTCTAAAATTTCCAGTTTGAGCAGGGCGGATAGTTCGCGGGCAATACCGCGATGGCTTAAGCAGTCGTGAGCACGATTAGGGGTTATGTCGGCATCGAGAACAGTATCAACTGGCACGTGGTCAGCTAGTTGTGTCCCCAGGGGCGTGTCGTCCGGCAAAATCCATATACCACCGTGTTCTTTGGGGTGCAGCCCCAGCTCGCGTAGAGAGTTTATCGTGCCGGGACTTTTTTCTCCGCGAATAGTAACTTCTTTGACGGTAAACTTGTTGTTGTTTTTATCTTTAAGTCTGGTCCCCGGCGGCGAGTATGGAACGACTTGCCCTACGGCAATATTGTCGGCGCCGCAAACAATAATTATTTCCCGCTGACCGTCGGTTATGGTGGCCAGGCGGAGGCGGTCGGCATTGGGGTGCGGCTCTATTTTAGTTATTTTAACGACGACGACGCCCGGCGGCACAGCAAACTGGCCGGCTACTTCTGTCTCGAAACTGTGCATAGTCAAAATTTCTGCTGCCTCTTCTGGAGAAATAGTGAGATCAGGTAAAAATTCCTTTAACCAGTTATATGAAATTTTCATGAGAATTGTGTTAAGAGACGAATGTCACCCGACCAGAAGAGACGAATGTCATCGATGCCGTGCTGGAGCATAACTATGCGGTCAATGGATTGCCCGAAAGCAAAGCCCTGATATTTTTTGGGATTTACGTTCATGTTTTTGAGCACGTTAGGGTGAACCATGCCGGCTCCCATAACTTCAACCCAGCCGGTATTCTTGCAGGCACGGCAACCTGCGGCTCGACAGAAAGTGCAGCTAATGTCTACTTCGAATCCAGGCTCTACGAAAGGAAAGTATGCCGGACGCAATCTAGTACTTACCTGCTTTTGAAAAAAGACTTTGTAAAATGTTTCAATTGTTCCTTTAAAATCTGCGATGGATATGTTGTCTCCAACTACTAGTCCTTCGAATTGGTAAAATGTTGTTTCGTGCGTGGCGTCAGTACGCTCGGCACGAAATACTCGTCCTGGCGACAATATCCGAAATGGCGGAATTAGATCATTCTCGAGTACGGCGCGAAGTTGAACGGGCGAGGTGTGGGTGCGCAGAACAAGGTTTTGTGCTTCGCCTTGTTCCTGTATGTAGAAAGTATCTGTTTCTGCCCGAGCCGGGTGTTCAAAAGGAATATTTAACTGATCAAAGTTATATCGCGCTTCTTCGACTTCCGGTCCTTCCACAACCAGGAAGCCCATAGCTGAAAAAATTTGCTGGATGCGACGGGTGGCTAAAGTGAAAGGGTGAAGGTGGCCAATTAGCGGTTGGGCCGGGGAGAGGCCGGAGGGAGCAAAATCCGGTATTGCTGATTTAATTTTTTTTCTTTTTACCTGGTGAAGCCGCTCGAGTTTTTGGCGTAAAGCGTTACCTTGTTTGCCTATCACGCGTTTCTCTGCCAGAGAAAGGTACTTAATTTCTCTTAATAATTTGGGGATGGCCCCCTTGCGGCCGAGATAGTCGACACGCCATTGCTCGAGAGTGGTGGGATTTTTAACTTGCTCCAGCTCGAAAGTGGCTTGGCGGCTAAGCTCTGCTAGTTGTGCGGCGAGTGGCGCGATCATAGCCAAGAAATATAAACTCAATAAAAATAAATATGGCAATGGCAAGCAGGGCCAGCCACCACCGGTAGAAATGCAGCAGTTGCAATAATAGTAGCAAATCCAGAAAAAGACCGAGTAGTATTCCCTGGCGCAGACTGGTTCTGACGGCGTAAGCGGAGAGCTGCCTGGGAGCGAACAGGTGGCGGATGACATAACCAACCAGCCCGGCAGTGCTAGCGGCAGCCAGAAAGAGGGCTAAAAAGAAGAGCAGGAAACCAATTGTTCCAGCTTGCACGGGATCGAGAAATTTAATAATGGCTACCCAGATTGTCCATGAGACGATGGCGGCAACTAGCGAGCCTACGATAAAAACATGTACGGTCATAGCCACCAGGCGATAGCCCAAAGCAGGGCGGCAATGATAGCGAGCCTGAACCAGGGAACCTGTTCGACGGAAGAGTCTTCTATTTCGTAGGGTTGAGACATGGGAAAAGGCGGACCTGACGAGAGTCGAACTCGCTCTACAAGCTTGACAAGCTTGTGTGCTAACCGTTACACCACAGGTCCTTAACCTTTGCTGCACTGTATGCGTAGGATATTGAAAATCCGGGCTTTTGTCTATATGTTAATGGCAGCTGGCGGGCTTGCCCGCCGAAGCTTTAGCGAAGAAGGCGGGGTAGCTCAGCTGGCAAGAGCGCGGGACTCATAAGCCCGAGGTCGGGAGTTCGAGCCTCCCCCCCGCTACGAACAAAAAACATGAGAATGAACAATCCCGCCTGAAGCGGGATTGTTAAGCCCTCTAATGAAAGAGAAAGGCCTTGTGTGACACAGTAGGTCTTCTGACTAAGGAGTTTGGTCTGTTTTATACTCCCCCCACTGGTCTACTTATAGCATCGCAACCTGGTAGATATTGCGCAATACTTCTTGCCAAGCATTTTGTTAAAAAAATGTGACAGTTTTTGCTAGTAGTTGCAAAAGCAGTAAATTTGTGTATATACTGTGGGACGTAACGCCGGGTGGAGAAGTAGTATCTCGCGTGGCTCATAACCACGAAATCGCTGGTGCAATTCCAGCCCCGGCTACGTGTATGGATGGCACGGCTCGCTTTTTTTGTGTTGTTTTTTTGGTGGCACTATTTATGCAGGGTATACTGTGGTGGTCTGTCGACTTTGTTGATGAATCATTCTGGCTGAAAAAGATAGATTTCCTGAAAGAAGATATATTCAGCGCATCGTTGGCTTTCAATGCGAAGCGGCACGCCGCACACCCCGGTACGCTGATTCTGTTGCCAGCGGCTATGATGTCGAGAGTTGGGTTGACAACGGCCGATAGCCTGAGACTAGCGGTGACGTTGATAAACGCAGTGGCTATAACAGCTATGGTGACAATGGCCCGGCAGTTGCGTCCAGGAAGTCCCTGGTGGTTTGGGGCGGCCGGCACTGTAAGGAAAAACATCAAGCCGCGTTTTTGTTGGCAATTTTACTTGGAGTTATGGCAGCAACCCGTTTACACATAGCGCTGTTGCTGGCTACACCAGTACTGGGAATATTAGCTTACAAGGACGGTCTTAGACAATCGGTGTTAGTTGGCTTGGGCGCTCTGACAACAGCATCGGCCCTGATTCCATTTATGTTGCTGTCTCCGGTGGTATTCGTGCAAACAGCAGTGGTAAACCAGTTTGTGTACTTTACAGACCAAACAATTTATCTGGCTGAAACATCCCGGTTATCTTTTGGGGAGTTGGTGACATCATCGCCGTTGGCGGCCTTCTCTTTACTTTTAGCTGTGACTGGCCTGATGTGGAAAAATTGCTCTCCCCTGCCTCGTTTCTTTGTAATCACTTTACTGGCTGGAACGATTGTCGTACTGGGTGTTTTTGGGATGTCCAACATGCAATCTTATCGTTATGTGTTTCCGGTGATTATGGTGTGGGAAATTTTGCTGCCTTTTTTTGTTTTGCATTTAATGAGCTTCGTTCGCTGGCCTGCCTTTGTTTCTTTAAATATGGCGAAGGCGGCTGTGATATTACTACTGTCCGGGACGTATATGGCGTTGTTAGTGTATTCGTTATTACTACCCGAACCGGTTTATATTTAACTTATGAACACTCTACCGCGACCTCGTCCTCTACTGGTTGTCATCCTGGATGGTTGGGGTTTAAACAGTGAGGAGCAAGGAAATGCGATTGCTGCTGCTAAAACACCGACGATGGATAATTTGGCGCGTTATTTTCCGACCACGGCGGTGGCGGCAGCGGGACTGGAAGTGGGTTTGCCTCCGGGGCAGTGTGGCAACTCAGAGACGGGTCACCGTAACATCGGGGCGGGGAGGGTGGAATACCAGATTCTGACGGCTATAGACAGGGCCATTGCTGACAGTTCTTTTGAGACTAATCCAGTTTTAATTGGTGCAATCGAGCACACGCGGCATTATAAGAGCAGTTTACATTTGATGGGTTTGGTTTCCCGTGGCGGAGTGCACTCTCATTTCGATCATTTACTAGCCTTATTGCGAATGGCAGCGGGGCGAAATTTACGCGAGCGAGTTTATGTTCATATGTTTACGGACGGACGGGATGCCCCGCAACAAAGCGCCTTAGGCTATGCTGAAAGCCTTGAAGAAGCAATGGGTAAATATGGTTTGGGGACGATAGCTTCAGTAACTGGCCGCTTCTACGCTATGGATCGCAACCGGAACTGGGAGCGAACGCAGACTACTTATGACATGTTAACAGGTGGCAAACGACCACCTGGATCATCTTCGGCTAAGCAAGCGATAGAGCGGGCTTATAACAACAGGACGTACGACGAAATGATTCCTCCTACGGTAATCACTCGCGGAGGGGCTCCACTGGCCAGTGTGACTTCTGATGACGCGGTTATTTTCTTTAATTTCAGGCCGGATCGGGCACGACAATTAACACGGGCTTTTGTGTCTCCACATCAAATGTCATGGCCGACAGTGAAGTTGGAAAATGTGTATTTTAGCACGCTGGCCAAGTACGACATTAGGCTTAAAGCCAAGGCAGCTTTCGTGGAGGAGGTGGCGGAGTACCCGCTAGCGCGAGTTATTGCGGAGGGGAACTTGAAACAATTACATATTGCCGAGACAGAAAAATATGCTCACATAACATATTATTTAAACGTAGGGCACGAGAAGCCGTTTCCGGGTGAAGAGAGAGTATTGATGCGCTCGTCGGGAGTGCGCAACTTTGCCGAAAATCCACAGATGGAAGCGAAAAGAATTACGGAACGTGTATTAGTGGAAATGAAGAGTGGCAAGTACGACGTATATTTTATTAATTATGCTAACGCCGATATGGCGGGGCACACGGGAGATTTTGAAGCAACTAGACAGGCATGTCAATTTGTGGATGAAAGTGTGGGGCAGTTGCAGACGGCGGTACTATCTGCCGGTGGGGCAATGGTGGTAACGGCGGATCACGGCAGCGCGGAAGAGTTGCTAGTGTCGGTTACTCACGAAAAGCGCCCGGAGCATACAAGCAACCCGGTACCGTTTCATTATGTACGGGGGGAACTTAAGCGAACAACCGCGAAAAGCGATAGCGAGATGGAGACTTTTTTGAAACAGCCAGTGGGGGTGCTGGCCGATGTGGCGCCAACAATACTGGATATACTGCGTTTAGACAAGCCGGCGAGCATGACAGGAGTATCATTGCTAGGTTCCCTGCAATAACGGTGTTTTTTTGTACCACTGCTGGCTCTGCTCGTAGGCATGCGCCACTCGAAAGAGGCGCTCTTCCTGGAATGATGGTGCGGTGAGTTGAAGACCGACAGGGAGTTTATTACTAAAACCACATGGTATTGATATGGCGGGGATGCCAGCTACGTTTTGCGGGCATGTTAATGCGTCAGATAAATACATGGACAGAGGGTCTGACTTTGATCCGATAGGAAAAGCTATTTCAGGAGTAGTGGGACTGGCGATAACATCAACATTTTTAAAGGCGGCATCGAATTCACGCCGGATAAGAGTGCGTAATTTACTGGCTTGCTGGTACCAGGCGTGATAGTAGCCGGCGGACAGAGCGTAGGTGCCCATGAGGATGGCGCGCTTAACTTCCGGTCCAAAACCACGACCTCGGGCTTCCATGTAGCGTTCTAAAAGAGTAGCCGTTTCCAGGTCCATGCGACCATAGCGCAAGGCGTCGTAGCGAGCCAGGTTGGTGGAGGCTTCTGATTTGGCGATTAAGAAGTAAGTGGGAATAGCAACGTTGGTTAAGGGCAAAGATATTTCAATTAAGCTGGCGCCTAGTTTTTTAAGCTGCTGTGTCGCGTCCAGAACAGTGCGCCCCACTTCTTTATCTATCCCCTCGCCGAAATACTCTTTAGGTAAGCCAATGCGCAGGCCTTTTATTTCTTTGCCACACACTTTTGTATAGTCTGGCACTGGCCTGGGGTCACTAGTAGCGTCGCGAGGGTCGTGACCGGCAATTATTTTAAGCAGCCGGGCCACCTCTTTAACGGTGCGGGCTATCGGGCCTACCTGGTCCAGGCTACTGCCGTATGCGATTACTCCAAAACGGCTAACACGGCCATAAGTTGGTTTGAGACCGACCACACCGCAAAAGCTGGCAGGTTGGCGGATGGAGCCGCCGGTTTCGGTGCCAAGCGCTGCCGGTACGGCACCGCAGGCGACGACGGCCGTAGAACCACCACTACTACCACCGGCTACGCGACTTAGGTCCCAGGGATTTTTAGTGACGCCGCAAGCGGAATATTCAGTGCTGGAGCCCATGGCGAACTCGTCCAGGTTGGTTTTGCCGATAATAATGGCGCCGGCTTTTTTGAGTTTGGTGATAACAGTGGCTTCAAAAGGAGAACGGAATTTTTGTAGCAGGCGGGAAGCGGCGGTAGTGTGACCTTCTATTGTACAAATAACGTCTTTAACGGCTACGGGCCAACCTGCGCGGGAAGCCTGGTCATAAAAAATTTCAAGAAAGGCGTTGAGGTGCGGCTGCCACTGGTCGATTTTTTTAAAAGACGGCATGAACTTGAATATGTTTCTTCCTGGTGGCGGGAGCGGCCTTAATTAGGACTGCGCAGCTGCACAGATCTTCGTTCACGGCTTCGTCGGCGCGCGTAATATTAGTCAGGCCGGTGGCGTTGTCGTAAGTGGGCACATCTTCGGTATCGATATTCTGAATAGTGGCGAAATGATTCAGGATATTAGTCAGGTCCCGGGTGGCATTCACTATTTCGTCATTAGTCAGCTGCAAGCGGCTTAAAGCTGCCATACGCTCGACGATTTTTTTATTTACATTACTCACTAGCTTAGCATCTTTTTAAATTGCTCTGGTGTCAATGTTTTTAGAGCCAGGGCCAGAGCTTTTTTCTCTTTGCCGCCGGCTTCCTCGCCAATGACAACATAGTCAACTTTTTTTCCAACACTGGAGGCGACTTTGCCACCCAGAGATTTCACGCGTTGCCCCGCTTCTTCCCTGGTGAGATCGGGCAAGGAGCCGGTGAAAACAAATGTTTTGCCTTGCAGGGGTCCGGAGGATGCAGGAGAGATAATATCAATGCCGACAGACTGATATTTCCTGATAAGTTCTCTGGCGTGTTGATCCTGAAAGAAGTTGATTATGCCTCGGGCAACTTTACCGCCGATCCCGGCAACTGATTGTAGGTCCTCGGGGCTTGCTTGGGATAAGTTTTGTAGCGTTTTGAATTCTCGAGCTAAATCCTGTGCAGTGACAATGCCGACTTGAGGAATACTCAAGGCAACGAGAAAACGGGACAAGGTGATTTTTTTATGAGCTTGAATTTCCTCCACCAGTTTATTGGCTGATACCTCTGCAAAGCGTTCAAGGGGAGTAAGATCTCCCGCTTGTAAGTGCCAAATATCGGGAGCGTCTTCGATAAGGTTAGCTATGAGGAGTTGTTCAACTATTTTGTCGCCCAGCCCGTCAACATCGAAGCCGCTTTGCCTAATGGCTTGGAGAATGCGCTCCCGTTGGCGAGGGAAACATTGTTTGTTGGTGCAGCGAACTACTATACCAGCTTCATCCTGGTGGACTGGCGAGTGGCAAGCGGGGCACTGCCTTGGCATCGAGAAAGATTTGGTACCCGGCGGGCGCAGTTTGGGCAAAACTTTGACGACTTCGGGAATAATGTCGCCGGCCTTGCGCACGATAACAGTGTCCCCTACCCTGACATCTTTGCGTTTTATTTCGTCGGCGTTGTGTAAGGTGGCGCGCGACACAGTGCTGCCGGCAACCGAGACGGGTTTGAGATGAGCCACTGGCGTTAAAGATCCCGTGCGTCCTACCTGCACGACTATTTTTTCTACTATGGTAGTAGCTTCTTCAGCGGCAAACTTGAAGGCAATGGAGGCACGGGGTGCCTTACCAACAACACCCAAGCGCCTGACACTGATTAGCTGGTTAATTTTTATTACGGCGCCGTCGGCCAGGAAGGCGTAGCTGGCTCTTCTGGTTTCTTCTTTTTGCAGGTATTGCCAAACCTGGTCCAGGCTGGCAAAAAACCTGGCGCCTGGAGGTACGGGAAACCCCAGTTCCTGCAATCTGGCATGCTCCTGCTGTCTGGTTTTTACAGGTAAGCCGTCCGTTATTTCCCAGGCGAAAAAGCGCAAGGGGCGGCTGGCTGCTATGCGAGGATTAAGCTGGCGAATAGAACCGGCGGCAATGTTGCGAGGGTTGGCAAACAGAGCCTGTTCCTCTTTTTTGCGGACGGCATTCATTTTATCGAAGTCTTTTTTGAGAATGTAGACCTCTCCGCGAACCTCTACGCGGCCGGATATTTTTTTGGCCAGATTAAGGGGGATGGCTTCGATAGTGCGAATGTTGTGAGTAACATCCTCCCCTACCGTGCCATTACCACGAGTGACACCTCGTTTGAGCTGGCCATTCTCGTAAATTAACGACAGAGCGACACCATCTATTTTTAGTTCAACAAAATAGGCAAAGTCTTCGGGAAGAATTTTTTTATTACGCTCTTCCCACTGCATTAAATCATCTTTACTGAAAGCGTCCTGGAGAGAAAGCATGCGCGTGGCATGGCGCACTTGTTTAAACTTGGGCAAGGGCTGACCGCCGACTCTTTGCGTAGGTGAGTTTGATGTTATTAGATCAGGAAATTGTTGTTCCAGATTAGTCAATTCTTTTTTGAGGCTGTCAAGAGCGGAGTCAGAAATCTCCTGCTTGTCTTTGACGTGATATAGGTAGCGGTGATGTTCTATTTCATCACGAAGCTTATTTATGCGTACTTTCGCCTGCTTTTTAGTCATACAAATAGCTTAGCTCAAAAGCCGCGCTTTCTAAACCTTAGCTTTAGAAATGCCTCTATAGCTTCTCTAGTCCTCATAATCTACGAGTAAGTGTTTAATATCTGTCAGTGAGCGCGCATAATCCGCCTCGTCAGTAATAAATTTTTTATATTCTTCAGGCTTCATTATATTGTGAAGTAGTGATGTATGACACGTAGTTGCTGGCTGTTTATCTAAGTATTCTGGCAAGGAATACCAGTTATACTTGAGAGGGTTATTTGTGATATGAGCTACGTAAGGATTGAGATGAATATAGCGACTGACGTGAAGCAGTTGATTGTCCCCATCAACTAATATTGCCCTAAATGGGTTGACGAATAATGAGCCGGAACGTTCCTCGCTCATATTAAAATACTTGGCATAGCTGGTTAGTAACTTATGCATGTACTGCGATGTGCCGTTAGTAATATTTTCTCTTATCAACAGATGGATATGATTCGGCATTAAACAATAGCAAAATAAATCAACTAATCCTGTCCCTTCTTTTGTTCTCTCTGACTCCTGCTTGTATTTTTGCGCCATCGAGAAGCTTCTTACAATATCCTGTGGTAAATAATGAACCAGTAACTTCATAAATCGTTGCCGGTCTCTGTCATCTCGAAAAATATCTCTCTGCTCTACGCCACGAGTGCATATGTGGTATACCTCCCCAGGGGCTAGATTATAATAACGATAGCTCATATATTGCCATTATACGGCTTGTAGCACTATTTCTAAAGCTAAGGTTTAGAATTTTAGGATTTTAGAAATTAAATGATGATGTTTAATATCGCTTGAGGTAATTCGGGGATGAGAATGAAAAGAATAGCCACCCCGGCCAGGAAGGGGCCGAAGGGAACGGGAGTTTTCATGTTGGCGCGGCCAGTGAGGAGGAGAAAGGCACCGACTGCCCCGCCGGAAATAAAAGCAGGGAAGAGCAGCGTGATAGTACCGATTGGTCCAAACAACGCGCCTAGAGGAAGCATGAGTTTGACGTCGCCCAGGCCGATGCCGCGGCCGCGGGTGATAAGCCAGAGAAACGCCAGGACCCCGGAGCCGATGGTCATACCCAGCAGGGCAGTAATTAGGCTATAAGCTGTGGGCTGTAGGCTGTAGTTTATAAAGAGAGATAACACTACAACCACGGCCAGGATGATGATAAAAATATCTGGCAGGAGCATAGTGCGCAGATCAATGACGAAAAGGATAATCAGTAAGGCAATGCTGATAAGGCTTAAAACTGCGATAGCGAAAGCGGCTGATGTTGCAGGCAGAGGAGTGAACAAAATTAAAGTGAAGACACCTATGGCCAGTTCTAAGAGCGGGTATTGCAAGGATATTTGGTTATGGCAAGTGCGGCAGCGGCCACGCAGGAAGATGAAAGACAAAATAGGAATAAGCTCCGGCCAGGCTAATTTTTTGTGACAGAAGGGACAATGTGAGCGGCCGCGCAAAATGCCGGCCTCCTCCCAGCCTTCGCCAGAGGCTTCGGCGGGCAAGGCAACCCTTGGTGTTTTTCCGTTAACACCAAGGGTTTTCCCGGCGCCTGTTTTCCCGGCCGACGACGACGCTTGACTGGCTTGCTTTACACTTTTGTTGCGCAATATGACGACATTCAAAAAGCTGCCCAGGGCAGCACCAAAAATAAAAGCAAAAATTGCGCTTAGGGGCATATGAAAGGAGCTTCTTCCGGACAAGGACCGGAAGAAATTTTGAACTCAACGCTAGCGTCGGCGCAGTAATATTTGTTGGGATTGCTTTTAAAGGGCGCGCTGACGCAGTACTGCTGTACTTCGCTGTCACGAATAATTATATTTTCACCGGCTATACCGACTTCCTGAATGTCACTGGTTAATATATTCAGGCTGGTCTGGATGCTGGCGTCACTGGACCAGTTAAGAAAGCTGCCGTTTTGACCGTTGTACACTATTTCGGCCAGCCAGCGCATTTGCCGAACGTCGTTGCGGACGCGGGCGTCGTCGGCTTTGTCCCGACCGTTTTTAGCGGCGGCAAAAACGAGCGAGGTGAGGATGCCGATGATAGCTATAACAACTAGAAGTTCTATTAGGGTAAACCCGTTAGAAACGATCTTCATATCTAATGCTGATTATCATATCACACAAGATATATATTGTTATTAAAACAAAACGCTCCCTGCTAAAACAGGTGAGCGTTTTACATCCCGGATTAAACCTTATGGCCCACAAACTCCAGCTGCACATGTGCCAGCCGAACTTTCTTTAGTAACGCCTGTACTGTCAACACAGATTTCATTTCCGTTTAACATTGTGGCCATGACACAGAATGCTGAAGTAGTGCTGGTGGCGGTAATGGCGGCACTTGCATTAGCGTCAATTATGTCGGTTCGCAACGTGGAGACTGAAGAAGAAGTGGCTGCGTCACCACAGTCAAGTGTTGTTGGAGCTGAGAAGCAATCCTGAACGCTAGGGTCAGTGCCTGTTGCTCCATAACTGGAACCACCGGTGTCGTAGATAATCTCGGCCAAGGTGCGTAGTTGCCCTATGTCGGCTTTGACACGCGCGTCATTGGCTTTGTCACGGGCATTGCCCAAAGCAACAAGGACCAGGGCGGCGAGGATGCCGATAATGGCGATAACAACCAGCAACTCAATTAGGGTAAAACCTTTACTCTTCATATATCCTCACCTCCTCTCACAATGTAAATATGTCTATTTTTCCACATACGACCTGTAAATTAGTGTAACACAGATAAAAGAAGAGTGTTATGGCGGCGAGGTAAAGTAGGGAGCGGCAGCTTCTCTGGAAATCAGGCCGGAGTCGATTAGTGATTGCAGACTGGCATCGAGCGTTTGCATGCCAAGTTCCGAGCTGGTTTGAATGATACCAAGAATCTGATGAATATTATCTTCGCGAATGGTGGTGCGAATAGCGGGACTGGCCAGCATGATCTCGACCGCGGGCACCCGACCACTCTCCTTTTGAGGCAGCAGACGCTGGGAAATAACGCCGGACAGGGCTGCAGACAGTTGAGAGCGAATTTGTGACTGTTGACCGGCCGGGAACGAGTCAATAATGCGTTCCACGGTTTGGGCAGCATCGTTAGTGTGCAGGGTCGAAAAAACCAGGTGCCCGGTTTCGGCTAGGGTCATAGCGGCAGACATGGATTCAGGCTCGCGCAGCTCGCCAATTAAAATGATGTTGGGGTCCTGGCGCAAAGTGGATTTTATGGCTTCAAGAAAAGAAGGAGCGTCGCGTCCGATCTCCCGCTGATCAATAATAGACATGCTGTCTTTGAACTGATATTCAATCGGGTCTTCGATAGTAATGATGTGTTCGCGGCGATATTGATTGATGTGATTTATCAGGGCAGCCAGAGTGGTTGATTTACCGTGACCGGCCGGGCCGACAGCTAAAACAAATCCCTGCTTTAGTTCAGCAAATTGCAAAATGTGGGCGGGAAGATTGAGCTCCTCGATGCTGCGAATATTGCTGGGTATCAGCCGCAGGGCGGCGGACAGTCCGCCGGTGCGGAAAAAAACATTGATTCGAAAGCGAGCACCATCGGGCAGAGAGTAAGAAAAGTCTGTTTGCTGCTTTTGAGATAATTGCCGATCGGCTCGCTCGTTGGCGCCAATCAGCTTTTTGATCATGTCCTGGGTTTCTACCTCCGTAAGTAGCTGTTCGCCGACGGGCCCGAGCTTTCCGTCGATGCGGAAAAACGGCGGCCGGTCAGGCGAAATGTGCACATCAGAAGCACCAGCTTCTTTAGCTTCCCGCAACAGGTCGTCTATCCGGCGATGAGGGGCGGCTTCCTTTGGCATTATTTCCTGTTTTTGGCGGCAAGTACTTTGGCTATCTTGTCGACCACTTCGGTAGGAGTGTAATGAGCTTTAATTATGTAATCGTCGGCGCCTAGTTGTATGCCACGCTCTACATCCGGTTTTTGGCCAAGATTAGTGAGAAGGATGACGGGGATGTTTTTAGTGCGATCGCTGGAGCGCAAATTCTCAAGGATTTCAAAACCGTCGCGTTTGGGCAAAACAATGTCTAATAGAACAAGGTCTGGTAGAGGATCCTGCTCCAGACGCTGGCCGGCAGTCTCGCCATTATCGATGACCTCAACGGCATAACCAAGATTGGTTAACTTTGTCTCATACATGCCGGAGATGAAAGAGTCGTCTTCGACCAAAAGGATGGAGATATTCTTTTTGTCTTCTGTCATGTGTTTATATTAGCATATATTGTCAGGAGGTGGCACTGATTACGTCCCGATAGCTAACCAGGCCAGCCAGGGCTTTGAGTAGGCCGTCCTGGCGCAGAGAAAGGTGGCCTTTGCGGCGAATAAGAGGTACGAGACTGGCACAGTCGTCTTTGTTGGCAATGGCGGTGCGCAGTTCCTGGAAAACAGGGACTACTTCGAAGAGGCCAATTTGCCCTTGAGTTTTGCGCTCGTGGCAGGCGGGACAGCCGGCACTGCTGGAAAAGGAAAGTTTACGGGGCAGGCGAAGTTCATCGCGAGTGGCTTTGGAGATATTTTTTAGTTCGGCCTGAATTTCCAGCTTTAACTCGCGGGGAATAGGCTCGGGGAGAGCACATGCCTGGCATAGTTTAGGTACCAGGCGTTGGGCAACCAGCAAACGCAGGCTGGAGGCAACAAGATGGGAGCCAAGGTCAAGATTAATCAAGTGTGAAATAGTGCTAATAGCATCGGAAGCGTGGCAGGTGGAAAGAATAAGGTGGTTGGCCGCGGCCTTAACGACCAGCCCCGCAGTGGCACTGTCAAAAAGTTTACTAACCATGATGATGTCGATATCTTGTTGTAATAAGTTTTGCAGAACCACGGTTGCAGTTAACCCCTGTGCTGACTGGAGTTGAGTTTGATTAATGCCTGATATCTCGTATTCGACAGGGTCTTCAAGAGTGGCGATGTTGACGTCGGACTTGTTGAGAAGAGACAGAGCGGTAAATAAGAAGGTTGCTTTACCGGAGCCGGCCGGACCGGCAACAATAATCAAGCCATCGCGAGCTGATAAATGTTTTTTGACCAGATCCAGTTGTGTATTGGAAAGACCCAGTTCGCTTAGAGTAGGGGCTGGTTTGGAGATATCGATAAGGCGCAGGGTGACTCTTTCCCCGGCTACGGTGGGCATAAAAGAGGCGTGGATACTGTATGATTGACCGTCGATGGGTAGAACAAAGCGTCCTTGTTGAGGCAGGTTAGATTGACTGACGCGGACGTTGGACAAAATTTTAATGCGGGAAGTAATAGCAGGCAGCGACTCCATAGGCAGCAACAAGGTAGTGGAGAGTTGATGATCAATACGGTAGCGAACACGAAATTCTTTGTTGCCGGGCTCAATGTGAACGTCGGAGGCTAGGCCCTCTATGGCCAAACGGATGATGACGGCCACAATTTTGTTGATAGGGGCGCTGACCAGGACATCGTGAAGCTTGTCTTTGTCTCTGGGTACGTTTTCTGCCCGAAGTACTTCCTGCCCAAAGTCGCGTAAGGTTTGTTTGATGTTGTTTTGGGATGGCGCTCGCAGTACTGCCTCAATATTTTCCGGTGAAGCGCAGTATAGTTCTGGAATAAGAGAGCGCCTGCTGGCGATAAAGCGTACGGCTTCCAGGACCTGATAATCATCGGGTGAGGCCATAGCGACTTGTAATTTGCCGTTTTGTTGTCCAAAAGCAACAAACTGGTAAGTAGTGGCCGCACGCTGCGAAATACCACTCATGGCTGTATCGTCGATCTCAACTACTTTAAGGTCAACATAGGGCACACCGAGAAAAGCGGCTTTGAGCTGGGCTAATGGTTCAGGGAAAACAAGCTTTTCGGCGCGGATTACCTCTTCGAGAGTTTTTTTCTGTTCAATGGCGAGGCGCTGGACGTGTTCAAGCTGGGCGGGCTTGAGTAAGCCATGCTCTAGCAACAATTCTTCGAAGTTTGGTTTTTGCCGGGACATATATTAGCTATTATACTACAGCACGGATAATTTACTGCGAGCTAAACCGACAGCGACGGCTAACAGCGGACCCAAATTAACTAACTTCCCTTCCAACCCTTCCTGGAAGGACAAAGATTGCCAGGGGTTGCTGATGGATGGCTGGTGTCCAAATTGTTTTATCCAGCGGTTTTTAAATGAGGCCAGGTTTATCCCCCCGCCAACCAGTATGGTTTTGGTTACGCGTAAGCCAGCAGCAATATGTTCAACTTCCTGAAAAAGGGAGTCAATAGATTGAGAGCCACCTGGAATAGTGCTTGAAGAGCAGGGAAAACCATGTTTGATGAGATGCAATGTTGTTTCCTGCCCGCCAATATTGCAAAAAATGGTGTTTTGTCCGGTATTTATCGTGTGTGTGCGCATAAGCGAAAAAATTTCTGCTTCGGTACCGACCAACTTGAGACCGAGACGTTCGGCCAGGCGGCGATATTGGGCAATGACTGTCTTGGCGGTGGCGACCAGATAAACACCATCCGGCTGTTTGTACCAGGCGAGCTCGACGTCATCAAGGGACAAAGGTACTACCTCGCGGGCTTTGAATTTTACGGCGGCAGCCAGTTCATCCTCCGGCAAATCGGGCAAAGTAAGTTTGACACAAAAAATTGCCTTGTTAGGTAAAGATATAATCAGATCATCAGCCGAAGTCTGGGCTGCTTCCAGCATGCGGGAAATGATGGCGCCGGTTTTGATTGATCGGGTCCGTGGAGCGTAGGCATAAGTGGAAAGCTCGTGTCTTTTACCACGATCAAGAAGCTCGACGAGCTTAATGTTAGTAGTTCCAATATCGAGCCCCAGATAGGCTCGAGGAATTCCAAGGAGAGCCATATGATTAAAGTGTTGCCTACTTTATCTTAAGTAGTGTACCATAGAGTTGCTATGGGAATAGTTTGGGTAATATTAGCTGTTGTAGTGGTGATTGCCGCGTATGTGTTGTTTGCCTACAACTCGCTGATACGGCAGCGCAACCAGGTCAAGGAGGCATGGAGTGACATTGATGTGCAGTTGAAGCGACGTTATAACCTAATTCCTAATTTAGTGGAGACAGTAAAAGGATACGCCGGTCATGAGCGGGGAGCGTTTGAATCGGTAACGAAGGCGCGGGCTGGAGCGCTTAGGGCACAGTCCCCGGCAGACAAGGCTTTGGCTGAGAATACGCTGACTTCGACTTTGAAAACATTGTTTGCGGTGGCCGAGGCTTATCCGGACTTGAAGGCCAACGCTAACTTCCTGGAGTTGCAGCGGGAGCTGTCTGACACAGAGAATAAAATTCAGGCGGCGCGGCGGTTTTACAACGGCACGGTGCGGGACTTTAACACCGCTATCCAGTCGGTACCGACGAATGTTGTAGCTAACATGTTCTCGTTTAAGCAAGCGGAATTTTTCGAGTTGGAAGACGAGGCAGCGAAGTCGGTTCCCAAAGTATCATTTGATCAGAAAACCTGAACTTATATAAGCAAATAGAATCGAACAAGCGCCGGTCATTGATTTTAGTGCTGGCTGTACTAGCTCTTGTTATAGGCATCGTGGGCTTGTATTCATTTTATGTGCGGGGAGATTTTGTGTTACCGATTATTGCAGCTATTTTTGCTATCCCCTCTTCGCTGATTGGTTATTATGCCGGGGACAAAATAGCGCTGGCCAGTAACGGGGCAAAGGAGTTGTTGGAGGATAGCGCGCCGGAATTGCATAACGTAGTAGAAAATTTGGCGATGACAGCCGGCATGCCCAAGCCGAAGATTTATCATATTGACTCCCCTGCCTTGAACGCGTTTGCGACGGGCCGGGATCCGGAGCACGCGTCTATTGCAGTAACCCGGGGCTTGGTGGAAAAGCTGGATCGATCAGAGCTGGAAGGAGTACTGGCGCATGAGCTGGGGCATGTCAAGAACTATGATATTCGTTTTGCGACACTAGTGGCGATTTTTGTGGGCTTTATGGTGATTCTGTCGGACTTGTTTATGCGTTCTGTTTTCTGGGGAGGCCGGATAAGGTCGCGCGATGATCGAGGTGACAGCCGCCTGGGAGCGGTGCTGGCTATAGTGGGCCTGGTGTTGTTGATAGTCTCTCCGATTATTGCAAAATTGATTCAATTGGCTATTTCCCGGCAGCGGGAATTTCTGGCGGATTCGTCGGGGGCACTGTTGACACGATATCCGGAGGGGCTGGCTTCTGCATTAGAAAAAATTTCACAGTCTCCTCCCCTGACTACGGCCGGCAAGGCTACGGCTCATTTATATATAGCCAATCCGTTCAGAGGAAAAAGTTTTGCTAATTTTTTTGCTACTCACCCGCCGATAGAAGAACGGATCTGGCGATTGCGGCAGTAAAGCCGCGCTGATTGAGGAAGCGTGTAAGGCGGGCGTGATCGGCGGCGTGCCGAGGATGAAGTTGTTGCCACCGGGCGGCGGCGGCCCTGGCCAACTTGATTTCGCGATTGTCGGCAAAGGCGGCAGCGACAGTTTCATCAATAAGAGTCTGGTCTATCCCTTTTTGCTTTAACTTGTGTGCAATCAGGTGAGGACCGACGGCTTTGAAACGCAATATTTCTTCCGAGCATTTGTACGCAAATAAGCGGTCATCTAAAAGTTTAAGTTTTTTGAGCTTGGCCACGGCGGAATTAATTTGACTTGCGGTAAAACCCTTACGCTTCATTTTAGTTTGCACTTCAAAAATAGAATGATCGCGCCGGCTAAGAATGGCTTGCGCCTGATAATCAGGATCAGTACGCTTGTCTTGCATGATTACATTATGGCATAGACTAATAATTCGATATACTGTGTATTAGTATGAAAAACCCAATCCAGGATAAACTAACCAGCCGCCTTAAAAACATATTATCCATGGCGGCCAAGTCATCGCAGGAGATGAAGCATGCTCATATTGGTACAGAGCATGTTTTGTACGGCATGACCCAGGAGACCGGGTCGCTGGCCTACAGTGTTTTGAAGAAGTTTGGTTTGACCCCAGAGTTCATGCGGGGAGAGTTAGAAAATCTACCCAAAGCGGCACACTGGAAAGAAGAACTTTCTCCTCATACCAGGGCAGTGTTTGAGAAGGGCGCGCGCACAGCGTTTCAATATCACCATCGATACATCGGCACAGAGCATGTCCTGTTCGGTATTGTGTCAAACAGGGAGTGCGCAGCTTACAGGATGCTGGAAAAATCACCGGTGGATGTAAAGGCCCTTTTGCAACAGGTGCAAATTGTGCTGAAGAGCACGTCACATTTTCCGGACTTATCCACTTTTCTTGGTTTCCCCACGGTGCAACATGAAGCACCGACGCAAACGGCGGTACAAAGAAAAATTCCAGGTCAGCCAACTTTGCCAGAGACTGATATGAATAAGGCTAAAACACCGGCTTTCGATTTCTTTACTCAAGACTTAACGGCGGCAGCAGCCGAGGGTAAATATGACCCGGTGATTGGGCGGGCAAAAGAGATAGACCGGGTGATGAGTATTCTTAACCGGAAAACGAAGAACAACCCGATTTTGATTGGGGACCCGGGTACAGGCAAGACGGCTATTGTAATTGGCCTGGCACAGCGGATTGCAGCGGGCAACGTACCAGCCAAGCTGCAGGGTAAGAAGATTCTGGCCCTGGACATGGCCAGTATATTGGCCGGGACAACTTTTCGGGGTGAGTTTGAGGAACGCCTGAAAGAATTAATGAGAGAACTGGAAAGTGATGAGGCTGCTATTCTGTTTATTGATGAACTGCACACTATTGTGGGGGCCGGTTCGGCCGGTGGCAGTATGGATGCGGCTAATATGTTGAAGCCGGCTTTGACGAGAGGTGAAATTAGTGTTATCGGCGCCACTACCATGGACGAATTTCGCAAACATGTGGAAAAGGACGCGGCGCTGGAGCGGCGCTTCCAGCCAATCCAGGTGAAAGAGCCTTCGGAGGAAGAGACGATTGCTATTCTGGAAGGAGCGCGAGAAGCCTATGAGCAGCATCATGGTTTGACGGTAACGGATGAGGCTATTTATGCATCAGTAGAGATGAGCCAGCGGTATATACCCGATCGCTTCCTGCCAGATAAAGCCTTTGACTTGCTGGATGAGGCGGCATCCACGTTACAGTTGCGGCTGGCCGGCACCGATGAGGCGCAAGCGGCTAATCAACTTAAGAATGAGCTGGAAGCATTGCGCGAAAAAAAAGAAAAGGCCATTGAGTCAGAAAACTATGAAGAGGCGCTGCAAACGAAGAGGCAGGAAGACGTCCTGGGTGAAAAATTGTCGGCTTATACCCGTAAATTATCGAAGGAGCAGGATGGCAAGCATCTGGCTATTCGGGCCGAGCATATTGCTGGAGTGGTAGCAGAGAGTACGGGCATCCCGGTGACGCGGATTATGAAGTCGGAGTTGAAAAAACTGGCTCGCCTGGAGGAAATATTGCGTAAATATATTATTGGTCAAGAGGAAGCTATCAGTTCAGTGGCTCGGTACGTGCGGCGCAGCCGGGCCGGTATCGCTAATCCTAACCGCCCACTAGGCTCGTTTATTTTCCTGGGGCCAACGGGGGTGGGCAAGACGGAGACGGCCAAAGTGCTGGCGCGGGAGGTTTTTGAAGATGAGGAAGCGCTGATTCGAGTTGATATGTCGGAGTTTATGGAGTCACATTCGGTGTCACGTCTAATCGGGTCACCGGCCGGCTACGTGGGTTATGAGGAGGGCGGCAAATTAACGGAAGCAGTGCGGCGCCAGCCCTACTCTATCGTGCTGTTTGATGAGATTGACAAGGCACACCGCGACGTCAGCAATATTTTGCTGCAGATTTTAGACGAGGGTGAGTTGACGGATGCGCACGGGCGCCGTATTAACTTCCGCAACACCATTGTTATTTTGACCAGTAACCTGGGTTCGCGGGAGCTGTCGCAGCAAGCACGAATGGGATTTACTATGCCGGAGGAAAGCGCAGCGCGGGACGCAGCGGAGCAGAGATATCAGGAACTAAAAGAGACCGTGCTACGGGAATTAAAAGGCTCAATGGCACCGGAACTACTGGGACGGATCGATCAAATTATTGTCTTTGCGGCGCTGGGATTAGCTGACTTGCAGCGGATTACTGATTTGCATGTGGCGGAACTACAAACACGTTTGGAGAAAAAGAAAATAACTATAGATGTTTCGAAGGGGGTCAGGAGCGAAATTGCCCAGAGAGCTTTTGCAGAAAATGCGGGCGCGCGTCCCATCCGTCGCGTGGTGCAGGAACTTCTGGAAGACCCGATTGCGGCTTCAGTGGTAACAGAAGAATTGACAGAAGGACACAAGATACAAGCCAAAAAGACGGGTGGACAGATTAAAGTTGTACCAGTTGAGAAAAAGTGAGAGCTTACTGGTTGGCATCAAGGATATAATTGCGCCAAGGCGGTGCATGGGGTGTTTGCGGGAAAACACCTGGCTGTGTGCGGCATGTGAGCAGGGTCTGCCAAACGTGGCTCTCGTGCAGCGAAACGTGAAGGCACTAAATGGAATTGTAAGCGCCGGGCCGTACGGCCTGCCTGCTTTAAAGAGGGGCATCGGCTGGTTTAAATTTAAAGGCGTAAAATCTTTAGCGAAGCCTTTGGGACTGTTAATGATACGCGGCTTAATAGTCATAGCTCCCCTGGCACAGCTGCAGGAACAGGCGACGCTGGTGCCTATTCCTTTGCACAAACGGCGGCTGCGGCAGCGAGGTTTTAATCAGAGTGAAGAGTTGGCAGCTGTGCTGGAAGAATATACCGGGATACCGGTACTGGATGTGCTGGTGCGGAAAAAGGCTACCTGGACGCAGACAAAGTTGCCGCCGGAGTTGCGGCAGGAAAATACGAAAGGGGCGTTTGCTCTTGGCATGAATGAGTTGCCGAGCAAACGCTATTGGCTTTTAGTTGATGATGTGACGACAACAGGATCGACGCTGTCAGACGCGGCGATGCCATTGCGTCAAGCCGACGCTAATCAGGTGTGGGGCGTGACGGCGGCGCGGGGGTAGAAAGCCGCAAAATCAACCTTCTTAAGTTAGGATCAGCTTCGGCTAGAAGAACCTCGCACCACAAATAAGCTAGCATGGACTCCGCCCCTCTATGCTTATTTATCCCGTGACTGAATAAACCATCGTACGAAGCACCGGCGTTGGCATCGGCCATAACTGCCTGGCCAGTGTTGCGACCAAAAAACCATAAGTACGGCGCCGCCGCTACCTCTGGCAACACGCGGCTAGGGAAAAACCTGTGATACTCTAAAAGAAAGTCAAACATCAAGCCGGCTTCAATTGGCTGCTGATTGTCGGTAGACGGCCGATCTCCTTTTGGGTACCACCTGGCGCTGCCAATGGGGATAAAAATGTTATTACGCACCGTAGAAGAAATTAGGAAACTTGCACTCTCTTCCAGTATTTTTTCCCGTCCGGGTAAATTAGAGTAAGAGGCTAGTGATAGCAGCGCGTGCGGAAACAAGGCATTGGCATAGGTCATAACCGGTTCAAACCACGGCCAGGACGGAGACGAGTTTTTCTGCCATAAAGCAGCCAAAAAATCATAGCCTTTTTTTTGTAAATCACTAACGTACGGCGTTGTTTGGCCGGTGTACGCCAGAGCGGACAAGGCCATTAGCGCCTCGGCCCAAGCCCGCGGGGCTAGGAAGCGTTCCACTCGCTCTACCAAACCATCTAACATCCGCGCCGCCTCCTGACGGCGTCCAGTGTCCTTGTCATGAATTATCAATGCGACCAAGCAACTGACAACGCGAGCATACATATCTTCCGATTCAGACGTCTGCGGCTGCCAGCTCCCGGCGGCATCGCGAAAATTTACATAGACGCCGGGTTCGGTCTGGGCTTCCCGCACAAACTGCCAGCAAGCGGCCAGTAAACGCTTGGCCTCTCTCTGCTGCTGACTAGATAGCAAAGGCAACAGACGCACCAATAGTCGCACAGCCCGCGCGTTGTCGTCAGTGCAATACCCTTCGGACAATAGTGGCTGGTAAATGCTAGAGTGTTGGTATAACCCATACGGCCCCATTAACCGAGTAAAGTGCTTCAACGAGACACTGACTTGCATAACCTTCGGTGTTATGGTAAACATAATGAGTTCACTTGTCAAGTCTCAAAAGACTTTCCTATGCGCAGCATTCAACACATACTGACCCGCCAGCAGAAACCTCTAAATATTATCTATGTTTCTTCTTATATACCAAGAAAGTGCGGCATCGCTACTTATACTAAGGACCTGACCAACGCTATTAACCTCATGAACTCTCACTCCCTGGCTGAAATTATGGTCATTACCCCCTCGTACGAACACGAGGCTCTGGATTATCCCTGGGAAGCCAAGTACAAGATTAGTCAGGATGATCCTTCTGATTATGTTAACGCGGCGCAATATGTAAATTTATCACACGCGGATCTAGTAGTGTTAGAACACGAGTTTGGCCTGTTTGGCGGGGAGGCCGGTGAGTACATTGTGCACTTTGCCGAAGTTCTGAATAAGCCTCTCGTCACTACTTTCCATACGGTACCACAGGAACATATTGGTAAGATGGCTAAAGTATTGCGCCGCCTGTCCGCCAAATCACGCGTGGTAACAGTGATGATGGAAACGGTGGCAAAAAAACTGGTAAGCAATTACCACATACCACGCAATAAAGTAGTGGTTATCCCCCACGGAGTGCCGGATCTGCCATTTAATTCGACCAAAGCGTACAAAGCTAAACGGAGATTGGGGGGACGAATAGTATTAGGCAATATAAACCTGCTGCACCGCAACAAGGGCATTGAATATGCTTTAGAAGCAGTGGCACTGATCGTCCGCCACCACCCGGAATTATTATATGTTTGTATTGGCCAATCTCATCCGGGCGTGCTACGACAGGAAGGAGAGGCCTACCGTAACTTTCTTAAAAAACGCGTACGGGAATTAGGCCTTAAAAAAAACGTGCTGTTCGTTAATAAATATTTGTCTTTAAAAGATCTTACCGAATGGCTCAAGACCATTGATATTTATATAACCCCCTACCTTGATCCCCAACAAATTACTTCTGGCGCTTTAGCCTACGCGGTTGGCGCCGGTAAGGCTTGTATTTCCACGCCTTATCTATACGCCAAGGAAGTTTTAGCTAACGACCGCGGAATGTTGGTGCCATGGCGAGATCCCCAAGCATTATCAGAAGCCATCAGTGAACTGCTAAACAACCCCGCCAAAAAAAGGGAAATGGAAAAACTGGCCTATCAGTACGGCCGGCTCATGACCTGGCCCCATGTCGGCAACCAGCATTTAAATCTGTTTCGCACTATCCTGACAAGAACGCCAGTTAGGACGCCAGCACCTCGCGATAGACACGGAGATAGCCTTCTACCATCTTTTCAACACTAAATTTATCAGCCACATGCCGTCGGCAGGCAGCTCTCTCAATAGTTTTTATCCGTCCGACCGCATCAACTGCCTCGTCTATAGTCTTAACCAGAAATCCCGTCGCACCGTCCTTAATTATCTCTGACATACTGCCCCGCGTCATAGATATAACCGGCGTACCACAAGCCATGGCTTCGACCGGGGAGAGCCCAAACGGCTCGTCAAAATTAATTAAGTGCAGCAAAGCTAAAGCGCTACCCAGTAAACGATCACGCTCTGCCGGGCCGGCATTGCCCACATAACGAATCTGCCGGCCATCAAGAAATGGTTTGATTTCTTTGGCAAAATATTCCTTCTCGGGCGTGATACCCGCTATAACCAACGGCAGTCGCGTGCGACGCGCGACGGCAATCGCTTCTCGCGCTCCCTTGTCACGACTAATACGGCCAAAAAAAAGTAAGTATTGGCCAAGATTAGTTCTTAACGTAAATTGTTTCAGATCAATGCCATGATAGACGGTGGCAGTGTATTTCAGGTCCGGATGGCGATTGGCGTTGCTAATAGACACGTAAGCAGCGTTACTATTATATTTCTTGTAAACAGGCAAAATATCAGTTGAGGAAAAGCCGTGGATAGTGGTAACAAGCGGCACCGACACTAGGCGGCTATAGGTCAACGGCTGCCAATCATAATGGCTGTGGATCAAGTCGAATTCGGCAGCCTGTTCAAAAACTTCAGCCATATGCAAAGTTTCCCACACCCGCGCCGCAAGAGTGCGGCCTTCCCCCACCGTGTCAGCCACGGCGTGCAAACGACCACTCGTTATAGAATCCCGACTGGCAAAAAGCGTGACATCCACTCCCTGCCGAACCAGGCCCTCGGTAATCAACGAAGCCACTAATTCCCAGGGGCCATAGTGTTCCGGGGGAGTGCGCCAATGAATCGGCGCTAACATCGCTACCCGCATCTCACAAAATTCCCTTTAACGGTAAAATAGCGCGCCCCGTGGCATAGTCAGCGGCACCATAGTAGATCCATAACTCATCGTTTTGAACTATGGCCCCGCAAGAATAGACCACGTTAGGTACATAGCCTTCTTTTTCCCATGACATCTCCGGCTCAAGAATTGGACTTGAATACCATAAAAGACGAGTCGGATCGTGCCGGTCCAGCAGCATCAGCCCTAGCCGATAATGTCCTAACTGATCAACGGCATGATAGACGAGCAGGTATCCTTGTTCAAAGATTATGGGTGGCGAACCCAAACCGAATTTGTCCGACTGCCACTCTTGCGGCACCGGCCAGGTGACAGTTTGAGTGTCAAACCAAGTAACAAAATCACGGGTAAACGTTAATTTGAGCTCGTGGCGCTCGCGATAATAAAGACCGAAGGCTTTGTTTATCTTTTCCGGCAACAAGCAACCGTTCTTAGCCGGAATCTCCGGTAAAATAACGTCGTGATGCACAAAATGCTTAAAATCCTTGGTGCTGTGCATAGCGACCCGCACCCGCCAAGGAATATAGTCCATGACCCCGCTAATATCGGAAACCGTCCCCACGCGGTGATAGGAAGCGGCGGTGTGAATAATGTAGTAAGTGCCGTCGATTTTGGTGATGCGAGGGTCCTCGATGCCCAGCCGCTCGTCCATGTCGGTAGGATCGGTGTCGACCACCGGCAAGGAATAACGCCGGAAATGAATGCCGTCCCGGCTCTTAGCCAGGCCTAGCCGCGATATACGAAACTCGTCATAGGCGCGATAAAGCAGAATTATTTGGTCGCGGTAAAGCGTGACGCCAGGATTAAAGGTGCCTCTTTTCTCCCACCAATATTTGTGGTCTTGACGAGGAGTAAGAATAGGTTCGGCCGGCAACCGCTGCGCCTTTGGCAAGATACGATAAACAGGCATTGCTCCGGCCTCTCCGGCTTGCTTAAATGACTCTTTATCAACACCCACTACTTCATACTAGCAAGCTTAAGCGGCGGAGTAAAAAAGAAACTACTCTCCTCCTTCGCGGTCAAGGCGGAGGCGGGAGGATTCGAACCTCCGGTACACTTGCGTGCACACAGCATTTCCAGTGCTGCCCATTCGGCCACTCTGGCACGCCTCCTGCAAGCGCACTCGGCAGGACTTGAACCTGCGGCCCCCAGCTCCGCAAGCTGGTGCTCTATCCGCTGAGCTACGAGTGCTTATACTACACGCGTAGTGAATAGAATGCCTGAAAAGTGCTTAAAAATCCAGGTGTTGGTTTTTTGGCGGCTATCCCCTATTCTTATAGCGGCGATTGAAATGGAGCGTGACGGGTTAACCAAAAGGTAGCCCGTTTTTTTTATATCTTATAGTGGTATACTTTTTAGTATGATGAATGAAATACATGTTCGCGAAAAGACGCGGGAGCACACTAGGGTGGTACGCAGAGGCCTCCAGGAACATGAAGGTGATGAGCGCTTCCAGCATGAGCTGAAAGAGATGCGAGAAGTGCACGATCTGGATGAAATAGACGATGACGTTGAACGAGAGGCAACCTTACTGGAGTGGCACGCGGAAGAACATACGCATCGGCCCAAATCGCCGATGTGGTTTGCTGCTCTGGCAGCCGGCACGACGGTGGCAGTGGGCCTGCAATTACTGATTTATGCCAATTTTATTGGCGCCTTAACCCTGGCTTTCATTGGCGGCCTGATTTATTACATTGCACAGCATAAACCCAAGGTGATGCGCTACCGCATTATGGTGGACGGCATTGCTTTAAACAATACGTTGTACCACTACCGGGATCTGGAAAACTTTAACGTTATTTACGAACCAGGCGAAGTAAAAACAGTAATTTTTCGCAGCAGGCGGCGCCTGTCGCCTTACATTCATATGGAAATTGGTGACGCTGATCCGGTGGAAATTCGGGATATCCTGCTGGAGTTTTTACCGGAGGATCAGGAGTTGGAGGAGCCGCTGGTCGATATTATTGCCAGGCGAGTCGGTTTTTGAAATAAAAAAGAGAGCCTCCGGGGAAAAGAGACTCATAGAAAGAACAGTTTTTGGGTTGAACGCTAGCCCAATGGGATGGCAGCGAAGCAGGTACCGATGGGCCAGCTGCGCTTGCGATATTCCGCATAAATCCGGCGAGGACTGCCAGCGTCGAGACAAGGCACGACACGATAGCCACCCTGGCTTTTAACTGTGCCAAGGCCGACGACAAGACGATCATTGCAAACTGCCGGGTGTGCATTATTGAAATCGTCCAGTTCTTCGTCGCGGGCGGGGCGCATGTTCTCTTCTCTCATCCGTTCTTCCACGTCATCGCTTTGTACGTTGTCACCGTTGAAGCTGACGAGAACAATCTTAGCCGAGCTTCCATTGCTGTTACCGATAGGGTACGGTTCGCTTTTTGTCATTGGCATGACATAGCTCCATGTTATAAGGTACTGGTCACAAAAACCCTCGCTTCGGCGAGGGTTTGTGATAAGGTCTCAAAATATACTTTAAGGCACTAACATAAACACTCGCCGCGAGGGCGTAAAGTAAAACCAGAAAAACAGAGGGGCGAGGCTGGGTTTTGTTAGCTCTATTTTCATTACCGTTAAGATTAATTTTTTGTATTGTGTTTGTCAAATTTTTTTGAGCTAAAGAAAACCCCCGGCCAAAGAGGCGGGGGTGGTAAGGTGCGGAAGCTTAAATGGGTATTCTCATCAGGCTGCTAACGTCGTCATGAACGATAGCGGGAAGAAAAATTCCCAGCTCCATAAATGGTGTGCGGTGCGGGTGCATTTGAAGAGTGCCTGTTTCCCAACACAACAGCAGCTTTACCTGGCTGTGATTCAAGCACCACAGAGAACCCAAACATGGCAGGTTAAGCGTTCTGCTTTGTTGAAGAGCTAAAAGGGCCGCAAACTCCGGGAAGAAAACAGGACGCAGGTGTCGGCTGTTCAAGAGTTGGAGAGCTGACACTCCATCACTGGAAGGACACAGCGTGACTTGTACAGTGCTGATACCACGTGGCCACTCCCGATGGCGTAAAATGCACCAGTTCGGTTCTTGGTTCAAGACACGCCTGATCCCTTCACTAAGTCCCGGCAAAGAAGCAACCAGTTCTGCGTACGGGCGATCATAGTCGACCCCCACCTCCAGTTTCTGTTCAGTATCGGCCATGGCGTTGAGAGTTTTCATTTTCTTTGAGTCTCCATTTACGTTGTTTCGCGGATTGGGTAAGGAACCAAAAAACCCTCGCTGGGGCGGGGGCTTGTGATAAGGTCTTAATTTTTTTATTTAAGGCGCTAGCAAAAACTCCCGTTGAAAGAGGGGTGTAATAATAATGCTAATAATAGCTATGCTGCCTGTGAGAGTTTTGCTCATTACTTTGAGATTAGCTATTTTCCTGGAATCGGTCAAGAAAATACCCCGTTTGAGGACGGGGTATGAGGGAACGCGAGAATTAGCGGACGGCGTGGGCTGCTCTTTCCGGCAATGCCCTTATGGGACGAAACTGATTGAGGATCGGGCAAAAATAATCTTCTTCGAGCGTATGCCCGAAAGGAAACAGATGCAGCTTGCCATTCTGCCAGCCGGCGTAGCAAAGTTCACCATCCACAAGCCAAAGCGAACCCAGGCAAACCAGATTGGAAAAATTGCTGTCCAGGCTCATTTGGCGCATGATCGCAGCCGCCTCACAAAAGATTACCGAGTGCGTGCCCATGCTTTTTAACCATTCATACATAGCATGCATGTTTGGACGCGCTGTTGTGAGAGGGGCCAGGCGGACGGCAAGAGGCGTTTTGACCAGATCGGAAGTGTCAACAACTTCCCAGGCGGGAGTTTGTTCTACTACATTCCTGATTTCCTCACGCGCTCCCGTAATTTCCCTGGGGCCTTCACGCCAGGACTGATAATCCACTTCTGTAAGCCGAATGACTCTCATACTGCTCAAGCTCAACATTACATTTCTCCTTCTATATTCCCATACCGGGCAGCCTGTTCCAACTGCCGGTAAAATGTACAGCGGGAATGATGGTCTTTGCTCCCAGAGAATATTGGGAGAGGTGAAGGCGACGTTGGCCACGAAGTTGCCGGTAGTACAAGTTGGCACTTGGCCCCCACAAGACACCCAGGCAGGCCCAGTTGAACATGTTACCCAGCTTTCCTGATAAAGCTACTGCCTCGTGAAAAAGAGCGGGTCGCAGGCTGTGCTGGATCAGTAAACGATGAGCACGCTGCATGCCGACTACATCGTGGTCCGGCTCATACAGACACATTTCAACATTCAGAATATCAGCCTCCGGAAGGTTTATGACACACCAGCACGGGTCCTCAATGATGATTTTCCGCACCATGCCGTTGGCCCCTAACTTTGTTGCCAGCTCCGAGTAAGAGAGACGATAATCAACCTCAATGTTACTCCTTTCGCATTCAAGATCTATCATGGCAATGA
Source organism: bacterium (assembly GCA_043811915.1). Taxonomy (GTDB): domain Bacteria; phylum Patescibacteriota; class Andersenbacteria; order UBA10190; family UBA10190; genus CAYSWF01. The sequence goes on from JBDRMS010000001.1 coordinate 91,328, forward strand.
ACCTCTAAGTTAAGTGTTCCCAGGTTTAAAAAGAACGAAGAAGCCCCCGCGAGTGCGGGGGCTTGTGATAGGGTCTTAATTTCTTTATTTAAGGCGCTAGCAGAAACTCCCGCGACGCGGGGCTCAATACCGCCACTGCCAAGACTGCTTGTTGTGCGTTAGCGCTCATTACTAATTATGTTAGACGATTTATGAATAATGTCAAAGTGGTGCGTTTGAAAAAAGGAAGAATCACCAGCCACCTATTAAAGAAGCCTTAAAATTCACTGCTAGGACTTGACTTGTTCCTTAATGCTAGCTAAATCACCAAACAGGCAAATGGGATCCATGGCCTCAATTTCGTCCATGTATGGGAGACCAAAGGGCATGCCATGCAGAAAAAATATCTTTTTGTTATTAACATACGCCTGTCCTAATTCTATGAGCACGTTGCCGCCAATGTAATTTTGAATACCGTTTTTCTGCGAATTAACAATTAGAACAGCGTCACTTTCGAGAATGTGTTTATAGTGCTCATGGAAGTAATTATTTTCTCGTTTCAATGCTGCGCGTTCGCCATTGTGCCATCTCTTGACAATGTCCTGCATTTCTCCGCGGACGAGCGCCTCATAGTGAGGATGAATCCAGCCGTCAAAGCCTAAAGCGCACAGTTGATTTTTGACAGCAACCATTTCGTGCATAAAACTACTGCTGCCTAGAACATATATTCTCATGGCGGGCCACCCAGGTTCAGTACCCAAAACTTTGGGCACGTTGAGAGCTTTTCCGGGGCTGATTTTGGGTAGTAGTTTTAGGCATCCAGGTCAGAGCAGAATGTTACAAATGTTACACTTTTTTGGGGTTTTGACGTGTAACAATTTCAGCAATTTAATATGCTGTTTTATTTAGCGTTTTCCAGCCAATTCCCGAAATTATTATATCCATTGCTATCTATCCAGTCATAACACTTAACCCAGCTAGACAAAGTAAATCCTTTACCACAATACTGTCTACCGTAATTTGTAGATTTGACTGGCAAATCTTGGTAGATTTTCCATTTTATACCATCGTGTTCGTAATAAGTACGTTTCTTTCCATCCCCACTCACCACAAAACCAAGATAGTCAAAGGGATTTTCCCCTTGCAGAAAAGTTTGTCTATTTTTATCAGGAACAGAATTGATGTGAACACCAAATAGCGCATTTCCCCTATCATAGCTTTTTAATAATTCGTATCTTACCCATCGCCGGCTCCATGTTTCAGTACCAATCAGGGCACAGGTTACTGTTGTCCCATCAAGATTTGAATTGATGAGCCGTTTTATAGAATCATCACCGTGCCTTTTTGCGTCTTCCCAGATTGAAGCATCGAAAAATCCAGCCTCCTGGCCATTCGCTTTTGTAAAACCATGATTCCTTACAACATTAGCGCGAAATGTTTTTACGTCATCATAGTGAAAACTAAAAAATACCTGCTGTGCCATATGTGTTATAGGTAATGAAATATAAAAACATTGACTGCGGCTAACCCGCCGTAGAATATAATCAAAGTTTTTGAAAAAGCACCGTTAAACCAATCGCCTGTACACTTAAGATCATCAGTGTTCATAGAAAAGTCGATATCTTGCTCTTGTTTTACCCTTACCTTGTCATAGAGTTTTACAAAGTGACGTTCGCGGGAAAGATAATAGCTATCTAACAGCCAAAAGAAAAACATAACAACTAAAGATAAGTACACATAACGTACATCTAACTCCTTGAAGCTGAAGGCGAGCAATCCACCCATGATAGTCACTGACCATCCTTTAAGTAGAAATGAGTTGCCAGCCATTCTATTGATAGTCAACTGTATAAACTCAAGGTGTTTCATTTTTGCTTCCATAGTTACCCGCGCGGCGGAAATGGATCTGGTTCGTAGCTATTGTGCTCTCCAATCCGTCCATTTTTATTGTGAATGAAATGCTCGACCTCTTCTTGCTTGGCAATAGCCCTGCCCCCTTCCTGAGCAGCATCTTTGGTAAAGCGTGATGACAATGGTTTCCTTTTGCCCTCTTTTTTGTTCTCCCAGCGCTTGCGCTCTGAGTCATAGACGGTGTGAGTGTTAGTTATATCCATAGAGATAGTTAGTAAAGATTAGCGGGCAGTGTTGCCGCGACAACACCCTGGATCATGAGATCCTCCATAAGCACAATGGACTTATGTGATTTGTCTGTCGAATTTGGCTTGAGTAGCACAATATCACCTTGGTGATAAAAATGTTTGATCGTCGCATCGCTATTGATTAGAGCGACCACCCGCTCACCCTGTTCGGCCGCTGGCTGTTGTCGTACAAGTACCAAATCACCGTTCTTGATACCCGACTTGTTCATCGATGTGCCCACGGCACGGAGAAGAAAATATGTATGGCCTGGTTTTGCGATTTTCGTGGAAACGTCAATAATGGCCTCTGGTTGCTGTTCGGCAAGCATCGGGGTACCGCAGGCGACACCTCCAACCAACGGAATGCTCACCGTCTGTTCAGCCAACACCTTCGCCCCGCGGGCGGCCAACCGAATGACACCATGGGAGTAGGAAAGAAGGCGACGTTTCTTCAGACGCTCCAGTAGGAGTTGAACTGAACGCGGCGAGTTATATCCGACAAACCGCCCGATCTCACGCAGCGAGGGAGTTTCACCAGAACTCATAATCTGGTTTCGAATAAACGCATAACCCCTTAAATCTTTCTTTTCAGTGCTGTTCATGCAATTAGTATACATGACTGTACACATTTGTCTACCTTATGTTATGCTGTCAGAATGGCTACCAAGCAAAAGATCGAACCCATCTATTCCCCGGACTACTACCGTATGAAAATCCTGGTCAGCGACAAACATTTTCAGGCGCGTGTGCGGGAGGCGCGAGAAACGTGGGCCAAGTGCGGCGTTCCCGTGCCTGGCCCTGGCCGGATTAGGGGGTACGGCGCCTGGCTGAGAAAGCTGCGAGCCGTCTTCAGAAAGACCCAGAATGGCGAAGAAATCGCTCGCGCTTTGAAGAGCATAAACAACCAGGCTATTTCCGAGAATGAGAAGATGCGGCAACGACTCAAAGTGTGGCGAACCATGCTGCCGCCGTCTCCTGAGGCTGTCATAGATCATCTCCTCCAGGATTTCGGCTTTGATCCTAATAACACCCGCTATCGCCTATTTCTTATTACACACATTTTCTTCCACCGTGAGGATTTCACCGAACCATTTTCCCTGCCTGTATTGAAACGCAACGAAAAGACTGGCGAGATGGAGTTGTACCTCAAGCTAGATTCGCACACCAAGAAGAAGCGCATCCTCGCGCATTGGGACTTGATCAAAATGCAGCTCAAGACGCTGCCCGGCTATCGAGCTAGAAACAGGCGATGGGAAACGTTCGAGCGTGATCTGCAAATATATGACGCCTATCGGCAAGTCCAACAGGAGCTGGCCGATGAGGCGAAGCGGAAAGAGTTCGACACGCACCGCGTCGACGAACTCGTCTGGCGTCGCCTGAACAAGATAAACAGCTTGCGGTTTGGAAACATGTCGTTCGAGCAATTGCGCAAGGCAAAATCCCGAGTCGCAGCCCTGGGTTATCCTGTGAAAGATAAGGAGCCTGCTTAAGCGGAGCAAAACAAAAAAGAATATGTGAGATGGTTATAGTGTTACCCGTTAGCATTATGACTCATGCCCAGCAAACTTAAATGGCGAACCGTCCGACGCAAAGTCTCGGAGCTAGTGCCAAACCCTAACAATCCTCGGTTAATTACGCCCAAGCAGATGAACGATCTCAAACGAAGTCTGCGGAAGTTTAATCTGGCTGAGATACCTGTAATCAACACAGACAATCATGTCGTTGCCGGGCACCAACGTCTGCTTGCCCTGCAGTTACTTGGCCGAGGTGAGGAGCGTATTTCCGTGCGTGTGCCGAATCGGAAACTGACCCGGCAGGAATATAACCAATATCTGCTCTCCTCAAATAGAATCGGTGGCGAGTGGGATTGGACAAAGTTGAGTGAGTACTTTGATGTCGGCGACCTGTTGACTAGCGGCTTTGACGACACTGATCTTGCTCTTATTTTTGATGACGCCACGGTCGAGGACGACGACTTTCGAGTTGAGGAGGAACTAAAGAAAATTAAAATGACAACCGTCAAGCCGGGCGATCTATATCAGCTGGGGTTACACCGCATCCTCTGTGCCGACAGCACCGACCCCGACTCAGTGCGGCGGCTGCTTGGCCGCAAAAAAACCGCGGCCATCCTGCAAGATCCTCCCTTCAACATCGGGCTTAACTACGACAAAGGCATCGGCGGTAAGGGAAACTATGGCGGCACAGTTGATGACACTAAGCCGGATGAGGTGTATCGACAATTCCTGCACGACGCGTTGTCGAACGGACTGTCCGTGTGTACGCCAGACGCACACATCTTTACCTACTGCGACCAGCGCTATGTCGGGTTGCTACAGTCGCTCTATGCCAAACTCGAGATCAAATACCAGCGGACGTGCCTGTGGATTAAAAACAACAGTACACCAACGCCAAACGTGGCTTTTAACAAACAGTACGAGCCGTGCGTATACGGCATCCGCGGCAAGCCCTACCTATCCGATCGCGTCAAAAACTTCTCCGAAATCATGAATCAGGAGATCGGCACCGGCAACCGTGCACTCGAGGACATTCTAGACATGATAGATATCTGGCTCGTTAAGCGAGTAGCCGGTGACTATGAACACCCGACAGAAAAGCCACCCAGTCTGCACGAGAAAGCACTGCGCCGCTGCACCAAGCCGGGCGACATTGTGTTGGATTTATTTTCCGGATCGGCCAGCCTCATGGTCTCTTGTGACCAACTGAAACGCTCCGCGTATCTGGTCGAGCGCGAGCCTTTATTCGTGCAATTAGCTCTCAACCGTTATGAAAAGATCTCGGGCAAAAAGCCCCGCAAACTCAATTAAGATTGGTACGATCTGGCAGTTGGGCGAGCACCGGCTGGCCTACGGGGATTGCCGGGATACTTATATAATCTCACGTCTAATGGGTGACGACAGAATAAATTCCATCGTTTGCGACCCTCCCTACGGAATCGCGGCAGTTGAGTCCAAGCGCGGCTTCGCCAGGCTCTCAAAGGATAAGGTGATCACGGGTGACCATCTGCAAACCGAGGAGGAGTACCGCGGTTTCACTCGCGATTGGGCGGGGGTGGCTATCCCCTACTTGTCGCGCCAGAACACTATGTATGTTTTCGGAGCTGACAAAATGATCTGGGCATTGCGCGCAGGATTGATTGAGTCGGGATTCAAGACATCACAATTACTTATTTGGGTTAAATCCCACGCCGTCGTTGGCCGGCTGGACTTTGCCCCACAACACGAACTTATACTCTATGCCTGGCACGGAGTACATCGGTTCCGCCGCTCTAAAGATAAGTCGGTCTTGTGTTATCCCCGGCCGGCCAAAAGCCCTTACCACCCTACCACCAAACCCATCGGCCTTATCCGTCATCTCATATTAAACAGCACGGAGATTGGTGGGGTTGTCTTTGATGGATTTTTGGGATCGGGAACAGCTTTACTAGCTGGGGAACAAACTAAGCGCCGGTGTTTGGCTGTTGAACTTGATTTGGAATATTGCCTCACCACTATTCGACGCTGGGAACATCTTACCGGCCAAAAAGCTAAACGGATATGAAAAAGAACGAAGCCACCAAAAAGTTACTATTAGAGCAACTGCGTAAGACGCCGATTAAGGAAGCGGCCTGTCAGAAAGTTGGTATCTCCCGGATGACACTCCACCGCTGGATATCGGATAATAAGGAATTCGCGCAGGAGGTTGAAAAAGCTCTGCTTGATGGCCGGCTTCTCATGAATGACCTGGCGGAAGGCCAGTTAGTCAGCGCCATTAAAGACCGCAACCTATACGCGGTGACGTACTGGCTTAAACACCACCACGATGCATATAAGACCCGGGTGCAGATTGAAGGAGCAATTAATACGGTGCACGAGCTATCTCCCGAGCAGGAGGCACTTATGCGCCGGGCGTTCAAGCTGGCCGGAATTGACCTAAAAGACAACGATGGCAAAGAATAAGATTCAGCAAAATAACAGTGAGGATGTATTTGCCAAGATTGCCAAGGATCGCGTACTGCGACGGCGGATTGCCTACGAAAGCCATCAGATGTTCTTCACGATTTATTTTCCGAACTATCTTAAATACCCACTCGCCCAGTTTCAAAAAGAGATTATCAGATTGACCGAGGATGACTCGCAGGAGTTGGTCTGCATCGCAGGATTTCGCGGTTGCGCTAAATCAACATTTGGCACCTTGTCGTATCCGCTTTGGTCAATTCTAGGAGCGCAACAAAAGAAGTTTGTCCTTATCACCGCTCAAACATACGATAAGGCCCGGGGTCACATGGCCAATATTAAAGACGCACTGGAAAACAACCAGCTGCTAAAAAGTGACATGGGCCCGTTTAAAGAGGAATCGGGTAACGGCGAGTGGGCCATCTCGTCACTGGTTTTCTGCAATACCGGGGCGCGGATTATGATTGCCTCGGTGGATCAGTCAGTCCGCGGTGTGCGGCACCGGGAACACCGGCCGGATATTATCATCCTCGACGACGTTGAGGACACACTGTCGGTACGAACATTTGAAGGACGCAAAAAAATAGCAGACTGGTATTCGCGAGAGTTAGTTCCACTGGGTGACGCTGGTACCCGCATTATTATCTTAGCCAACGTGCTTCATTACGATTCGCTCATCCTCCGTCTCAAGCGGAAAATAGACGATGGTGAGATGGACGGTATCTATCGGTTTTACCCGATCGTTGATAAATACGGCAAACCTCTGTGGCGGGAAAAATTTGATACTCCCGAAAAAATCAATGTCTTGCGCCGGAAGGTTGGCGACGAAATGGCTTGGCAGCAAGAGTATCTTCTTGAGATTGCTTCTGATGATTCGCAGGCTATCAACCCAAAATGGATTAAATATTATGACAAAAAGTTACCGCCGCTGTCAGACAACATTTCAGAGCGCATATTTGCCGCCGTCGACCTAGCTATTTCAAAAAATAATAACGCTGATTGCACCGCCATCGTGAAGGCAAACGTGCGGTATGACAGGAACGACCATCCCACTATTTACATTCAACCACACCCGATCAATAAACGAATGCAATTCCCGGACACAATTTCACGACTGAAATTGATTATACCTACTTTAGGCGAGGGTGGACGGTTATTTATTGAAACAACCGGTTTTCAGGAGGCCTACTTGCAACAGCTTATACAGGATGGTTATAAGAATATTGAAAGCGTTAAACCTCTAACCGATAAAGATATGCGACTGGCAGCAATTAGTCCTTTTGTGCAAGACGCCACCGTTCTTTTCCCTAGGCATGGATGCGAACAGCTTATAGCACAGATCACTAATCCAAGCATAGAGCGGCACGACGATTTGGCGGACGCGTTCTCTATGTTGATCCAACAAATAGTAGAAAAATATTACTACGTACCTCGTTTTTTGATGTCAACTGATAAACAACCGGGGTTTTTCACACTCTCAAGTGATAAGCCTTTCTTTCCGCGGGATATGGTGTTTTAATATCGGCGCCGGTCTAGCAGGCTTTATATTCAGATTGTTTTATTAACCGAATTAAATCACTCTCTCTTTCATATCCCTTCAATCTTCCCGATAGCACCCCCAGCCTATATTCTACTCCGCTATTCATCAGTCGCCAGTTGGTGTTCTCAAGGGCGCCGCGAAGGAGTCGCCGGAGCTTAAGCTCGCTCGATCGTCCATCCCTCTCCACTTTTGTATCCTGAACCGTAAACGGAATAATTACATACTTATCAATCTCCGGCTGGCTAAACTCCAGTTTGGTATATTCCTCATCCTGAATTGCGTCATTAATTGTCTTCTCCAACTGGTCAACATTGAGCTTCTTCAATGCTGCGACTGCATCATACAGAGTTTTGTTTTTCTTACGCTCCTCATCTTCCCTTACCAGCTTGCTGAAATTCTCTAAATGGATCTTATGTTCTAGATAACGTTGGGTCTGTTCTTTTGTAAAACAAAATCGTGCTCGATCGCGTTCAAAGTTAGGGTCGGGTGCTTCTTTTTCAACAGATAGGTTAAACACGTCCCGCTTAGTGTAATCACAATTGAGGCATTTATAGGTAGTGAAAATTTTCTTGCCCTCCCGTTCGTCCTCTTCAAATAACACAGCTTGGCATTGTGGGCACACTTCTCTCTTTACTTCCCATTCCTGGCCGTTATCAAATATACCGCGTCCTTGTCGGCAGTTTTGGCAACGAAAAAGAAACAGGACTCTAGTCGGACCCTTGCCCCAGTCGTATAAGTCTTTCATTTCACATGTCATGAGTTCGCCACAAGAGCGACAGGAAATATTGCGTGGGGTAGTGGCGTTTTCTAGTCGCTCGTCTTTCTCGCGATCCCGACGCATCCATTCTTGGATTGTCTCGTCTTTTTTAAGGGCACGCTCCCCAGAGCAACAATGCGTGGAAATGTGAATAGCGATATTTGCCGCTGCTCGAACCTGCTCTTTATTTAATCCCTGTTTGTTCGGCAGCTTGTTTTTCTCGTTAAAATACCGCTCAATATTTCGGCACTCTTCAATAGTGAATTTATCGCAGAGGTTTATGTAATGCTGTTCAGGCTGAAGATACCTGTTGGTACTTTTTAGTTTGTCTGACATAATCTTTCACCAGCGAAATGTTTTTACGTCTCCATTCCTATGCTTTGCACCACGCAAACCAGATCCACCAAGCAATAATTCCCAAACTTACCACCATCCCGGCATAATTATTCCATATAGATAAAGTCCACCGTGCAGTCCACTTTGATGCTTCTATACCAAAAATCTGGGAAAGAAACGTAATCAACAACGCCGCAATGCCTAGTAGTAATAGATTATAAAACGTAAACAGGACCAATTTATACTTCCGTAGATATCCACGATCCAGATCATAGGCTACCTCGCCCGCCAAGACACCCCTATAGTTAATAGCGATGGATTGGACGGCGAATTTTTGCTGTGAACGCTTTAACTCATTCGCAAGTTTAATTAAATCAGGATCACCAGATGCATCGAAGCCCGCTGACCAGTCAGACCACGTAATCGCGTCCGCAAATCCCTTATGAGCAAGGTTTCCCATTATAGGCTCCAATAAATTGCAATTGCTACTGGCCATGTCCTTCAACAGAAAATCTATATCTTTTGTTTGAATCTCTGGTGTCTTATAAACTTTCCACCTAGAATCATCCACCTTTTTCAAACCATAAATCTCAGCCAGCCGATCCGTATATAGTACACGATATAAATGCTCATGCATGCTTGATTGGGCCCAGTTTAGTATTAACTTTTCGTGCTGCCATAGCCGTTGTTTGTTGCGCTCCCACAAGGACCCACACTGGAAAAAGTTTTGATAAATCCTCAGTTTCTCTAAGAAAGGAAATGACAAACTAAAACCAGCCAAGCTTATATTGGATAAATCTGGATTTGGAATAGGCCTCTTTTCTGAGTGCATATAAACTTTCTATTGTACATCACCTCCACAAACGAGGGTGATATTTGTTGTTGTCCAATACCTTTCCATTCGAGTTGATGCTGCTAGATGCTCCTGCACCCAAAATAATTGTGAGTAGCTTACCCATCAGACTGGGCCTGCTCGACAATTTTTATTTCTCCCGGAGTTGGGCCGTAGAGTTTATAGACGAGCTGGTCAATTTGCTTTTTTATAGTCACGCTTATTTAACATCAACTATTTTCATTACCTCGTCGCCGTAATGGTTAATGACTTTGACGGCGATTTTGCCGGTCTTGGGCTTGGGGAATGGACGGGAGACTGTTGAATACAACTCCTCCCACGCACTTTCATTGATATCTGCTTTCAGCACCCTCTTCAGCTTCTCATATGGTTTATCCACGCCCAAGAAATAGGCATGCATCACAAAAAACGCTTCGCCATTATAATTCGTGTCAATGAACCAAGCGGCAATTTCATGTTCGGGATCGCCGGAGCCACTTGAGCGAATCTCGCTTTTGACCGGGTCATACACATCAACACCGACAATTTCCACCCGCACGCCTTCTTTTGCTGTTTTCACTTTTACTTGTGGTTCGCCGAAAGCAAGGAACAGGTTACCGGAGCCCGTCTTTTTCAAAAGGTCGCCCATTGAAAGATCGGGATTTATTTTCACCCGCATCACCGGCAGGCCGCCAATTTCATTTGGAACGGAAAAGGCGGATGCGTCAAAAGAGGTCGCGGCGACTATAAGAAGGTCAGCGAATTTCTTGGCGACTTTGGCGGCATCACGGATAAAATCATCGTCCACGCTTCCAAACTCCGGCCCGATAGATACCGCTGCCTTTTTTAGGGTATGATCTGTCTTATATTCGCCAATTGCCTGCACTTCGGGACCTCCGGGTAAAATATCCAAATTTACGAATTCAACACGCGCACTTTTTTTGCCCGTTTGCACACCCGCCTTTCGCAGGTTTTCAACAATAGTTTCCGCAAAGCGCTCGGTTGAAAGCATCTCTTGCGCATCGGACACCCGGTGGGGAGAAAGCGACTCAACCGTAAACGGCCCGGTGACGCGGACAATGTCTTTATTCTCAAACGGCTGATCGTATAACACTTCTTGTCCCGGCTGTTCGTCGTTGGCAAGAGATTTTAAGGTAACATGCGGGACGGTTTTATATTCAAATCCCGCGCTCATACTCTCGCCATCTTTCAACTTGTAATATAGATACTTCGCGGTCATCAGACGCGTACGAGCAAGCGCCAGCGCCACGCGCGAAGTATCAATCGTAATCCAACGCCGCCCCCATTGTTCAGCGACATAAGCAGATGTTCCAGAACCACAAGTCGGATCAAGAACAATATCGCCGGGGTCAGTGGTCATCAACATACAACGCTGGACAATAGTCAGAGCAGTCTGAACCACATATACCTTATCTCCACCAAACTGATTTTGGCCAACAGTATCAGTCCAGATATTGACTAACGGGTTGAATGGAAAATCATCGTAATATCGAACATACCCAATATTATTATCAGTCGAATCGAGGCGTCTCTTCTGTATTAACCGCTCAATTCCAAGTTTGTTCGTCTTCCAACTGCCACGAGCAATATTAAAAGTATGCCCATTAAGCTCGATGGGGAAACGAGCGCTGTCTCCGCCAGATTGACTGGTGAGATTATCTAAGGAATAAAGACGTGCGCCTTTTGGAAGCTCCTGAATGGAAAATTTTGTTTTATGAGCTTTCTCCCACTCAGAGATAGACATTCTTGTGCCATCGGCTAATTCTATTTTTTTGTAGCCGGTTGCGCCCTCTGCACCATACTCTTTGGCCGCAAATATCTTTCGGAACTTTTTTTCTTTTGCATCCTTCGCATACCAGATTACATAGTCTCCAACAGATGGCGGTGCTAGCAATTCGGATGGCGCCCCAGCACCAGTAGTCTTTCGTACAAAAATTTGCGATATAAGATTTTCACTGCCAAATACCTCATCCATCACTTCACGGACATGGTGAACATTTTCATCAGAAATTTGTACAAAACAGCTTCCGCTTTCGGTGAGAAGCTCGCGGGCTACCAATAACCTGTCTCGCAGATAGGAAAGATATGAATGAATGCCTAACTCCCAAGTATCGCGGAATGCTTTGACTTGTTCCGGCTGGCGGATAAAATCTTCCAGTTTGTTGTCTTTTACATCGCGCTTTCTGGTGGACACCTGCCAATTGGAACCAAACTTAATGCCATAGGGCGGGTCAATGTAAATGGTTTGTACTCTACCGCGCATCCCTTCTTTTTCCAAAAGCGAGTTCATTACCAAAAGTGAATCGCCTAAGATCATCCGGTTTTGCCAATTGTCCTCGTGTTTGTAAAAATCCACCGCTTTGCCGAATTGCTGTTCGGCCGTTTCGCCAAAAAGCATTTGCTGGGCATTTTCCTCCACACCAAGTTTCAGCCGCGCGATAATCGCTTCGGGCGCGATTTTTTCCTGCACATAAATCGGCACAGTGGGCACAGCGAGCTCCGCGCCCTGCTCTTTTTTGCCTGCCCATACAAGCTGCGGGTCCAGCGACGGGTCGTATGAGTATGTTTTTTTGACCGGACGCTTTTCGCGCGCGGAGAGCTTAACAGATTCTTCCTGCGTGGGAATGCGCGCGCGCTTGCCGTCGTGCTTATACGATTTAACCGGCGCGGCAGTAGTTGGTTGTGTAAATTTCTTTTTTCTCATAGTTATTTCTTGGTAAATAAATTATCGGGTGTTAGGTTTTCAAGTGCTCTCGTAATACTGGCCCGTATGAGATTTTGCGTCTCGTGGATATCTTGAACTTCCAACATCGCCCATTTGCCGTATTTTTCCGCATTGTTGATTGCCGGCACCCACAAATCACGAGCAGTTTTTACTTTTATAGTTTTCTTATCGTCTTTTTTCCCGGTAACTTCAATAAGCAAGTTGAGTTTTGTTTTATCCGACATTTCAATAATAGCAATAAAATCAGGCGTATAGTGATGGGCAACACCTTGATGCTCGTAGGGAATGGTAAATCCGAGATTCTGATTTTTGACATACGCCAATGCTTCGGGCATCTGTTCCAGTTTTTTGGCCACCCCTTGTTCCCATTCCTCTGTGTCCGCGACCACATAGTTGATGTGGCTTTTTACCGTATCTCTTACTTCTTTAGTGGTGAGAAAATCAACATAGCGGGTGGAGCCGAGCGTATCGTACGGCGCAAGAATCGGCAGAAGTTTTTTGTTGCTTTGGCGCTCCAGATTTTCCGCGATTATGTCTTGCTGTATTTTGGTAATAGCTCCGGCAAAGTATTCGCCCACGGAAAGGTAGCCGATAACCATGCGGTCTTTAAGAACGACATGCTTTTGAACATACTCTTCTACAATCTTTCGCAGTTGCGGCGTGAGCCAGTACTTTTCATTGTCCTCGGCATCGGTATAGTAGCGCTTGAGCAACGCTTGTGTTAGGCGCATGACCACTTCTCCCTCTCGACGCTCTTTTATTTTTTCCAGCGTCTCTTTGACTTCCTTGCCAATAACGCCGCCCAGTGTCACTTCTGTCGGTTCGTTTTCAATAATTGTATCCGATTCTTTGGTAAAGTGAGCAGCGAGTTTTGTTTCGTTTAATTCGTAGCGATAACCCTCAACGCGCGGATAGGTAATTTCATATTGCTCTCTGTCCGAAAGCGCGTGGACTCGATGAATGATTTTCGGCGGTTGAGGCGGCGTTACGCCCGTTACTTTCAAGAAGCTGAACGGCACTCCATATACTTCGGCATATTCTTCTGATAGTTTTCCGTCTTCATTTACGGAATAGTCAACCCGGCGAAGAGCCCGGCCCACAACTTGTTCGCAAAGCAGTTGCGTGGAAAATGCACGGATACCGAGAATATGAGTAACGGTATTTACGTCCCAGCCCTCGGTGAGCATGGAAACCGAAACAACGCATTTGATGTTTTCCCCCAGTCGCCCCGGCTTGCCTACGGTATTCATGACTTCGCGTAGAAGCTCCTCGTCTGTCGGCTCCTCGCGTCCCGGAAAACGCTTGCGATAATCCTTGTGAAAATCATCTATCTCGTCTGCGAAAATCTTCTTGAAATTATCGTCAACTTTTCCGCCGCTTTCTATTTGACGACTATCAATAATCAGCGTGTTAGGCTTGTCAAAAAACCGGATGCCGTCTTCGTTGCGAAAAATCTCCAGATTGCCTTTTTCAATTTTGATTTTTCCGCTCGCCGTTTCTCTTTCGTATCCGGCGATCCAGCGGTGCACCAACTCCGAAACGGTTGTGTTATTGCAAACAATAATCATCACCGGCGGCATAACGGCCGGATTTATTTTCTTTTGTTTTTCATATTGTTCGTAATATTTGGTGTAGTTTCCGTATAAAGATAGCAGCGCTTCTGACAATTTCGTTGGCAAGTCAAGTGTTGAAAGGTCATAGTTGCCAGTTTTCATTCCTTTCTTTGGTAATTTGTCGCGGACATAAAGCCAGAGGTTCCGAAATTCGGGAATTTCATCTTTTGAAATCGTGTCTGACTCAATGGGGAGTCGCGGGATTTTTACCACCCCGCACTCCAAAGCATCTAGCAAAGAGAAGTCATAGACGGCCCAAGGAAACATTGTGCCCTCTTGGTAGCCGGACCCACGAAGGAAGTATGGCGTTGCCGAGAGATCAACGATAGCGTTGATTGTGGTTTTTTTGGATAGCGCCTCCAAGCCACTTAACCAAACGCGCGCGGCTTTGTTATTTTCTTCGGCTTCTTTTCTATCTTCCCCGGATAATTTTTCCGCAGACGGTTTTTCGCGATAGCAGTGATGCGCCTCATCGTTGATAACCAAGACACGCGGCTTGCTCAAAATACTTTTAAACGCCCTCAAGACCATCACGTTCGGTGTTTCTTTTACGGCTTCGTCTTTTAGAATTCCGGCTGCCTTTATAACAGAGCCGATTTGAAACCGCGGATTTTGTCGCTGCTCAAGTTGGTGAAAATTAGTGATAAAAACATTTGCTTGTTGCAGTAATTCGAAATCCTGATACGGAATTATGTCTCTTTGTAAGTAGTAGTTTTTCGGATCGTTTGGAAGCAGAACATTGAGGCGATCTCGAATTGTTATGCCCGGAGTAATAATCGCAAAAGTATCGGTAAATCTAGCATCTTGAGGATAACGCAGTTTGTTAAGCGTGTGATACGCAATAATCATTGCCATAACTACGGTTTTTCCAGAGCCGGTAGCCATCTTGAAAGCGAGACGATACAAGCCAGGATTCGCTTCGCTATTTGATTTCTTCAGCTCCGAAATAACCCAACTTTCTCCGGATTTTTCCGCCACTTCATTTATATAGATAAGGGTTTCGAGAGCCTCGATCTGGCAAAAAAACAGTTTGTTCTCTCTGGTTTCATCTCGCCAGTATGAAAGAAGGTTACGAGAAACTTGCGTTATACCATTGTAGTTAGTATTTCTCCACGATTTAATCTTTGTTCGGATTTTATTGATAAATTCATTTTCCTTTTGCAATTCGCTTCCGAACGCACCTTCCGCCAAATTCAACGCCACTTGTTTTTGCTTTGTTTTGGCACGAGGAACAGGAATATGAAAACTGCTAGGACGGCGCCCTTCAATAATTTCTTCCGTCAATCCTCGCTCGTCCGCTATAAAATGGCGGCTCGGTTCAAAATATGGCGAATTTATGATTGGTGATTTCATGTTTTTATTTAATCAAAACCGAGTGTTTTTAATAAGCACCCTGAATCTATCAAGAAGTGTTTGATTCTTTTCGTTTGTGATGAATGTCAGATCAGTGGACATATCAAGGCCAGGATATCTTGACTTCTCCAATGTGCCGCCTTAGCTCGTCCCGAGTTTTGATTGCCTCATCCGAGAGACGCCATGATTTATCACGTCCCCCTGACAACTTTTTAAGATAACCATTACGATAGAGCGCGCCAAAAACGGCTCCAGCAGCTTTACCTTCGACAAAATCCTCAATTTTCCTGGCTACGTCCGATGTCCGAAAAGTATCCTGCCGAAACTGGAGAATAGCATATAATGCACGTTGCTGGGCCTGGGGTAAATCAAAAACTTCCTTGAGATCATGGGTCATGCATACATCCTCGCATACCACGACTTCCACGTCAACTACTGCCTAAAATTATCATTCATTTGTCTCCAACGATTCCTTAATCCAAGAGCACACTGTAAAAAACTCACGCCGCGTCTCTTCATTGGTAACAGCACGGAGAGGTAGTTTGAACGCGCTATATCCGTCGACATTATCCGCATCAACAATTGCGCCTTCGACTGCTCCTAAGCGCTCTAATATCTCCGCCCGTTTTTCTCGCTTATCAAACGGTGGTGGGCTGTTGTCTCCCTGGTGCGGGGCATTCCATGTAATCATGGCATCTCCGGTGACTGAAAACGGAAAGAATTCCTCCTTGCTCTTCGTAGAAAAACCCAGTACAAAGGAACCGCTCTGGTTGGTCATCCAGTAAACCGCAATATTATTATCCTCGGCCCAGTCAATGATCTGCCGGGCGGCGGTCACGGCTTCTTCCCCGAATTCCGCCAAGCGCAGCTTAAATAGATCCCAGTTCCATTGTTTGCCGACCATCCTTTTCGTACTTAAGTCCTTCTTAACTTCTGCTCCGAATATTCTTGGGATGATAATTTCGTAGGTATCGTGTTTGTAGTACTCAAGCTCCACGGCATAGATATCGAACTGGCTGTTCTGGTTGACGTAGAGAATCAGGTCTTTCAGCCGGTCATCCAGCTTGTCCATCAAAACCACGAAGTGGAAGACACCGTCGTTGAGATTGGCCCTTGCTTTGTCGATGACGGCAGTAACGTCTTCGCTGGGGAGTTGGAAAAACTCTTGGATCTTTTCCGTTGCGCGGAGGTTAAATAACTGTTGCGTATTGGTATCAAGAATGGCCAGGAATTCATTGAAATCGCTAGCGTGCTTCCACAGAGCGGCGCCGTAGTCGAGCGCCTGGGCAATGACGGTGCGCTTGTCCGGATTCTTGTAGAGTTTGGTCTCGATGATGTAAAGCTCGCCATTGGCATCAATGCCAATGGCATCGATGGGACCGCTGTTGGTGGGAAATTCACGGGCTAAAATCAGGAGACGGATGTCTTCCTTAATATCATAGAGCGGAATACTGTCCGGATTGTCGTAAATATATTGTTGCAGACGATCTTCCTGATCAAAGGAAGATTTATCTATTTTGACTGCTTTCTGGCCGTTTTGCGAGATGACGATGGCCATGTGTGTTATTTGAGATCAACCTTTACCTCGCCACTCCAGAAACTCCAACTACCCTCAGCCACAGTGCGGACGCCATTGTTAACGATGACGTAAGGGATCGCGTCGGGATAATCCGCTTTGAGAGCTTTGATGAACGAGGTGACCAAATCCTTTTTGGTCGAGTCTGCGGAAAATGTCCATATACTGTTACTCATAACAGCCAAGAGTCTGACGGTAGTGACAGCTGAACGGTATTCTTTTTCATCACCCCCGGCCTCGTATTTTTTCGTAGCCTCATTTGGCGCCGTAACTTCTACGTAGAGATCAATCGAGTCATTTTTAATACCCGACAAGGTCAATATTGAGGTGATAGCTTCAGCTGTTTCCGCTGCTGCCGCATTATTACCGCGCTTCTTATCAAAGCTTTCCCTGGCATCATGTTCTTTTTGCTGTTCGGCTTGCTGTTTTTTGGCTTCTTCCTCC
Organism: bacterium; assembly: GCA_043811915.1. Lineage (GTDB taxonomy): Bacteria > Patescibacteriota > Andersenbacteria > UBA10190 > UBA10190 > CAYSWF01. Next base: position 108,595 of record JBDRMS010000001.1, read on the forward strand.
CTAGTCTTTTCTGTTTCAGCTTGGGCTTTTTCCCGTGCCTCCTGTTGAGTCCTTGCCTTGGCTTCTTGTTCTGCCTTCAGCCGCTCCTGCGCGGCTTTCTCTTCCTCGGAATAGATGCGGGTTACATTGAGTGAAAGCTTTTTTGTTTTGCTGTTATTTTTTGCCTTCACTGTGATTGTGTTGCTCTCATTACCAAGGGTGACATCATAAGAAAAGTTACCGTCACCATCAACCGGGACTGGCTGTCCCTGGATAGAAACTGGTGACTTTTTTGGTGAGACTCTACCTTTGACAGTAATGGTGGAAGCTTGAATTGAAGCATCATTTTTTGGATCCGTAATAGTAAGCGTCGGCTGGCGCTTGGCATAGGCGTTAGTTACGCCAAGTATCAAAAAGAATACGACGATGGCTGCAATCGCCATCATTTTGTTTTGTCGGTTTAATCTCTTTGTTTTCCAGATGTACCAAATCGCAACGGCCGGGACGGTTATATACCAAAATGCATAGCTGAGAAGTACCAGCGCAATGATTCCAATTATCTTCGCCAGTTTTTTGTAATCCATGGTCGGTCGCACGGGTTGGGTTGCTGCTGGCCTCAGAAGATCCCGTTTGCAGTACTTACATACCACTGCTGCTTCCTGTATTTCCTCCGCACAATATGGGCATTTTTTCATAGTTAGTTACTTAGTGATCAAAAACGCTAGCGTGGATACACAAAGCCCGCCGCCAGCGGTGGCCGGAGCCATCCATAGCTGCACCCTGGATCCCTTCAGCGCGACGGGGACATTTTTTCATGGCGATAATTGCGTTTTAGGTGCATCCAGGTCGGGGCGCTGGGTCTTAAGAGTAATGTCAGATCGAGAAGATTCTTTGCGCTTCCTGCGACACGTGATGGGTTCCTTTGGCTGTGTCGACGATACCCGCGTCGTGACAATTTTATGGAGCGAGTCGAGAATATCATCTTCACTAAACAAGACGCCTGTCTTGCGTCGGAGCGTGCGACGCAGGTAGCGGATGACCTCTTGCGTGTAGAGATACCGATGCAGGCTGGCAGGGTCAAGCGCTTCAAACCGTTTCCAAAAGTGATTGAGCTCTTTGCGCAATACGCTCCGCTTCGTGAGATAGATAAGAAAATCAACCGCGGCCTTCAGCTGTTCCTCATCAGAGAGATCAAAGCTGAAGATTCGCTTTGCATTGATAGGTTTGGTGAAGAGCACTTTGTAGAGTTCAAATCGTCGGCCGTTGGTCAGAAGAACCCAATCGATGCCCTCGTTCGCCGCATAATTAACCGACTGCATGAGATGCTTCTCCGAAAGATCAAGATCAATAGCCTTGACTTCGACGATAAAGTGTTTCTTGCGATTAATCTGAATCACGTAGTCGGCATAAGTGCCTTTGATCGTGTATTCCGTTTTGATCTCATCAAGCTCGGTGTACCCTAACACCTCAGTCAGAAAACTGTTTATCATAAGCCGCGTGGCCGACTCATCAAGGCTTTCGTAGCGCTTGATGAGATATTGTCTACGGTACTGTTTGAGTAGTTTGTGCAGTTTAGATTTTTGCGTTCTGGTGGGCATAATTTTCTATTAGGAACTAAGGCGCTCGCGGAAAACACAAAAGGTCTCCCGCCGGCGGCACGTCACTTGCGCAACGTACCCTATACCCTTTCGGGTATAGACCTACCTACAGTGCCGGACAGAAGACCATCCGTATGTAGGTAGGAATTTGGACCATATCTCGCATTTTGAATGCGAGGGTTAGGTCGTGGATTGAATCAAGGAACTATTATCGTTGTAGCTTAATAAGGCCTGAAAGTAAACTCTAATGCGTTTTTTGGAAGTTTGAGTTGTCTACATCTACCACCCAGAACGCGCTGGACTCCTTACGGGGGTTGCGTCATTCCTTGGGTTACATGATAAGCACAGCAACCAGAGAGAATATAGGGATCGGCGGCATGCGAGCTGCACCAGTTCAAGCGCCCGCCACTAAATATTGCCTCTACGCGCGAAAGTCGACAGAGTCCGAGGAGCGCCAAGTGCTCTCAATAGATAGTCAAATCAAAGAGATGCTTGAGCTAGCTGACCGCGAGAATCTGGAGATTGTCGCGGTCAAGCGCGAATCGCACTCGGCCAAAGAAACCGGCACCCGGCCGATATTTAACGAAATCATCGAGGAGGTCCGAGAAGGTAGATACAACGGCATAATAACCTGGGCACCTGATCGCATATCCAGAAATGCTGGCGACTTAGGTAAAGTGGTCGACCTGATGGACGCCGGGGTCTTGCAGGAAATACGAACATATGGACAGCGGTTCACCAATAACCCGAATGAGAAATTCTTGCTGATGATTCTAGGGTCACAGGCGAAGTTGGAAAATGACAATCGAGGTATCAACGTGAAGCGCGGATTACGGACACGTGTGGAGATGGGCTTGTGGCCCGGAGTCGCGCCAGTCGGATATCTCAATCAAAAGCATATGGATAAAAAGTGTCAGGTGATTGTTGATCCCGAACGAGCGGCTATTGTAAAAAAGATATTCGAGAAGATGACCCATGAAAAATGGTCCGGCCGGAAAATCCACCACTGGCTCAAGTTTGAGTTGAACTTTAAGACGGTCGGCAATCACAATCTCGCCTTGAGTAATGTCTTCCGGATTATCCAAAATACCTTCTACTACGGAACGTTTGAATACCCGCGCAACAGCGGTAATTGGTACCAAGGCAAGCACGAGCCAATCGTGTCCCGAGAACTGTTTGAAAAAGCAAACGAGCAACTGCGACGCGATAACATCCAGCGGCAGAGCCATGAATTCGCCTTCACGAAGTTAATGACCTGCGGGCTGTGTGGTTCAACTATATCGGCTGAAGAGAAATACAAACTACTTAAAGACGGCACAACTGCAAGATACATCTACTATGGCTGCGGCCGGTCGAAAGACCGCTCCTGCCGGAATCCATACTTGCGAGAAGAAGATTTGATTGGCCAGATCAGCACAATTCTCGACCAGATCGATCTCAATAAGGCGGGAGTACGGCATAAATTCGAGGATGAGATTAAGCGGCACAACAGATTCAACCGGGCGGTGTTGGGCATCAAAAATCCTACGGGAAAACATAGTGACATTGATCTTAAAACCTATGTGCAATACATCCTGAAAGACGGCTCGAACGAGGAAAAGCGTGAGTTAATGGGATGCTTTAAGTCGCGGATCAAGGTTACGAAAAAAGTGGTGACGATTCAACAGACCTAAAAACTTCGTATCCTACTCCGTCAAAGCAATTTAGCTATACACCAACCGCTCTTCATATCCTCCCTTCATAGATAGCCGATAACTATCCAACAACTCAACCCGCAGCGAATCGGCATTACCATGCTGAATCAATCCCAAGTATGAAGCCAATGACTCGGGCGAGGGCGTGTTCTGTAATTTTCGCTGCATGCGACGTTTAGTTGTTGTCCGCAGTACCAGATGATGCGGAAACTGAACCCACCCAAGCCAATCAACACCAGATGCTATCGTCTTAATAGAAATTTTATCGGGATGCAGTTCAAGTTGTAGGCATTGGTCCAAAAACTGCTCAATCGGATCAATAAATTGTTTTAGTTCATCCTTATCGAACGACAGAATCGCAAAGTCATCTGCATACCGC
>JBDRMS010000002.1:0-34051 GCA_043811915.1 bacterium
CGTGTACATCAAAGCCTTGTAAAGAAAAGATTTCCGCAATATTGTTGGTCATAAAGGTGGTTTGTTTTAAGGGTGTTTGTTTCTCCCCTAAGTAAACCGCCTTTTCTTAGTTTTGCACCACAGTTATTTGGACGGAGCCAGCGGTATTTGACAAGTTTGAGAGGTGTTGCTAAAGTGGGGACGTCTGTTGCGCATGCATTTGGGAATGTCAAAGGCTTTGAGAAAAAGGTCTTTAGTGATATTCAAATGCCCGGCGGAGAGGGCGTTTATTTTTAATAAGAATTATCTTTGTCAAATAAAGACACGGTGGAAGTAGAAGGAGAAGTTACAGAAAACTTTCCTAACGCGCAGTTTAGAGTTCAGTTGGACAGTGGTCAGGTGATTATGGCTCACTTAAGCGGGCGCATGAGAGTGCACCGTATACGTATACTGCCGGGGGATCGGGTAAGGGTAGCGCTTTCACCTTACGATTTAACCAGGGGGCGCATAATATTGCGACTTGAGTAGGAATATTTACTTTATGAAAGTTCGATCATCAGTAAAAAAAATGTGTGTTAAATGCATGGTAGTGCGCCGCAAAGGGAGGCTGCGGGTGGTTTGTGAGAACCCTAAACATAAGCAGCGACAACAATGAGCCCAATAAGAATCAGCGGAGTAAATTTGCCGGATAAGAAACGAGCAGTGATTGCCCTGACTAGTATTTATGGCGTGGGCCGGCCACTAGCCGCGGCGATATTGCGAGAACTAAAAATATCGGAGGATGTTAAGGCGTCTGAATTGACCAGCGAGGAAGAACGAAAACTGCGTGACTACATTGAAAGTAATGTTGTGGTAGAAGGCGATTTGCGAAGGGAAATTATGCAAAACGTGAAGAGGTACAAAGATATTTCTTCTTACCGGGGTATACGGCACGCCCGCAATCTGCCAGTACGGGGACAGCGAACACGGACTAACTCGCGTACGGTGCGGGGCAATGTGCGTAAGACGGCGGGCAGCGGTAGAAGATCTTCATCAGAGAAGACTTAATTTATTAGACTATGGCAAAGAAAACAGAGCGGCGAAAGGTAAAAGAAGGCAAAGTGTATATTCAGTCTACATACAACAACACTATTATTTCGATAACAGATAAAGGGGGAAACGTATTGGCTTCCAGTAGTGCTGGCAGAGTTGGTTTTGGCGGTACTCGCAAGTCCACTCCGTTTGCCGCCCAACAGGCAGTGGCTGACGTGTTGGAACGCGTAAAACCTTACGGATTGCAGGAAGCAGTTGTGTATGTGCGAGGTATTGGCAGTGCCCGGGAGTCAGCGGTGCGCTCGCTTAACGTGGCGGGGCTGACAATAACGGCTATCCGCGACATAACACCTATTCCTCACAATGGGGTTAGGGCGCCTAAAAGAAGGAGGGTGTAAAACTATGCCACCTAACACACCACAACCAGGCAGGGCGGGACAGAGCTTCGGGCGACAGCGAGGACCGCGACGGCAGCAAAGCCGTTATGCGGTGCAGTTGGAGGAAAAGCAAAATCTGAAAAAGACTTTTGGGGTGCGGGAGCGGCAATTGAAAGGATATTACCGCGAAGCCCAGCGATCACGGGAGGAAACAGGCCCGTTGTTAGTGCAATTAATGGAGCGGCGGCTAGACAACGCGTTGTATCGAGCGGGGTTTGCAGTTAACAGGACCCAGGCGCGGCAAATAGCTGGTCACCGTATGATGGAAGTTAACGGAAGACCGGTTGATGTCCCGTCACTGCGTCTCAACGTGGGTGATGTTGTGCGAGTGAAAGAGAACAAGCGGAAGAAGTCTTACTTCACAAACTTCGCCAAGCGCATGCAAAACGTTTCTCTGCCCAGTTGGCTAGAGCTGGACATAAAGAATTTTGCTTTTAAGGTGGTGGCTGCACCAACGAGCAAGGAAGCAAAGCTGGGTGTTGATATACAATCTATAGTTGAACTTTTATCTCGTTAACTTTTTATATCTATGTTAGAGCCAATATATTTACCGGAAAACGTTACCATCGAAGAGGACAAGGGTAATACAGCAACTTTTTCTATATACCCTTACCACCCCGGTTACGGGCCAACGGTAGGTAATGCACTTAGACGAGTGCTGCTTTCATCGTTACCAGGAGCGGCTATTACGCATATAAAAATTGAGGGGGTTGATCATGAGTTTTCCACGCTACCGGGTGTAAAAGAGGACGTAGTGTCGCTGATATTAAACCTGAAGCGGATTCGTTTGTCTTCGGAAAGTGAGGAGCCGGTCAAGCTGACCCTATCGGCGACGGGGGAGAAAAAAATAACGGCCAAGGATTTTGAGACACCGCCTGGCGTCGAAATTGCCAACGACTCAGCGCCAGTAGCGACACTGACAGATAAGAAGGCCAAGTTTGGTATGACTTGTACGGTAGAGCGCGGCAGAGGGTATGTCCCCTCGGAGGCCAGAGAACATGAACAGCGCGAAATTGGCACGATAGCCCTGGACGCTATTTTTACTCCGGTGACCCAGGTAAGCTTTAAGGTAAAAAACGTGCGAGTGGGACAGGTGACGGACTACCATAAGTTGGTTATGGCCATTACCACCGATGGCACTATTAGCCCCAAAGGGGCTTTAAGCCAGGCGGCTTCAATCCTGGCTGATCATTTCAGAGAGCTAACAGGTGAGTGGCTGGATAAGTTAACGGCGGAGAGGCCGGCGGAAATACCAGAAGAATCACCAGAAGCGGAGGAAGAAAAACAACCAGAGAATACACTAAATATGCTGCAGCTACCTTCGCGGGTGCACAACGCATTGGAACGAGTGGGTATTACTACGGTGGAGCAGGTAATTGATTTAACAGAAGAGCAAGTGCAGGATGTGCCAGGTTTAGGGGAAAAAGCGGTACAGGATATTATTGCGGCACGAGATGAATATTTAAAATCTCAAGAGGGCAAGGTGGCGGCCGGGGCGGAGTCACCGGAAGAAGATGAAACATAAACGCACAGGCCGTACTCTGGGACGAAATGCAACCACTAGAAAACAGCTGTGGCGGAATTTGGCGTCCAGTCTTTTGACACATGGTTCGGTGGTGACTACACGTGCTAAAGCCAAAGATCTGCGGGGATTTTTTGAGCCGCTAGTAAGTAGGGCTCGAGGCGATATGACGCTAGCTAAACGACGATTGTTGCTGAAAAATATCCGGAAGGATGATTTGCCGGGATTGATTAAAGTGGCCAAGGCACAAGAAAAAAGGCCCGGAGGGTATTTGCGGCTGACACGGTTGCCCAGGAAGCGCTTGGACGGATCTGAAATGGTAAAGGTAGACATATTGTATGAGTGAAGAATGGCACCACATTGATGCAAAACAGCGCGTGCTGGGACGCCTGGCTTCAGAGATAGCACAATTGTTGTTGGGCAAACACCGGGTCGACTGGGCTGCTCACACAGTAGCACCTGTTCATGTAGTGGTAACTAATGTAGACAAAGTTGTATTAACAGGCAGGAAGGAACAGCATAAGAAGTATCGACACTATTCGGGTTATCCGGGGGGATTAAAGGAGCGGACAGTTGCTGAACAGAGAAAGCGCGATGCGCGGCGTATCGTGGAGGAAGCAGTGTCAGGAATGTTGCCGAAGAATAATTTACGGAACGAGCGCATGCAACACCTTAAACTTTATGCGGGGACGCAGCATCCACACCAGGCACAATTATGACTAAAAAGGAAGATAGATATTACGGATTGGGTAGGCGAAAGTCGGCGATTGCCCAGGTGTTTTTAGTGAAAGGCGGAGCGGAAAAAAAGATTAATGGTGTAATGTTAGAAGATTACTTTGATACTATAAGTATGAGAACAGCTGCTTTGGCGCCGCTGATACTGACTTCGCAGCAGGAAGAATGGGGAGTGAAGGCTAAGGTTATGGGAGGCGGCAAACGAGGCCAGGCTGATGCAGTAAAGCTGGGAGTGGCGCGAGCGTTGATTAAAATTGACCTTGGCTGGAGAACTCAACTGAAAGCGGCCGGCATGTTAACACGAGATGCCAGAGTGAAAGAACGGAAGAAATTTGGCTTGAAACGAGCTCGTAGAGCACCCCAGTTTTCCAAGCGATAAATTTCAGGATCTTGACAAAATTAGTGCAGCATGTACAGTGCTGGGCGAGAGTTGGTTCTTTGGCAGTTTATGACCCAGGAGAAAAAGGAGGGCAAGGAAATGCTCGTGTTGAGCCGCAAAAAGAACGAGCGTATTGTCATCAATGATGACATTACGATCGTAGTAGTCGAAATTCGTGGAGACAGAGTGCGCCTGGGAATAGAAGCGCCCAAGGAAGTGCCAGTGCACCGCCGCGAGGTTTTTGACGCCATTAATCGTAACAAGCCGGCGACATAGATCCTCACGTCTTTGCGCACCCCCAAGCCACACTCCCAACAGTGTGGCTCTTTTTTATTCTTCAATAACTAATGATGTTGTAACTAATTGCGTGCCGGCCGGAGTGTTTTTGATATAGAAAATATTATCGCCTTCTTGTCCCACGGTAACTAAACTGTCACCCAAATTAGTGGAATCAACAGTGTAGCTGATAGGATGGTCGCGGGTATCAATTTCGGTGATTACAATCTCATCATCAGCCTGATAGATAAGGTGGTGGCCGCCGGCAAACCATTGAGGCGAGCGGATGGGGCGAGACAGACGCAAAACCAGATGTAGCTGTTTCATCGGTACGTAGCTTAAACGTTCATCAAGGGCATTATAAACGTGCACAGAGGTCTCATCGGTTTGGACGTACAGTATTTGGCCATTGGGTGACCAGCCAGTATGTAAAGTACGGTCGGCCACAGGTAGGAGTTGTCCACCTTCATCAAGCACAGCCAGACTGGTGTCAGTAAATTCTATGGCCATGTGCCCGCCGGGGGTAGCGAATAGCTGGTCTATGATCTGGTCGGCGGCCGGGGAAATTGTGGCAATTTGCTGCCCCTGTAGATTGTATACCTGGATTTGCTGACTTTTTTGTTCGACTACATAGATGTGACGCGAACTGGTAGCAAACGTGTGAACTTTCTCGGCTAATTTAACGCTGGCGTTGGTAGCAATGTTGTAAGCTATTAATTCGTTAGCATTATTGATAGCCAATAAGCGCCCCGGGATTCTGAGATCCCAGGTAATTTGACGGGTTTGTTTAAGAGCGGACAGAGGCCGATCTAAAGGAGTGCGATCAGTTATATTTACAAAACTGACGGCTTTATCGTCGATAAGGAGAACGCGACTGCTGTCGGGTGACCAAAGCAGCCGGGTGGGGACAAAACGAATTTTAATGGGTGCGATAACCGGTAGTGCTTCTTCATCAATGATGTGGAGCTCACGATTGGGCGTGATAATGGCCAGAAGCTGGCGGTTGGGGGAGAGGGAAAAAGAGTCAGGGCGGCTAAAAATGGTTGTCGTTTTGGGCTCGGCGGGAAAAAGGCGTACGTCGCGTAATTCAGAGACAACGGTGGATTCTATAAGAAGACGCTTAAGCCAGGTTATATAGCCATCATGACTTAAGGACACCATTACTTCGCCGGGTGGCAGGTTCGATATCGAATAGGGTGTGTCACCAATAACTTTGCCGTCAATAGAAATTGAAGCGCGCCGAGGGTTTGTTTCAACAATAAGCACACCGACAGGCAAGGTATCTCCGTCGCTAATGCCAACCCGATAACCCATGGCATAAAAAATAAGTAACGGGGCTATGGCCATAAAGACCACGGAAGAGCTAAACAGCAATAGTTGTCGATATATTTTTTTCATACCAATGGGCTTTAGGGGACTATGCACAAAGTACCCCCTTTTGGCAAGTTGGGGTATAGTTCTCGTAATGGCAATATTTGTTATCGAAGGGGGGAACAAACTGTCTGGCTCTTTATCTGCGTATGGTTCAAAAAACGCGGCCCTGCCGCTGTTAGCAGCCTCTTTACTGACATCTGATACACTGAAACTTGATAATATTCCGGCGATTCTGGATGTTAAAAAATTGATATCTATATTGAAATCTTTGGGTGTTGAGGTAAGCCGTAGCGACAACGCAGTGACGCTGACGGCTGGCAGGGTTGACCCAGGGGCACTGTCAAATAATCTGGTAGGTGAGTTGCGCGGTTCGATTCTTCTTATGGGTGCTCTGCTGGGACGCAATAAAAAGATGCAGTTGCCACGACCGGGAGGCGACGTTATTGGCGCGCGGCCGATCGATGTTCATCTCGATGCCTTCACTCAATTAGGAGCGCATGTTGATGAGAGCGAGGAGGCTGTGATAATTGACGGAGAGAGAATGAAGGCTGGAGTGGTGGTGATGCGTGAATTTTCGGTAACCGCGACGGAAAACGTTTTGTTGACGGCGGCCAAATTGCCGGGCGAAACCACTATTCATATAGCGGCAGCAGAGCCGCATGTAGTGGCTCTGGCCGAGCTTTTGAACGCTATGGGGGCTAATATCGAAGGGGCCGGTACACATACAATTACAGTGCAGGGGCAGACAAAGTTAGGAGGGGCTACATACACTAATATTCCCGATATGTTGGAGGCGGGATTTTTTATTTTACTAGGGGCAGTAACGCAATCGGAATTAGTGATAGAAAATGTGCCGGTAGATCACTTAAGACTGTTTTTCAAAAAGCTGGATGATATTAATGTTTCTTATACGGTTGATGAGGAGGCAGGTCGGGTAATTGTTCATCCGAGCAAACTTAGAGCATTTAAAATGCAATCATTGCCTCATCCGGGTATTGCCACAGATTTGCAGGCTCCGTTTGCCGTTATGGCCACACAGGCCAGTGGCAGTAGTTTAATTCACGACCCGATGTATGAAGATCGGTTTAAACACATTGCGGAACTTAAAAAAATGGGGGCCAGGGCGGTGGTGTGCGATCCGCATCGAGTGGTTATCGAGGGACCAACAAAATTGGCGGGGAAGGAGATTTCCAGTCTTGATATTCGCTCGGGGGCGACGCTCGTTATGGCTGGCCTGGTGGCACATGGACAAACTATTATTCACCAGGCGGAGATAATTGAACGTGGTTACGCCGACTTAACAAAAAGACTGCAAAAAGCTGGGGCCATCATTGCCAGGAAGTAGCCAGACATATAACATTTGATGGATGACCATTACGCGTAAAATCGCTATTGATTTAGGGACGACTAGTACACTGATGTACGCTCCGCGCCTGGGTATTGTGCTTAATGAGCCGTCGGTGGTGGCAATATCGGTGGGTGAGAATGCGGTGTTGGCTATTGGCAATGAGGCTAAAGAGATGATTGGGCGCACCCCGGAAAGCATTATAGCGCACCGCCCCCTAAGGGACGGCGTTATTGCCGACTACCGGGTAACTGAAGCTATGTTGCGTTACTTAATTAAAAAAGTAGGTGCATCAGTGCGTTTCCTAAGGCCGGAAGTGCTTGTCTCCGTGCCGGCTGGGATTACCAGCACGGAACGCCGGGCGGTGGTTGATGCGGCTACATCGGCCGGGGCGCGGGCAGCTTATTTGATTAAAGAGCCTATTGCGGCGGCTATTGGCGCCGGTATTCCGATTGGTGAGAGTTCGGGGCATATGATAGTTGACATTGGTGGAGGAACTACGGAGGTGGCTATTATTTCGCTGGGAGGTATTGTGGCGTCTCACTCGGCTCGAGTGGGCGGAAATAGGTTTGACGAAGCCATTGCCGACCATATCCGCAAACGTTATGGGCTGGTATGCGGAGAGCAAACGGCGGAGCATATAAAGATAGAAATAGCCTCGGCCGTGCCGGAGGAGGAAGCTAGTCAAATGACTATTCGCGGCAGGGATCTGGCATCCGGCCTGCCTAAGGAAATGACTATTTCATCGCACGAAGTGACAGAGGCATTGAAAAATCCTCTGGAAGAAGTGCTGCAGGCGATTAAGTTTGTGTTGCAGGAGACGCCGCCGGAGTTGGCGGCGGATGTAATAGATAAGGGTATTGTGGTAAGCGGGGGCGGGGCACTGCTGCGTAACGTCGACCAGTTAATTTCCCGCGCCACGGCTGTGCCGTGTTATATAGCTGATGATCCGTTGGTCTGTGTGGTTATGGGGGCCGGGGCAGCACTGGAAAACATTGAAGCCTACAAGCGCAGCGTCCTGCTGACGAAGTGAAGTGATGTCTGAAGGGGGATTAAAAGTTGCCATCGTTCATGACGAGCTGACGCGGCGGGGCGGGGCGGAGGTTGTGCTGGAAGAGTTGTTGCGTTTGTTTCCAAAAGCAGATGTATACGCTCTTTTTGCCGGCAGGCCACTAATAACGGTTGACGGTAAAAATTTCAATGTTCGCACTTCCTTTTTACAGCGCTGGCCATTGTGGTTTCGCCGTCACCCGGCACGCCTTTTGGCTCTGCTACCTCATGCCGCTGAACAGTTCGATTTATCGGGCTATGACCTGGTTATCAGTTCGGCCAGCGGCTTTGCCAAGTCGGTTGTAACCAGAGTGAACGTGCCGCATCTGTGTTATTGCCACGCTCCGACGCGCTATTTGTGGGATACTACGCATGAAATAATGGCGCGGCAGCGGTGGTTGCTGCGCGGGCCCGGAGCGATTTTACTACATTACCTGCGCCTGGCTGATTTTACGGCGTCGCAGCGGGTGGACGTTTTTCTGGCGAATTCACAATACACGCAGCGACGTATTGATAGCTACTATCGTCGCTCCAGCACGGTGGTGTATCCGCCGATTGATACTGTATTCTATACCCCGAGTTTCTCTGCGAAACGAAGTTATTTTTTGACAGTGGGGAGATTGACGGCAACGAAATATTATGAGCAGGCGGTGTCGGTGTGCGAAAAACTGGAGCTGCCGCTGGTAATAGTGGGAAAAGGATACTGTCTGCCGCGATTAAAAAGGCTGGCCGGAAAGTATACGCGCTTTGCCGGTGATGTATCGTCGGAGCAGCTGCGCGATTATTTGCGAGGGGCCAGAGCGCTGCTACAGCCAGGTCGGGAGGATTTTGGCATGGCGACGGCTGAAGCGCTGTCTTGTGGCACGCCGGTCATTGCTTTAGGCTCGGGTGGAGCAGAAGAGGTAGTGGAACAAAACGTGACCGGCGTTTTATATAACACCTCCATGGAAGAGGCACTGGCGGAGGCGATGCGCCAGTTTTTAAATAAAGAAAAGACCTTTGCTGCGGAAGTGCTGCAGCAATCGGTGTTAAAGTTTTCCCGGGCTCGCTTTGGTATAGCTATTGAACAGCAAGTGGGACTGGCTATTGATAGAGCGCACCGTGGTATGATATCAACATGAAATATTCTCTTACCACAAAAAATATTCAATTGCCGGAAGCCGATATAAAGCTGCTGGACAAAAAGCTGGAGCGTCTGGAAAAGCACTTGCGCCCGCCGTTTCAGACGGATGTGGTGTTGCGCCATGACCGGCACCACCGCACGGGTGACACTGTAACTTGTATAGTAAATATTAAACAGAGAGGGTCTGTTTTCCATGCCCAGCGAGTGGGGAAATCGGCGCAGGAGGCGCTGGATGAGGTTATTGCTGCCTTGAAGAAGGAGTTAGTAAAAAACCGGGAAAAAAGAAGGGGGAGTTGAAAACATGATTTTAGTCCCATGGTTTAAAAGTCAGTCGAGATTTGAGAAGGCAGTGGAGCGCTACCGACCGGTGGTGGCCGTCGCTAATGCTTTGGCGGAGGAAATGAAAGGTCTGGATGACATGGCATTAAAGGAACGCGTGATTGGGTTTAAGGGCCGACCGCTTAAAGAGATAAAGCAATACACCCCGGAGATTTTTGCAGCGGTGCGTGAGGCAAGCTGGCGCACTCTCCAGATGCGTCATTTTGATGTGCAGCTGCTGGGTGGGCTGGCATTGTTGGATAATAAAATCTCTGAAATGAAAACAGGGGAGGGGAAAACACTGGTAGCTACGCTGCCGTTAATTTTGCACGCGCTGGCCGGCAGGGGGGCACATTTGGTTACCGTTAACGATTATCTGGCCAGTCGAGATGCAGAGTGGATGGGCCCGTTGTATGATTTTTTTAACCTGTCTGTGGGAATGACGCTGCACGGACAAACGGCGGAGGAAAAAAGAGAAGCTTACGCGGCTGACATTACATACGGCACTAATAACGAGTTTGGTTTTGATTATCTGCGAGACAACATGGCACAGCGCAAGGAAGATATGGTCCAGCGGGATTTGAGTTTTGCCATCGTGGATGAGGTGGATAGTATTTTAATTGATGAGTCACGTACGCCGCTTATTATTTCGGCGCCAGACACCGAATCGACGCAGCTGTATGACCAGTTTTCCCGACTGGTACCGCAGTTAAAAGAGGAAACGCATTATAATATTGATGAGAAGCGACGGGCAGCAACGCTGACTGACGAGGGCACGGCTAAAGTCGAGGATTTGCTGGGTGTAGAAAATATATATGAAGAAAAGGGTATTCGTTTTGTCCATCACCTGGAGCAGGCGCTGCGGGCACAGACTCTTTATCATCGCGACAAAGATTATGTAGTCAAAGACGGGCAGGTAATTATCGTGGACGAGTTTACCGGGCGGATGATGGAAGGCCGGCGATATTCGGAAGGGCTGCACCAGGCCATCGAGGCGAAGGAGAAGGTAAAAGTGCAGCAGGAGAGCCGAACGCTGGCCACGATTACTTTTCAGAATTTCTTTCGTTTGTATGACTCCCTGGCTGGTATGACGGGCACGGCGGTTACCTCGGCTGAAGAATTTGAGAAGGTTTACAATCTTGACGTAGTGGTGGTGCCGACTAACAAGCCGCTGGTGCGCAACGACAAGCCGGATAGAATTTTTGTTAATGAGCAGGCTAAGGGTGCAGCTATTGTCGAGGAAATAAAGCGGCGTCACCAGGCGGGACAGCCAGTGCTGGTGGGCACGATTGCCATTGAAAAATCGGAGCATTTGTCGGCCTGGCTGAAAAAGGAGGGCATCCCCCACGAAGTTTTGAATGCTAAACACCATGCTCGAGAGGCGGAGATAATATCGCAGGCGGGACAGAAGGGAGCAGTTACTATTTCCACCAATATGGCAGGAAGAGGAACAGACATAAAGCTGGGAGATGGCGTGGTGGAGACGGGCGGTTTATTAGTATTAGGTACGGAGCGGCACGAAGCACGGCGAATCGATAACCAATTGCGGGGACGTTCCGGACGTCAGGGGGACCCGGGTGAGACACAGTTCTTTGTTAGTTTGGAGGATGATGTGATGCGCATTTTCGGTGGCGATAAGATTCGTGGCATCATGCAAAAACTGAAGCTGCCGGAAGATCAGCCAATTGAAAACAGAATAGTGAGCCGAACGCTGGAGGGAGCGCAGGAGAGAGTAGAGGGGCATTACTTCGATATGCGAAAGCAGGTGCTTTCCTATGACAATGTTTTGAATCGTCAGCGTGGGGCAATTTATACACTACGGCGGGGAGTTTTGCTGAATAGCCAGTGGCGTGAGTCGGGGAGGGAAGCGGAGAAGTTGTCGGCGCATGTTGAAGCTTTAACGGCGGAGCAAGCGGGTCAGCTGGTGGCTACCCATACGAGTGAAGATTCTCTGGAAAATTGGAATGTCGAAGAGATTGCTGAAGTGACGGCGGCGCTGACGGGAATGCCGATAGCTGACTTGCATGGTCGATTACGCGAGGTGGCTCAAAAAAAGGCACCGGATGGACCTGAAGCGGCGCGCGAGGAGTTGACTGCTGTGGTGCAGGAGGTGGTACTAAATCGACTCAAAGAACGCGAGCGGGAGATGGGAGAAGAGGGATTGCAGAGTCTGGAGAAAGCGGCGGCGATGCGGGCGATTGATATTCATTGGATGGACCACCTGGACACCATGGATTACCTACGGGCCGGTATCGGGCTGCGGGGTTACGGACAGCGTGATCCGCTGGTTGAATATCAGAAGGAGGGATATTTATTGTTCCAAAAATTGCTGTCAACTATTAAGAGTTCAATTGTAGAGGTAGTATTTAAGGCGCAGGCGGTCAGGCAAGAGGTGGTGGCAGGCCAGGAACAACATCCTTCTGCACTTCGCCCAGAGCGAGACCTCGAAGAACAGGCCCCGCCGTCTGGACAAACAACCGAAGGCCAACTACGCAACCCCAACAGAGATGTGGGAAGAAATGATCCGTGTCCGTGCGGCTCGGGAAAGAAATTTAAAAAATGCCACGGCGCATGAGAGGTAAATTCAAGCGCCGCATTATTTTAATGGAGGTTTGCTACTATACATCGATGTAACGGGCGGGCGATTATTTAATTTAACAAAGCGTAATTTTCGATAAATACTCGTGCAACAGACCTGCGATCTTCGTCTGGTACCTCCAGAAAACCCTTGCTTTGTGTATCTCTCATAAGAAACGCTAGTGCTTGCATAATCTCGCCTTGCACCAAACGAATAAAATTTCCTACACGATCACCGTCCCGATCAATAAAGTTGATCGCGTTACCACTATTGATTAGATAGAAGTGAGTATTTTTATAATCAATCCTTTCCACAAAATTACCTTCATTAGTAGCTTCCGTGCCTCTAATCAATTTATCAAACCCAAATTCATCTTCAGAGGAAGTAACTGACGCTATATAACATCCTGGTCTGATCACAGAGAATTCATCACCAGTAATAGATTGTGAACCCGTTGCGCCAAATATGAGCTGAGCACTTGAGAGAAGTTCCTCTTTATTCTTTACAATGCACCCGTCCTTGTACGCCTCAACAATTCTTATCGGATTAATATCGCAGACAATCGGCTTTATGTTTTGATTAAAAAGATACTTTGCTATACCTTTCCCCAGCTTCCCATAGCCTATGATGCCCACAGTAAGATATCGAGGAAGAAGGTGATTTTTGCGTGTAATCATTTCCGCATAATACGCCACACTGTATCCAACAAGATCATCTTCATTGTGTTTTAACTCACTTCGTGCAACTGAAAACACAGGCAATGTAACGAGGTCGCCAAGCTTTTTATATTTTACAAAACCATTCTCAGTGTCCTCGATAACACCGACAACTCTTTTTTCTTTATTACAAAAATCAAAAAACTCTTTCGTAGCAAAATATCCGCCAATATCTACTACATAGTTTTTCATATCAGACGGAAATAGTTTTTGAAGAATTTGTTCGTTCTGTAGTTGCTCTCTACTTAAAGAGTGAATAATATTTTTAGGTATGAGTGAAAGCACAGTTGAAGAAATTGAATTTTGTTTTGGAATCACGCTAACTTTTTCTGCAATCGCAGTTAGTGTCTGAATAAACGGCAAAACATCAGGCACAATGTGAGAAACTATAACGATATTGGCATTCTTTGATTGGGGAAATATTCTTTTCATTCTGCCAAAAAATATTTCATCCTGTCGTTCTGAGATAAGATCTCGTACTTTTTGCGCAATACGCGCTAGATCAGGCGTACTTTGTTCAAAGTCTCGAAGCGGTTTCCACACTATACTGCCAATTTCTTCTTCACATATTTCTCCTTTATGCGTTTCAAGTAACACAAATACATATCGAAAATCAAAATGGAGGTGCTCAGGCTCTTGTTTCTTTTTATTTTCAGGTATGGCGTGTATATCAATATCAACAGGAATATCCAGATGATTTGCACTAAACGATACCGGAAGAATATGCGTAAAACCAGTTTCTTCTGCCAATTCTCGTGCTGCAGCTTGAGAAAATGTTACATCAGTTTCGTCAATATGCCCCCCAGGCTGGATAAATTTTTCTAGATTTTTGTGATGCACCAGAAGAATTTTTGAAAGCGTTGAGTCTAACACGACAGCACTCGCAGTTATGTGTCCGAAGGAATTTTTGCGAGAGATAAACGACTGTTTAGAAGCAAGTAGATTATTAAAATGAGGATTGATATTCTCTTGAGTATTATTTAAGCAATATCGCTCAAGAATATTTTTTATATACTTTTCCATCTGCGCTTTACTCAAGTTTATGTTTTTCTCTCTTGTTGTAGACATAACATTGTTTGCTTGGTTTGTATTGAAAATAAAGCCATATCAATTTACTAACTCATCAACGGAAACACCGAGCGCCTTGGTGACCTTTTTTAATAATCGTATTATTGGCGACATCGGCTAATTATTTTAATAGCTACACCTAAAAGGACAAATAGTCAAAAATTGTAAGGTTTTTTTATTATATTGACTTGTGAAGATGGGGCGGACAATTTATTGTAAGAAGCAATGAAGACAAAAATAAGGAAAGAGACGAAACGATTGTGGTTGACGACGTTGTGTATTGTGGTGCTGGCAGCGCTGGCGTTATGGATAGATGTACCACAGCACCCGGGTATTTCGGTTGGCGCTTTCAAACGAGACTTACAGGTAAAACTGGGGCTGGATTTACAGGGTGGCTCACACCTGGTTTACCGGGCTGATGTGGCCGGGATTTCCGAAGATGATATTCCGGATTCATTGGCTGGAGTCAGAGATGTGATTGAACAACGGGTGAATGCTTTTGGTGTGTCGGAGCCGGTGGTGCAGACCAATAGGGTAGGAAATGAACATAGAGTAATTGTGGAGTTGGCGGGAGTGCACGATCCAAAACTGGCAATCAAATTAATTGGGGAAACACCGCAGCTAGACTTCCGACGCGAGGTGGTAAAGGAGGAAGCGCTGCAGCAGTTTAATGTGGACGACCCCAACAGCATTGAGGGGCCGGTTTTTGAGCATACTGATTTGACCGGTAAACATCTTAAGCGAGCGACGGTGTCTTTCGATCAGGTACTAGGACAGCCACAGGTTAACCTGGAATTTGACGGGGAAGGGTCTGATTTGTTTGCGGCACTAACAAGGGATAATTTAGGTAAGCGTATTGCTATTTATCTGGATGGGGTGCCGATATCAGCGCCGGTAGTGCAAGCGGAAATTACAAATGGCCAAGCTGTCATTTCCGGCGGCTTTTCTCTGGAGGAGGCTAAACAATTGACACAACGTCTTAACGCCGGGGCACTGCCGGTGCCAATTGAGCTAATCGGCCAGCAAACGATCGGGCCAAGCCTGGGTCGGCTATCGATTGAGCAGAGTATTACGGCGGGGGTAGCCGGGCTTATTGCGGTAATGATCTGGATGATATTGTTTTATCGCTTACCCGGGGTGGTGGCGGGAGTGGCGCTTGTCCTGTACGCTATTTTCTTTCTGGCGCTGATCAAGTTAGTGCCGATTACTTTAACGCTGGCCGGTGTGGCTGGTTTTATTCTGACTGTAGGCATGGCAGTGGACGCTAATGTTTTAATATTTGAGCGTCTGCGGGAGAACCTGCGAGAAGGACGCAGTGTTACCTATTCACTGGAGAATGGTTTTAAAGAAGCCTGGGGCTCTATTCGTGCTTCCAATGTTTCCAGCTTGCTGACGGCCTTGGTGCTGTATGCCTTCGGCACATCCATTATTCGCGGGTTTGCTTTGACGTTTGCCCTGGGAATTATGTTATCTATGTTTACGGCGGTTATGGTAACGCGTATTTTGTTATCTTTGGTACTTATGCCCGAGCGTTTACAAAAGAGATTTTTGCTATGATACGACAATCCAGAAGGTGGCTTATTATTTCGATTATAACCATGGCGGTTTGTGTAGTGGTGATAGGAGTAATCCGCCCGGTGATGGGCATTGATTTTATGGGAGGATCCCTGCTGGAAGTGAGTGTAAATAATACCAGGCCGGAGGAGATGCAATCATTGCTGGAACAGGGACTGGGCATAAAAAGTTCGGTGCAAACTAGCGAGAACGGCCGGCTGATTATTAGAACGGAGAATTTATCAGAGGAGCAACACCAGGATGTTTTGAGTCTGCTGGGCGAAAAGGGGGTATTGGTGGAAGAATTGCGCTTTGAGTCAATCGGCCCAACAATTGGAGCGGAGCTGCGTCAGAAGGCCGTTATTGCGGTGGCGGTGACGCTGGTGGTACTGGTGGCTTATCTGGCTTACAATTTCCGCGAAACGGCCGGACTAATCTCGGCCTGGAAGTTTGGAGTGGCTGCTATTTATGCCTTGTTGCACGATTTGTTATTCGTGATGGCGGTGTTTGTAATTCTGGGAGCGACCATGGGGGTGAGTATCGATACGCTTTTCGTCACGGCCATGTTGGCTATACTGGGTTACTCGGTAAACGACACTATTGTTATTTTCCACAGGCTGCGGTCGGAATGGATGTCGGCGGGCAGAGGTAGTTTGTTGGACACACTGGATGGTGCAGTTAAGAAGAGCCTAACGCGGTCGCTTAACACGTCGTTCACAACCTTGATGGTGTTGGGAGCGTTGTTGTTGTTGGGAGGGACGAGTATCAGGTGGTTTATTGTGGCGCTGATGGCGGGGACTATTGTAGGAACGTACTCATCTTTGTTTGTAGCGCCACCTTTGCTGTACTTTTTGGCCAAGAGAAAATGAATAAGTTTTTGTTAAGTTGGATGAAAAGCAGTGAGCCGGAAGCGCCGGTGCTGCTGACGGGGGTGAGCGATGAAAAAATGGAGCAGGTGGTGAGCGGGATAGCTGCTCGGGAAGATGTAGAGGTAACACGATTGGCAACCGATAAGCCAACTATATCAATTGAAGAATTGCGTGAGTTGTTCTCGGTTATAGCACGCACCACATTGGCAGCCAAGCGTTTGGTCGTGATGCCGGCGGCGGAGCGATTAAGCTTGCCGGCGGCTAACGCTTTGCTTAAGTCGCTAGAGGACTCGACAAAAACGACGCGGTTTCTACTGACGTCAACTAACCCTGGCCGACTGCCCACGACTATTCGTTCGCGCTGTCAACAAGTGAGGGTGGCAATAGCGGCCGGGAAAACCCTTGGTGTTAACGGAAAAACACCAAGGGTTGAGGAGGCCGCTGGTGAAATTGAACAGCTGGCGCTGAATTTGGGTGAACGGTTGCGCCATAACGGCCCCAGCCCGGAGTTGAAACTGGCGTTTATGCGATTGCGGGACTATTACTGTATCAAAAGTTTGCGTGGTAATGAGAAATTAGCCCGGGAAGTTTTATTTGCATCTTTGCCTGATAATATTACATGATGAGGATATGGCGTTGAGTGACTTTTACGAAATCTTTGCGGGAGCGAAGAGTGAAACGCGAGAGTGGTTTATTAATGGAATTGCCGGGGTGCGCACGGGGAGAGTGACGCCGGATATAGTGGAGCGCATACCGGTGGAGCATTATGGAGCGCGTACTCCACTTAACGGCCTGGCTTCGGTTAGTAACTCGGATGCCAGGACATTGGTTATATCTCCCTGGGATGGGGGGGCGGCGCCGGCTATTAAGAAGGCTTTAACGGAAGCTAACTTAGGAGTGCAGCCAAGTAAGGATGGGGAAATTATACGTTTAGTTTTTCCGTCGCTGACGGAAGAAATACGAAAGCAGACGGTTAAAATACTACACAACAAAGTGGAGGAGGCCAGGGTGCGGCTACGACAAGCACGGGATGAAGCGTTGAAGTTGTTAAAAGAGGAAAAGGAAGCCGGCAATGAGACGGAGGATAATTTCTATAATGGCAAAAAGAAATTGGATGAAATGATAGATGCGGCCAACGCCGAAATCGAGCAGATTGCGGCCAAAAAGGAAGAGGATATAAGGGCGATTTAGATTGGAAAAGGGCTGGTCAGGCGGAAGTTAAGCCTATAAGCTGAAGGAACATGATTTGGCTGACAGTATTGGTGTTTATCGTCCTGCTTTTGGCGCTGATTTTGGCGCACGAGTGGGGCCATTATATAGCGGCCAAAAAAGCCGGTTGCGGCGTGGAAGAATTTGCCTTCGGTTTCCCGCCTCGTCTTTTTTCCGTCATGCGGGGAGGAACACGCTTTTCCTTTAACCTGCTGCCCATTGGGGGGTACGTAAAAATTGAAGGAGAAGATATGAACGACCCCAGTGACAGCCCCACTAATTTTGGTAACAAATCGGCGCCCTGGCGATTGTTTATCATAGTGGCGGGGGTGCTTATGAATGTGGTGCTGGCGGCAGTGCTTTTGAGCATACAAGCGGGACTCGGCGTCCCCAGCCTGGTGACGGAAGAGAACGCGAATAAGGTGTCTGATTTGAAGGCATTTGTGGTTGAGGTAGCTCCAAATTCACCGGCCGAGCAAGCAGGCATAGAGGCGCTGGATCGAATAATCTCAATCGGGCCGGTAACAAATCCAACAACAAGGCAGGTTCAAAGCGTGGTATCGGAAAATCTAGGGCAGAGTCTGGAAGTAGAAGTAGAAAGAAGAGGAGTGCACAAGACTATAACAGCAACGCCCAGAGTAGAGTTTCCGGCGGAGGATGGCGCACTGGGAGTTTCTTTGCAGGAGATGGGATTGGAGCTGGTGCCCTGGTGGCAGGCACCGGCGGTTGGAGTGGCTCGCACCGGTCAGATGTTGGTAGGCATAGTGAGCCAGTTCTGGTTGCTGCTGCATATGCTGATCAGCCAGGGTACGACGGGAGAGGTAATAACCGGGCCGGTGGGCATCGCCGTTTATACTAATGAAGTGACTAACATGGGGATTAGCTATATATTGGAATTTGCTGCCTTAATTAGCTTGAATTTGGCGTTGATTAATATTTTACCCTTTCCGGCTCTGGATGGAGGACGTATCTTGTTTATAGGGCTAGAGGTGCTGGCCAGACGGCGTCTGCCGGCCAGGATAGAGCAGGCTACCCACATGGCTGGCTTCGTTGTGTTGATATTACTCATGTTGTTTATAACATTAAAAGACATTACTCGTTTTTTCTAATCATGAAGAGCTTATGCGTATAACAAAACTTTTACTGGCAACTACAAAAGAGGCAAAGCAGTTTGACTCGGTTAATGCCACCTTGCTGCAAAAGGCGGGGTTTGTTCACCAAACTATGGCCGGAGTGTACACTATGCTGCCGTTGGGTTTCAGGGTACTGACAAAAATTGAGAATATCGTCAGAGAGGAAATGGATAAATTGGGCGCAGAAATGCTGATGCCCGCCCTGGCACCGCAGGCGCTGTGGCAGCAGACCGGGCGTCTGGATGAAGTGGATGTGTTGTTTGAGGCGCGGGGAGGAAACGAGGCGTCGAGGAAGGTGAACGATGCCACTTATGTTTTAAATTCTACACATGAAGAGGTGATAACGCCGATTGTAAAGGAATTTCGTCCCGGTTATAAGGATTTGCCTTGCGCCGTTTATCAGTTTCAAACCAAGTTTCGCAACGAACCGCGGCCGAAATCGGGGCTCTTGCGGGGACGCGAATTTCGCATGAAGGATTTATATAGTTTTCATGCCAGTGAGGAGGACTTTAAACAATATTACGAGCAGGTAAAAGAAGCCTACCTGCAAATCTTTACTGTTCTGGGTTTGGGTGAAGATACTCGCGTGGTATTGGCGGGAGGAGGCACGTTTACGAAGGGGTATACACATGAGTTTGATACGAAGTGTGAGGCAGGTGAGGATCTGGTGTACTTCGACGAAGAAAATAACATTTATTACAACAAGGAAGTGGCGCCCGATGAAGTGAAAAAGAAATATGCGCCATATCAGGCGGCCGAGGTAGGCAATATTTTTCCACTGGGAACAAAATATGCCGAGGCTTTTGATTATTATGTAACAGATCAGCAGGGAGAAAAGACACTGGTATATATGGGGTCATATGGTTTGGGGACAACACGCGTGTTGGGTGTGTTGGTGGAGAAATTCCATGATAAGCGAGGAATAGTGTGGCCGGAAAATGTGGCGCCATATACCGCCCACTTAATCGGACTGAATGGCGAAAAGAAAGAGGTCAGGCGGCGAACTGAAGAAGTGTACGGGAAGCTGAAGGAAGCGGGAGTGGATGTGTTATATGATGATCGGGCCGGAGCATCGGCCGGGGAGAAATTGGCGGAGGCGGATTTAATTGGCGTTCCGTGGCGAGTGATAGTGTCGGAAAAGACGGGGAATAAAGTAGAGATAAAGAAACGCAAAGACAAGAAGGAGCGAATGGTGGAGCTGGCGGAATTCATTAGCCTGTGTTGATATACGGGGTATGAGTATTACTGATCGGATTTTTGGCGCCTTTTCGCAGGATATTGGTATTGATTTAGGTACGGCTAATACGCTGGTATATGTGCGCGGGCGCGGCATTGTGATTAACGAGCCGTCGGTGGTGGCTATAAACAAAAAGACGGGGGACGTGTTGTCTATTGGTAAGGAGGCACAACGAATGGTGGGCAGAACCCCGGCTCACATTGTAGCTATTCGCCCCCTTAAGGACGGAGTTATTTCCGACTTTGAGGTGACGGAGCAGATGTTGCGTTATTTTATTCAGAAGGTTCACCAGGATGGTTTCCATTTATTACCCCGGCCGCGCATCGTCATTGGCATTCCTTCTTCTGTGACCGAGGTGGAGAGACGAGCGGTGGAGGAAGCGAGTCTTAGAGCCGGGGCACGGAGTGTTTTTCTGATCGAGGAATCTATGGCGGCGGCTATTGGTTCGCGGCTGCCGGTACATGAGGCAACAGGCAATATGATAGTAGATATTGGCGGCGGCACCACGGAAGTAGCTGTTATTTCATTAGGGGGTATTGTGGTCAGCAAAACTTTGCGAATAGCCGGGGATGAAATGAATGACAATATCGTTCAATATGCCAGGGATAATTTTAATATGCTGGTGGGGGAACGAACGGCCGAAGAAATTAAAATTCGTATTGGTTCAGCGATGGAACTGGCAGAGCCGTTGGAGACCCCGCTGCGGGGGAGGGACCTGGTAACCGGGCTGCCGAAGGAGGTTGTGATTAGCGACACCCAGGTGCGCGAAGCACTAATGCGCACGATTAATACTATTGTGGATGCAGTAAAAAATACCGTGGAAGAGACTCCGCCGGAGCTGATATCTGACATAATTGAACAAGGAATTATGCTAGCCGGCGGAGGAGGACTAGTAAGAGGCTTGGATAAAGTAATCAGGAGCGCCACCAGAATTCAAACGCGGCTGGCTGATGATCCATTGACGACGGTGGTACGCGGCACTGGTTTTGTGCTGGAAGATTTGGAGGCAGTGGCAGAAGTATTACTGCCCAGTGTTCATGATACGCAGCTTAAATAATGACGCGGCGAAGCAGATACGCACTAGGACTATTAGTAATAATTGTGATGTTGGGGTTGTTTTTGCAGACTCCACTGGCGCGAATTGCACGGGGCAAAGCCTGGGGGTTATGGACGGCAACGGTAGCCCGCTGGTTTAGGGTGGGAGAACTTACGGTGCCTCATAATGTGGAAGAAAAGCTAGCTGAACTCACAGCAGAGAACATACGTCTGCAGACTGAATGTGCCGATTATAGTCGTTTACGGGAACAGTTGGGAACACCATCCTTGACAGGTTTTAGGAAGATACCGGGTGAATTAGTGGCACGCCCCATAGACACCTGGCGAACCCACTTCGTTGTTAATCGAGGAGCGGTGGATGGGGTGAATCTGGGCGCGCCGGCTGTTATTCGAGGTTCGGTGTTAGTTGGATTTGTGACAGAGTTGCATGAGCATACAGCTATAGTGCAGCTACTTTTTCACCCTGACACCAGCTTGCCGGCAGAGGTGCTGGCAGATGGATTGACAGGCAGGGGGTTGGTACAAGGCAAAACATATACTGGTATTGAATTAGTTAACATTCCCAGAGATGTGAAGCTGGCTTCGGGACAAAGTGTGGTGACTGTGCCACAAAACGAGGTTGTGCCGCCGGGCTTATTAGTTGGTACGGTGGAGCTCATGGAGGATGAACCCCATGAGCCTTATCAACGGGCGCGTCTTGGTGTGCCGTATGACCCGGATCGCATTTTGGCGGTGCAAATACTGGTTGTGTTATGAATCGAGAGCTGGTATATGTGATCTTTCTGGTGTTGGCTGGTTTATTTATTAGTCGAGTACTGTGGTTTCTGCCTGTTTTGTTAATTTTGCCTGGCATAATTGCTTATACGACGGATAACCCGGCATGGTACCTGGGTGTAATAGCGATTGCAGCAGAGCTGATATCAGTACTGCCCTTTGGTGTAGTGGCCGTCGTGGTATTAATGCCCTGGCTGGTAAGACATTTGAACAGGCGGACGGATGTTAATGTGTCTTTTTCTTTCATACTGTTAGTCCTACTAGTAGTTGGGGGGCAAATGTTTGTGCTTTTTTTGCCAGACAGCGGAGTTAGGCTATTCGGAGTTTTAAATACAGTGCCGTGGTTTGGGGTGATGATGACAATTGCCTTGTCTTCATTATTTGTTTTTGGGGCTAGTGTAATTATTCATTTCAATAAAACATGGTAGAGTCGGATACTATTGTGGAAAGCACAAGGTTGAAACGCCCTGTGCCAGAAAAGCGGTTTGGATTCTTGTTGGCTCTGTTGGTAGTGGTAATGGGAGTGATAATAGGGCGCAGTTTCCAATTACAGGTCCTGCAGGGGAAACGCTGGCAGGTGCAGGCTGAAGAGAATAGGGTAGCCGTGTTGCCCGTACCAGCTCCGCGGGGAATTATTTATGATCGCCACGGGCAACAGCTGCTGGAGAATATTGCCAGTACTGATATTGTTTTGGACCCAACTTTGCTGCCTGGTGAAGAAGACGAGACGCCACTTTTTGATTTACTGCCGGGAATAGCGGAGATTACTCATGACGATGTCAGGACAGCGGTGGCGACGGCGCGCGAGCGCGGCAGAGTAACACTGTTGGCTGTAGCTTTGCCACATGATGATGTGATTAAAATAGAGAGCATTTTGGCCCGTTTGCCTGGAGTGCGCCTGGTGTCATCATCGGTGCGCAACTACCTGTATGGCCAGTCGTTGTCTCACGTGTTGGGCTATACGAGTCTGGCGGACGAGAGGGAGTTAGCCATGCGAAGTGATTTACTGGCCAGTGATGTAACGGGCAAGTCAGGAATAGAGAAACAATATGACTTTCGGCTACGCGGCAAGCGTGGAGCATCGTATGTTGAAGTTGATGCGGCCGGGCAACCACGACGGGATGTTAGAGAGGAGGCAGCGGTGCCGGGAGAAGACCTGAACTTGACTATTAATATTGAACTACAGCAATTTATTTATAACCTTTTAGCCGAGCGAGATGCCGATCCAGAGAGACCAGGGGCTGATAAGTCATTAGCCGGAGCAGTAGTGGTGTTGGAAACTGATACCGGAGCAGTGCAGGCGCTGGTAAGTTATCCGGCATTTGACCCGAATGTGTTTTCGCAGCCGGCGAGAAGAAGCGAAACGAGCTTAATTTTTGACCAGCCAACGCAGCCGCTCTTCAACCGGGCCATTAGCGGCACCTATCCACCAGGATCTGCCATTAAGCCCTTATTGGCAGTAGCTGGATTGGAGGAAGGAATAATTACACAACAGACGACTTTTTTGTCGACTGGTGGTATTAGGATAGGTGAGTGGTTTTTCCCTGACTGGAAAACAGGAGGTCACGGAGCCACAGATGTCAGACGAGCTATAGCAGAATCAGTTAATACCTTCTTCTACTTGCTAATAGGAGGAGATGAAACAAGGGTTGGATTGGGAGTAAGAAAAGCGACGGATTGGCTGAAGGTATTTTCCTGGGGGCAGTTCACTGAAATTGATTTACCGGAAGAAGCAACAGGGTTTTTGCCTTCACCGGAGTGGAAGGAAAAAGTCAAGAACGAGAGGTGGTATATCGGGGACACATATCATTTAGGTATCGGCCAGGGTGATGTGCTGGTGACACCATTGCAGGTAGCGGTGGCCACGGCGGCGCTGGCCAATTATGGAACGATATATCGGCCGCATTTGATAGACGAGGTTGATAATTTACAGGGACGCCAGCTGCCTATCAGCCGGCGTCATCTGGATACAGTGCGAGACGGCATGCGGGCGGCGGTCCTGGAGGGTTCAGCCCGACGATTGAACAGTCTACCGGTGGAGCTGGCAGGTAAAACCGGTACGGCTCAGGTTGGCAACGAAGACGATACGCATGCCTGGTTTACCAGCTTTGGTCCCTATAATGATCCAAAGCTGGTAGTAACGGTGCTGCTGGAACGTGGCGGCAACGGTGATACTGATGCTGTGCCTGTGGCGGAGAAGATTTGGCAATGGTGGGCTGACGTACAAAAGTAACATATTGTCAATAAAATATGACAAAATGTGAAAAAGTCTCCTTGACCGGAAGTGCCATGGTTCCTACACTGGGCT
Organism: bacterium; assembly: GCA_043811915.1. Taxonomy (GTDB): domain Bacteria; phylum Patescibacteriota; class Andersenbacteria; order UBA10190; family UBA10190; genus CAYSWF01. The sequence continues at coordinate 24,073 of JBDRMS010000002.1, forward strand.
TCTATAAAATGTTTATATCCACTAAAAGCTTATGAAAAACACTTATCTTACAGAGGAAGGGCTGGGAGAGCTAAAAGAGAAGTTGATTTTGCTAAAGACTGTGCGCCGCCGCGAAATTGCCGAGGCTATTCACACGGCCAAGGAACAGGGTGATTTGTCAGAGAATGCTGAATATGTTAACGCCAAGGAGGAGCAACGGCGGATCGAAGAGCGCATTGCAAAGATGGAATCGATTATTAAGAACGCGCGTATCGTCAAACACGTGGGGACCGATCGGGTGAGCGTGGGTAACACGGTGGTGCTTAGGTGTAACGGCAAGGAGCTGACGTACCGCATTGTGGGCTCTAATGAGGCTGATCCGCTGCAGTACAAGATCAGCAATGAATCGCCGGTAGGGCGGGCTTTATTGGGTAAAAGACAGAAGGAGACGGTTACTGTCCCAACGCCGGCCGGTGACAAAGAATGTGAAATAGTCGATATTAGTTAAAGTTTGAAAAAGGGGTACAATTCTTCATATGGCTGAAGAACGCCTTGGAGAGATACGTCAGGCGCGGCTGGCTAAGCGTCAGACTTTGTTGAATGCCGGACGGTCGCCTTATCCGGCAGAAGCGCGGCGGACTCATACGGCGGCGGAGTTGTTGGAACAGTTTGACACTTTGCAAGCAGGTTCGTTTCCAGTAACACTGGCCGGGCGAGTGGCGGCATTGAGACGTCACGGAGGAGTAGCTTTTCTGGATTTGGTTGATGCATCAGGATCAGTGCAACTGCAAATTACAAAAGATAAAGCGCCGAGCGAGGTCTTCGAACGACTGGAATGGCTCGACGCAGGCGACTTTGTCCAGGCGGTTGGGATGCCGATCGTTACGGAGCGGGGAGTAAACACTCTGCAAGTTAATGAGTTTCATTTGTTATCTAAAAGTATTCGCCCACTGCCCGGCGCGTGGCACGGATTGAAAGACAGGGAGACTCGCTACCGGCAGCGGGAAGTTGATCTGCTTTTAAATGAAGAGGCGCGCTTACCCTTGCTATTGCGAGGCCAGGTGTTGGATTGGTTGCGGCATGAGTTGATGAACCGCGGTTTCCAGGAAGTGGAAACGCCTATTCTGCAGCCCCTGGCCGGGGGAGCCGTGGCCGAACCTTTTGTGACTCGTCATAATGCCCTGGACACCGATTTATATTTAAGGATAGCCCCGGAGCTTTATTTGAAGCGCCTGCTGGTGGGTGGTTTTGAAAAAGTGTTCGAGATTGGCCGTTGTTTTCGCAACGAAGGCATGGATCGAGACCATAGTCCGGAATTTTCAACGTGCGAGTTGTATTGGGCTTATGCGGATTATGAGGATTTAATGGACATGACGGAGGACATGTTATCTGGCATGGTGCGTAATTTGACTGGTAGTGAGGAGATAAAAATGGGCGACGAGACACTATTTTTTGTCAAACCCTGGCGGCGAGTGTCTTACAAAGATGCCCTGCAAGAGGCGATTGGTGTTGATGTACTGCAGAAAAAAGATCCAGCGGCTTATGTTACTATCCTGGAAAATAAAGGGCTGGAAGTGCCACAAGTGCAAACCTACAGTAAGCTGGTTGATGAGTTGTACAAAGAGTTGGTGAGGCCCGGGCTTGTCCAACCTACTATGGTGTTTGACTTGCCAGTCGAGATGGCGCCACTGGCAAAGCGCAGTTTGCCAAATCCGGCTGTGGCGGAGACGTTTCAGCTGCTGGTGGGAGGCAAAGAGCTGATTAAGGCTTATTCGGAGTTGAATGATCCGGTGGAGCAGAGGGAACGCTTTGAAGCTCAACAAGAAGACCGAAAAAAGGGAGATAAGGAGCAGACCGAGATTGATGAAGAATATCTTAGGGCGATGGAATATGGTATGCCGCCGGCAGCAGGATGGGGCTTGGGAATTGATCGACTGGTGGCAATTTTGTCTGGCGCCAGTAGTGTACGGGACACAATCGCTTTTCCATTGTTAAGACCAGAAAAAAAATGATTGATCTTGTAAAAATACGCGATGATTGGAAAGCGGTTGCACTAAATCTTGGTAAACGTGGTGTGGAAAAAAATGACGTCAGAAAACTATGGGAGCGAGACAGAGAGTGGCGTGAGTTGAACCGCCAAATTGAGGAACTAAAAAGTGAACGAAATAAGGCAAACGACCTGGTCTCCGGAGCTGATGAAAAGGAGAAGGAAAAGATAATAACTGCTGTCAGGAAAGTATCGAAGAAGATAAAGGATGGGGAGAAAAAAGCTAAAGGGCTTCAAGGGCGACGTGATGAATTGCATAAATCGCTGCCAAATATAGTGATGAGTGATGTTCCTGACGGAGGAGAAGAGAATGCGGAAATGATTGATGAGAGTAGGATGCCAGTACCTGACTTTTTGTTTGAGCCGAAAAGTTACTTGCAGTTGTTACCGGACTATATTGATTTAGAAAGTGCCGCAGAAGTGTCGGGGAGTCGCTTTGTGTATATAAAAAATAAACTGGCCCGTTTGGAGTTGGGATTGGTTTCTTATGTTATTGACCATCTTGTTGATGTTGGTTTTGAGGCTGTTATTCCACCAGTCCTAATAAAGGAAGAAGCGATGGCTGGTATGGGTTACTTAGATCATGAAGGAGACGAAATATATAAAACACAGGATGACCTATACTTGGTTGGGACCAGTGAACAATCTGTCGGCGCAATGCATATGAAGGACATTCTTGGTAATCCGCTGCCACGTCGTTATGCCGCTTATTCAACCTGTTTTCGTCGAGAGGCGGGCAGCCACGGAAAGGATATGAAAGGCATGCTGCGAGTACATCAATTTAATAAAGTTGAAATGTTCAGTTTTTGCTCCCCGGAACAGTCTGAAGATGAGCATGAGTTTCTGTTGGAGCAACAGCGCTATATTATGGATTCTTTGTATCTACCTTACCGGGTGATAAAGCTGGCAGCGGGTGATTTGGGAGCGCCATCAGCTAAGACATACGACATTGAAACGTGGATACCAAGTGAAAAGAAATATAGAGAGACGCATTCGACTAGCAATACAACGGATTACCAGGCGCGGCGTTTGAATATAAGGGTAAAGAGTGATGATCTAATAAAAAAAGCGCATATGCTGAATGGGACAGCGGTGGCAGTGGGCCGGATGATAATCGCCTTAATTGAAAATTATCAGCAGGAGGACGGTTCGATTAATATTCCAGAAGTACTACATAAATATTTGCCATTTTCCAAAATAGAAAAACCCGCCAGACGGTGACGGGGTATGTTCCGCTTACAGAAAAAGCGTTCCTGGCGAATATTGTGGCGACGGGTACTGCCATGGCTGTCGGTGGCGTTGTTGGCAGCTATGGTGGCTGTGCCGCTGGCGCTGTTTGTTTGGCTGTTCCTTTTTACTGAAGTTTTTACAGTGCAGGCGATTACGGTAGTGGATGCTAAAGATTATACAACGAAGGCGGCACGAGAAATTATTGAGCAGACGATAGATGACTTACCACTGAATCGCAATATTTTCTTTGTGCCAATACAGGCCATTGAGGCAGAAATTGTGGCGGCATTACCACAAGTGCGGACGGTGTACGTAACACGGAAATTGCCGGGCACCATTAAAGCTATTGTGCAGGAAAAAACGCCGGAGTTGCTGCTGTTGTCAAATAGCAAGTACTACTTTGTGGACGGAGATGGCGTGCCCTATGAGGAAGCTAGACTAGAGACACTGCCGGGGATAGTACTGCCAACGGTAAAGAATAACGATCAGAAATCGCAAGTAACTCTGGGGGCAGCCGCGGTGGATGTTTCTTTCGTGGCGTTTTTGAAGAAAGTGCAAGAGAGTTTGCCGGAATGTACAGGCAGTCAAGTAGCAGAAATACGTATTCCTTCACTGGCAGCCCGGGAAGTGCACTTTACGCTTAACAACAATTGGCGGGTATTGCTTGATGTTACGCGTTCAGCCGAGCAACAACTTAGTGTATTGCAACGATTGCTAAAAGAGACAATTAGTGAAGAGGAAAAGCAAACTTTGGAATATATTGATTTGAGGATTCCGAACCGGGTTTACTATAAGGCTGGATCCGGCAGCCCTGGCCGGGAGTAAAAACTAATTCCAAACCAATTCAAACCTCGGAGGTTTGAATGCCCCCTAGACGCTTTCTAGTCGTTGTAATCGAGTAGTAAGTGTTTTATGTCGCTTAGTTCTCTCGCATAATCAGCTTCGTCAGTTACAAAAGATCGGTACGCTTTTTGGTTCATCATCCCGTTAATTAAGTTGGTATGACACATATGTTTTGATACAACCCCCACGTAATCATTTAAGGAAGACCAACGATAGCTAAATGGGTCATCGACTATGTGAGCTACGTAAGGATTTAGGTGTATATATCGGCTTACATGCAGAAGCTGCTCGTCCTTATCGACCAGGACTGCTAAAAATCGACTAGTGTACAACGGACCAGTTCGTTTGTGGCGTATATTAAAATATTTGGTGTAACTGACTAGTAAGCGCTGCATGTATAGGGACGTACCGCCTCTTTTATTCTCTTTAACTAAAAGATGTATATGGTTAGGCATCGGACAGAAAGCTAGTAAATCAATCAAGCCCATTCCTGCGCGAGGAAGCGTAGGTTTTTCTTTGAAGCGCTTTGCAATTGAAAAGCTGCGAATTGGCCCCTGTTGCAAACAATGGATTAGTAAATCGTAGAAACGAGTATAGTCAGATTTCTTATGAAAGATGGTTCGTTTGTTAACGCCGCGAGTGCAGATGTGATATATCTCACCAGGTGCCAGATCATCATATCGAAAGGTCATATTATGTATTGCTATTATACGCCGTATGATGGCTATTCAAACCTCGGAGGTTTGTATAGCTTTAGTTTGGCGTATGGGGCACTATGTTGAGCGCTTTGTATTAGCGAGAGTAGCGAGTGACTAAAACTTCGCCCTGATAAGGGAAAACCTCTGGATAAGTTTGGGTGAGATTTGGTTGCCAGGGAGAAGGTGGAATGAGGGAGGATTCGCCAAAACCAGTGGTGTCAACAATCCAAATAGTGTCTGTATCTGATTTGAAGATTTCTGAGCTAACTAAATCCTCGGCAGACAGGATGGGGCCGCCGGCGAAGTGAAGAAGCTCCTCTGTTTCGGAGTAAAGATGAGTAACGGCCCCGGTATTGAAATTTTCTTGCGCGTAGTGGTCAATAGCAAAGAAAACAAAAGGGGAGCTGACAATTATGGGCTCGTCTGCCTGCCGGTTTTCGAATATGTAGGAAGTGGCTGCGTGAGCACCTGGCTTGTTTGGAATATCAAGTTCAAGCCAATAGTAGTAGGAGGTAATAATAAGAACGACAGTAATCAAGGAGAGAACGAGATATTTGAGCCAGGCTGGCCGCAGGCGAAAAATTAACATAGCCAGGCCAATGACGATAAAAACGTGGGCAAAAATAAAGAAGCGGTCCTGGTACAAGCTTTGACTGGTAAAAGAAAGAATAATAGTGATAAAAAAGGGAATAAAACCGGACAACATAACCAGCCATCCTTCCGGTTTTTTTACCAATAATATCCAGCCAATAATAGTGAGGAAAATGGGGGCGGCGGCAAGTAGCAACCAACCGAGACCGGTGTGAATAGGAATAGTAACGGTGGGGACGAACATACGATAAAAGCTGTCAGGAACAGACCAGCCGCCGATGGGTGGGATCCAATAATTTTGTTGAACTTGGGCATTTTGTTTAAGAAAGGTAGGCAACCAGGGTAGAAAAAACACCAAGATTAAGAATGCGGCCAACAAGGCATGCCAGACCTGCCGCCAACTTAGTATTTCACCCAGGCGTCCTTTGGTTCGGTGAACGATATAGCCGAACAGAAAGACAAAATGGCCGGCGAGAGAAAATAAAGCGAAATAGTGAGTGTAAATTAAGGCGGAAGCGGTCACGGCATAAGCCAGCCAATATTTTAGGCTAGACTCACGAACAGCTTTAAGCAGTAAATAAGAAGAAAGGAGGAGGAGAGCAGTACCTAGGGTGTACATGCGTGCTTCCTGGGCATATTGGATTTGAAAACCAGATACGGTGAGAAGCAAGGCAGCGGCCAGTCCGACTTTTCGAGAAGAAGTGGCGTAGGTGGTAAAAAGATAACTGGCGGCGATAGTTAGTAATGCGGCGACAACCGAAAATGACCGCAGAGACAATAACGTACTGCCAAATATAAAACTCCAGGCTTTGAGGACCAAGTAGTATAGTGGAGGGTGAACATCGGCGGCGGCCCGGGTGAGCATTTCAGTGTTAGAAAATTGGATCAGGCGCCAGGAAAAGGCTTCGTCAAACCACAGGCTGCGAGAAGTCAAATGATAGGAGCGAACAGCCAGACTAGAGATGATGATGAATAGAAGAATCCACAAGGCCACGTGGCGGGAGGGAGAAATTTTGGATTTAAACGGCATGGTTGTAATATAAAGCTAATACAAACATACTACCCTATGAAAGTTAATTCACGGACTTTTGCCCTTATAAAACAGCGCCTGGATGAGGCGGAGCGAAACATTCAGTATGTACGCCAGGCTTTAGATGACGATGGAGGCATTGAGGCTGGAATGGAGTCAGTATTGGAGACAAATGATGATTTGGGCGGCGGGGAGCGAGTGGTAGAAGGAGTATTTGATGGACAAAACATGCAGGGAAATGATGGAGGGGAGTACCCGGTGCCTCCTAATTACGCTTCCAAATCGAAGTTGGTTGAAGGTGATGTGTTGAAATTGAATATTGGAGCCGATGGTTCGTTTGTGTATAAACAAATTAACCCGGTGCAGCGGCGCCGGGTTGTAGGCCAGCTAGTAGTAGATGAACAAGGTAATTTTGGTGTGCAATCAGAAGAAAAAACATATCGAATTTTGTTGGCCAGCGTAACGTTTTATAAAGCAGAAGAAGGAGACGAGGTTACAATACTATTGCCGGAGCATGGCGAGGCGCAGTGGGGAGCGGTTGAAAATGTAATGGGTTAAAATATGTTGCCTAGGGCTGCCAGGCAATTCGTTAAATTCTCGGTTACAGGGGCAGCTGGGGCGCTGGTTGATTTTAGTACTTATAATTTACTGACGCGGGTCCTTGGATTTACGGCTTTTTATACCGTGCTGGGACAGCACATAATTATGGCCAATAATATCAGCGTCTTTCTGGCCATCATCAGCAACTTTTTACTCAACAAATATTGGACTTTTCGAGATAAGAGCACGCGGGTTATGCGCCAGTGGACGGGATATTTTGCTCTGAATTTTGTTACCTGGGCGCTTAATCAATTACTGGTTTCTTTCTTTACTTTTAATGTGCCAATGGTGCAGACTGCTTTTGGCAACCAAAGCGACAATGCGGCCAAAGTACTGGCTATTGGCATAATTCTGTTTTTAAATTTCTTTGGCAGCAAGTTTCTGGTTTTTCGGACTCGAAATTAAATTGAATTGAAGGTAAGCTTTCCTGATATGGCTACGCTTTATCGAAGGTATCGTCCGCAGAAGTTTTCTGAAGTAGAGGGGCAGGATCATGTGACAAAAACTTTGCAGCGGGCAGCGCAAAAGGATAAGTTGACACATGCTTATCTTTTTTATGGGCCGCGCGGAACAGGCAAAACTACTATGGCCAGATTACTGGCTAAGCGTGTTAACTGCAAAAAACCGAAAAGGCTGGAGTCGTGTAGCAGGTGTACTTCATGCCGAGCGCTGATGGAGGGGCGTCACACGGACGTTATCGAGATTGATGCCGCCTCGAACAGGGGGATTGATGATGTGCGGCGTTTAAGAGATCATATCAACCTGTCGCCGGCTATGGGCGGGTTTAGGGTGTATATTATAGATGAGGTGCACATGTTAACTCGTGAGGCGGCGGCGGCTTTGCTGAAAACACTGGAAGAGCCAGTAAATCACGCCATGTTTGTTTTAGCTACTACTGAGTTGCACAAGGTGTTGCCAACTATTTTATCCCGTTGTCAGGTGTTTCGTTTTAAAAGAGCTTCCCGCGACGAGATGATGAATCGGTTGAAATTTATTTTAAAAAAAGAGAAACGGGAGATTGACGAGGAAACACTTAAATTTATTATTGATCGAACAGATGGCTGTTATCGAGACGCAGAATCACTGCTGGGGCAGTTGTTGACTTTGGGAGACAAGAAAGTGAACCAAAAAGATCTGCAGGAGTTTATGGGGTTGCCACCGGTTACGGTGCTGGAAAAATTTTTGGAGGGAATGACGGTTGGTGAATCGGCAAAAGCATTGGCGGCGGTAGAGGAAGCCTTCCAGGGTGGTTATGACCCGGAACAATTTCTTAAAGAGAGCATCAGGCTGGCGCGGGACGAGGCGGTGCGAGAAGTGAGTGAGGGAGAGAGTGAGTCGGAGCGGTGGCCGCAAGTTATCCGGGCCTTGCTGCAAGCTTTGCAAGATTTAGCCTATGTACCGCAGCCGACGATAGCGTTGCAACTGGCTGTATTGTCGGTGTGCAATGTTAAAGGGCAGGAGCGCGCGAAAGCGCAGCGCGAACAAGGGACAGTGTCCGCCAATAGGGACAAGGTGACGGCAGTGTGGCCAGAGTTGATAGAAGAAGTTAAGAAAAGTAATCCGGTGGCAGCAACATTTTTACGGGCAGTGCAGCCAACGGTGGGCAGTGATGGGGTGGTGACTATGCGAGCTCAATACGCCCTGCATCAGACGTTTTTTGATAAACCGGATAGTAAAAAATTGATTTCTTCGGCTTTGAGTAAATTACTTAAGCAGGAAGTCAGGGTGGTATGCGTTTTAGATGAGGACGGGGCAAGACGAGAGCCTTCGATGGCTGAAAGGCGCAGACGGCATGAAGATAAGTTTCAACAAACGGTGAAAGAAGTTTTCGGGTAAAAGCTTAACGGAATACGGCCCGCTCCAGGCGGGCTACTCTCGCCGGCAGGTCTCGGTGGGGTTTAAGCTGCTGGTCGATTGACTTTACAACTCCTAATATAGCGCTCTGACTTTTCTTTAGTCCAATGATATCGTCTTTCATGACGTTGATGTCATCTTTCATCTCACTGATATCACTTCTGATGTCAGTGAACTGCTCATCGACATGGGAGAAGCCTTTCTGGATGGCGATGGCTAGTTCGTCAACCGCTTTGTTTATATCCGCTTTAGTGGCTGGCTGAAGGTTATGAGGTGTTTTCTTCGGCATCGCTTTGCAGTATATCAGAGGTCAGCCTATTGCCGCAATAATTATTATTCGCTATGGTCAAGGCGTAATCTTGAATGATCCGGGATCGTCTAACGGCAGGACGGGAGGTTTTGGTCCTCCAAATCGGGGTTCGAATCCCTGTCCCGGAACACTAAAAACAGGTTCTAAACGCGACCATTTGCTATCCTGTTGAAATTTGTGGCGAAAGGGAGATAATTACTTGATGTCTAATATTTGGGAAATTTTATTCACAAGCGCACTCACAGTCATCACTGGAACTTTTGTTTATTCGTTCGGACAGCTTATCTCTAAGTTTGTAATTGACCCAATACATAAGCAGAAGGAAGTCATCGGAGATATCGCTGATGCCTTAGTCTATTATGCCGATGTCTATAGCAATCCCGGGGTAGGTAGAAAAGAAAAAACGGACGAGGCGCACAAGAGATTCCGTCAGTTGTCAGGGCTGCTTAGAGCTAGAAGCTATCTCATTCCTAATTATGACCGCATAGCAAAAACGAAACTAGTCCCGTTGCGTTCCGACATTGAGAAGGCTGCCAGCAGTTTAATTGGTGTTTCAAACTCAGTTTATGGAGGACCAAACGAATCAATCTCGCGACAGCATAATGAAAGTTACATTAAGACGATTAGAAAAGCTCTCAAAATTCATAAAAGCAGTTATGTCAAGACCCCATTTTTTCGGACACCTTGTCTGAGACTTTTTCTTGTGAATACAGCTTCCTGAAAGCAGCCGGTGACATGGTGAGCGCCGAGTGAATCCGGCTGGTGTTGTAGCGGTAGATCTCCTGGTGCACGGCGTA
>JBDRMS010000003.1:0-22360 GCA_043811915.1 bacterium
GTACGCCGTGCACCAGGAGATCTACCGCTACAACACCAGCCGGATTCACTCGGCGCTCACCATGTCACCGGCTGCTTTCAGGAAGCTGTATTCACAAGAAAAAGTCTCAGACAAGGTGTCCGAAAAAATGGGGTCTTGACAATACCAATAATTAAGTTCCCAATAAGGAATTTATTGGGCACATCCCAGGGAAATATTAGTAGGAAGAATATAATGATAGCTATGTTGGCGACAATAAGAACTGCTATAGTTGTTATATTGATGGCGCGATTGGCGCGCGGGCTGGTTGGGCGAAGAAGGTTCACGGGGTTAGTATAGCACAGCCGCAAGTCTGACATGGGAGTCCGGTGCGGCTCAAGAATTCTTTGATAGTTGTGTTGAACCTCTTCTTTTTTGTGTATGGTGATGTATATGAAAGGAAAGGTTGGGATTAGAGAGCTGGCGGAGCGGGCTAAAGCGGAGGGGGCTTATGATTTGGCCCAGGGGGTGATCGACGCGCCGCCGCCCAGAGTGCTGATGGAGGCGTTGCGAGGATTGCCGCTGGAGAAGATTTCAACATACAACAACAAGCGGGGCGTGAAGGAATACCGACAGGCGATTGTCAGTTATTTGGGCTCGCGGGGGTGGCGGGTAGAGTTGGAGCAGGTGATGGCGGTTGCCGGAGCTAACGGCGGAGTGACAAGCGCATTGCTGACGGATTTGAGACCGGGAGCCAAAGTGCTGCTGCCGGAGCCTTTTTTTGCATATCACAAATTATTGCTGGAGACGCTGGGGTTTGAGATAGAGTTTATGAAAGTGCCGCTGGACGGACGGCCGGATTGGGACGGAATTGTAGAAAAAATGAAAGAAGTGGATGCGGCAGTGATAACGACGCCAGCTAATCCTACCGGGCAAGTGGCGTCGGTGGAGGTGCTGGCCAGCTTAAGCGAGGCGGCAGCAGAGAATGATTGCCTGCTGCTGATTGACGAGATGTACCGGGAGTTTATCTGGGATAATCCGCCAAAGGATGACGCGAGCTACGAGAAGATTAATTTGGCTAAGACGGTGTTATTGCGCAGCTGGTCTAAGACATTTGCTATTCCAGGTTGGCGGGTGGGGTTTGCCGTGACAAGCCCGGTGAGAGTGGAAGAGATGGCAGCTCGGCATGATGCGCTATATATTGGAGGGTCGACGATAGCACAGAATGCACTGGCCGTAGCCTTGCGGGGTAATTTGGAAGATTTGAATAAATATGTAGAGGATTTGCGGGAGATGTTGCTAAAGAACAAAGAGATTTTAGAAGAAGCATTTGCGGATTATGGGTTCACTCCCCTACCAGTGCCGGCGACTTACTACATGATGTTGAAACATGGCAGGGAAAACGACATGGCGGCGGTGGAAGAGCTGATTAAGAAGAAGATCGTGACGACGCCGGGGAATATATTGTTTGCAGATTCAACGAAAGAGACCGGTTACGTGAGAATACATTTCGCGGTAAAACCGGAGGTGGCGATAAAAGTGGCCGGGATTTTGACATAGGCCGGGACGCGTTCAGCGGCGGCGTGGGGATACTTGGGCTGTAAGACATAAGCTAACGGGCGTCGGTTCCGGGTTGTTTTTATACAGGAATTTATAGGAATTGGGCGTATTTCACTCCCACGGACATGACTGGAGTATAGTTCTGGCTTACCACGTATCCTTGTTTAAGCTTGGTGTGGGCAAGGGCGCGTTTTATTTTTTTCATATCTGTCAGCGAAGCGGTGCGTTTTACCTCATAACCTATTTCTTTGTTCAGAATAAAATCTATTTCAGCGCCGGTTTTCTTGCGGTAGTAGTTTACTGTCCCCTGTCCGTGCAGTTGGTTGTATACCGCGTTCTCCAGAAGCTGCCCCGAGTTAACTTTAGTCATTGTCTGCAAAATTCCGTTGTCACAAAAATATACTTTCTGGGTGCCCGACACTTCCCGATCAATACTCTTGGACAGGGGCGATACCAGGTGTATGAAGTAAGTGTCCTGCAAAAATGCCAGATAGGAATAAACGGTGATGCGAGTAATTTGCAGCTCTTGCGATAGTTTGACCAGGTCTAATTGTGAGCCTACTCGCGCCGCCAGCAGCATAACCAGATCCCGCACCTTGTGCCCTTTGCGATAGTCTGCCAAATTAATTATTTCCTGCTGATAATATGAGCCAAAAATATCTGCTAGCCTGTCCCGTTTGTGATTCTGATCTGAAACTAAAACGACTTCGGGGAAACCGCCCCATTCCATAAATTCCGCATAATATGAGTCGTACAGCTCAAAATCTAATTCTGTGATGGCTGATTTGCTCTTGACATTCTGATAGCGTTTCAGATCTTCCTCTTTGAAGCGGAGGAATTCTTCAAAGTCCAAGGGAAACATCTCCAATAAAACTTTCCGGCCAGCCAGACTTTCTGGAAATAGATTTTTCAGGTAATAACTGGCTGAACCGGTCAGTACAAACTTGACCCGGTAGTGATCTATTAAGTACTTAACTACCTTGCTTATAGTTGGAAACCGTTGGACTTCGTCGACAAAAACGTATAGTCGTTGTTTTGGATTTAAATTGCCGGCCTGCACGATATTGCGGTAGACGTCGTTGTAGTCAATGTCCTCGAAGTGTTTGACATCTAATGGATTTTCAAAATCAAACCACACTTTGTTATCTGGTGTGTCTTTGAATATCTCGCGAAGTAAGGTGGTCTTGCCTACACGGCGCATGCCGGTTATCACTACCGCCTCGTCATTGTCCATATTTTCTCTTATTTTAGCCTCTAATTTTCTGGTGATATACGTGTGCATAGGATATATGTATAGTCCTATTATACAAAAAGATGACTTAAATGTACAGTACGATTTTACAATTTCCCGATAAAGATGTAAGCTGACGGGCGTCGGTTCCGGGTTGTTTTTTACCAACTGAATAGGAGGACGAGTCATGTGGCGATTGTATCTGGGTGTGACGCTGGCGGTGAGCGGTTTGTTTGCCTACCCCCTGCCGGCGGGAGTGTTTATGGTGGGCGACGAGGACGGAGTGTTGTGGAAGGTTGATCCTGCCTCTGGGTCCGCGGAACAGGTCGGAGAGATGGGCGTGGTGATGACGGATATTGCCTTTGCACCGTGGGGAGAGCTGTATGGCGTCAGCTACACTGACCTGTATCGAATTAACCCAACCACGGCGGCCATTATTGAACAGGTGGGGCCGGTTGGTATCGGTGGTGATGTCAATGCTCTGGAGTTTGATGCCTCCGGCAAGCTGTACGTGGCGTCGATTCAGTCGTGGAGTCGGGGGGAGCTGGGAATCGTTGATCTGGCCACAAGGCAAACTACGGTGCTGGGAAGTATTGGCTATTCTTCGGATGGTGATCTGGCGTTTGCCCCGGACGGCAGGCTGCTGATGAGTTCTTACGTAGTGTCATATGGTTTAGTCACTAAGGTCACAAACAGCCGGCTGGTGCGGATTGACCCGACAATAGCTACTGGACAGCTGGGCACGTCGATTGGCCTGACCGGATTTACCTACCTCCACGGCATGGATTTCGTGGGCGAGGAGCTTATTGGCACCACTTTGGCCGGTGAGCTGATCTTAATTGATACGGCAACGGGTGCGGGTACGCTGCGAGCCATGACGAACCCAACTATTCGCGCTTACGGAGCTTCTTACATTGACGTGCCGGCACCAGCGCCGCAGACAAGGTTTACATCACATTTGCCGGAGACGACGGGAGCGAAGAATCTGATCCTTGTTACTCATGGTTGGAATCCGGAGGGAGAAGACACTGTGGCATGGGTGGAAGTAATGGCTGATATGATTAGAACCCGCGTTGATTCAAATGAATGGGAAGTGGTGGCGTATCAGTGGACTAAAGAGGCAACCACGGCACGTCCTCTGGCGAATTCCCGGCAGCAGGGCACGCTTGATGGGAAAATCTTGGCTGCACGGAACTACGATCGTGTTCACCTTATCGGCAACAGCGCAGGAGGCGACTTGGTTGATGCGATGGCTGAGCAGATTAACGCCGCTCTGTATGGCACCATGATCCACACAACATTTCTCGATGCCTACGCCCCGCCATGGTCGGATGACTATGGGGCTTTCTCGATGTGGTCAGACCATTATTTCAATGTCGGTGATCTACCGCCGTTCCCACTGCTGCATAAGCTAACGGAGACAGTCCTTGACAACTCTCATAACTTCAACCTCACTAACTTAAACCCACTGCCCGACGATTCGTATTTTGGGCATCATTGGCCGCGGACGTGGTACTTCGAAACCATAGCGGATCTGTCAGGCTCGCAGCAGTATGGCTTTCCATTGAGTTACGAGGGCGGAAGTTGGGATCCTGACCGCTACCCCAAAGGAGAGGAAACGGTACTGGGGCAAGGCCAGCCTTCCGGCTCCATTGAGTACTTAGTGCAATGGACTGGTCAGTACCTTGATCTACAGACAGGGACACATGCGGTCAGTCCTACAGGGCTGGTTCAGTTCTTCCAAGATGGACTAGGTATGCAAACCGGTTCACCCGTGTGGCTTATCACGGAGGTTGAGGTTGAGGACGAGGTGAATCTGTTGCGCTTTGATTTAGAGTTCACGAGTGCTACAGGAGCTGAAGGCTTGCTGGTGGTGTACTTTGACGATTACGTCCTCGGCAAGATCGACGAGCGTTTTGCCCCGACCGGCATCCAACAACTAGTGTTTGAGCTGGATGACCCTCTGCCCAGCTTGCATGCTTTATCACTGCGCCTTGATTCGTTCAGCGCTGTCCCGTCAAGCGCCTCCATCTCCAACCTGGAGTGGGGATCGGTTCATGTTGTACCGGAACCATCCACTTTGATCCTGACAGTGCTTGCTATTCTTGCTCTGGTTGCTTCGTATTTGCGACGTCGTTTGGCTCAGAGATTGTCGCGGGAGGCGTGGAGTTACTCGTAGCCCATCATGGACGCGAAAATCATGTAGCCGAAGAATGCCGTACCGAAAATAATAAGAGCCAGAGAAGAAGCTAGTACAAGAGCCAAGTACAGCCAGCGATGAGACCTACGTGCTCTTTCCGCAGCTCGCGTAGAGAATATGCCCAGAATCACCGGAGGCGCTACGAGCACGAATACTAGTTGAAACAAGTGCTCCCGAGAGTAGCCATACCCAAAGGCTCCTACAGCGATCCAGACGCTGGGTATCATGAACAGTACTCCTATGGCCCAACCAATCAGGCCGTACCGCATCTTCCTTTGTAGCAGTGTCCGCTCCATCCTTTCCAACAATGGTACTATAACCATGGCTGGAAGGGCAATGCGAAATACTGCTTGCGCCACCAGAAGTAATTCTGGTGGCTTTTTTTATTTCATGACGCTTAAGGTTTAGCTGTGAAAATTAAGTTCAAGAACTACTGTACTACATGCAAAATATTGCTGTCTTACGGCCTGTAGACCTAATTCAAACACCAGGTGTTTGAATTCCAGCGATGTACCGTCGAGCGTTGCCATCTCCAACCTTGAGTGGGGAACAGTCTATCTTATTCCTGAACCATCTACTTCTGTCATGTGCTTCGTGCTTGTAGTTATCGGTCTCACTGCCGCTTCTTGGCAACGCCGGAGGCTAAATAGCGATTAGAAAGCGCGGGTAGCCTAGAAAAAAGACGTAACCAATAATCGCTGTGCTGAGGCCAATCACGAATAGTAGAAAAATTGCCAGGAGTAGGAAGGCAAGACGGCGGTGACTACCCTTTTCTATTTCCGCGATTCTGGAGAAGACGGGAATGGTAATCAAGGAGGGGCCGAACACTGCCAACATTGCCTGTGGCAAGGACACTGCTTCAACGTGAGCGTACCACGGCAAGAATATCCGTACGAAAATGATGCCGGGCAGTACACTTATCAACCCGCCAACGACGCCATAGAGCATCTTCCTTTGTAGCAGTGTTCGTTCCATGCTGCCTACTGATTGTACTATGGTCCTTGCTCGAAGGGCAACGTGATGGATCATTTGCGCCACCAGAAGAAATTTTGGTGGCTTTTTTTATTTCATGACGCTTAAGGTTTAGCTGTGAAAATTAAGTTCAAGAACTGCTGTACTACATGCAAAATATTGCTGTCTTACGGTCTGTACACCCAATTCAAACACCAGGTGTTTGAATCATTTGTTCTACGGCCTGGTTGAACTGGTCGCCTAAGACTTTGATAGTCTTGAGGCGCTTTTTGGTGGTGGCTTTATCGTTAAAGCCTGGTTCAATTAAGGCGGGTATTGATGCGTTGGCGCGATCGGTTATGAGGGGCTGGCCGGTTAAAATCCGGCGCACCGCCACGGCTACTAACACGCCGTTAAATGTGGCGGCCGAACCCAGCTGGGGCCACGTAGGTATAGACTTACCTATTTCCAGCAGAGAACGTACAGTTCGCTCTTCGGCGATGTCATAGCCCATTATCTCCCCGCCGATGATCTGGCCGACGGCGGGCAGGGGCAATTTTTTACCAATAACACGCTCGGCGATGTCGTCCCCGGCGCGGCCATGGAAGGGCACGATGTTTTGGTCCAGGTCATAGCGCTCAATATCGAGCACGCCGCTGTCGCCGTTGTCGGTGGCCATGACTAATGGCGTTTTGTTTTTTTGTGCCTGCTGGCGAAGATGAATTTTCATGGCCAAGTTGTCGATTTCGTCGATGATAACGTCGGCGCCGTTGCAGAACTCTTTAAGATTTTTCGGCGTGACGCCGTCGGTGTACAAGGTAAGGTCGGCATAAGGGTCAAGCTCATAAATCTGGCGGGCAGACATATAGACTTTAGGTTCGGTCAGTTCGGCGATAGAGCCGCGAATGCGGTTGAGGTTGGTAAGTTCTAATGTATCGGGATCGGCCAACCTCAAGTGCTTGCCGCCGCCGGTTAAGACGATGCTTAAGGCACAACTATTTCCTACCGATAGGCCGGCAATACTAATTGTACTGTGATAATACTTTTGCTGTTCCTCTTTGGTAATAAGGTTACGATTGCGTCCGGTGCGCACCTGCTGGAAGCCGGCATCGTCGAGGAGATGGAGCAGGCTGTGGCGCCAGGGAAGGTACACCCAATTCCCTACTTCGTGAGACTCTTTACTGCCAAAGTGCTCGTCTTTGTGAGCAGCAAATTCTTTGGCTTTTTTAGGCGGGTCCATGTTTAACCATGGGTTGTCCAAAACAAAAAGTTCTTCCAGTTGGGTTTCGTAAGTGTCTATTACTTTGGTATGCGAGTTTTCTTCCAGAAGCTGTGACAGCTGGTCTTGACTGCCCGACTTTGACAAATCGAATAATTGCGGCCGGGGAGGCTTACTGTCCCCTGCTGCGGTTGGCTTGAGTTTGTCTGACAGGTTCTTGCCCACGGATTAACTATAGCAGTTATGGTAGCGGACGGGATAGCCGAGAAGCTCGCTCGCGCGAGCCGATACTGCTCGGGGATCGCCGCTGGTGATGAAAAGCCTCCTGCTCTGTCTGGACAAACCGGCGGCCAAGTCGGGGTGGCGGGGCAAATAATCAGCCAGACTTTCGGCGACTATATCCGGCTGTTTGTATAAATGTACAGAAGGGGGCAGATTCTTTTTGATCAAGTCGGCGATTAGTTCGAAGTGAGTGCAGCCCAACAACACAGAGTCTAATTCGCCGCTGGCTTTTTCGTGCAGTTCTTTTAAGTAATGCTTGATGGATTGTTGCAGTTGAGTTTTGTCGGCTCCCTGTTCTATTTGTCTAACCAGGTCGGGGCAAGCAAGCGATACAATACGAATTGACTGATGGCGTTTTTTTATCTCGTGCTGGTAAGCTTTTGAATTGATAGTATGAGCGGTGGCCAGCAGACCGACAGTGTGAATGTCATCGTGTGCTGCCCAGGTTATTTGTTCAATAGTGGGAACGACAATACCGAGCACCCGATGACTGGGGTGAGTTTGTGGCAATAACTCCTGTTGGATGCGTCTTAGGGAAGTAGCGGAGGCGGTGTTGCAAGCCAGAATGACAAGACGGCAGCCTCGCGAAAACAGCATCTCTACTCCTTTTACTGTGTACTGAAAAATCTCACTGGCCGGACGGGAGCCGTAAGGAGCGTGAGCATTGTCGCCAAAATAAAGGTATGAGTACCGGGGAAGTCTTTTAATTATGGATTTAAAGACGGCCAGTCCGCCATAGCCAGAGTCGAAGATGCCAATCATTAGGGGTATACCAAACACTCTTCAATGGTGCGGCGAGGAGAGGAACGCAGGGGTTTGTGTTCAGTGTGGCCGATACGGATGATGGAGTGAGGATAAAGACTGATGCCGAGAATTTCCTGGAGTTTGGCTCTGGTGTCCTGACCGGCTTCAATGGCGGCCACCAGAGGAGCGGCAGAGAGGTGGGCAGCGGTTGCCTCCAGCCAGACTTGCTCCAGATTTTGTCCGGCTTTTATCCAGTCAGTTAAAGTGTCGGTTTTGCTTACTATGACAGCCACAGCGGAAGAACTGTTCATTTGTTCTCTGGTTTTTGGGCCTTCCTGTTTGTGGATGGGAGCCAGGCGCACCATGATTGGGGATAATAGTGATAAAGGTGCGGGTACGCCCATAGCGTAGCCGGGCATGCCGTCGTGCTGGTAAGTCCAGTTGTTGCGTACCCAGTGAGAAAGTTCCCCTTTAAAGTCTCTGCGGGATAAGGTTCTAAAAGTGGACTCTTCTGTGAGAGAGGCAATTTGTTCTATTTTATCTTTGTCTTCGACTAAAATGACGGCGTTGCTGCTGGCGGTGGGTAGAACAGCCCGTTCCTCATTAGTTAATGGCTGACTGTCATATATGTGACGATCGGTGCGGCGGCTTTCAATAGCAGTAAACAGGGCGGCGGTTCTGTTATCGACGGTACCTTCCGTTTTAAGACAAGTGATGCGAGCAGCTGGTTTGTCTTTGGATTCGCCTTCCGGGAAGTAAGTAACCTGTGTTTGGTGCTCCCAGTAGCGGGCAGCGATTAATATGTTGGCAGCAGCACAGCCGATACTGATATACAGCTGCCTTAGAGTTGGGTCCGATACCTTTAGATGTCGATCCCAATCGACAAAAATGTCGACGTAATTGTCCCCTACTTTGAATTTCCAGGGCTGGGTGTTATGGGCAGAAGCGGCCAGAATGGCAGACGGGATTACGCGGCCGGTAAGCGCCTGAACAGCTGCCGGGGCTGTCTTTGTAGTAAGCATATCCTTATAGTTAATGTGTATAACAGGATATTGCTACACTACAATCAGTATTTTGTCAACTTTTATTGACAAAAATTGCTATTGCCCGGTTTTCTTGTAGATGCTTTCTGCTTTCCTTTTAAGAGGCCGCCACCAGGCTTCGTTGTTCCGGTACCAATTAACGGTTTCTTTAAGCCAGTCTGCGAAAGAGTGCTGCGGCTGCCAGCCTAACTCCCTATCTATTTTGCTCCAATCAATAGCATAGCGACGATCGTGCCCGGGGCGGTCCAAAACGAACTCAATTTTTTCCTCACCCAGATTCATGTGCTTGAGTATAATGTTAGCCACGCCAAGATTGTTAATATCTTCTGACATACCACCCACAAGATAGGTTTCTCCTATCTTTCCTTTCTGCAAAACCTGGTCAATGGCGCGGCAGTGATCTAAAACATAAAGCCAGTCACGGACATACTTGCCGTCGCCATATATTTTTATGTTGTCGCCGTCGATGAGGTTAGTGATCATGCGTGAGATGAATTTTTCCGGATGCTGATAGGGACCGAAATTATTTGAACAATTAGTAATTGTAATTGGTAAGTTGAAAGTCGCGTGATAGGCACGAACTAAATGGTCCGACCCGGCTTTGGAGGCAGAGTAAGGATTGTTCGGTTCGTAGATAGTTTTTTCCGTAAACTTTTCTTTTGTTTCTAATGATAAGGCGCCGAAAACTTCATCGGTAGAAATGTGGTGGAAGCGAGTATTGTTCTGGCGAGCTGCTTCTAATAAGCCAAAAGTTCCTTTGACGTTGGTTTCAATAAAAGCTTCCGGCCCAAGAACGGAGCGGTCGACGTGGGATTCGGCGGCGAAGTGAACGATGGTGTCGGTGTTTGCCACCAATTCTCCTACTAGTTTGGCGTCGCAGATGTCGCCTTGAACAAAGGTATAATTAGGATTATCTTCAACGTCTTTCAGGTTGGCTAAATTGCCAGCGTAAGTTAGAACGTCCAGGTTTATAATGTTGTCTTCCGGATGTTCGGCCAGCCAGTATTTAATAAAGTTGGAACCGATGAAGCCGGCCCCGCCGGTGACTAATACTTTCATAATTTTCTGGCAAACAGGGGTTCGGCTGGCTTTTTGAAGGGACGGGCGGCCAGAAGTCTGGTGAGTTTCTGGTGGGTGTCGGGAAGAAAGGGGGCGAGAGCTTCGTTGATGGCGACGAGAGTGGCATAAAGTTCGGTGAGGACTTTATTTAATTCCTCGCGAGCCTCTTTACCGGCTCGCTTAGCTAATTCCCAGGGTTTTGTTTTTTCGATGAGTTCGTCGGCGTCGCTAATAGCTTGCCAGATGATTTCGAGAGCTTTGTCGAAAGCGAGGTTTTCTATATGGGTATTGACACTTTTCAGTTTGGCGCGCGCCTCCTCAACCCTTGGTGTTTTTTCGTTAACACCAAGGGTTTTCCCGGCGCTGAACTTTTCGACCATGTTTAAAATGCGGGAGACGAGGTTGCCCAGGCCGTTGGCCAGGTCGGCGTTATAGCGGTCTAAAAGTCTGGCGTGGGAGAAGTCGCCGTCATTGCCGAAGGGAATATCGCGCAACAGATAATAGCGAATGGCGTCGAAAGGATATTCTTTTATAAGTTCAATGGGATCTATGATATTGCCCAGGCTTTTAGAAATTTTTTGCCCATTAATGGTGAAAAAGCCGTGGGCAAAAATTTTCTTAGGCAAAGGCAGACCAGCGGCCAGCAACATAGCCGGCCAAATAGCACAGTGAAATTTGATAATGTCTTTACCAATAATATGAACGTCGGCCGGCCAGTACTTGGCAAACTTTTCTTTGTCATCGGGATAGCCGGCAACGGTGAGATAGTTGACCAGAGCGTCAAACCAAACATAGATGGCATGGTCCTCGTCCTGGGGAAGACGGATACCCCACTGCTGCGACTGACGGGAAATCGAAACATCTTCCATTTCATTGGTTATGTAGTCCAGCATTTTGTTGCGGGCGGACTCCGGCTGAATAAAGTCTGGATTTTTCTGATAGTACTCGAGAAGCTGATCGCGGTATCTGGAAAGCCTGAAAAAATAATTTTTCTCTTTGATTTTCCTGGGTTTTGTTTTGTGAGCGGAACACCGACCCTCTTCCAGCTCATTTTCGGAGACAAATGATTCACAGCCGGTGCAGTAGTAGCCTTCATAGTCCCCAAGATAAATGTCGTCGATGTTTTTGTTCTCGATTGTTTTGAGCAGTGTGACCACAGCCTTTTTGTGTTGTGATGAAGTAGTGCGGATAAATGTGTCGTGAGTGAAGCTAAGCTGGTTAAAAACATCTTCCCAGTGTTGGGCAGCCTGATCGACAAACTTCTCTACTGGTTGGCCAACAGCTTCGGCGGCCTCGACGCTTTTTTGTGAATTCTCATCAGTGCCAGTTGAGAATAGGACATCGTCTTTTTTAGCACGATGCCAACGAGCCAGGACATCGGCAGCGATAGTGGAATAGGCATGACCGATGTGAGGTTTGTCATTAACGTAATATATGGGAGTGGTGAGATAGTACTTCATGAGGGTTTAGTTAACCTTTTTATATCATAAATGTAAAGGCGGGCGCACTGGGGGGCATGGATAATGTGGAGGGGCTTAACTTCTGCAGGCAGGGGGAAAGCGTAGACAAGTAGATATTTACCGCCCCGCAGGGTTTGCCTGGCCAGGTATTGACGAACCTTCTCCATGTGCTTGGGCATGAGGAAAGCAAAAACCACACTTCGCCCTCCGGGCTTCGCGCGGCAGGCCTTGGCAAGTGACACATTATAGAAGTTCCTAAGTTTTATTTTGACTTTCCGATTGCCTAGAGCTCTGAAGAAAATAATAGTCCACATGATGGGTGAAAGTTCATAGCCGAGAGCGTGGGCGCCGCGTTTGGCGGCGGCGAGCAGCACTTTGCCGTCGCCGGCACCCAGGTCGATAAGAGTGTCTTTGGGGCCCAGCTTTATGTAGTCAAAAGCTTCTTTGATGGCGGGAGAAAAAGTGGGCGCGTAAGGCGCGCCAATAAATCCCGCATAAGCTGTGGGGATGAGGAGGATGACAAAAGCGAGAACGAGGAGAATAAAAATTTCCACCTGCCAGTTTTTGGGAAAAATTATGACGTCTTGACTTTTAGCTTGCGGGTCATGGCCGCGTTGGCCTTGGGAATGCGGATGGTGAGAATGCCATTTTTGATTTTAGCTTCAGCGCGGTCGGCGTCAATTTCCACAGGCAAAATAATGGAGCGGGAGAAAGTGCCCCAGTAGCATTCCTGGTAAAAGTAGTCTTCACTGTCGATGTCGTAGGAGCGGCGACGCTCACCACGTATGGTAATCATGTCATTGGTGATGGAAACGTCCAGGTCGTCGGGAGAAACGCCGGCGATGGTGCTTTGAATAACAACGTTGGTGTCGTCCTGGAAGACATCGACGGTGAGCTGGCCTTCCTGCTCTTCTTTGCCACTTTCACCTGTATCTTCGTCGGAGTAGCCTTCTTCTTTTTCAATATCGGGCTCGTCCATAATTTCATTAGCATCACTAAGATATTCTTCCTCTTCTTCTGATTCGTCGACTTCAGCAGTCTTGATTTTGGGGGTGACTTTATTTTCTTCATCGTCGTCAGCCTCCATAAGGCGGGCGCCGGTTAGTCGTTCAAAGAAGCCGCTTGTTCCTTTTGCCATATTGAAAATATATCACAAAAATTAAGTAATGGGTACTTACCATTATAGCAGCTTTTTACTTTTGGCAAGCTCTTTGATTTTTAGCTTTGCTTGGGCAATAGCCGCTTCTTTAGCGAACATTATATCACCTGGCGCTTTATCACGCATTGTGGACAAGGCTTGCGTCTGCTGTTTGATGAATTTATTGAGCTGTTTTTCCTGGTCGATCAGCTTTTGTCGAGCCTGCTTTATGGTACTGGCCGTAATTTCCCTGGCACCGATGGATACTACTCCCCCGCCCTGTAGAGGAAATTGCTTCATTGTTTTAGCCGGGGTGTCAACAAGCCTGGCTCGGCATAATTTGGCGAGGGCATCGGGTATTTCTGTTGGGTCGTCCACAGATAAATCAATAATGGTTTGAGGAGGAATATCCAGGAGAACGCGAGCACTGCGGACGGTAACAACAATATCCTGAAAGTGAGACATGGCAGCGGTAACTGCCGCCGGGGAAACACCTGGTGTTGACGGAGAAACACCAGGTGTTGAGGAGGCAGCAGCTGGGGTAAACCAAGCGCTGGTGATGAGCATTCCCTCCTGTTCGAAGTGTTCCCAGAGCAGTTCAGTGAGATGAGGCAGAAAAGGATGGAGCAGCTTAAGGGTGTTTATGAATACTTCATGAGCAACTTTGGTGGAGCCGCCGGTTTTTAGGATCTCGACGTACCAGTCGGCAAAGTCGTTCCAGACAAATTCATAAAGAGCGCGAGCAGCCTCGCCTAACTTGTATTCGTTGAGCAACCCAGTAACTTCGGCGGCTGCGTGCTGGCTGCGTTGTTCTATCCACCGATCGGCTATGGTGGCACTGTCCTGCTCCGGCAGAGATTGCAGGAGGCGGGCAAGGTTCCAGACCTTGTTGGCGAAGTTACGAGCGGCTTTAATTGATTCCCGGTCGGCCTTGATAACCTGACTGCCATAGGTAAGTTGGTGAAGAAGGCCAAAGCGAGTAGCGTCGGAGCCGAACTCTTTAATGGTTTCCAGGGGGTCAACCATGGACTCGGGATCGCTCTTGCTCATTTTCCTGCCGGTCTTGGCGGCGATGAGTCCGTGCAGGTAAACATCTTTGAAGGGTACTTGTCCGGTGATATAAGTTGTTATTAAGATCATGCGCGCCACCCAGAAGAATATAATGTCGTAGCCGGTTTCCATGACAGAGGTGGGATGGAATTTTTTATAATCGGGGCTACCCGCGAGCATGTCCTGAAGAGTCCGATTGGCATCGAGGGCCAGATCACGATCGATAAGAGTACTCCAGGTCCACAGAGCGGAACTGAACCAGGTGTCCAGGGTGTCGCTGTCCTGTTGCCATCCCTCTTTGGCGGGCGGCTCTGTGTCGACGTGGACTTTATCTTCTTTGTACCAGACGGGGATGCGGTGCCCCCACCAGATTTGGCGAGAAATACACCAGTCGTGCAGATTGACTATCCAGTGAAAGTATGTTTTTTTGAAGCGGGACGGAAGAATGTTGATGTCGCCCGAGTGAACGACGAGAAACATTACTTCTTTGAGGCTCCTTTCTTTGCCCTGCCAGGTAACGGCTTTTTTGTTGACGTCAATAAACCACTGCAATTTTATTTGCGGTTCGATTACTCCTTTGCCTCGACTGTTCACAGTGATGTTGTGAACATAGTTTTCATCAATGCCGAGAAGCAGGCCCTTGTCTTTTAGTTTGTTCACAATTTTGGGGCGGGCTTTGGCAATGGGAAGTCCGGCAAATTCACCGGCGATGGGCAGCAGCTTACCCTCGAAGTCGATAATTTGTTTTTTGTCGAGTCCATGACGCTCGGCAATATCGAAGTCGATGGCGTCGTGCCAGGGAGTAATAGTCATAACGCCGGTGCCAAACTCCGGGTCGGCAGCTTTGTCTTTAATGATGGTGGCGGTGATGGGACCGTTTATCCACTCGGCTTCAAATGTGTCACCGTGCCGGTACTTTTTGTACCGCTTATCGTCGGGATGCATGACAACATACTTGTCGCCAAATTTTGTTTCGGGGCGGGCAGTGCTGATAGCAAAAGGTCCATATTGTAATTTGTAAAAAGGTGCTTTTTCCTCGCGGCGTTCCAGTTCGTCATCGGACACAGTGGTTTGAAGAAAAGGGTCCCAGTTGACGATACGGTGGCCGCGGTAAATTAGGCCATCCTCATACATTTTTTTGAAAACCAGGGCGACGATGCGGCTAAGGGCCGGCTCCAATGTGTAGCGCTCGCGGGACCAGTCGCAGGAAGCGCCCATGGAGCGAATTTGGGAACGGATAGTATTACGGCTGTTCTCGACGTACCGGGCAATGCGTTTTATTAGTTCTTCCCGTCCCAGTTCCCGGCGGGGGTCTTTTATTCCTTGCTGGCGGAGCCGGCGAATAACAACGCTTTCGGTGGCGATGGCAGCGTGATCGGCGCCGGGCAACCACAGAGTTTCCTCCCCGATCATGCGATGATAGCGAGTTAGAGCATCCTGAATACTGACAAACAAAGCGTGTCCCAAGTGAAGTTCACCGGTGGCGTTGGGCGGCGGCATGCTGATGGTAAAAGCTTTTTTGTGACTGGTGTTGTCGGCGGTAAAAGCACCGGATCTTTCCCACTTCTTGTAAATGGCTTCTTCATACTCTCGGGGCTGATATTGTTGAGGAAGTGGAGACATAGTAGCACTTTAGCCATTAAAATGACCTGAAGTCAATATGGCGGCGAATGCTTTATCACGTTAGACTGGTCATATTGTATGTCGTATGTATTGACGCTTGGCCACTTACATGTTCTGGGTGGCGATTTGATGCGCTTAGAAGAGGGCTATAGTTGCGATGAGGCACGAAGGGGGTGCTCACCGGCTTATGTGTTTAGTGTCCCGGGGCAAGTGCAGTTTCGCTCGGCCTTACATCATTTGATCGGTTGCAGAAAACGTGATTGTCAAAGCCTTAGAGCGCGGGTATTCTCTGGTATGGAAACGAAGTTACGTTGGTTGTTACAACAGGAGTGCCCCCTTGGTTGTGTGCATATCCAGCCGTCTTTGTATGGCAAAGAAAAAGTTCTAATGCAGCGGAGAGACTTTCCTATAGTGGCACGGCATTTGGCTTTCTGCCCCAAGGAGAGTTGTGCACAACTGCGGCGGGCGCTTTTGCTTAAAGTGAGGGATCAGGTGAAGCCGAGTTGGCAGAGTATTGCTGCAAATTAAGACGGGCGTGGGCATCGATATCGCGCCAGGTGCTGGTGCGTTTTTTTTTGTGGGCAAACAGCGCGGCCTGGCCGATCATGACAGCATTGTCGCCGCACATTTCCAGGGGGGCAATTCTTATAGGAATGTTTAACTCGCCTGCCATAGATTGCATTTGCTGGCGCAGTAGTTGATTGGCAGCAACGCCGCCGGATAACAGAAGTAGGGATGGGTTGCCGGAGATAGCAGCATTTTTAGTTTTTTTGACCAAAGTTTCGACGACGGCTTGCTGGAAAGATGCGGCCACGCTTGCCCGCCGTAGCTTTAGCGAAGGCGGGTCCATGTCTCTAAGTGTGTACAACACCTCGGTCTTGATGCCGGAGAAGCTGAAGTCGAGGTCCCAACTTCGCCTCGCCTCTGGCGATGCTCCGCTGGGCGGGGCGCCGGTCATTGGTCTGGAAAAATTAAACGCTTTGGGGTTTCCTTGTTCGGCGAGTTCACTAAGAGCGGGGCCGCCCGGGTAAGCCAGTCCCAGCAGGCGAGCAACTTTGTCAAAGGCTTCGCCGACAGCGTCGTCGCGAGTGGAGCCAAGTATTTCATACTGTAAGTGACCGGTCATTTTGACTAACATAGTGTGCCCGCCGGAGACGATAAGAGCCAGCGCGGGAAAGGGATTGGTCTTTAGACTGTAGTCTTTAGCCAGTAGTGCAGAATATATATGACCTTCTAAATGATGAACGGGTATTATAGGTTTCTGCCAGGCGAAGGCCAGGGTTTGGGCGGCGGTGATACCAATGGACAGAGCCGGCACCAGGCCGGGGCCGACGGTGACGGCGATGGCAGTTAATTCGGCGGGCTTAATGTCGCTGTTAATAATTACCTTTTCAATGAGGGGGCGCAGCACGGATACGTGTTCGCGCGCAGCGACTTCGGGGACCACTCCGCCGGTTAGTTTATGGACGTCGACTTGAGAAGCAATTTCAGAAGCCAACACCCGGATGCTGTCCCCTACCTGGCGCAGAACAGCCACGCCTGTTTCATCGCAGGATGTTTCTAAAGCCAGTAATGTTATACTTCCCTTGTCAGACATGTCTTTGTTAAGTAATATATCTGCTTTAAGGCCCTATCGTCTAATGGCTAGGACGCCAGATTTTCACTCTGGCAACCGGGGTTCGATTCCCCGTAGGGCTGCCATCGTAGAATGATTGAAGATAAAACTCGTTCTTTCTGCTTTGTTGACAGCTTTTTGTTCAGTTCCAACCGTTTATATTCGGCTTCAAGTTCAGGATAGGTTTTTTGAATAGGAATAAGCCATTTATTGGCTTCAACGGCAACCTTTTTCTCTTTTATCAAAAAGTTCTGACCAAGCGCAGCAAATATCTCGCGTTTTCTATCTAGTCCGCCAAGCACAAACTCTTTGCGAGCGTAGGTAGCAAAGTGAAATGTTTTTTCCGTAAGCTCAATCCATTTTTCCGCTCGGCTTTCGGTCTCACGTAAATTATTTTTCAGCTTGGTGATTTTTTCTTGTAAAACATTACGCTCTTTTATAAACGCCTCATCATTAATAAGCTCGCGGTAACGCATACGAGTGAGGTTATCCAGCTCCTTTTGCGTCTGCACAAGAGAGCAATGCTGTGTCTCATACACTTTTGTACGGTCATCAATCTCTTGGTCATTCTGCCTATTGAGAATATCCACCGCCCACTTTTGGAATTGTGGCAGGATAGTATATTTTTCAAGTTCAGTCTCTATTTGGTCCTCAATATCTTTAAGTGTCATCATGCCTCTTTGGGCGCAATTTGCGCCTCTTTTTCTACGAGTGCAGTGATAATAAACATACGTTTTAAGCTTGCCTGTCTTTTTAATAAACTTGGTTTTTTCTATTGCGGTAAACATTGAACCACACTCGGCGCATTTCATAATTCCCGTATAGGCGAACTTATGAGTTTTTGAACGAGGCTTGCCTTTACGCCCGAGAAGAACCTGCACACGGTCATATTCTTCCAAAGTTATCATCGGCTTATGCTTCCCCTCGTATAGCGTGCCAGCCCATTCAAAGGCTCCTGTATAGAAAAGGTTAGAGAATATCTTGTATATACCACTCACCGAAATCACATCACTACCGCCACATTTTCTTTTTGGCGTACAAAAACCCCACTCCTCATTCGCTATTTCTCGTATCATAGTTGGCGTGTAGTTTCCCGTAAGCATCAGGTCCCACATCTTACGAACCAAGTGAAACCGCTCTGGGTCCTCGTCGATAGTACGGTCTAGTTTGTCATTCACATAGCCGAGCGGCGCACGGGAAGGATACCAACCTCGACTCGCTTTGCCTTCCATGCCGCGTTTACTGTTCTTGCGAAGGTCAATAATGAACTGGTTAGCCATGCCGCTCTCAACGTTGAACAAGAGTACGTTATCGTCTGGCAGATATTGGCGGTCAATTGTCTGTATGCTCTGCAAAATACCCTGTTGGAGCATCCAGCTTATTGTTCCGCTATCAACGGGATTGCGTGAGAGACGGTTGATTTGCCAGCACAGTATACCGTTTGCCTCGCCCTTTTCAATCCGCTCAAGCATATCGGTAAAGACAGGGCGGTTGTGCGGCTTCTTGGCTGATTTTGCCTCTGTTATTATGTCTTTTATTTTAATATTGAGATTATTCGCCAGCTCTTTCAGTCGGTTTATTTGGTCCTCAATAGACTGCACTTGTCTATCCTCGCTCTCGGACGACTTTCTAGCGTAGAGGAAGTAAACGATTTTTTCTTGCTGCGTGTTATTCATAGAAAAATCACAAAGGACGGTCTGGTTGACCCGACCCAATTACCCCGAGAGGTACCGTGTCGGCAGACCGCCCTTACATGAGCAACACGGCAGGTATAAAAAAACTCGGGTGTCATATTTGGGTGGGTCAACGTTTTCATAGTACCGCATTTCCTTCCTTTCATAAATAGTCCTTAAATCGCTTATCAAACCGCGCGGCCATAAGTATAAAACTCATGTTTAACTTTTCATCCATCTTCAATACCCGCCTGTATTTTCTAGTTGGCTTGCCCCCGTAGTAGTACCGTTTTACTTCTAGCTCCGCTTTTTCTATGTCGGGAATACACACAGAGCTACCCCTAAACCTGCCGCCGCTCATTTGGGAATTGTATGCAATCTCCCCGCAGTGACGGCAGCCAAACCACTTGCCGATACTATAAATTACACCAACCCGCCGCCCACAATGTCGTCCACCCTTGGTTAGGGGACATATAAACCAGTATCGCATGCCCCCATAGTTGCAGGGAGTAGTTGCTAGCCCAATTCTATAGTCCATCTCTGATTTTTCGCCTGTCCAGTGGTCTGTGTGCGTGTAATTTAACTTGATATAATTTGGCTCGTCTTTCATTCCCACTACTACCCATATACCGATACTGCTTTTGCTGTCGCTCATTCCATAACTCCAAGTAACTGTGCCACCTCTCATAGAGCCGCCTTTCAGGAAATACCCCTGCTTTTTCAGCCAGAAAATGTTTAGTGAGTTAGATTGTTCTGCTATAGCTTTTGGCATAAAGTTTTTTCAATAATCCGCCGAAATCATTAGAGATTAAGAGTATTTTCTTTGTTCTATATTGCGTTTATAACGTGTATAAAGGCAATCCATTCCGTTGTTACCGTTTTTAACTTGCTTAACCTGCTTTTTACGAAACGAACCCATTATTCCTTACCGCTTACGTCAACGTCTATGGCGATTGGGGCGGGCGGTTTTTCTCCGGCGCGGGCAGATTGGATGCGCTGTAATTCGTGCAGGGCTTTGTATATGCTCCGTTCAAGCATGACCTCATAACGAAAGAAATTATCAGGTTTGTACATCAAACCCCCGCTACTTGATATAACCTCATCTTTCTCCATTCCTAAGGCTCTCTTTAATCTCCAAATATTTGCTGCAATTCTATCTGTCAACAACAGCTCTATTTCTGTGGTTGGTCCCAATTCGTTCCTCAAGCGTTTTTCTAATTCAAGCAATACTGGTTCATTCTCTCCTTTAAGCAATACCTCTTTGCTCAATAATCCGTGCTTGAGAGCGTTGTACTTGCTGATGGCCTTACCTTCGGACGTTTTTGGCCCTATGCCTTTTTGGGCGTTTTGTTGATTAGCGACAAGTTGTTTTGGCGATATATTGCTCATATGTCAAGTTTATTAAACTTTTTCATGTCAAAAAATTACTCCGTTGATATTTACCCCACCCTCGCTCTCACTATTTATTTCGTCTTTTATTTCATACCCACTCTCGCTCTCACTATTTTCCTCATTGTCGGGTACTCCGTACTGTGAGGCAGGATAGAGGAGCATTTTGCGCTTATCGTTTTGGTCTCGCTCTTGGATAATTAACCCCGCCGTCTCAAGCATCGGCAGGATTTGTTGGCGCAGTTGGTTGTTATCCAACATCCGTCCATACACTTCAAAGTGTTTGGTAAGTACTTCTTGGCGGGTAATGCCGTTTGTCTGGTCGCTTGTCCCATACTGTTTTTCATACTGCTTATCAGTATTCTTTTC
This sequence comes from bacterium, assembly GCA_043811915.1. Taxonomy (GTDB): domain Bacteria; phylum Patescibacteriota; class Andersenbacteria; order UBA10190; family UBA10190; genus CAYSWF01. Next base: position 20,565 of record JBDRMS010000003.1, read on the forward strand.
TTTCCACGCCAGCAGAATAACCTCGTTGTACAGATTATAGATATAAGGCGGCAGGTTAAGCTCTTGGCTAACGGCAATTTTCTCCCAAAGTTTGAACGCCACATCAATATCCTCATCAATAGCGGTAATAGTGGACCCTTCACGCTCACGCCACCAAACATTGAGAAGCGCAAACGACTTAATGAGAGCAAGGAGTCGTTTAATATCACGCTGATGACGGGGTTTCAGTATTTTGTTGCCATTTAAGAACTCCTGCTCGACACGCTCCCGCGAAGCAATATTTATGTCTTTGATGTCCTCAAGTTTAATGGCGCGGATGCGTTCTTTGAGCAATCCACGATTGGGGTCCTCATTGAGCCACGTCGTGAACTGCCCATTGTCGGCTTCCTTGCGTATAATCGTGCTGATACCTTCATGGATTTTCTCTTGGCTTACTTCTGGCGAGAGGAGTAAAAACCTTGTTGCTTCCTGTTCGTCAATCCGCAAGCCAGCCGTGCAAAATATGACTGATGGATACCCACGTAAAAGCACGTTCTTAGTTTTTAGTCCGAACTTTTGCGACTTGTCTGTAATCTTGAGCGTAATTTCCTTTTTGTCATGGGAGAGAAGCGGGCGAAGCCGTGCCAGCAAGTCATTATGCGGCTGGTCAAGAAATATCAGTATCTTATGCGAGAGGTCCACCAAGTAGCGGTTTTTTTCTTTGTCGTATTCGCCAGCATCGTGGAAAAATGCTGTGGGTGAACAGTAGGCAAATTCCATTACATCATCTTGCGGGAATAGGCGGGCTATTTCTGTAGGGATATAGCTTTTGCCCGTTGACGATGGCGCGTTGTAGCTGATATTGAACTGTGAGCTTTCTGTGTAGGCAGACAGTTCGCACAAGAATGTCGCCAGCTTATTCTCCTCATCGTATTTAATGGTAAGCCCTAGCGTATCAAGTAGCTCCTCTGGTGTAAGTGGTGAGAACCGTGAGGTGTCTATGCGCTCGGGGTATGGTTTAGCGTACTTAACCAATAGGTCCTCAACGTTTCCACTGAGCTTTACGAAGTAGTCGGTAACGTCGCCGCCATCCCCGACATCGTGAGGCAGTGTGATGATGTGAGTACCACCATTTTCCACCATTTTTGCGACCCGCTCGGCCCCTTTTTTTCCTGCTTCATCATTATCAAAACAGATATAAACTTTCTGACATTTTTTGACTTTTTCCGCCCATTCGTCTTTGAATGTCATGGCTCCGTGAGTAGAAGTGATTGCCGCAACACCTTTTGATACCAGAGCCAAACGGTCCAACTCTCCCTCGCAGATGATGAGCTGGTTATTAGTATCAGTTAGTATTTCCCAGCCATATATCTGTGCCTCAATCCCTTTTGGGTAGGTGATTTTATCACTGCCATGCGCGGGGTCTTGCCGTAGCTTAAAAAATGCGTAGTTGCCATATATGTCTTTGATGGGAATAGTAATCCACTGCTTGCGGTAGAACGTGCCATACCCGAGCTTATGGGTATCAATAACCTCATCAGTGATACCTCGGGCGTTTAAGTACTTTCTAATGTGTTTAGGAAGCTCTTGGTGGCACTTATCTACCATATCGGTATTAAACACCTGCTTGCGTCGCTTCTGTGGCTCTGGCGTATCGCCAAGATGCTTTGCTAGTGTAATCAAATTGCCCTTCTCTCCGCACTTTTTGCAGTCGTATTGTCCTGTTTCGGCATCGAAGTATAAATGCGCCTCTTTGCCTTTACTGTTTTTGTCGCAGTCGTTAAATAGGCAGTGCATGATAAGCTCTTTACCACTCT
>JBDRMS010000004.1:0-45745 GCA_043811915.1 bacterium
TTCAATGCTTGGTGCAGTATGACAGAAGAAAGAAATCATTTTCTTGAAAGATCAGAAGGCCTTACCCTAGCTGAGCTTTTGGTGGTTATTGCCATTATTGGGATACTCGCTCTTGCTAGCATGCCTGTTTTTAAAAATTTCCAGCCAAGCTTACAACTAAGAAGTGCTGCCCGGGATTTGATCAGCGACCTTCGCCATGTCCAGCAGCTTTCCATAACAGAACAGCTGGAATACTGCCTTAAAATTCTACCAATCGAAAAGAAATATCAAATATTTCAATGTGGTGAAGCAGAAATAACGGAAGAAAAATCATTCCCTGAAAAGATTAAAACAGTTACCGTTTCCGGCTTTACGGGAGACGAAGTAAGCTATAACCCCTATGGAGCAGTGGCAGAAGAAGGGAGTATTCTGCTGGAAAACTCGAGAGGAGAAACAAAGACGGTACTGGTAAAAATTTCTGGCTTCGTAAAGGTTTCAGATTAACCATGGTTAACTTAAAAACAAAAAAAGGATTTACTTTAATTGAATTGTTAATAGCAATTTTTGTTTTGACTGTAGGAATAGTGGCAATTCTTCAGGCCTTCCCTGCAGGAACCTATGTTCAGAAAACCGCCCAAATGGCGACAATAGCGGTTCAGCTAAGTCAGGGGAAAATGGAAGAAGTTATTTCTCAACAATACGGGGAAATAGCCGTTGGATCGGTTGAGGAGGATTACGGATTTGACGCAGATAATCTTTCCTTCCGGAGAAAGACCGAAATTAGCTATTTTGATCCTGATAACCCCCAGATCCCCCCGGTTGAAGATTTGGATATTAAGAAAGTTCAAGTCACTGTTTTTTGGCATTCGCATCTGGGGCTGTCCGAAAAGGAGGTAAGAATAGCAACTTTGATCGCCAAAAGATGAAAAAAAAGCATTCAATCAACAATTTTATTTCCGGTTTTACTCTGACGGAGCTTTTAATTACCGTAAGTATATTCCTTCTTATCACGGGGGTTGTTTATTCGGGATTTTTATTGAGTCAGCGAGCTTATATCGGAGGAGAGAGGTCTGCTGAGATAAGTCAAAACGGCCGGGTTATCGTTGAAAGAATCACCAGAGAAATTCGTCAAGCGAAAGAAATAGCGACAGAACTCTCCGAAGAAGAACCTCAAGACCAAGTCAGTCCCGCCGACGGCATTATATTTGAGGACGGTCATATAAGCACATCCTCCTATAGCTACATCCACTATTTTAAGGAGAACGACTTCCTAAAAAGAGAAATTATTGCCTATTATTTTTCTGGTAATCCTGGCGCTTATGTTCCTTGGAATGCCATTCCGCCCGAAGGCCAAACTCTGGAGACGGAAAATCTGGAAAGTCCTAGAACGGTAGGAGAATATGTCACTGGTTTGAAGTTTTGGGGGACAAAGCTAATCAGCATTTCTTTTATACTTGAAAAGAATCAAAAGGCAGTCAAATTAGAAACCAAGATTTTTGGTAGAAATTTATAGATGAAGTCCACAATCGGCAAAAATATAATAATTCAAGAGAAAGGAGTTGTTCTGATAATCACCTCTTCGGTTCTCGCGATCCTGCTGTTTTTAGGAGCCTATTTTCTGAACTTTACCTTGACGGAATTCCGTATTTCTCAGAGCGAGATCGTTTCTACCCAAAGCTATTATCTGGCTGAAGCGGGGATAAACGAGGCCATTTGGAAATTAAAAAATGATCCCGAGTGGAAAGTAAATTTCGAAGCAGAACCAGGTTGCTATTATTGGGTGGACAGTTTCTCGAGAGGAGGAGACCTCTTCCCAAAGGGTTCCTACCAAGTCCAAATCCAAAATTCTGATTGTGCCAGAGGGGGAATTACAGCTACTTCGACCATGGATTTGGCTGATGGGAAATTTGCCCAAAGAGTAGTCGAGATAGAGGTTTTCAAATCTATGGGCAGCTTCACCGAAGACAGCGCTGTTCTCACCGGAGGATCTAGCGAGAACGTAGACATAAATTCTAGCATAGTTTTGGTTTATGATGGGAATATCTTCAGCAATAATAATATAAACATAGGCTGGTTTAGCGACGTTGATGTTTTTGACAATCTCAACACAGAAGAAATAGAGGGCAGAATTTTGGCCGGCGGGAACCTTTCTGTTTCTTCAGGAAGTAGTTTGTCCGCCACCGCTACTTGCGCAAAGAACGTTTGCCAAGGCGAATGTACCGACATCGGTTGTCCTCCGGACAGTCTCTCAGCTCCCATGGTTGATTTCGATTCAAGCGACCCAAATTCTTACAAACAAAAAGCCATAACGGCGGAAAACAATGGGCAATGCAGCATCCTTTGTAACGGGGCCGAGTGCGGTACGAAGTGCGTCTACACAGATAATGAATTCGGAGACTTACTTTGGCAGATAAGTGACGGAGGTGTTCTTACTTTAAACAACAAAATTACCTATATTGAGGGTCCAGTTGGCCTGAAAGGAGGCAGAGAGATTGTGATCAATGGCGTCTTGGTGGCTGACGGTACAATTGATATCGGAGAAAATTATTGCTGGACAAAACAGGGTCATAAAGACTGCGGTTATAATCAAATTACGGTCAATGATCCTGGGCCGGACATAGCCTCTGGCATTTTGAGCAAAAGTAAAATAAATATAGGTCCTTATTCATCTTCCCGAGACATCGAAGTTGTGGGATTAATTTATGCCATGAATGAATTAAAGATAGTGAGCCTTCCGTTGAGTTTTAATATTGTTGGAGGTATGATTGCTAGAAAACTTTCTTTAACCAGCGCTTGGGCACACTTTAATATTCACCTAAATAATTCTATAATTGCTGAAGGAATATGGGGGGGAGCTCAACCCCCAGAAGGAGGAGAAAGGCCTCCTTTTTCGCCCTTAGTTACCATTGAACACTGGGAAGAATCGTATTAATTATTTATTTCAAAATGTTGGAGCTTTTTTCTTTAAAACCAGAAAGTTTCGGTCTAGACATATCCGATTTATCTTTGAAAATCGCCAAACTTGAAAAAACAGGAGAGGGATTAGAATTGGTTTCGTTCGGAGAGTCCCCGATAAAATTTGGCTTGCTTAAAGAAGGGGAAATCAGAAAAGAAAAGGAATTGGCGAAAACCATTAGGGAAGCGTTAAACCAGGTGACGGGTGAAAAAATAAAAGAAAGAGACGTGATCGTTTCTTTGCCGGAAGAGAAAGCCTTTCTGCAAGTGATTAAGATGCCTTATATCCAAAAGGAGGACATGGCCTCAGCCGTCATCTATGAGGCGGAAAATTATATTCCGCTTCCGATAGAAGATGTTTATCTTGATTCCCAGATAATTTCTCCGATAGAAAACCATCTTGACCATTGCGATGTTCTTATAGCTGCCATGCCGAAAAAGATAGTTGATCCGTACGTCAGCTGTTTAAAGCTGGCCGGTTTGAGGCCTCGGGCTTTGGAGATAGAATCTTTGTCAATCGCCAGAGCCTTGGTTGAGAATGAGAAGACGGACTGTCCAGTTTTAATCATTGATTTGGGGGCGACGAGGACGAGTTTCATAATTTATTCTGGTCGTTCTTTGCGCTTTACGGCTTCAATACCGATTTCTTCCCATAAGTTTACCGAAGCCATATCCCAGACATTAAAAGTTGATTTGGAAGAAGCCGAAAGGCTAAAAATAGAGTATGGGTTGAAGGTTGGGACCAAAAAGGGCAAAGAAATTTTTGAAGTTCTTATTCCTTCCCTTACTGATTTGACGGAACAGATTAAAAAATATCTGAATTTTTACCAAACTCATGATTCTTCCCACGAACATTTGTCCCTCAAAAACAAAGGGCTTAACAAAATTTTGCTTTGTGGCGGTGGATCAAATTTGGAAGGGCTTAGCGATTTCCTTTCGAGCGAGCTTAAAATGACGGTGGAATTTGGTAACCCCTGGATAAATATTCTGCCTAAAAACCAAAAAAGAATTTCTAAGCTTCCTTTGGCAAAATCGCTTTCCTTTTCTTCGGTCCTAGGATTGGCCCTGAGGGGAGCAAAAGAAAATGATAAATGAATTTTTTAATTCATTTTAATCTTCAATGATAAACTTACTGCCACTTAAAGAGAAGAAAGAATTGTTGATGGAGAATAACCTTAAAGTTACGGTAATTTTAGGTTCCTTGTCAGTGCTTTTTCTTATATGTCTTTCCCTTCTTTTCATTTCCATAAATATCTTCATAGGGGGAGGAATAGAAACGCAAAAGATACTTTTTGATCAAAGAGAAAAAGAATTGGAAACTTTCAAAATGCAGGCCCTCCAGAATGATTTGATCTCTTCTAATAAAACATTGGCTAGTCTTAAATCTTTCTACAAAAATGAAGACGATTTTGTTGATATATTGGAAAGAATTTCAAACACTGTGCCAGACGGAATAAACCTTTCCAATCTCTCCGTCAGCCCGCAATCAAAAGGCGGTATCGTCTGTAATCTGTCAGGGTTCTCTCCCGATAGGGATTCACTTTTAAGGCTTAAGGGCAATCTAGAAAAAGAGGAATTATTCACAGATGTTTACTTCCCTCCTGCAAATTGGGTGAAGCCGACAGACATCAATTTTACGGCCAGTTTCAAAATCAATGACTCTGAATAATAAGATAAAATTATCGATATTTTCTTTTTCAGTCATCCTTATTTTGATTATTGTTTTTGTTGTAATGCCTGTGTTCAACGATATAAAATCAAACTCTGAAGAATTGGCGAAACGGGAGGCGGATTTAGTCGCCATTGAAACGAAAATTTCAAACCTTGAGGAGTTCAGGCTAGCTTATAAAGAGCTTGAGGAGACCCTTAGCGGAATTAATAACTTATTTATTGATTCCGAAGTACCGGTCGAATTCATAAACTTTTTAGAGAGGACGGCTGATGATAATTCCCTTGAAATTGAGATATCATCCGCCGTTACCCAGACCGTAAAAGGGGATATTTGGCCGTCAGTCGCATTCCAGGCTCAAATTACTGGCTCTTTTTCTGACTTCCTTAAATTCTGGAAAAAGGTTGAGAGCAGTATTTATTTGGTTGAAGTCAAAAACCTGAATGTGGGTGGGTCGAAAGAGGATACGGTAAAAGCGTTTCTATCCATTAAAGTATTTGCAAAATAATATTTTATGCTCAAAATAAAAAAGATAAAATTAGGAAAGCTGAAAAAAACCTTGAGTGCTGCTCCGAAATTCCTGGCCGAAAACTATTTTTCTACGTTCTTGGTGATGTCGTTTTTCTCCGTGATTCTGGCGATGGTCATCTTCTACCAATACGGGATAAACATTAAAGATGAGCAAACGGATATTTCTGATGAAGTTTTGAGTTTTGACGAATATACCTATCAAGAAGTATTAGTTGAATGGCAAAAAAAGATACAGGAATCCTCGGAAGTTGACTCTAAAGAATACAAGGATCCTTTTAACAAGTCTCTTTTAGAATAATCTCTCTTAGGGTTGACTTGTTATTGTTTTTCAATAGAATTAAATCGTTTGCCCCTGTAGTTCAACGGACAGAATAGGGCCCTTCTAAGGCCTAGATCGAGGTTCGATTCCTCGCAGGGGCACAAATAAAAACAGCCATCTTTTAAGAGCGCTGTTTTTGTTTGAGGATATTATTTTTTTTCTTCCAGTTTGACCTTGATTGGTATTTCTTTTTTATCTCTGAGAATTTTCAGCGTTATTTCCTTGTTAATCTCAAATTCCTGCAAGATGTGGGAAAGGGGATTTTTGCCCGTTATTTTTTCGCCTTGGCACTCTAAAATGATGTCAAATTCTTTAAGCCCTGCCTTGTCCGCCGCGCTGCCCTTTATTATGGCTGATTCTCCAAGGTTTTCTCTCACGACTAAAGCGCCATCATTAACTGGCAGTTTATTTTTTTCCGATATCTCTTTGTTTAAGAGGATATATTTTACTCCCAAGAAAGGTCTCTTTATCTTTCCGTATTTTCTGATTTCTTCTAAATCCTGCTTGGCATAATTTATAGGTATAGCAAATCCGATGCTCTGGGCTCCCATAACCACGGCCGGATTAATGCCGATTACTTTTCCCACAATATCAACCAACGGGCCTCCACTGTTGCCGGGGTTGATAGCGGCATCAGTCTGGATTAATCCTCTGAGCATTGCTGTTTCTTGTCCTGTGCCGGAAAATGCCGTGATAAACCTGCTGAGACCGGAAACCACGCCCGTGCTTATTGTGTCGTTGAATTCTCCCAGGGAATTTCCTACCGCCACCACGGTTTGGCCAAGCTCTATTTTGTCCGAATCAGCCAGCTCCAAGTAAGGCATATTCTTTGCGTTTACTTTTAGAATAGCAATGTCGTTGATGGGGTTTCTGGATATCACTTTGGCTGGGTATCTTTTTTCGGGTTCGAATATGATTGTGTAATCGGCCTCGGTATCTTCAACTACGTGACAACTGGTAATGATATAGCCGTCAGTTGAAATGAAAAAACCGGAACCCCCTCCAATTTTCGTTCTTTCTTTCTTCTTCCCGTTCATTTTCGGCATCATCAGATTTTTTCCGCCGTAAGGAAGAAGATAAAAACCATCAATTTGAGGCAGGTCTTTTGAGATTACTATTGTGATTACGGCCGGGCAGACTTTTTTAGCCACATCAATAATGGGAGATTTTTCCATGTTGATTAATTTTATCATAGCTGATAGAATAAGCAATTGCAAAATTCTCGCCCCCGTAGTCTAATGGATAGAATGAGGGTTTCCTAAACCCTAGATATAGGTTCGATTCCTATCGGGGGCACAAGCAATCAGATCTTTGAATAAATTAATAAAGGAGAAGGAACGAAAAGATTCGTCATAGGCGGAAGTTTGCCCTAAATGTGGAACTTTTGGGCCCGTGGTATAGTGGTAACACGCATCCATGGCATGGATGAATCCGGGGTTCGAGTCCCCGCGGGTCCACAGATAATAATCTTGGAGACGTGCCGGAGTGGTTGAACGGGGTGGTCTCGAAAACCACTATGCCAGAAATGGTATCGGAGGTTCGAATCCTCCCGTCTCCGCCAATTAGGAAATGGCAAAAATCGCCAAGGCGCTGGACGTTTCGATTAAGGAATTAATAAAATAATCTGCAAGGTGTAAAATATAATTATGAACAAACAAAAAATAATAATTCTATCTTTATTTTTAGTAGCCGTCGCAGTTATTGGAATCCTCATTATCTATGTAATAAAGTTCTTCCCCGAACAACAGAGTCCTGTCGGGAAAGGATGGATGAAAGTGATTCCGGTGACTTATGGTTCGTTTCACATTCCGTCCACTCCTGGCCAACAGACCCTTGATGGTGGTTACATAATTGCTAGGCCAAAGGTATTCGGAAAACCCCCGGTTGACTCGACGGATCTCTATCTTTTCAAAACAGACGAGAACGGCGAAAAGCTCTGGGAAAAGACTTTTGGCGGAGAAAGCACTGATATAGCGCGTTCTGTTCAACAGACCAGCGACGGGGGTTACATAATTGCAGGAAGCTATCAGTCATACAGGATAGAAAACGAGGCTATACCAGAAGACACCAAAGTAGAAAAGGAAAGATTGCAAAATATACTTGTACGATGGGACGACGAACATAGAAGGCCTAACCCTTTTTATCTTATAGGGAGTGAAATCTACATAGTAAAGACGGACGCAAGCGGGAATATGATATGGGAAAAGACATTCGGAGATTATTACGATGAAAATGCATATTCAGTCCAGCAAACTTCCGACGGCGGGTATATAATTGTTGGGGATACAGCATCATTCGGCATTAGTCCTTACACCGCAAAGGAACTAGTCCAGTCGGCACCAACAGACATTTATCTTTTAAAAATAGATGCGAATGGGAATGAGCAGTGGAATAAGGTGTTCGGCGGGAAATATACAGATGTCGGATATTCCATTCAACAAACCTCTGACGGCGGATATATTATTACAGGATATGCAGTCCAAACCAGCAGAAAAGAACCTTATATTTATCAGGGATATGAGGGAGGGCCAGGGATAACAGACGTCTATCTCATAAAAATAGATTCAGGCGGAAATAAATTATGGGAAAAGACATTCGGCGAAGATTATACCGATGAGGTGGCGTTTTCAGTCCAGCAAACTTCCGACGGCGGGTACATTCTCACGGGTCTGAGCGGTGTTACAGGCGAGAAGGACTCTACTAATTCTTCGAATATTGATGTCTATCTTCTGAAAACAGACGAAAATGGAAACAAACTGTGGGAGAAAAAGTTTGAAAGAAGAAAGTATGAGTGGAGCAAAATAGATAAGGCGTATTCAGTTAAACAAACTTTAGATGGAGGATATATTATCGCGGGAGAATCTTCCGCGGACGCCTACCTAATAAAAACCGACATGGCCGGCAATAAGCTTTGGGAAAAAATATTTTCATTAGACAAAGAGGGTGGAGCCTCACGAGGGAAAACAGTTCAACAGACTCCAGACGGGGGTTATGTGATTGCAGGAATTGTAAATTATGAAGGGGATGCGGAATCACGGATGTCATTTCATACTCTACTTATAAAGACCGACGAAAATGGGAATGTAAAAACAAACGAATAAAATAAAAAAATATGAAAGGATTGTTTCCATTGGTAATATCTTTAATTCTCTTTTTTGGAGTACAAAAATTTTATATTAAAAAGCGAGGATTAAAAGAAATTGACCCATGCTGGCATTGGGTTGGCCTATTGCCCCTTATGTTCGGGGTGTTGAGCTATATTATTACTATTACGCATTTTGCTGACCCGTCGAAATTCCAATGGATATCGTGGGGACTCCTTTTGTGGGTATGCCCATTGACGGCAGTTGCGGGAGGAGCGGTTCTTCTGCTTTTTCCGCGTAATCGCTTTGCCACATCGGCGGTCATTGCTTGGATTTTTAATGGCCCGCTTTTGCCTGCTCTGTCCGAAAACAATTTTTCGCTCCAGCAATTCCATCATCTCGTGTCGGCCGCAGTTTTATTGGTAATTTTATACCATCTCAGAGAAATATGGAGTTCCAAGGGCATCTTATTTGGCCTGACCAGCTACTATGCCTTTGTGATAATCACGGTCAATCTTAGCGAAGGCATGGTGAATTTATTGGCACCGTTCAGGGAGAGCGGATTACCGCCAATGTGGTTGGGAATAATTTTTGCTCTACTTGCGACCGCAATTTTTATCTGGCATAAACTCAATTTTAAGCGCAAAGAGTTAGGCTAGAAATTTCACACATTAGATATTTTGTATTTATAAAAGGGAGGTGGCACGCCAATGAAATTGGCACAGCATCAAATTCCGCTTTTCCTTTGCGAAATCAAATTGAGGACAGCCCCGCCACCTGCCTGAATACTTGGAAGGCAGAACCCCGCAGCAAAATACTCTTTTCATTAGAAGAAAAAGAAATCGGGCGCGCGCAAAATGAAAAGAGCAAAGAGTATTTTTCTGCGGTGTGGCGAGCTTGTCGAGCAGTGGCGGGGCTGGCTTCCTTATTGGGGGTTTTGCTCAAAAAAAGTTCGAACATCAATCAAAAAACACCGCGTTGGGTTCACCCCAGCACCACGTTGGGTGCGGGGTGCCCTGGACCCCACGTGGTTCAGGGCAAATCCCTCTCCCACTGCTGCTTGTGTTTTGACGGCTGGGTTTGCTATAGTCCAGGAATGACTAAGACAATGACAAAGGAGGAGGTTATATCGCAGCCAGATATGCTGGCGGACGACGAGCGGGGGATAATTGAAAGGTTGGGGGAAGGGCCATGGCAGTCGGTGCTGCACATTACATCCAAGGCAGGTACGGTGAGGGCTAATCATTATCATAAGCATGACTCACATTTGTGCTTTTTAGCTAAAGGCAAGGTGCGATATGTACATCGTCCCGCGAATGACGAGAAAGCGCCCTTGCAGGAAGAAATCATTGAAGCCGGACAACTATTTTATACACCGCCCATGGTGGCGCACGCCATGCACTTCCTGGAAGATTCGGTTTTTTACGCGCTGACGCCGCGATCGGGTGAGCAGGGTGATTATGAGAATGACATTGAGCGGGTGGAGATGGTTTCTCCACAAGAAGCAGCCAAGATTTGAAGATATGGCGGAGCAGGCGGTGGGAGTATGGGAAGCTGCAGGTGTGGTGGTGAGGACTCGCGACGACTGCCGCATGTGCGGCAGCGAGAGCCTAGTTAAAATATGGTCTTTTGGTGAGACACCGCTGGCGAATTCTTATGTATACCCCAGTAAAGCAAGCCAAACAGAGCCAAAAGCGCCGCTGAATGTATATTATTGCCAAGATTGCCATCTGGTTCAGCTCCGGGATGTGGTTGACCCCGATATCATGTTTACCAACTATTTGTATGTCTCTTCTACTTCACCGACTTTTGTGAAGCACTTTGAGGATTATGCGCATCATTTAATTGACCGTTTTAAGTTGGATGAAAAATCGTTAGTGGTTGATGTGGGCAGTAATGATGGAATCTTGCTCAAACCATTGCAGGAAAAGGGAGTACAAGTATTGGGAATTGATCCAGCTGAAAACGTGGCAGCTATAGCAAATGAGAAGGGTATTGAAACATTGGCTGAATATTTTACCCCAGAGATGGCGGTGGGAATTGCCCAGGAAAGAAGCAAAGCGACAGTTATCGCGGCGAACAATGTTTTTGCTCACACAGATGATGTAGACATTTTTGTTGAAGCTGTAAAGCAGTTATTGCTTCCGGAGGGCGCATTTGTGTTCGAGGTGCAGTACCTGGGTGATTTAATGGCAAAAAATCTATTTGATATCGTGTACCACGAACATGTGTGCTACTACAGCGTACATCCGCTGATTAAGTTTTTTGCTAAACACGATATGGAGGTATTTGACGTGGAGAGGCCGACCGTGCACGGCGGTTCTCTGAGGGTTTTTGTGCAGTTTAGGAATGGCCCGCACGACCGATCGAAAAACTTAGACCGCATACTGGAAGAGGAAGAGAGACAGGGCCTCACGGGAGTTGAGGCGTATGACAAGTTTGCGGAGAGAATAGCGGATAATAAAAAGAAGTTGCTGGCAATGCTGCAGGACATCAAGAAAGAGGGTAAGAGGATTGTCGGTTATGGGGCGCCGGCTAAAGCGACGACGTTGTGCTACACGTTTGGTATTGATGGAAAAGTGCTGGATTATATAGTGGATGACGCTGAAATGAAGCAGGGCTTGTTGATGCCGGGGACGCATATTCCGATTGTGGGGCCGGGGGCGCTGTATGGTGGTAAACCGGATTACTGTCTTATTCTGGCGTGGAATTTTGCGGGGCCGATTATGGAAAATCATAAGCGTTTTGCAGAACGGGGTGGGAGGTTTATCATTCCCGTACCAGAGCCAAAAATTGTGTAATTTATGCAGCAGTTAGTACAAGAGGACATCGTAACTATTGCCCGAGGAATTAACCGGGAGGCAAGCAAGCTGGATGGAAAAACAATATTGATAAGCGGAGGGGCTGGTTTTTTGGGGAAATACTTTTTGGGGGTTTTCGATTACTTAAACAAGTATGTGCTGGATGAGCCGTGCCGGGTTATATCAGTCGACAACTTTATCACCGGCGACCCGGCCTACGCTGAAGCTTCGGCGGGCAAGCCGATGTTTGACCCACGATATATTATCAATGTCTGGGGGGACGTGACGTACCCACTGCCGGTGCGAGAGGATATTGACTACATTATTCACGCGGCAGGACTGGCGTCGCCCGTTTACTATATGAAGTATCCGCTGGAGACTATTGAGAGCGCGGTGACGGGGGCTAAAAACCTGTTGGAGTTGGCTAGAAAAAATAACATTGAAGGGTTTTTGTTTTTTAGTTCCAGTGAAATTTATGGTGATCCTGATCCGCGGTCGGTGCCGACGCCGGAGACTTACCACGGCAATGTTTCCAGCGTGGGACCGCGGGCATGTTATGACGAATCTAAAAGGCTGACGGAAACGGTGTGTACCATATACCAGCAAAAGTACGGCACACCGGTTAAAATAGTACGTCCATTTAATGTGTTCGGGCCGGGGATGAAGCATGATGACCGGCGAGTGGTCCCGATGTTCACCTACCAATTGTTGGGTGGCCAGACATTGCCGGTGCACGGGGATGGTCACCAGACAAGAACGTTCTGTTACATCACAGATGCGATGATTGGCTTTCTGAAGGTGCTGTTGGTCGGGAGAGCGGGCGAAGCCTATAACATAGGAAATGACGATAATGAGATATCGATGCGTGATTTGGCACAGATTTTTGTTGATACGGTGGGAAAGGGAGCGAATTATAAGCTTATTCCATATCCGGACAATTACCCGGCAGGGGAGCCACAGAGACGGTGTCCTGATCTGACGAAAGCACGGGATGAGTTAGGGTTTGTTCCTCAAGTTAACTTTAAGGATGGTTTGGATAGGTTTATTGTTTGGTGTCGGACACAGGAAGCTTATGTTGGTACCGGTGTAGTTGCAGCAAAAGAGAGATGATTAGGTTTGGCCTCATCGGCGTTGGCCGGTGGGGAACAAATATATTGAACACGCTGAAGGAAATAAAGGGGGTAGAAGTTGTCGTTGATTCGGGTGATGGTGTAGACGGTGTTATCGTGGCAACGCCGGGATCTACGCATGCTGAAGTGGCAATGCCGTACGTGGAGGCCGGAGTGCCGACTTTTATTGAGAAGCCGATGACAACGAGCTTGAAAGATGCCAAGCGGATCAAGCGGGCAGCGAAGAGTATTGTCATGGTCGGACATTTGCATTTGTATAATCCATCTTTTTTAAAGGTCAAAGAGCTGGCTGGTAAGATTGGCAAAATTTGCATGATCAGTTTTGAGGGCATGAATGACGGGCCGGTGCGGAATGACATGTCGGCGCTGTGGGATTGGGGGCCGCACGGGGTAAGCATGATGGTTGATTTGCTGGGCAAGGCACCTCGAGAAGCGCAGGCCTGGGGGCACACTTGGCTGAAACCGGGAACAAAAGTTTACGACGCGGCGGAGGTCAAGCTGATTTTTCCAGGCAATGTTGAGGGGATGTTATCCGTGAACTGGCTGGCGCCGGAAAAACGAGTCAAGTTGACCATGATCGGGTCGAAAGGATCCGTTATTTGGGATGACGCTAGTAACAAGAAAGTGGCTTTACATAGGGGAGACAAACTGACTCATCCGCGCTATGGAAAACAGCGGCCTTTGAAGCTGGAGCTAGAGGCTTTTATTGAGGCTATCAAGATGAAAAAACAGCCTTTGGCGGATGTAAATAATGGATTGGCAGTGGTCAAAATTCTGTCCGCCGCCGAAAAATCAATTACCCTGGACGGGAAGCGTGTTACTATGGACAAATCGGGGGGAGGAGAGTAGTATTTATTCCTTATGAAGACACGCATGCGAGAAAAGAATACAGTCAAAATTGTTGATGTGCTCAAAGATCTTGGTTTATCTGAAGCGAAATTGCATCATATTCTACGGGAAGTGAACGTACGTCTGGGAGAGGGACAAAAAAATCTGGATCGGCAGGAAATAGCCCGAGTGCGCCAGTATTTGAACGAGAAGCGACGGCGTGAAGAACTGAAGCGGCAGGTTATTGCGATCCCCTCTATTATTAAGGTTCAGGACCTGGCTGGAGTGCTGGAGTTGCCGGTGGGAGAGGTGCTATCACAACTATTGAAAAGTGGCGTTATGGCAACCCTGAATGATGATCTGGATTACGATACAGCGGCGATTGTATCGGCTGATTTGGGCTATATCACGGAAGAAAGAGTGGAAGATTTGGAAAAAGATGTGCTGACTGGTGAAAAACTGGATGAGATATTAAAAAAGGAAGATGCCAAGAAGCAGAAAGACCGACCACCGATAGTAACAATAATGGGACATGTGGACCACGGCAAAACGACGCTACTCGACTCTATCCGCTCGACTAATGTGGCTTCAGGAGAAGCGGGCGGCATTACCCAGGCCATTAGCAGTTACCAGGTTAAACACAAGAATCGTTTGATTACTTTTATTGATACTCCGGGACATGAGACATTTGAATTTATGCGTAAGCGAGGGGCATCACTGGCTGACGTGGCTATACTAGTTGTGGCAGCGGACGATGGGGTGAAGCCGCAAACAAAGGAGGCGGCCCGCTATGCCCGTGAGGCTGATGTACCGATAGTGGTGGCGCTGAATAAGATAGACAAGGAAGGAGTTAATACTGACAAAGTAAAAAAGGAACTGGCAGAGATTGATTTAAACCCGGAAGAGTGGGGGGGGAAGACGGTAGTAGTACCAATTTCAGCACTGAAGAAGCAGGGTATTGATGAGCTATTAGAGATGGTCTTGCTGACGGCTGATATAAACCCGCCTAAGGCTATAGAGGATAGAGCAGCACTAGGGAGCGTGGTGGAGAGCAGACTGGATAAAAATATGGGGCCACTCGCCGCAGTATTGATTCACACTGGCACACTCAAGACAGGAGATGACATAGTAATCGGACGGGCGGCCGGGAGAGTGCGCCGAATGTTAGACTTTCAGGGCAAACCAGTGCAACAGGCTCTGCCCTCTACGCCTGTAACAATTATTGGTTTAAACGAAGTGCCGGCGGCAGGGGATGTTCTACAGGTAGTCGAGGCCAAAGAAGAGGCTCAAACGAAAGCGGGTAAAAGCCGGGCGCCCGTAAAAAAGGCGGGAAGCGGAGAAGAAGATGAGCGGCAGGTGCTGGCCCTGGTTATAAAGGCTGACTCCAAAGGTTCTTTGGAAGCCTTGGAACAAACAATTACGGCCATGGTGCCGCCGGAGGTGCGTTTGTCTATTATTCGTTCAGACGCCGGCACGGTGTCGGATTCAGATGTACTAACGGCGGCGGCGGCAGAAGCTATAATCTACACTTTCAATACTAACGTGGGAGGGATGTCGCGTAAACTGGCAGAAAAAGAACAGGTGTCGATAAAGTCTTTTGATGTTATCTATAGTTTGTCAGAGGACGTGCGGAGTGAGATTGAGAAGCGCTTGCCGGTGAAAATTGTACACCATGATTTGGGTAAGCTTAAAGTGTTGAAAGTTTTCTTCTCGACGCCAAAACGGAAGATTATAGGGGGGGAGTTGTCCGAGGGTACGGCTGAAACGGGAGCTAAAATTATCACCTGGAGGAAAGATGGCCGTGACAGAATTGAAATTGGCCGGGGTGAGATTGTGGAAATGCAGCGGGAGAGACAGAAAATTACTCATGCACAACAAGGGGACCAGATTGGTATAACTTTTGAAGGAAAAGGCAAAATCAAGGAAGGTGACGTGCTGGAAATATATCGAGAGGATAAGGTGTCAAAGAAACTTGAGTAAATAAGTATGTCGCGTCGTATTGATCGGGTGAACAAGCATATTCAGCGTACTTTTGGCGAGATTTTGCAGACGGAGGCTGATTTGCCCAAGGAGGTTTTAGTAACCGTGTCAGGGGTTGAGACAACTCATAATTTACGATCAGCAACAGTGTGGCTGTCGGTGTTGCCGGGCGAAGCCGCAGAAATAACTTTGCAGGGTTTAAAAAAGCAGATGTATGAGCTACAAGGGTCGCTAAATCGGCAATTAAAACTTAAAATACTGCCGCGTATTTATCTTAAAATTGACAAAGGAGCAGCATATGCAGAAAAAATTAACCGAGAACTCAACAACCTTGCTTAAGGGATACGAGGAGACGGTAGAGACAGTCCATGACGTGCTCAAGCGCGCTAACAGCGTGTTGATTGGTACGCATGAACACCCGGATGGTGATGCGGTGGGTTCAACTTTAGCGCTAATGACGGCTTTGCGTATACAAGGCAAACGAGTGACAATTTTTATTCCTGACCCGGCGCCAGAACTGTTCGCCTTTTTGCCTGGATTTGAAGAGTTAACGTGTAAAAAGCCGGATGTTTCTTTGTATGACGCGGTGGTACTGCTTGATTACACAAAACTTTACCGCACGCATTTAGCTGAAGAGGTAAACAAGCATAAATGTACCGTGTGCATTGATCATCACCACAGCAATGTCGGGGAGGCACAGATTAACTTGGTAGTGCCGGAGGCGGCGGCGACGACTCATATACTGGTGTCCTTCTTTGAAGAAACAGGAACCCCAATTACTAATGACATGGCTACGTGTCTCCTGACAGGTATTTTCACTGATACGGGTTCTTTTATACATGACTCAACGACGCCGGAGATATTAAAGGTAGCCTCAATGTTGATGAAGAAAGGAGCACGATTGTCTCATATTGCCCATGAGACGTACCAGAAGAAAGCTTTGCCGGGGCTGCGCATTTGGGGTAAAGCGCTGTCGCGGGTAGTGGTAAATGAAGATACCGGAGCGGCAACTTCTGTTATTACTCTGCAAGACCTGGAGGAGTGCGGGGCCACCTTGGATGATTTGTCTGGGGTGGTTAATATGCTTAACACTTTGTCGAACACTAAATTTGCTCTTTTGTTAACGGAGTATCGTCCGGGTGTGGTAAAGGGGAGTTTGCGTTCCGAGCCACACAAAGATGTTGATGTTAGTTTAATAGCACAGAAGCTGGGTGGAGGAGGGCACAAACTGGCGGCTGGTTTCGAGGTGTCGGGACACTTGCTGCAACGAGGAGATAAGTGGAGAATAGAGAGAGTTAAATGACCAATAACTAATTTCCAATGACCAATAAATTGCGTTTTTTGATTTTGGGGGATGTGGTTGGCCGGCCGGGACGGGAGGTAGTGAGCCGGGCATTGCCGGAATTGAGAGAAGCGTATAAGCCGGATGGTTTAATTGTGAATGTGGAAAATATTTCTCATGGGGTGGGAATTACAGCTAGTACTTTTTCTGAAGTGGAGGGCTGGCAGGCAGACGTGTACACCTTGGGAGACCATGCCTGGGATAGCAAGCAAGGTTTTGACGTATTGGAGGATGGCAGCAAATCAATTATCAGACCAGCTAATTACCCAAGAGGGGTGCCGGGACGAGGGTATCATATTTTTTCAAGCGGGGCTTACCAAATAGCGGTGATTAATTTGCAGGGGCAAGTATTTTTCCGGAACCAACCCCTTAATCCTTTTCATGTGTTGGATGAATTACTGGTCAAGCCGGAGATAGCAGCGGCGGATGTTAAGTTGGTTGATTTTCATGCGGAGGCGACAAGCGAGAAAAGGGGGCTAGGTTGGCACGCTGATGGGCGAGTGACGGCTGTTTGGGGTACGCATACTCACGTACCGACGGCAGATGCACAGGTATTGCCGGAGGGAACTGGATATATCACGGATATTGGCATGTGTGGCAACTATAATTCTATTATTGGAGTTGACAAGAAAGGTCCTTTGAAAAGCTTTCTAACTCAAATGAAAATGTCCATAACTCTTGACGACGTGGGTCCGTTGGAGGTAGGCGGGGTATTGCTGGAGGTTGATCCGGCTACAGGAAAAACAATAAGTATTGCGCAGATTAGAAAAATACTGAATAATTAGCTTTATTAAGCATAAAGAAAAGAGCGGAGGTGATGGTGTGTGATTAATAAGGATGCTCTTATTGACCAGGTAACAAACGTTACCCGGATGCCGCGTAAGGACGTGAGTGAGATTATTAATGTTTTTCTTGAGTTGTTGATCGAAAAATTGTCTTTGGACGAGAAGGTTAACCTGACTGGTTTCGGCGCTTTTGAGGTGAAAGATAGAAAGGGCCGAAGAGGAGTTGATCCTAGAACACTCAAGGAGATAGTGATTCCAACAGTGCGAGTGGCTAAGTTTCGCCCAGGCAGAACGTTAAAAGAGAGTGTTAAGTAGTGCCTCACTGCTAGTACGGGGTGTAGTGTAGTGGTAGCACGAGTCCTTTGGGAGGATTTAGCTCGAGTTCGAATCTCGGCACCCCGACCCGCCTACGCCAAGGCTTCGGCGGGCAAGCCTTATGCGAGTGTCGTATAGTGGTAATACCGCAGCTTTCCAAGCTGCTGCCAGGGGTTCGATTCCCCTCACTCGCTCTAACCGTGTGATATAATCCTTCCATGAAATATGGGCGGTATGGTTGGTCGTATTTTTTTCTGCGGTTCGGATTGGGCCTTACTTTTTTGTGGATCGGAGTAGATATACTGCGACACGGAGATGTTTGGATTGGTTATGCGCTGACTAATGCGCCGCTGGGACTGTCACGTGATTCAGTTTTGGAACTAGCCGGATTTTTGGATGTGGTACTGGGACTTGGGTTGTTGTTGCGAGTAGTGCCAAAACTAATGAGCGGCCTGGCAGTAATACACCT
The DNA here is from genome assembly GCA_043811915.1 of bacterium. Classification (GTDB taxonomy): domain Bacteria; phylum Patescibacteriota; class Andersenbacteria; order UBA10190; family UBA10190; genus CAYSWF01. Next base: position 18,187 of record JBDRMS010000004.1, read on the forward strand.
GTTGATTGTTATTGCGATGCACGGTGTTGATGCCACGCTGGTCCGCGATGTGGGCTTGTTGGGGGCGGCGCTGGCGCTACTGCTTTGGCCAACGCATTATCATACAAAGAAAGGCTGGCGACAAAGAATTTTTCGAAGGGGCGGCTACTCGAGCCGTGAAGACTAGTACATCGACAGGGGGTTGATGGGGCGGCCGTGTTTGCGAACTTCAAAGTGCAAGTGAGGGCCGGTGGAGCGTCCGGTTGAACCCACTTTGGCAATGGCATCTCCTTTGGCTACCACCTGCCCCTGACTAACATAGAACTTATCCAGGTGAGCATAATAGGTTACCAGCCCGCTACCATGATTGACGATGACGAGATTGCCATATCCACCCAGGCGACCGGTGAATTCAACTGTGCCGGCAGCGGCGGCGTAGACGGGTGGGCGGTCGCGGTTATCTATGTCGATACCGGTGTGCCCCCAACGGAAATATTGGGAGATGTGGCGAGTGGTGGTCGGCCAAATAAAGCCGGCACTCTTAATTAAAGAGGGTGGTGGTGGGGATTCGGATGCAATGCTAGTATCGGAAACTATGGGCGGAGCGGTACTAGGAGCAATATATCCATCAGGAATAATTATTTTTTGTCCGATGGCGAGTTTGGCGTCGTCATCCAGTTTGTTATAGGTGAGGATGTCTTCCACATCGGCATCATATTTTTGAGCCAAGGCCAGGACGGTATCGCCGGAACTGACAGTATGAAAAACTCCCGTGGTGGGAAGAATGGTAAGGTGGTCGCCTATTTTGATTATGTCTTTGTCGGAGAGGCCGTTGGCCCAAAGCACGGTATTAATACTGATGTTGAACCGGGCGGCGATACTAGCGATGGTGTCGCCGTCCTGGACAGTGTAAATGCGAGGTCCGGCTGGCTGACTGGGGGGGATAGCATCACTACCAGGCTCGGGAGCAATGGGACTTAAGGGGGCAATCACAGCATTACCACCGAGAGTGCTGGCAAAACTGACTTCGGGGTCTTCAAAAGTTATTAGTTCAATACCCAGATCAGCGTTCAAGGCAGACAGCCGCGCTCCCCCAACCCCGGGAGTGTCAGTGCCAGCGTAGGCGTTGGGGTCCAGGGGTCCTTCGGCTACTTCTTCACCGGCGATGATGTTGTATAACAAAGAGTCGTGGTCTGCAACCACGGCTTCCTGACTTTGCCAAGCTATTCCTACCATCAAAGACAGGAAAGTAGCATGAACAATATGCTTTTTGATAAGCGGAACGCTATCGTCTCCCTGTTCGAGGGTGGATTGCGCCTTGTTAGACACCGTTTATAAAATCCTTTCATTCAAGAGCAACTTTGTGTTTGATGTTTGTATCAAGATGGTATTGTAAAGGGGCAGGGGGTCAAGTCAACATTGACATTGCTACTAATTTGTTTCCTTGTTTTGAGATAGGCTGGTAGAAGGGGCCATAGCATCCTGTAGACTAATTCTGTCAATTATTTGTAACAAAGTATGGTGTGGAAAAACCTGACTGACATATCAACCATTAAGGCGTTGTTGGCAAAAAAAGGTGTCTGCCCCCAGCGCTCTTCCGGTCAACATTTCCTGGTGTGCGAAGAGGTGGTTGAAGCGACACTTTTGGCTTTGAGTAATGAGGTGACAGAAATTACGGAGCTGGGAGCGGGCCTGGGAACACTAACACAGGCGCTGCTGGGGGCCGGTTATAAGGTGAAGGCCGTTGAGCGAGATGCCGCCTTGAATGATTTAATCTGGTTCGGCATACCAAAAAACCTTAAGGGTAATCTTGATCTGATAAGAGGAGATTTGCGCGAGGTAAACTGGAGCTGGCAGAAGGCCTACCAGCTGGTAGGCAATATTCCATATAATTTGTCAGGTTTGATTATACGACGACTGACGTTGTTAAATCCTGCACCGGATCGGGTAGTGTTGCTGGTGCAGCGGGAGGTAGGCAAGCGTTTAACGGCGAGCGAAGGCAGCTTGTCTTTGATTGGAGTGGCAGTGCAATTGTGGGGCAGTGCAGAAAGCCTACTCAACGTGCCAGCGAGTTGTTTTTGGCCAGTGCCGCAAGTGGACTCACAACTGGTGTTATTGATTCCCAGGACTGGAGCCGGCGCGACAAGCGCAGAAAGAAGAGAGAAGGTATTGACGTTGGCCAGGCAGTTTTTTCAGACCAAACGGAAACAAATGGGAGGAAGAATGAGACAGCTGCTTGGTATAAAGACTGAAAGAGCAGAGAAAATGTTGCGGGAAGCGAATATCGAACCAATAATGCGTCCACAGGAAGTATCTATTAAAGCGTGGCTAGCTTTATCGCGCGTGGTATACTCGAAAGAGTGATGCCAAAATCAGTTATCATAATTGTGTTCGTGGTGCTTATAATAGGTGTTGCAGCTGGCGGTGTTTTTGTGGCGCGTCAGCGTTTGGGTGGTGGAGATGCTGCACCAGCTGAGAAACAGGAACAGGAGGATCAGTTTGGAGTGTTACAACCGGCAGGTACAGACGAGCAGCGAAGATTATTGGCGGCTGATGACGATAATGACGGATTAACAAACAACGAAGAAATAAGTTGGGGGACGGACCCTAATAATGCTGATAGTGATGGCGACGGGTATCTTGATGGTGAAGAAGTGGCGGCGCGACATGACCCGACCAAACCGGCGCCGGATGATAAATTGCCAGAGGAAACACAGGCAGAAGGCGGCCAGTTGCCATTGCAGCTGGAACCGTTAAAGGCAGATAAATACTTTACCGATGATTACACCAAGGGTAACGACAAAAATCTGACGGCGCAGTACGAGTCGGAGTATGCCAGGGCGGACCAAACGCCGGCTTCTTTGAATGAGTTTGCCGACAAGCAGCCGGTAGTGGCCCTGCTGCCGCGTCCTGATAGCGGGATGACAACGACGGCGGTTGAGGACACAGCGGCGCGGTTGGAACATTATCTATCAATTGCGGATAATGACAACGCTTTGGCTAATACGACATTGTACGTAGATGCACAGTATCAACTGCAAACAAATAATAATCCGTCAGCAATGTTGAGCCTGGTCAGTTTGGTCACGGCGTATCGGGAAGAGCTGGCGGAGGCGCAGGTGCCGGAGTCGGCCATGGAAGTACATCGGCTGCTGCTGGGACATACGGAAGCACTGGCAATTACTTTTGAACAAATAGCACAGAGGGGGGATGACCCGGCGGGGTCGCTGGTGGCAGCGCGACAGCTGGAAGTTATAGATCGAACGTACTATCCGATAATAAAGACTGAATTTGGACGTTTGGAGGCTATTCAACAAAAGCTGGCCCAGTAAGGCATCCGACGTAAAAAAGTTGTAGTTTAGTGTGTTATTATGGCATTAGACAATGTTTGAAGTGCCTGAAAATACTGTGGGGAAGAAAAAGCGGCGGGCGCTTGCCGTAATTTTGGTTTTGGTAGTAGCGGGATTGGCGGCAGGAGCATCAATAGTTGTGTTCTACGTTGGTGGGGGGGAAGTGGATAAACTGGGAGAATATTTTAAACAGCTGCCTTTGACAGGAGAGGGGCGACCGCAAGTAGCTGACGATCCGGGAAAAGGACAAAGCGGGTTGCCGGAAAGCGGACAGACGGGTGAAGAGGAAGAAGGGCAAATTGTTATGCCGACGCCTTCTGCGCAATATAATCTGGCGGTAACTATCCAGTATCGGCGCCAGCCTAATTTTACTTTGGAAATATCAAACCTGGAGCGCACGGTGGAAAAGGACAATATTCAGTTTTACAAGGTGGCGGAAGAAAACCCTTATTCCATATTGCAGATTCTGGATGAACAGGAGCGGGTGATAATTGAGGAAAAATTTCAGGTAGCAACCGAGGTTCTGGTAGATGGATTAGAGGGAAATACTAGTCCTATTTACGCTCTAGAGGACAGTGTAAGTCGTTTTGTTTTGACGTTGCCGCCCGATAGTAAGCCGGTGAAGGTGAGACTGATTACGCCCAGAGGCATAATATTAAATGAGCGGCTGTTTTCGTTTGATGATTTGTCTTCAGCGGCTAAAAGCGGATTATTGAAACAGATAGCCGGCTGGCTGTCGTGGGGAAGGCAGGCGCTGGGAGCAACCGAGATATTTGATATTGTGGTGATATCTAGTGTACCGAGTACTCCTGGTTCTCCGCCACTGCCGCCTGATATGGGAACATTGAATGCGGTGGCAAACGGGGTTAGAGGAATTATGTTATCGATTGATCCCTGGAGTGTATATGCCAGCCAGGTTAACGTACAAGTGGTACCTAATGTGCAAGACCTGGGGTGTAGAATTGTTACCTTTCAGGGAAGATCTTTTCCTCTTTGTCCCAATCAGGACCAGATACAACAGGTTTTGGCCGAGCAGGGAATTGCCTGGGATGCAGTGGTGATAGTGGTAATGAATGCGCCGTGTAATTGTGGCACTTCCACGATAGGCGGTTTAATGACGGCGGTTGGTAATCGGGCTTCCGGTGACCTGGTGGCGCATGAATTTGGTCACGGCGTGGCGGCTATGGCGGATGAATATTATGGCGGTTTGGGAATAAGAGGGCCGGGAGGACCAAATTGCTTTGGCTCTATGGAAGATTGCCAGGGTACCCTTGGTACGTACATCAGCCCCGGGGGGATATGCACGCAGGGGTGTAATAACCCGGATACGGTGCGGCCGGCTAATTTAATGATGTGGAATAATCTTAGGTCGATGAAGTTCGGTCCGGTGGAGAGATGTCTTATGGGAAAGGCAATAGCGGCGGTGCTTAAGGAAACGTATAAAGGAGATTGCGGCAAGGAAGGCCCAAGCGACGACTCGCCAAAAGGGCCCGGAGCGGCCCCGGGTTGGTATAAGGAGTATTGAATATAAGATTATGGCATTTACCTGGTGGGGACTGGCAAATATTTTTGCGGCAGCCTTGGTAACGCCGTTTGTACAGGCGGCGCAGCCTGTGTCGTTGGCCTTGCCGCAGGACATTCAATATAAAGAGTATATTGCGGGACAACTGTATGACGCCTCTTTTTCTACAAATTTGGCGCATCTATCTGATTATATGGAGGCTGGAGTGCAACAAGACGAGACTGGGGCAGGAGTAGTTTCCGGTGGCCCTTTTCTAACGGTTTTTTTGTTAAACCAAAACACGTGCACGACAGTGGGCGAGAAACAAAACTATCGGGTGATAGTGAGAAACTATGGAGACAAGCCGGCACTTTTTCCGTCTATACAAAATCAATATCCAATTGGGACAAGTTTTGTGGGAGGGGACCCAGAAGCACAGCACGGCGAAGATGATCACTTAATCTGGTGGTCGGGGCAAAACCTGGCGCCAGGAGGGTACTTGTCATATACATTTTCGCTGCAAACGGAAGAAACCGCGGAGATGTATTTGAACAATCTGACGGTTTATTACTTTGACGAGCAGGGAAAGATGTACGTGGCGATGGGAGAGAAGGTGTTGTCAGGAATATGCGACGAGCAAGGAGAAGTAAAAGGCATCCAAACTTACCGCGACAATCTGCAACCGGCCATAGTGTGCGATCCGGCGGAAGAAGGATGCCGGGAAACTTACCAGGGCCTGATGCCCAGACTGGGGCCAAATTACCTGAAGACATTACAGTCGCAGCAGCGGCCGGTGGTGTGTTCGGTGCATGATAAGGAGCTGCGGCAGGGATTAGTACCGCCATGCAGTGATTTTACTCCTCAATTGGGAATGCGGTTTGCGGAAGCGGTAGCTGACGTTGTGCCGGGAGAGTGCCGAGCGTTAGAGGATAACAGGATTATAGAGCCGGATTTAAACGATGCTATGGACAGACGGAGCCGGCCGGCGGCGGCTTATATGAGACCGCTGTTTGACAACGGGCAGTATTTTAAGCAGCTGGTGCACGAGAATGTGCTGCTGGGGATTGGGCACAATGACCTGGTGCGGGAGACCTGGGGAGAGATACATGGCGACAATTGGGCAGAAATGATTGGCATAGGGCAAGAGGTATTGGGAGGAACCAAAAGTACGGCGGACGCAAAACAGGAAATCAGTGAGAAGAAAGCAGATTGGCTGAAAAATATTAAGGACAAGCAACCGGACATGCGAGACGACTATAAGAATGTCCAGGATGAACGCAAGGGTAATTTTCCAGAGGCTATCTGTAAGCAGGAAAAGTTTGATATGTATACATGCGAAGCAGTGAAGAATGCCGAAAAATCTATTCAAATGGCTTGCCAGATAAAGAGCGACGGCGAGCTGGGACCCAAGCTGCAAAGTGTAATAAACAGGTACCATCAGGTTCTTGATATACAAGAGGAGGCATATGATCAGGTACAAAAGGACAGTCTAGCTAATTACAGCCAGGCGATAGACGATTGGGAGAAGAATTTCCAGGATGCTTTTGCTGCTTTCGACGAAGATAACCCGACGGTGCTGCAAGACATAATTCAGCGCGCCTGGACAGAGGAACGGCCAGTGTTGATCTATGAAATAATGGCTCCGTATGGGGACCAGGCCGGCAGAGATAAGGCGGCTGATGATAGTATAAGAACAACTGAATTTGAGTCAGCGCTTGATTTGCCAAAGACAGTTGCGACCACTTGCGCCAAGGAAAAAATTGATATCGGAGGATGGGGGCCGCCGGTAGACCCAAAGCAGCCGCTGCTTAAATATTCGGTGGAGCTGACCTGGTGTGAAAACGGCCCTGGCTTGTACGAGTCTGTGGTAAAAGGCAGACCGGAGCCTTTCCGTGATAAACAACCATGGGATTACATCCCGCAAGTCTTTGTGGGGTTAAAGAATGAATACATAGCAGGGTCGGCCTGTTCCGGGCGGCCGGGGGATCCGTGGTGGGCAGAAGATTGTTCGTGCGACTGCAGCGAAATAGTGCCGGTTAAAGAAGGCAGTATGAAGTTTTGTAAACCAGGTGAAGGATATTACACCGAGGGAGGGCCGCCGCCGCCAGATGGATGGGCGCCACCGGCAGATATCCCGGCTCCTTATGTTTATGTAAAGGACAAAATACTGGCTTTGATTGATAGCGTAGGAGTTACAGCGAAGATGGCGCGGGCACAAACTGATCCGCCGCCGGGGCCTGGGCCGTTGTGCCCGAACATGACTGACTGGTATGTCAGCATAGAAGATGCTGATATTTGCCGGGGAATTGACCCTCCAGGGGATCCTTCTCGAGAAAGTATAGATTCTGAATCTTGCGGGGGAAACCCTATGTGTTTGTATAGAATAGGCATGGACATTTCGGCAGATTTGGAGGTAGCCCACGAGGGAACCGGCAAAGTATGGGTGGTAGGAGACTGGGATTGGGGAGTTGAGGTTCTTTCGTCTGATGGTGGAGGAGAAATGTGCAGCATGACAACAAAGAATACGTCACACCAGGTGGATGTTCCCGGGGGGCAGAAGGCATACCTCAAGTATCTTGCTGAAGGCAATGGTCAAGGTCATAAAGGGGCAAGCGCCACAGCCACAAAGACGTCGGAAACGGAAGTGTTCTGCATGTGCGCAGATCTGGAAGATCCATGTGATTTGCCGCCCGGCTATCAGGGTCAGCTGTTAGTGAATCCTCAATGTGACCCGCCGTTGGAAGTATCTGTCAGGGAAGTGGCGCCGGGAAAAGCGACGGAAGGCGACCCGCCGGCACAAAATCAAGTTACTTTTGAAGTGTACGTGCATGACGCGAGCGGCACTCCGGTGAGTAGCCCGGGAGAGGTGGTGGTAGAGGTTTCAACACGAGACGGATCGGCTAAAGCCGGTACTGATTATGAACAGATAACATCCCGGCAAATTACTATCGGGAAAGGTTCGACCAGTACGACCTTCACAGTAAACACGGTGTCTGACTTGCTCCCGGAGCCGGAGGAGAATTTCTATGTAGACATAAGCCGAACCTGCAAAGGGAATATTACGATTACCCAGTCTTCCGCAACAGGAATCATTGAAGATGATGATACCTTAAATGTCGTGGTAAATGACGTGGCTGTAACGGAGGGGGATCCGGGAGATGAAGTGAAGGCAACATTTACAGCCACGGTGTATGACAAAAACAATAATGAGGTTTACAACCACGGGGAGCTGGATGTAACCCTGATGACGCGCGATATTACTGCTATAGTTAATGCTGATTACTGGGAGAGGACAGCGACAATACATATTCCGGATGGCAATAGTAGCGGGGAATTTGCGGTAGATATAATTTCTGACGCTAAACCAGAGCGACCAAAGGATGAGTTGTTTGCAGTGGATTACTCGTGGAATGGCGGCCAGGGCACACTGGGCGGCACGGCTACGGGAATGATTACAGATGATGACCTGTTATACGTTTCAGTGTTCTATGTAGGTCCGACGACACTAGAAGGCAATGATCCAAATAATCCCCCTTTAATGGATTTCTATATTTATGTGTTTGATGAAAATGGTCATGGATTTTATGATCACGGAGGAGTTACGGTGAACCTTTCTACTGCGGATATAACAGCAGTGCAGGGGAATGATTATGAGCCTAACAGTCAGTTCATAACTATACCGGATGGTTCTTATAGTGATGTTTTTACGGTGAGGGTAATTTCCGATCTTGTGCCGGAGACGCCGGTGGTTGAGTCGTTTGGAGTGAACTATTATTGGGACTGGAGCAGCGGGCCGGATTCAGGATCGGGCTTAACGATTGGGGAAATTTATGATGATGATGTACCGCCGCCTCCTCCACCACCATCGCCGGTACCCAGTCCGAGTCCTTCGCCAAGTCCGAGTCCTTCACCGAGTCCTTCACCTTCTCCGAGTCCTTCGCCTTCGCCGAGTCCGAGTCCATCACCTTCTCCGAGTCCCAGTCCATCACCGAGTCCTTCGCCAAGCCCGAGTCCTTCGCCTTCGCCTTCGCCGAGTCCGAGTCCGAGTCCGAGTCCCCGTATGATCCACGACATTTGGGTTACGTCTAAAAAAGAGTGCTTGGCTAATAACCAAAAAGAGCATCATTTAAACCCTTAGGGATTTAATGTAGTATGAATGATATGGATAATCCTCAAGTTGGTCAGTCAATGCCGCCAGCGGAGCAAGAGGGGCCGGTAACAAAGATAGGCGTAAAGGTTGCCGGGATAACGACGGTGGTTTTGTTGGTGTTGTTTGGCTTCTATTGGGGAGGAAAAGAGCTATTGTTGCCTCCGGGCGGGGAGAAAAAGGAAGGAGCGGCTCCCGTTGAAGTTAAACCGAGGTGTCCGGATGATCAAGTGTATACGGATTTGCAGAAAGCTTTACAGGGCCCTGATGACGTATGCGAGCTTGATTTAAGTGATAAAAACCTGACTACTTTGCCTTGGCAAATTGGCACTTTGAAGAATTTAAGTATTCTCAATTTAAATAATAATGACCTTACCGAGCTTACTCCTCATGTTGGCTACCTGGAAAAGTTGATAAAGATTTCTGTAAACAACAATAAATTGACTGATATACCATTACAGGTGGGATATTTTAAGCAGGTGAGAAGTTTTGATTTACGGGGGAACATATTAACTAACATACCAGAGCAGATTGGCTGGCTAGAGGAGATGAAAGTATTCGACTTGAGAGATAATGGTTTGACGTCTTTACCACAACGCATGGATAGGTTGAGTAAGTTAGAGCGGCTGGAATTAGAAGGTAATCCGCTGCCGCAAGAAGAAATAGACAGAGTGAAGAGCGTATTGCCAGATGCGACGGTGAATTTTTAGCATGGTGGTGAGAAACGGCTTGCTATTGCGGATGGGGGTTATAGTTGTTGCGGCTCTTTTGTTGTTATTTGGTTTGTACTGGAGCGGGCGGAGCTTGTTGCCTCCCAAGCCTGGCGAGGAAGAACCCCCGGAGCCAGTCGTGTGTGATAATATGTATAAAGATATTCGGGAAGTAGTGGATAACAGAGAAACGGCGTGTGGACTGGATGTGAGCGGGCAGGCCCTTTTGTACTTAACAAAGGCGGTTTCTTTGGCTAAAGGTTTAATGTTGTTGAATGCCAGTAATAGTAATTTAATAGAGCTACCTGACTGGATCGGGACGATGACGGAGCTTAGACAAATTGATGTGAGTGATAATAAATTAACATCTTTGCCGGAAGAGTTGGGCTTTTTAGTTAATTTAAAAGTGCTGGATTTGCGGGGGAATCCTTTGCCGGTGGAGGAAGTGGAAAAGATAAGGAAATTGCTGCCAAAGGCGGACGTGAAGTTTTAGCGGGAATACCATATAATGGGAGTACTATTTATAGGTAGGCTTCCTTCATGAAAGCGATTAATCGTTTGGGGCTTCAGGTAGCCGGCATTACGGCGGTGGTGCTGGCGGTGTTGTTTGGCTTGTATTGGGGAGGGCGGGCGCTGTTTTTGAAAGACAAAGAGGCGCCAGAGCAAGGAGCCGGCGAAGAGCAGTTGGCGCAGCAGCAGAAGGACAGCGACGGAGACGGAGTAGCTGATTTGTTTGAAACGACATATTACAAAACTGATCCCAATAACCCCGACACGGACGGAGATGGAGTGTCTGACTTGGACGAAATAGTGGCGGGGAGGGACCCGTTGATTCCGGGTCCGAATGATGAGAGTAAGCCGGCAACGGGAAGCCAGGTGACCGAAGCGAAAACGTTTACCCAGCGCTATCTGGCCGGCCTGCCTGACGATGCAGCGCGGGAAGACATCCTAGACCAGGCTAAATTGAGGGCGTTTGTGGAGGCTAATAGGGGGACATTGATGCCAACGATTACGGCTGATATGATAATGACGACACAAGAGGCAGGGAAGGGCGCGGTGGCGACGTATTTAGACAACATATCTTCAACACACAATAACTCTTTGAAAGAGATAACAAGTGCGGACATTGAGGCGGCTTTTCGCTTGCAGGTGAACGATCAGAACAAGCAGCCGATGAGCGATATAGTAACGGCGCTAACTAATAACGTGACGACGTTGAAAGCGGTGGCAACACCGGCAGAGGCAGTAGATATGCATCTCAAGCTGATAGCAGCCTCGCAGGCATTGCGCGACAACGCGGATTTGTTGTCCCGGGTAGACCAGGATTTTGTGGGGGCGTTGATTGCGGCGCAGAATATTGAGGATTTGGGGGCGGTGTTTCGGGAGCTGGCAAGTGAAGTAAAAGCGCTGGAGGGGAAGTATGGATTGGAATAAATGGGTTGCGGCACTGGTTGTCGTGGCAGGAATACTGGGAGCTGTGAGAGCAGCCAAAGCGGATCCGCACGCCATGTTTTATACGGCCATCGGGCAGCAGCAGTTGTTCTATAACGTGCTGGCGGCGCTGGACCAGGCGGATTATGTGGAAACGCAATTTTCGCGGGAAGAGCTGGTAAAGGCACGAGGAGAAGAAAAAGCGACGCCACCTTTTAAGGACGAAGAGTTCCCTCTAACGGAGGCAACGAAGGTGGGACAGGAGACGGTGTCGGAAACGGACCCGGGTATTGCCGATTTGCTGATGCGATCAATAACGCTGGAGGGAACTGATCAATACAACGACGAGCTGGTGCGCGAGTTCGGGGCGGAGTCGGGCCGGCGGAATGCCACCAGCGAGTTGCTGCGGGCGCTGTGCGACTATGGGCTGGGGTTTAAGGATTGTGAGAATGACAAAACAGGAATGACACCGGCGCAGATCGCGGAAGCAGAGGATTACCGCCGGGGGGCTGTGGTTAGAGATCCGCTGGAGTGGAACATGCGGCCGATAACAGACGGGGTGCTGGCGGCTTTCTCATCAGGCACGGAAGCTGACAAGCAGGAACGCTTGAGAAGATTTTCAAAGCCTGAAGGGGAGAGAATGCCGATGGCCTATTCGCCAACGATTGCCAAATGGCGAAAAGAGATACTTAATGACGCGTATAAGACGAAGCTATTGGATAAGGTATTAATAGACGTGGCCAGCACATACGTGCCGCCTGATTTTGAATTCCCCTACAAGAATTTCAAAATCAGCACCGCGCCCGGCAGTTACGGGGAGACGGTGGTTGACTGTGCCCCGAAAAGCGCGTCGGATCCGCCAGAGTTTGATTGTCTAGAAAATACAGCCAGTAATGTTTTGTTCGCGCCCATGATAATGCAGGAGATTGCGACTAAGGCATATGACCGCATCGCCGCGCAGCAGAAAATGATGGAGGAACAAGGATTGCTGGCTGACGTTACCCTTAAATCGAGCGAGTACGGCTTGCCAGGAGAAAGCTCTGTGCCTTCAACTGGTAATCCGGAGGAGTTGTCTGTGGTGGTGAAAAACCCGGTGGCGGTAAGGACGGGGGAGGTTTACAGCCTGCCGAACGCGCTGGCCATGCTGGACACCAGCCAGCAAGCCAGTTCACTGGCGGGGCTCGATAAGCCGGGCAGCCAGCAATTAGTGGAGCGAAGCGGGTCGTCAAGCAGTAGTCCTACCTGTAACTGTGTATCGCCTGGGGACCCCGATTATGACCCCAGTCTTCCTCTGTGTCAGACGGGTGATCCACAATGCAATGTACTGGGAACACTGAACCTGTTTGATCCTGGTAAGTATGAAAGGTATGACAAAGAGAAGGAACCGACGTCGCCGTCGGCTAATCTTATAGCCGGACACCTGGAGCAGGGGGCGGTACATGCTTTGCGAGTACTGACGGCCGGGAATTTCCGAAAGACGACGGGGGTGCCGACCTGCGGATATACCTGTTATTAAATTTGTCTGTGAAGATTATGACCTGGCACAAAGTAATATCAACCGGCGGGTTGATGGTGTTTCTGATGATGGGATTAGCGCAGCCGCACGAGGCGGCGGCAGCGACACCGCCATTGTTAGTGCAGGAAACGGAGGCGCAGCTGGTGACGGCCGGCTGCGAGAGAGTGAAGGTGGCAGATGCTAAAGCGATGCAGGCGGCTGGAGCGTTGGACTGGCAGGCGGTGGTATCATCTGACGCCACGGGCGAGGCGCTGTTGTTTTGCCCGCCGTCAGTTGTCGGAGAGAACGGTCTGCCAAAAGGCGACGGACAAGTAGCCGGGTTAACGGCGTACGCCGCACAGAATGCTAATCCTCTTGATAATAGTTGGGACGAGTGGCTGCAGAGAGCCGTGCGATACATGTTGCCTGGAGCAGGGCTTTTGGCTGAAATAAATGATGCTGTTGCCTTCGTTTTTTGGCTATTCTTTACTTTCCTTGCCAAAGTAGCGCAGTGGCTAATTTATACTTTATCCACTTATATAGAGCCCCTTTTGTCGTTAAGCAGCTTTGTTAATAACGAAGTGGTGCGGAAGGCATGGCCGGTGGTCTTGGGAGTCGCGAACATGGGGTTCCTGCTGGCCCTGGTTCTTATTGCTTTACTCACGACCCTGCGCTTGGAGGTGGGGGGCGGAGTGAGGCGGCTTTTGCCCCGGCTTTTGATAGCGGCGCTCTTGGTCAACTTCAGCTTGGTTATAGGCGGGGTGATTCTTGATGCCTCGCGAATAATTATGGCGCTGATACCGCCTATCTTTGACAGTAGTTTTGATAGCATGGCGACCATGCTGGTACTGAAGGCTAACATGGCCATAATTTTTTATAATGTACAACAGTCATTGGCAACGGGATTTTCACTTGATAGCGCTGCTTTAAGTTACATAAATCCAGTCAAGGGGTGGGATCAAGTTTTGGCCACTATACTTAACGCAGTAGTAGCATGGATTATAGCGTTGGCATTGGCGGTGGTGATAGTTGGCCTGTTGATACGTTACCTTATGCTTCTTTTGTTGTTGATTGTCTCGCCGCTGGCCTACCTATTTGTAGCCCTTCCGGGAGCGAGCGGGTTGGCCAAGCGTTGGTGGACAATGTTTATGCGCTACGTGATTTACGGGCCAGTAGTGTTGTTTATTCTTATGGCAGCGCTGAGCGTTGATGAACTGATTGATGTTGGTGGCTTTTTTGATGTCAGCAACGCCAATGAGGAGATAGCAATTAGACAAAGAGCTTATTGGGAGATCTTGGGAGCAGCGGTTTTTTCCGCAGCGTTGGTCGCGGCAGCGATGGCCGGACGGTACGCGGGCATCGTTGGCTCGGCGACGGCCATTGGCATAGCCACGGGGACGGGAAGAAGAGTAAGAGGGATAGCGTACGGGGGGGCTAAAGGAATAGCGAAGGGCGTGGCGGCGCCGGTGACAGTGCCGGCCCGATTTGCAGCGAAAGAGGGTCGCAGGTATCTAGGCAAACAAGCACAAGGGTTTCTGGGAGCGGCCGGCGCCAGAATCATGGCCGGGTTTGGTTATGGAAAAGGGGCCCCACCGCCGGGGAAGAAGCTGGGGGAGAGGGTATTTGGCAAGCCGCTCACACGGGAGCAGAGAGGTCAGGCTGCTGCCGCTAAAGCGTTTGTGCCGACGGGGGCTACCCAGGCGCAGAGAGATGCCTCGGTTCGCGGTTCAACCGCTTGGACTCCCAATTCACTACGCCAAGAGCATGTAGGAGGATCGCTTTCACAAGCACAGCGCGAATCTATTATGGATATGGAGAATACCAAAGAAAATAGGGCATACAAGGTGGCGCTGGCTGGCAACGCCGAGGCGGTTAAAAACATGACGGCGGGGGAGAGAAGCAAGATTGAAATGCTTGACGTCAACATGCGGGTTGACTTGCCAACTACGGGGGTGGACGACGCCACGGCGGCGGCCAACGGGGACCAAAACAGGAAAAACGCGATTGAAAATGAGATTAATCGGGCAACACAAAAAGCATATTACAGTTCGCTTGACAGGCTGCATAGGCAAAGCCAGGCACCAACAACGCCCTAGCTATGATAGATTGGCAGCTATTTATGGCAAAGCCGCTGGGGTCGGTGCTTACACGCCCGCCGCTGGAGCAAGACCAGCTAATCGAAAAATCTTTTACTTTGCCACGGCCGGTTAAGAGTTTATTCAATGCGGAAAGAACGGGAGCTTACATTATAGGTTTGGCCAAGGCGTATAGGTTATCAACTGACCAGGCTCACAGTATTGCCCTTATGATTCTTACGGTTGGCCTAGGCGAAAAGACGCTGGCGCAGCTGGCCAGTTTGTTGTCGACGGAGCTGAAGCTGTCGAATGATAAGGCGCAGAAGATGGCGCGGGAGATTGAGGAGGATTTGTTCGGGCCGGTGATGAAGGAGTTGGAGGAATACTGGCAACGGCAGAAGAGCGGCCCGCCTGCGCCAGAGGCTTCGGCGGGTGAAACGGGGGCGCGCAATGTGCTTAACCTGAAAGAGCAGAAAAAGCCGCCGGCACCGCCGCCGATGCCGAGATGAGATACCAGGTTCCACAGTTCGTCGACATTCAGGACCGGATTATTGGTCCGCTGACGCTGAAGCAGTTTCTTTTTTATATGGCGGCAGGAATGTTGCTGGTGCCGGTTTATTTTTTGTCCGACCTGGGCCTATTCTTGAGCGTAGCTATTCCTACAGTGGGCGTGGCGGCGGCTTTTGCCCACATACACTGGCGGGGACAAACTTTTGCGTCGTTATTGTCGCACGGGTTGCGATATTTTACGGGGGAGCGCATGTATCTGTGGCGGCGAGAAGCCGGAGCGGGCAGTGTACACATTGCCGGCAGTGAGTATGAGGAGTTTACCGAGGCGGTGCCTATTACCACTTCGGCTCTGGACGCGGTGGTGCAAACGCTGAACACGCAAGGGAATATTATTGCCCAGGACGCAGCAGATCCGCTGCTGGAGGAAGAAGGAGCTAAGTAGTACACTAGCTTCATGCGCAGTGCGGATAAGAAGGGTAAGCCGACGCAACAGCTAGTGCCGCTCAAGGAAGTGCGTGATGGCATTGCTGTTCTGTCGGATGGAACCTTGCGGTCTATATTGATCGTATCGTCGCTTAACTTCGCCCTTAAGTCAGAGGATGAGCAGAATGCTATTGTGCTTGCTTTTCAGGATTTTTTGAATTCACTCGACTTTCCGGTGCAGATTACGGTTGTGTCGCGCAAACTGGATATCACTCCTTATTTAGAGGAATTGCGAGGCCGCAAAGAGGGGCAGAGTAATGAGTTGCTGCGCCTGCAAATGGATGAATATATAAATTTTGTGGCTGAATTGGTAAAAGGCAGCGATGTTATGGCCAAAACGTTTCTGGTAACGGTGCCGTTTTCGGTGCAGCAAAGTCGGCAAGATAATTTTTTGCAACGTTTTATCAAGAGCTTGAAAAATATCGGCAAAAAGTCGCCACAGGTATCAGAAGCGGACTTCGTGCACTACCGGTCGCAATTGTTGCAGCGGGTAGAGCAGGTGGCGGTGGGTCTGCGCGGGGTGGGACTTCGGCTGGTACCGCTACAAACCCAGGAGATGTTGGAGCTATTTTATGACACTTTCAACCCGGCCACATCGCGTAATCAGCCACTCGGTAATGCGGCTCAATTGAAAGTGAGGGAGACAGAATCACATGAGTTGGTAGCAGAGGAGGCTAATAAGAAGCCGTGGGCGGGAAAATAATTAATATACGAGATATGCCAAATATATTAGGTTTTGAAATTAGCAAGAAACAAAACGGAGCCAGGAAGAAAAAAGAGTTCACAACCCCGGAAGAGCAGGCCGAAGAGAGACAATTTGAAGAAGGGGTGGCGAGTCTGAAAGACATTCTGGCGCCAGCAGCTTTTCAGGTCAACCCGGGACATCTGGAAATTGACGGTAAGTTTGCTACGACATTGTTTGTAATGACTTATCCACGCTATCTGGAAACTAATTGGCTTTCTCCTATCATTAATTTTGATATTGAGTTTGATATGAGTATGTTTATTTATCCCCAGGAGTCGGCCACGGTGCTAAAACAAATGAAACGGCAGGTAACCCAGGTGGCGGCCTCTATTTCTATGCGGGCAGAGAAAGGAAAAGTGCGAGACCCGCAACTGGAAACGGCCTATCGTGATATTGAAGAGCTACGTGATAGATTAGTACAAGGAACGGAACGATTTTTTCAGTACAGTTTGTACCTGACGATTTATGGAGATACCAAAGAGGAATTGGACGAAGTCGCAGCCCAGGTCGAGGTATTGCTGGAGGGAAGGCTGGTGTATGTTAAGCCAGCACTGTTTCAGGCCAAGGAAGGTTTTTTGTCTACGCTGCCGTTGGGACATGATAAGCTGGTGCGCTCAACTAATATGAGCTCCTCATCGCTTTCCACTACATTTCCTTTTGTCAGTTCAGACCTGACCAGTAACAACGGTATTTTGTACGGTGTTAACCTACACAATAACAGCTTGATATTGTTTGATCGTTTTAGTCTGGAGAATGCCAATATGGTTATCTTCGCCAAATCGGGCGCGGGCAAGTCGTATTTGGCGAAGTTGGAGATTTTGCGGCAGCTGATGTTCGACACGGAAGTTATTGTCATAGACCCGGAGCAGGAGTATCGCTACCTGTCTGATTCGGTAGGGGGAGCGTATTTGCGCATTGCCACGGCTTCGGATCACCGGATTAATCCTTTCGACCTGCCGGAATTAAATGAGGACGATGAACCGGAGGCGGTACTGCGCGAGAATATAACGCGCTTAACCGGCCTTATTTCATTAATGGCAAGCGGTTTTACGCCGGAAGAACAGTCGGTGGCAGACAGAGCATTGTGGGAAACGTATGCTCTGAAAGATATAACAAGGGGGGCGCGCTGGCAGCGCCCGGAGACTCCGACACTGCAGGATTTCTACACGGTGGTTAACGACATGGAGGGCGGGGCGAATATTGCGCTCCGGCTGGAGCGTTTTGTGGAAGGAACGTATGCGGGAGTGTTTAACCGACCGACTAATGTTGATCTAAATAAGCAGCTGGTGGTATTTAATGTGCGGGATATGGAAGAAGAGCTGCGGCCAATCGCCATGTACGTGGTGCTGGGCTTTATTTGGAATAAGGTGAGAAGCTCGCTGAAGCGACGGGTGCTGGTGGCTGATGAGGCGTGGGTCCTTATGCAGCACGAGGAGTCAGCCAAGTTTTTGTTTTCTATTGCCAAGCGGGCTCGTAAATACTACTTGGGCGTAACAACTATTACCCAGGATATTCAGGACTTTTTGGGTTCCCAGTACGGCAAGCCGATTGTGACTAATTCTTCATTGCAACTACTGCTGCGGCAGTCGCCGGCGGCAATTGACTTGCTGGCCGAAGTTTTTTACTTAACGGATCATGAGAAGTTTCGCCTGCTGGAGAGTGATGTGGGCGAAGGTCTTTTCTTCGCCGGATTAAAGCACGTGGCCATTAAAGTGGTGGCCAGTTATGCCGAAGACCAGGTGATAACGTCCGATCCGCAGCAGGTGCTGGCGATTGAAGCAGCCAAGCGAGAGTTGGCGCAAGCGGGAGGGTGATGATGGCGGAGTCCCAAGAAGAAGAACGGCGAGCGGAAAAAGAGGAGCAGCGAACGGCACGCAAAGAAAGGCAAAGGGAGAGGGAGCTTAAGATGTTGAAACAGGCACAGAAAAGAGTGGGGCAAGCAACGGGGCAGACGGTTGGACGAGGAGCGCAGGCAGCTACATATGGTGCGGCTACAGCGGCGGATGTGGCGGCCACGCCGGTGCACGTGGCAACTTTAGGCGCTACAAAAGCGGCGACGGCGGCGGGCAAAAAGGCGGCGACGGCGGCAGCTTACAGAGCAGGCAAACTAGCGGGTAGAGAGGCGGGAAAAGCTCCGTTTCGGCCGGCGGTGGCTCTGCAGAAAAGGCGAGTAGGGAGAGCCAAGGCGGCGCATCGGCGGGCACAAGAAGATTTAGCGGAAGCGAGGGCGGCGCGGGAGGAGGAAGGAGGGGAGAGAGCGGCAGATGAGCGGCTGCTAAAAATTGGTTTTAAGGTTTTAAAAAAATCGGCCGGGATTATTTTAGGGGTGTTGGCGTCGCTGGTAGTTGGCTTCCTAATGCTGATGCTTTTGATAATAGTGGCGGTAATAGTGGTAGTATTGTTATAGGGTCTATTATGAGGAGAGGAAGAATAAATAAATTATTATTGGGGAGCATAATTGTGGCGGTGGCAGGATGGCTGGCGGCGCCAAGCGTCCTGCTAGCCCAGGAAGGAAAAGCATGCACCCCGGGAGGATATGCTGTTTGCCCCGCCAACTATATTTGCAAGAAAAAAACGCCAAGTGCTGGTTTTACATGTGAGTGCGCCTGGGGTGATATAGAAGTAGGTTTGCCTGGCAAAAAAATAAATATTGGGGATAGTATTTGTACTCTCGTGACTTCTTCAGGCGGAGGGCCTGGTTGGTTTGTTCAACAGATTGTTACAGCCATGATAGCGCTGACGGTTATGGCGGCCTTGGTCAGTATTGTGGTTGGCGGATATATCTATATGACGGCGGGGGGGAGCGGAGACAGGGTGCGGACAGCAAAAATATGGATAGGGTCGGCGATACTGGGGATTATTCTGGCGCTGCTGGCGTGGTTAATTCTGGCCTCTATTGCAAGTAATTTGGTGTCATTTTCTACTCCCTCCTCACCCTCCACTTCTCCTTCTTCGCCAACAAGTACGCCATACTAAAGCAAGCAATATCCAGTGCAAAGCGGCCAGGTCGTTTTTGAAGTAAATAGTGTCGGTGAAGCCGAAGAGTAATAGCGCTAGTAGGGCTAGTGCCAGTGCTGTAGCACTGGAGTTGAATTTAAAAAATACCAAAATATTCAAACCGACAAAAGACAGCAGCCCTAATAACCCGGTGTTGAGCCAGAAGGAGAGAATCCAGTTATGAGGATCGCGGAAGACGAATTCAGCCAGCGGAGGGGACCTATCTTCGCCAAGGCTACGGCGGGTAAAAAAACGTTCGTGCAGTTTTTGCTGATAAACGGGCTCAAAAGTACCCAGACCGACACCCAATATCGGGTGTTCTTTTATTAAATCCCAGGAGATAGACCATAGTTGCAAGCGGACAGAGATGGAGTTGGGAAATTGGGTTAGGTAGGTAAGCCGGCCGGTCGAAGATAAGAAGAGGGCAGCAAGAATAAAGAATAAGGCAAGAATGGTGAGGGCTGGTTTTCGCGAAGATGGCTTTGCCCAAAACGTTATACCTAACGAGAGAGTTATTGTTATGGCAATAAGGGCAGATACGGACTGGGTGGCGAGAAGGGCGAGAACTATGGGAGCAGCGTAAAACCAGCGTTTTTGCCAAAGGGCTATTATCAACAACGGGGCGAGAAACAGAGCGAGGGAGTTGGGGACACTATAAACGCTTTTCACCCGGCCTA
The DNA here is from genome assembly GCA_043811915.1 of bacterium. GTDB lineage: Bacteria > Patescibacteriota > Andersenbacteria > UBA10190 > UBA10190 > CAYSWF01. The sequence continues at coordinate 38,287 of JBDRMS010000004.1, forward strand.
GGCTGAATATCTGGAATAGGCCGATGGCAGAGACAGCGATACCAGATGCCATAAGAGCGTTTATAATTTTTAAGTTAAATTTTTCGATTTTCAAAAAACTGCCGCTGTAAATCAGCCAGCCAAATAATATGGGAATTATTATCCAGCTCTTGAGGATGCCAAGACTGGTGTAGGGATGGGGCGAAATTATGGTGGAGACAATGGCGGCGGTGATAAAAAGGAGTACCAGAATCCTGAAGGTAATTGGCAGCCGCCGCCAGGCAGTTGCCCAGCGGGAGCGAGTAGCTGGCCGGATGAAGCAAGCTGTGGCAACGACCAGTATAGCCAGCTCGAGAAAATTGGCGGGCAGGCCGAAGACGGAGAAACGAAGAAGATAGGCGGGAAGAAAGGCAGCAGTGAGAATAATGGCGGTGCGGTGATGATAGTAGGCAAGAAGGGCGAGAAGGGCGAGAGCGGGGAAGAGGAAGAAAGTAATCATAAATCCAAAAACTTGGATTTGTTTCCTGCCGTGAGCGCTAAGGCAGTAATGACAATGAGAGTAATGAGAAGGTGAGAATATAAAAAACTGTTAACAAACTGGCTGTGGATAAGCAAGGTGGTGAAGCTGAACAGGACAAGCAGCGACCGGGTGCGCAACATTATAAAGGCCCAGGGGAAAAAGAAGAGAATAACGCCAATGAGCCCCGTAGTTATCCATAAAGTAAGCAGACTGTTGTCGGCACCGGCACGGGAATGAATATTGAAGTCTGAAATTAATCCGGCTTTGGCGGCAGCAAATTGGTAGGCGTTGTAACCAACACCAAGCAGGGCGTGTTGCTCGGCCAGGGGCCAGACTTCTTTGAGGGCATCCAAGCGAAGCCGGGCGGTGGCATCCAAAATGACAATACCGACCAGGCGATCATGTAAAAGAAATGCCGCGCTGCCCAGCAGGAGTAAGATGAGCAGGAGGCTGCTGATAGCGGCTACGAGTCGGGCACGAGTGACGCGGTGCAGCGCCCTGGCGATGATGAGAGGGGAAAAAATAAGTGTTGATAGGGTGAGGGCGATGAGGGCGCTGCGGGATTGAGTTAAAAGGAGGGCAATTATTATCAGTGCCACTAGCACTAACAACAGCGACGGGTTCCACCTTCGCTGAAGCTTCGGCGGGCAAGCCTGTCGCGTCGTTCTGATAATAATAAACGGCAGCATGATAGCCAGGAAGGCACCGAAGAAATTGGGGTCGAGCCAGGTGGAAGTGAGGCGGTTTTGGTGGGGATCCCACCCCAATTTTGTTAAAGTTGAGAAGTCAGGGACTAACCATAGCTGGAGGAAGCCGAGAAGGATAAGAATGGTTGTAGTGATAATCAGTCCGCGCCGGGCGGTGGCGGCTATTCTTGCATCCTGGAAAAGAATAAGCAACGCGGGCAGGAGGAGCAGGTGGGCGGCGAGACGAGACCAGTAAGCGAAGGCGACGGCGCTGTTTGGAAGGCCTAGTTCAGGAACTCGAATGATAAGAGTAAAGAGAGACCAGAGGATGAAAGGAGTGATAGTAACTAGTAACTGGTAACTAGTAACTGGTAATTTTTTGGTATTGAAAATAAGGCTAATGAGAGCAGATATTAGTATAATCACGACGGCTAGATCGCTGATTAGTAAACCGCCACCCTGGCCGGGGAGGGGAAAGCGCAAGACCTGGCCTATAACGAGAGAGGCGAGAAGAACCGATACAAGGAGCGAGCCGATTTTACTAAAAGACATATCATATCAGGGTAGTGCTTGCGGAAGTACTTGTCAGCTGACTGGTCATAAAGTTTTGTTTTACGCTGTCTGTCCGAAAGGCTAGCGCCGCGCTGGTGAACAGCTTTGGCTTGGGGCAGAAATATAATCTGGTGTCCAGCCTGGCGGGCGCGGTAACACAGGTCGACATCTTCCCAGTACAGAAAAAAGCGGGGGTCAAAACCGCCGAGCTGTCGGAACAAGTTACGACGAATTAGCATGGCGCCGCCGGAAACCCAGCCGACAGAGGCGGGCTGTAGGGGAACGCGCTGTTGTGTGAAGTGTCTGGTAATAAGCGTGAGAGGGGTGACGGGGCGGCCAAAAGAATGCTTTTCTGGCTGTCCGCCGGGTGAGGTTAAAAGAAAGCCGACGATGCCCGCGCCGGGGTGACACTCAAGGTAGTCTTGCGCGGCGGCGGCAGAGCCTGGAGTTAAGAAAGCGTCGGGATTAATAAAGAGCAGGTATTCATTGCCAAGCTTGGCGGCGCCATTATTGGCCGCGGCGGCAAAACCGGGGTTGTTTTCTTGGGTGTTGTTAATGACAGAAATGTCTTTAATGCCGTTGGCGCGCAGGCTGATAAGGCAGCGTTGAAGTAGTTGGCTGGACGTGTGGTAGGTGACGATGACGGCGCCGACTTTAAGCATATTTTAACTGTTGTCTGGGGAGGGAGGAAATGCAACGTGGAGGCCTGGCCCCTAAAGCTCGAGAAGTGGTGTGCCACATGCAGTATATTGCAGCCTTACGGCCTGTAGCCCTAATTCAAACACCCGGAGACCGTTTCGAAACTCCAATTACGCTACAATAAACACAATTAAGCCATAAACAAACACCAACACATGACACAAGTTTACGGTCGTGCTTCATCCGACCTAACTGATGAAGAGTGGCATACCGTAATGCCCCTTATGCCTCCTCCCAAACATACCGGTAGGCCCAGAGCACCAGACCGCCAGGTACTGGATGCTATCTTCTTTGTGCTGCATACCGGCTGCCAATGGAAAGAACTACCTAGAGAAAGATACGGCGCTTACTCTACTGCCGCTAACCGCTTAAGACACTGGCAAGCAAATGGCACCTGGCCGAAGATCCAAACGGCGCTCTTACTACTGTTGTTAAGGAAGCAGCAGATCAACTTAACCTCCTGCTACTTAGACGGCGCTTTAATCGCCAGTAAAAGGGGGGAAGATCAGCCATCGGAAACAATGCTTTCCGACGAGTAGAAGGGCTTAACAGAGCAGTTTTGTGTGACGGAAATGGTATACCTCTATCCTCCGTTACCACGTCTGCCAATCGCCATGAAATTACCATTGCCCTGGCTACCGTAGACAAGTGCTACCAACAATCCAACGAGCTTAAACCAAAGAGGCTGTGCGCTGACAAAGGTTATGACAGCAACTGGCTGGCCGAGGCACTACTTGAGCGCAACATCCAACCATACCTGGTGCCCCGGCATTGGCAATCCATGGTGCGACACGTTAAGACCCGACGCCGCGGCCGGCCACCTGGCCATCGCTGGAAAGTTGAACGGGCCCATGCCTGGTGTAACCAACAGCGGAGAATTGCCTCTTTCTACGAAAAAAGCATCTCCACCTATGACGCCTTCGTTACTATGGCTTGTATTCGGTTCTACTTAAGAAAACTACACAAAAACACCTTGTCATGAGTTTCGAAACGGTCTCCGGGTGTTTGAATGGCGGTATACACTTTTGACTATACCTACTGCCCAACCGTCACCCCATGCAACTTGTGCCACTGCATCGCGCCCAGAATTGCTTCCCAAACCGGCTTGTCCACTAAGAACCTATCAGCCCAATATTTCCATTCAGTGAATGTCGGCGCTCGGCCAAAGACAAAACGAAATACTGCATTCAACGGCTCCAAAGCGCTCAATGCCCCGCCTTTCTTCGTAGTCACGCCCTTAACCTGCGGAATGGGAGACTTTACACTCTCATCAACCGGATCCGGCCCCGGGCAACAGTCAGTTTCGTCCCCACCACCTCCGCCACTATTCGAGGCAACACTGGTGCTATCACTGGGGCCATCATCACACGGCAAAATAGTGAATGCGAATACCGCCGCCACCGTCTTGCTGGCATCTCCCAAATCATGAATACGCGCCGTTAAAACATGGTAACCCGTCGTCACCTGTTCCAAAACAGTCCAATTAGTGGGCTCTCCCCAGCGTCCCAGAACTGGCGCCCCATCTAAATCAACCAACAAATACTGGACATCTGGTCCATAAGTAGCCACACCGGAAAACGCCACAAACTGATTACCGCAACGCGATATTACAGTCTCATGGATTAGAACCGAGTTACCCACTACGCTCGCTTCAGCGGTGGCAGTAAACACGGTTGAGCTTAGTAATAAACTAATTATTACTGCAAAAGCCTTGAATTTCATATGCTTTATAAAGAATAGTTTTTTATATAAATAAAGGTGTTTCTTTAGAACAAGGAACTCTATTATATAATGCCTTAGCTGTCAATAAACTGTCCTGGTCCATAACATATGATGATCCACCTATGAGTATCTATGCCCTCCCGTCACACTGGAACCACTATGACAGTGTATGGTTCCAGACTGCCCGGCGCTGGTCGTATCGCCAATTGGGCAGAGCGAGTAGGCAATTTAACCCCCGCGGCCAAAAGGCGTCTCAAGATTATGGACTGGCACGTTAAGCACGGTGAGAATATTTCACTCACTGCCAGGCACTTTGGTCTGGAGAGAAAGACGGTGCGTCGCTGGCGTGACCGTTTGCAACAATGCGGCGTCCTGGGTCTTAATGACCGCTCGCGCCGGCCACATAACACACGGCGGCCGACTACCTCGCCAACCATAATTAGTCGCACTGTTCAGCTGCGGCAGGCATACGGTTGGAGCAAGCACAAGCTCACTACCTTGCTTGAGAAAGAAGGCCACAAGATCTCAGCCAGCACGGTGGGCCGCATCCTAAAACGCCGTGACTTGATCAACTCTAGGGTGTCCCACCAGCGCAGACGAGCTGCCCTCCACCCCAAGCGCAGACACCCAAAAGGCCTCAAGATAGCCCGTCCCGGCGATCTGGTGCAACTGGACACTAAGGAGCTAACTTTGGTTGGGGGGCGTAAGCTGTATCAGTTCACGGCTATTGATGTGTTAACTAAACTACGTGTCTTGTTTGCCCATCCTTCTCTGGCTTCAACTAACGGAGCAGCCTTTCTTGTGCAGTGTCTACTGATATTTCCGTTTAAGCTGCGGGCGGTGCAGACCGACAATGGCAGTGAGTTTTTGGGAGCTTTTCAGAAACTATGCGAGCGGAAAGAGTTACCCCAGTTTTTCATCCATCCCCGTTGTGCCCAAGAGAACACCTACGTGGAGAGAAGCCATGGCACTGATGAAAGAGAGTTTTACCAGCGTGGTAATCTGCGCCAGACGCTGCCGGCCATGCGCCGTCGGCTTCAGTGGTGGGAGAAAACCTACAATGAAGTCAGACCGCATGAATCGCTTAACATGCTGACTCCCCAAGAATATTTAAAGTGCTGGCAGACTGGTCGACTGCCGACAAAAGATGTCATTACCCTTCAAACCTAAGTGGGTCATATGTATCTGAACCTAGACATAAACGGTACAAATCATTTTGTCAGGTTTTGTTGACACGTTATACATTGACCACAGCTTAAACATCTAGCATCATTCATTATATATGGACTTAAAGAAACAAATCCATTAAGCATGTTCAGCCCCTCCCTAGAAACAATCAAAAGGAATAAATGGAATACGGCGGTGATTGTGGCCAGCCTAATGTTACTCCTGTCAGGCACATTGCATTCCATAAACTTTAGCGCGCACGGAGCGCTGCTTTTTATAGTTTCTTCACTGGTAATGTTGGTTTTTCTAATGAATTTCACCAACCTGGTCCTACTGCTAGTCCACGTATACAGACACGGCTGGTCAATATTTCTGACAACACTGGCAGTCATGATAATATCGTCTCTACTCTGGGTTCTCACCATGATTATTGATCCCATATCCCTCATCGTCTGACCCAGTAATGTATCACCGTAAAAAGAAAAAGCGGCCACAACCAAATGTGACCGCGTTTTGTTGAAAGTACTAAACCAGGGTTTACAGTGAGAAAAGGATGTTTATTCCTTCACCAATCAACCACGGTAAGTAGTCCACCGTCATGTGACCTACCCACAAAGGAACATTAGTGGGGCTGAAGGTGTCATCCGTGCCGGCTCCTGGGATCACATTTCCATTGGCATCTAATATAACCTGCGCTCCGCCAACACTACCCACGCGTCGGATGCGTACAGAGGTAACACCGCCCGGGTGGATATCATCGACTTGGTCCGGTGTTAGCATGTCAAAGACGACCACATAATCCGGGCTGCTCATGTAGAAGTGCAGCCCCGCGTTGCTGGTCGGTGCTGGAGGCACAAACCCAACCTTCTCCTGCCACCACGAAGCCCATATCTCTTGCGCTGTATAGCCGGTGCTAGAGTTACTAGCTAACAGCGCCGGATCATCGATGGTCCAGTCCCACGTCAGCGCCACCGTGTTGTAATCACCAACGCTGACGGGTACTTCCTCACCTAGAGAAGCGAATGCAGCATCCACGGCTTCCGGAGTTACAGCTCGGGGCGTCAGCGTCACCGTCACATCCTGACCCGCCGCATACTGCATCGCTCCCAGCAAAGCAGCTCCTTCCTTATCCGTGCGGCTGCGCCAGTAGACGAGTTCCAATCCATTCGGTGCACGGCCGTAGGCCTGGAAAAAGAGGTCGGTCACTGTTTCCGTCGGGTGCGTGGTAACTCCAGCAACACCCGGCTTTGTCAGTGCCACATTGGCATCCTCTTTCGGTCGCTCCAGAATGATCTTCGTGACGGGGTCTTGCAGAAAAACATTTCCTGCTTGGGCCGTCCGTAAGATCCCGCTGCTGGAAACATACGACTCGCCGATCAGGTACAGCTCGCTGCTGGGCTTGGGCTGGTTTGTATTTGGCTTCACCAAACCCAATTCCTCAAGCGAAGGACCAAAAGCCGACATCGGCTGCGAATTGTCCGGCCCGCCAACTGTAAAGTCGCTTGACCGCGGTACGAATCCGCCCGGAGGCAGAGGACGCTCCTCCACCGTGCCGTCTTCGTACTGGATTAGGAACTTGCCTTCACTGGCATAGACATCAATGCCTCGTGCCGGGTCGAAGAAGGTGCGTCCGGTGTCCTGCACCGGCTTAGCCACTTGACCCAGATTAGGACTGGATCGGCCGTTGACCGCTATCTCGCTGACCAGAGGATGGTCCTGTCCCGCTGGCAGTCCGGCCGGAATGTAACGCAACTCCACCGCGCCATTCACATACTCGACGAAGTACTGGCCGACCGGGGCGTAAACATCCACGCCTCGTGCCTTGTCGTAGTAGGTCAGACCGGTGCGTTCAATCGTCTCCGTCATGGCTATGCCGCGGGCCGTCCTTTCCGCCAGACTTTCTTGCTCTAGAGCGCCGTTAGAGGGGGAGGATACAACTACTTGCTCTCTCGGCGTTACCATCACTATGATGATGCCGAAAGTGGAAGCGACAAGTGTCAAGACCCCATTTTTTCGGACACCTTGTCTGAGACTTTTTCTTGTGAATACAGCTTCCTGAAAGCAGCCGGTGACATGGTGAGCGCCGAGTGAATCCGGCTGGTGTTGTAGCGGTAGATCTCCTGGTGCACGGCGT
>JBDRMS010000005.1:0-124471 GCA_043811915.1 bacterium
GGCTGTCACACCAAGATCAAGATGCTGAAACGAATGAGCTACGGATTCAACAATCGAGAACGGTATACACTCAAAATGTTACTGGCCTTTCATTCACTATCAGACTTCAAGTGGCAGCACACTTAATTGGACATAGCCATAAAAAATCCCGAGGCATAAACGGCATCGGGAAGAATCATGTCCAGTTTTCAATACCAAGTCGGCACGCTATTTCGTCAAACTGGAGAGTGAAAGTTAGGCTGGAGGAATGAACATGTTCAGCCCCGGTGATGAATTCCAGGTTATCGTCGCATCCGATCCCATTAGCATTCAGAATTCGCTCAAACCGCCACAGCTGCTCATTGTACACAATAAGCAACTTATGCTCATCAAACTGAACCTCACAAGGAATGCCTAGATTCGACACTGCTATTCCCAGGTATCCGTCATTAAGGAAGCTGTCTTCGAAGTCCCACAGCAGGCTTTTCAACACTGATACATCAATTTCTTCTCTAAGCAAATCGGAATGCCCGGGGTGCTCGTATTTATGTGATGTTTCCAACACAACATTCACCACCGGGCCCAGAGGAGCAAGCAAGTCCATAAATACTTCAAACAACTTCTCTCGCGACACAGCTGCTAACAGAACCGGTATACCACCATGGTTATCGTGATAATAATAATGTCGATAACCTTGCCGTGGCACTACCGCAAGATCATAAGCAGGACGAACAGCATTTGTCAGTTCAAAACTGCCGTAACATGCCGGCGTTGTACTAGCTGCGTTTCTTCTAAATAATCTTCTCAAGAAGCCACTCATAACCCACCCCCTGTTTTACGATTCAGGAAGGACCAGAATTGGCAACGAACAAACACTTCAGCTAAACCTAACAGTGCGCCCCAGCACGTGTCAAAAGGATCAGAAGTACTTTCGTTCTTTAGAGTCTTTCACTAAATCAAACGCTTCTTCCGCTGTGTTAATAATTGTATATAAGTCAACGTCCGCGCTGTCTATTGTCTCAAATTTCTCCCGCATGGTGTCCCTTATCCACTTATCCAGCGGCGACCAAAAATCTGCTCCCACACATATTATCGGTACACGCTCCATTTTTTCTGTCTGCACTAAAGTCACCATCTCAAAAAATTCATCCAAAGTGCCAAAGCCACCCGGAAAAAAAATATAGGCTTGAGCCGACGCCGACAGCATAACTTTACGAGTAAAGAAATAATGAAAACCGATTCCTTTCTTTACATACGGATTACGCCGTTGCTCTGTGGGCAACGAAATATCTAAACCCACTGACTCTGACTCTGCCTCATAAGCACCCCTGTTTGCTGCCTCCATAATACCGCCGCCCCCGCCTGTGACAACAGTAAAACCCGCCTCGCCAAGCAGTTTGCCCAGGCGCCGTGCCTCTTTATACCAAACAGTATTTTCTCTAAGCCTGGCCGAGCCGAAAATAGTAATTTCCCGTCGCAGCGGATACAAAAACTCAAACCCCTCCACAAACTCCGCCATGATGCGAAAAATCCTCCAATTTGCGTTTTCCGAAAAATCAAACGGCTGGTCAATTGAAACCCTCTCCTCATCCCGTGTTGAATCTCGCATATCTTGATTATATCACATTAGTGGCGGCGGCTTTGGCCACTCTTTAAGTCCCCTGCGCTCTTCTCTCACCTTAGCAAAACAGTCCTTACAGTAAACCGGCTTGCCAGGCGTTGGTTTAAACGGGACATCAGTCTCCTTACCACAACGAGTACAATCCGCTTTCTCACTCTGTCCTGGCAGCTTATTTTGCTCAGTCAGCAGAGCAGACAGATCAGTAATTTCCTCTCTTTTGGCCATCTCTCCTTTGGGTTGAGCGTCTTCCAGCTGCTCCTCCGCCACTTCAACCGGCGGCAACTCGTCTATTATTGAATGACGCCTATTCTCTTGCTGTTTCTTATCTGCCTGTCGGCCCTCCTCTATCCCGGTTGATGTAAATACCACCCCGCTCCAACGGGCAATTTTTTCTTCCACTACCTTCCGCCTGTTACCATAACGCTCTCGTGACACTTTTATTACTGCGTCCTTTTTACCATACGACTCTCTTGTGGGCTCAATGGTTTGCATGCTAAACGGCTTACTGGTGATGCCGTTGATCATCAACTTAATATAAGCGTTGTATTTATCCAGATTTACCAGGTCTGTCTCAGTAAAATATGGCGCGTACTCCTTTTCCAAAAACTCTGCATCCGCCGCTCCCACCCGAAAAGTAACAATGGTACCGGCGTTACCAAACACAGCATCCCGCACCAACTCATCCTCCATCTGGGTAATGTATTGATGAGCAATGGTCAGGTTAAGGCGGTATTTACGTGCCTCCGACAGAATACCGGCAAACGACTCTGTAGCAAAGTTTTGAAATTCGTCCACATATAAGTAAAAATCACGTCGTTCCTCCTCTGGAATATTAGCCCTGTCCATGGCCGCCAGCTGCAGGCGCGTGATTAACATGGCGCCGAGCAGTGCCGAGTTATCTTCACCGATCCTTCCTTTGGACACGTTTATCAAAAGAATTTTACCGTTGTCCATAATGTCCTTCATGTCGATAGTGCTTTTAGGCTGGGCTACGATGTTACGAATAATAGACGAGGTAAGAAATTGCCCCACCTTATTTTGAATAGGTGAAATTGCCTCCGCCCTGAAACGCTCGTTGTAATTAGCAAACTCATTAGTCCAGAAAGCCTTAACCACCGGGTCCTGAATTTTATCTACTACTTTTTTACGATATTTGTTGTCACCCAGCATGCGCAGCACACCCAACATAGTGCTGGAGGGGTAGTCCAGCAAAGCCAGTAATGTGTTACGCAAAATATATTCCAGACGCGGGCCCCAGGAATCGGCCCAAATTTTCTTCAGCGAGCCAATTAACCCCGACGAAATCAGGTATTTGTACCGAGGGTCAACTGCCTCCAGCACATTAAAAGCAATCGGGAACTCTGTATCAGCCGGATCAAAATAAACAACATCGTTCACTCGCTCCGGCGGGATAGCATCCAGTAAGCCAGTGGCCACGTCGCCATGCGGGTCGACCAAAGCCACTCCCTTACCGCTGGCAATATCCTGCCGTATCATATGTTCCATCAACGTAGTTTTGCCCACTCCTGTTTTTCCTATCAGGTAGACATGGCGCCGCCGATCGTCCGGGTAAATACCAAACGCCCGATGCTCGCCCCGGAAATTTGTCTGACCGATAACAGTGATATCGTCAGGCATATGGCACGTTCTCCGGTGCGCTGCCTACTCCAGCCTTGGCTCTCTCCACTGCCGGCGCCCGCATGTACTTGGCCGGGAAGTGATACAATGTTGCCAGTTCCTCCGCACTCATCATATGCCCCTTACTGGTGCTCGAGGGTTCTCTCCACTGGTAATACAACAATATTTTGCGTTTACGCATATAACGCCGCCAGGCTTTTAAAATGTAATTAGGACCATTTGTCTTACTAACAGGATTAGGCATTAAAGAATTGAGATGGAAAGTATTAAACTGTTTAAAAGCGCCGATCGCTCGTGATATATCCGGCTTATGTAACTGTCCAACAGGTGCGATATAAATAACTCTCACGGTGGTTGAATATCCACCCTGCGAAATTTTATCTAAAATACCTTGCATCTTGGCCTTGTCGGCTTCACTAACCTTTGGAAAAGAAAGGCTGTCCTTGCCTTTCGACCCCGCTTCCTGCGGCCCCTCCATAGCTGCCTTCATTACTTCCCCCGGCATAGAAAGCAGGCCTTGCCAGGCCACGCCAAACAAGCCCGATTTCCTTTTTGCTTCCTTCCCGGCTAGCTTATCTATTTCCTGCTCTCCCTCCTCTTCCCATTTTTCTATATCTTTCGGGTCTATCGGTTGGGCCACCACCTGTACCCAAAACTCGCGGCCTTCTTCAATATTTGTGTAGGCTTCTATCAACGCCTGGTGTGGGTCGACAAACGTCTCTTCTTCCGCCAGTGTATCCTCGTAGCTCCGGTATGTCTTGATTGGCATATAATCTTCCTTTACCAGAATTACTTCCGTGCCGTACAGATCGTACGTTTTTTCTAAGTCCTTCCAGTGATAACGCAGCGTATAATCTTCAACCTCTCTAACTTCTGCCTGGGGATACTGTCCATAGATAACTCCCTCAAAAAAAGTTCGGTGCATTGTCGGCACCACCATAATGTAACGGGCTCGGCCTTTAGTACAATGTATTTCGCAGCTGTACCACGCCAGAATATAGCCCTGAAAATATTTTTCTATCAGATCAGGGTTTTTGTGAATACCATCCCATACGTCAAAGGCACTTTCCATCGCCTTCGGTGTTTGTTCCGCTTCCTCCGGGATAGTTATTTGTATAACGGTCCACTGGATACTGTTGGCGTAATCGATACTCTTGATCAACATATACACTTTCCAGGCAATCCACAGCAGCAAAACCACAATCGCCAGCCAGCCCCAACCCAGAACAACATTCAGCATAGTTGTTAGCATATACTTGGCTCAAGTATACGCCAATTTCACTATGTCCGCAGTTTGTAGCGATCGCCCGATACTTTTTGAAAACGATCCGCGTCTTGCAAACCAAGTAATATCGTGGTTCTTTTCACCATGCGTTGTTTTAACACCTTATCTAGCAACTCCTCGCGAGTCATCGGCGCCTCCGCCTTGTTGAGAATAGTTTCCATCACATCAGCCACCGTGCCGGGTATGTAACCCCACTCGGCCAGTCCATATAGACCCCGTCCCACCAGTACAAAGCGATCGTCTTTTATTAGTTCATTATGAACTGTTTGGGCGTGGGCTTGTTTATGGTCAAAACTTGTTTCGTTGATCCTGTCCGTAATTTCTCTAAAGTGCTGCGGCTTGCCGTGACGACGAAGAACAATGTAAGCCTTATCACCAACTCCGCGTGGTTTTGTCTCCACCCAACTGCTCAACCCCCACTCGCCGAACACGGTCTTGTCCAGGTTCTTACTGGCTCGCAACAGAGAATAAAGGCATGTTGCAGGTAGGGCCTGTTCAGATACAGATAATTGTTGGCGGATTTCACGCATCAACTGCGCTTCTTCCAGCGGGTGCTTAGCTCTTTTTAGTAACGTTTCTGCTATATTCACCACCGCGTCAACATACTTGCTGTGTAACTCCGGATGTGACCAGTGAGGACCGAAGATTTCAGAACGCGTTACATACTCGTACGGCGACAAAACATTAAGATAAAACACAACCAAAGCCGGCTTTACTTGTGGCACGGTGTCCTTCACAATCTCAATCAAATGATCTTCCGCCAACACTCCTCCGTGAGCACCAAAAAGCTCGCTCAAGGAGCGGCTGACATCGTCCAGCACGTCATAACGTTTGGCTAACAGTTTTTTGGCCTGCGCCTCAATTTGCCGCACTCGCTCACGCGTCACACCATACTCATGGCCAATACTCTCCAGAGTCTCAACCGAACCAGATTCTATGCCGTGCCGGCGAACAATAATATCCCGCGAACGGGCATCTAGACTACTCAAAAGCACCCCTACAGTTTTCTGTAAATCATCCGCACTCAAACTAACACGCGCTTGAATCATACTATGATAACCTAATTATATACTCGTTTTGACTTTTAGTCAAGTAGTATGTTAAAAATTTACTTACTCGCCCACCTGCACCCTCCAGGTGAACAACCTACCATAGCAAACCCCCGTCAATTTGTCCAGGTCAGAAATGCTCGACCAATTCACGTAGTCTGCCATCCAACTCTCCGGCCGTGAAGGCCAGCGCCACATCATATTGCCCCTCCATCTGTGCCAATTCCGCGGCCAGCTCGCTGTAATTAAGTATTCGTCTGGCCAGCCTGCCTTTAACAGACAATTTTTGTTCAAATTCCCCCAATTTTTTCACTGCTTGTTGTGTCTCCTGCTCCTTGCCCGCCGAACTAGTGGGTCTGCCTGTTGGTATAAATACCGGCGCCAGTAACACGCCGTCGGCTTTCAACAATGCCTCAATAAAATCCTTTTCAAATACCTTAAGGCGCACCAGAGTATGAGCTTCAAATAAAACTAGAATTTTCTTATCCTTATATTTTTTCCGCGCTGCCGCCAGGGTGGTAGCAATTTCTTTTGGGTGATGTCCGTAGTCGGAAACAACTTTAAGTCCCTTATAATCACCCAGCTCTTCCATCCGCCGACCCAGTCCTTGCCACGATGCCAGTGCCTTTTCAGCCCGGCCTCGTTCCACTCCAAATTTTTCCGCCATGGCCACCGCCAGGGCCGCGTTGTGTTGCATGTGCTCTCCCACCCCAAACTCACCCGGCACATCATTACTGGTAACAACAGCACCACTTACTCGGTTCACAAATTTATCAAAACTTTTCTTCACATCGTCCAGCGAATCAAAATAATCAGGATGATCAAAATCAATAGTTGTCACAATTGCATAAGCAGGCTTTAGGGATAAGAAATGATCACGGTACTCATCGGCTTCGACTATCAGGTATTCACTGTTTCCGACCCGTGCATTCTCTTTTCCCCAGGCCGGGACCCTGGCTCCCACCAAAACCGTGGGATCCAGTCCTGCTTCGATCATAATGTGTCCCAGCATAGCCGTCGTCGATGACTTACCATGCGTACCGGCCACCGCCACCGTCGTATACCCTACTGCCAACTCACCCAATGCCTCATGATACGCCATCTCCGGAATATTTTGTTCCCGCGCTCGCTGCCGCAATGGATGATCAGTCGCCACCGCATCCGAATAAATTAATCCATCACTTTGCGCCAGGTATTCCTCTGCTCTTGCCCGATCATAATCTCTATCCGCTCCGGTTATATTTTTCCCCTTGCTTTTCAATATAAAACCCAGCCCTCGCATGCCGCTGCCCCCAATCCCCGCCATAAATATCGATTTGGCTTTCAACAGCATCTATCTTGGCACCATGCCCGCGGCTAACTTAAAGGCCAATTCGACAATACTGCGGCCGGCCGTAGTGTAGTCAAGTAAAGACATGTTTTCTCTCAACGTACTCGCTATCTCGTCATTTTCCATTAAACTTCGTACGTTTTGTTCAAAAAGCGCCCGCCCTAGATTAGCCGGATCTATAACCCGGGCGGCTCCGGCCGCTTCAAACACCGTGGCATTACGGCGCTGGTGGTCTTGAGCAGCACTATCTAGTGGAACAAGAATAGACGCCTTGCGGAGTCGAGCCAATTCTGCTAAAGAAGTGGCGCCCGCCCGCGTCGCCACCACATCAGCTGCCGATAATGCCGCCGCCATGCGATCTGATAAATACCCAAATGCCTTATAGTATTGTTCGCGCCCTCCCCCTTTTAGTAATTCATCGGCCGCTGCTTGCACTTTTTTTAAATGATCCTGTCCTGTCAGGTGGATAATGCCCATACTTTTTATTAAACCGGGCAGTGTTTCCAGTAGTACTCTGTTAATTTGTTCCGAGCCCTGGCTACCACCCATCACCAGCAGTACCTTATCTTCAGGAGTAAAACCAAAAAGTCGCTTCGCCTCTGCCTGGTCTGTCAGTTTTAACCCTGCTCGCACCGGCGTGCCAGTTACCACTGTCTTACTCTTATAAGATACCATCGCTTCTCGCGTCGCCGCAAAACCAACCGTCACAGCTGAAGCCAGCGTCGTCATTAATCGATTAGCTAAACCAAGCACTACATCAGATTCATGCAACAAAACAGGCACGCGATAAAATACCGCGGCTATCGACACCGGTACACTGCCATACCCCCCTTTGCTGATTACGACATCTGGCATAATCCACCACATGTACAGTAAAGCTTTTACCAGTCCAACCGGCATCCGTAGCAACACGTCAGAAGCTGTCCGCGGCGATGGGTAGCGCCGCAATTTCCCCGCCGGCACATTTATAACTTTAACGCCAAGCCGATCGAAAAAATCTCTGGTTTTTTTGTCAGTTACCCCCAAAAAATAAATATCAAGCCTACTGCGTTCAACCCATCGAGGCAGACTATTCTTTTGTTCGATGAACACCACACGTGCTGCATCCACCATCGGCTCAAATGGCACCAGGTGCCCGCCCGTCCCCCCGCCCGTTAATACAATTCGCATGAACCTAATCTTGACAAAATTAAACCACTACCACTAGAGTATATTATCGTTGTTCTGTAAACAATTTTGTTCTGTGTCATTTTTATGGAGGATCCAACAATGGCAAGCCCAAAACTAGCTCTCATCGTTGCCATGACAAACCCTCAGCTCAAAACCTCCCGAGAAGTTGAGCTTCACGAAGTCTGGCAGATAATACTGCAATGTGACCCGCGAAAAATAGGGGCATGTACTGGCCTTGACGTAGAGTTGATAAATGCCCTCGAAAACGCACGGCTCATAGGAACAGAGAACGAAATCAAGCGCTATGTAGCGGAGGCGTTTGGGTACATAGCTAGCTGGGCGGTTGTGATGCAAAGGGCAACAGTGAGGGACTATGAAGGAACCCAATTGTCCACTCTCCTTGCCGGCTTCGAAGAGAAAGACGAACCCGCGGCTGAACCAATTCCCGAAAGTTCAACCGGCGGCGACTTCCTCTTAACTCCTCTGGAAGAAGTTACTGTCGATAACAACTCACCTCAAGAGCCTGGTCCCGAAGGTGAAGCTACGGAGAGCCAAGGCATCCATGACGCGACTCCCTACCGATAGTCGTGAGACGACTAACCACAATAATCGCCCATTCCCAACCCCAAGCTAGCCCCTTGGGTTTTTTATTTTGCCTTTGGCAAAATATATTTAACACTTCAACAACCTAATAAAAACCTCCATATAACGTTATATGGAGTATTTTATATATCGCCTAGGAGTAAGCGAAACAGAATAAAACGTGAATCGTATCTGATAGTATGGCGCAATTCGCCCGGCATAGTCGATGGCAAATGCTTCATAGCCGCATGCCGCTTTTTTCTTTTAGCTTCTTTTATAACCGAGCGCTGATACGACCGAATCTGTTGATATTCGTAGGCTGCGTCGGTTAGCCAGCCATCTATAGCTCTAATAGTCGACATACCGACCCTAAGCTTTCGTTGAATTTGATCATGTGTCAGCCCTCTGACTAGCAATTCGGCTACCTGGAAGCGTCGCATGAGCATGACGACTTCACTCTCGGTGAGTAGATGCTCTAAAAAATAACGCGCCTCATCCTTCTTTCTGATAGTCGCAACAATGTCGGCCAGCCGATCGAGATACTCCCGTCGCTTCTTCGGATTAACCGACCGGTAATCAAACCTGGCCATGTTTCTTACTTACTTAATACTTATGCGTAAAAACTATAAACACTATAACACCGCTTCACAAAAACCTCCATATAACGTTATATCGAGTATTCAAGTATCGCCCTCTAATGCCAACTCTAATCTTCTAACCCTAACCTAACTCCGAACCTAGCTCCGAACTCCAACCTTAAATGCTCTAGCCTTAATCCAAGCTTGGCGCCGGACTGCCAGAGGCCGCTGGGCCGTCATCGTCTTCGATAATTATAAGCATAGTGCCCGACCCATATATTCCCACCGGATGTCCTTGGGGACTGTATGCTTTGAGCTTGAGCCAATATTCTTCAATCTCTTCAACCTGTTTGTCGTCAAGCGTATATGTATAACCAGAACCACCCCGCTGGCCCTTGTAAATTGTGGGGCTATATATATTAGTAGTAGCAGCGTAGTCCTCGCCGGGCGTCGCTGCTTCATAGCCCAGCTCAAGAGTAGTGTAGCGACCATCACTGCCTGTCCAGACTGTTGCCTTCTCAAAAGTCAAATTCTTATCATCAGGCTCCTCTGCCGTATAGTTTTCTAGACCTGTGCCTGTGGTTACTTCAAACTTAATATCATAGGGTGCCTTTATCCTATATCCACCATTTATTTCTTCATTGAGATCAAGGTAGCCAGGCGGTGTATCTGGATCAGCATAAACATCCACATTAAATGTGAGCCTTTTCCCTTCCTTTGTGCTGGACACGATGTAATGGAATCCTACCTTAACTGGTATCAAATCGCACTGCTCATTCTGCTTACATGTCCCTGCGTACTCCGGTTCGGCCAGTCTCACGTACTGCCAGTCAGCGGGCGTGGCATCCTGGCAGCTGCTGGGGCAGTCCCCGACAAATTTCTCCAGCATGGAAGCGGGCGGGTGCCCGGAAGCGGCGCAAAAGTCGCCCTCCAGGCTAGCCGGGGTGTTCGGCACGGACAGCGTCTGGGTGCTCGTGCCCTTTTTATACAAACACCGGCACTGGATCTTGCACTGATCCCAGGTGAACGGCTCCGGGTCGCCCCATCTGGCGCCCTCCCGGCAGGGAACGGGGGAAGACCCCCCAACCTTGTAACACATGCTGGTGTACACGCTGCCGGCCGGCCGGCCCGGGCTCACCTCGTTATAACCAAGGGCTTTTATATAGTCTGAACACTCCTCAACGCAAACCTTGCCCTCCACTGACGTGGCATCACTTGAGAGCCGAGAACCGCCCAACTTCGAGCTGCACAACTTAAACTGCGCCGGCAAATATACCGTCTTCGTCGGCGGCGTTGACGCTACCGGGATGTTGTAAGTGCACTTGCAGCCATTCTGCGCTGGCGGCGTGCACCCCCACACAATGCCGCCTGGTGTCGGCGTCGGGCTGCCGCTCGGCACGGCCGTCATCAACTGTCGTCCCAAGTCCACCCGCATCACCAGCAGCAATGCCGCCGCCAGCGCCAGCAACCCCACGCCAATCACCACCGGCATCGGGACACCACTCTTCCTCCCTCCGGTCTTTTTGCTTTTCCTTATATTCCTCCTCGGCATAACCGTCACTAAGTGTACCACCCGCCGTTACCAGTTACTAATTACTGGTTACTCGACCGTGTATTTACTGATATTCAACAGCACGCCGGAAGCAAAAAGAATAGTAGCCAGCGCCGTGCCGCCGTAGCTGATAAAAGGCAGCGGAATTCCCGTCAGCGGCATTACTCCCAGAATCGATCCCATATTAATAAAAGCCTGGATTAATATCCACGACGTAATGCCGCAAGCGAGCAGCCGTCCAAAAACGTCCGGCGCTCGCCTGGCAATCAAAAAACCTCGCCAGCCAATAACTACAAAAGCCAGTAGTAACAGCACCGAGCGTGCAAACCCCAGCTCCTCGGCGATGATGGCAAAAATAGAATCCCCCGCCGGCTCCGGCAGGTAATAATACTTCTGGCGACTTCTGCCCAGTCCCAACCCCCAGATCCCTCCCGTTCCTACGGCTAATAAGGCCTGATTTATCTGGTAACCAATTCCCTGCGGGTCCAGCTCCGGATGCAAGTAAACCATAATCCGCTCCAGGCGATAGCGCGCCGTATTCAAAAGAACAGCAAACAAACTTAGCCCCCCCAAACCAATTAGAAACAAGTGGCGCAGGCGGAACCCAGCTGTAAATACCATCGCTGACGCAATTGCTGCCGTAGTAAATAACGTACCAATGTCCGGTTGCAGAATTATCAAAACACTGATCACGGCTGTGATAATAAGAAAAGGCACCACGCTTTTACGAAAGTCTCCGATGTCCTCTCCTTTCTTTTCCAACAGCGCCGCCAAATATAAAATAAAGGCCAGCTTAACTATTTCCGTTGGTTGTATAGTAATCGGTCCCAGCCCGATCCAACGCGCCGCGCCACCGTAAGCCACTTGCAGACCCGGCACAAACACTAATACCAACAAACCAAGGGCTAGCAGCAGAGCGGGCAGAGCCAAGGCTCGCCAATACCTGTACGGCAATAAAAAGCCCAGCAAAAAAAGAGCCAACCCTACCGTGCCGCCGTACAAAATCTGATGTTGTACAAAAAAGTTTGCATCCTCATGAAAACGCTCCGCCACCACCGAGGAAGCTGACGACACCATTACAAAACCGAAGGAAGTCAAACCAACCACAATCAGCAGTAAAAAGTGGTCGGCCTTGTGTTTGTGGAAATGCGACATTTATCTGCTCTTCAGCTTGTCCACATGAGCCTTAAATTTATCTCCTCTGTCGAACTCATGTTTAAATAATCCAAAACTGGTTGCCGCTGGCGACAACAGCACCACATCACCTCGCTTAGCCAAATCGGCTGCCTGCTCAACCGCCTCGTTCATATCCTCAACTTTATACATAGGCAACTCCATTCCAACCCTGCCTCTTATCTCGTCAAACATACGTACTGTGGCGCCGCCCGGCAAAAAAATTATCGCCCGTATATTCGATTGGCCAATTACTTTAATCAGCTCTCTATATTCAAGGTTTTTATCCCCTCCCCCGAGAATTAAAACAATATTATTTTTCCGCCAGGATTTAATGGCAGCTATGGTCGCTTCTGGTATAGTCGCCGCCGAGTCGTTTACGTAAGTTACTCCGCCCGCTCGCCGCACTTCCTCCAGCCTGTGTGGCGGCCAGGTAATATTTTTCAATGCCGCCGCAATTTTAGACGGCTCTATACCGCGCATTCCTGCGATTAAAATCGCCGGCACCACGTTGCGCGCCATGTGTTCTGGCCAACTGCCCAAAATCTCATAATCTGACGCGGTGCTCACATCGTACCAGCGCAACTTTCCCTTTATATCCTGCTTCCATTCCCTTAACAGCTCATCATCATGGTTCAAAATTGCTACGTCATTTTCACTCTGGTATTTGATAATAGTTTTTTTCGTTTCCGCATAATCTTCGAAAGAATTATAAGTATTTAAATGATCCCGGTACAATGACGTCACCACCGCCATCGGAGGACTTATTTTTCTCTCATCCAGCGCCTCCAGTCGCCAGCTGGACAATTCAAACACCACTGTCGTTTCCGGAGTAATATTTTTTAGCTCCGCCAGGGGCGACACGCCATCAACTCCTACCAGTACAATCTTCTTCCCTCCACCCGCTAAAAGGCTGGCAATTGCCCTCGACGCCGTTGTCTTTCCCTTTGATCCCGTTACCCCAATAATGTCTTTCGTCGGGCAAAACTGCCAGAACAAACTGCTGTCCATTTCTACTGACACCCCGGCTTTCCAGGCAGCTCTCAAATACTCGGAATTTTTTGGGACGGCCGGATTTCTCACCACCATGTCACAATTTATAAAATCCTCCTCCCGGTGTTCCCCTAAAACAAAAGTAATGCCAGCCAAATCATCCAAGGCAGCCACCGAGTTTGCCAGCGCCCCTTCTTTTTTCAAATCCGTCACTGTTATGCGAGCACCCTGCTTATACAGCCACCTAATCGTTCCTACCGCGCCGCCGTGCAAGCCCAATCCCATAACAGTAATTTTTTTTCTCATTAGCTTCATTACCCCATACCCAATAAACCAACCACCAGACCAATACCGGCAGATACCGCCGCCACAATCCAAAAACGCATAGTCACCTTTGTCTCCGGCCACCCGATCGCTTCGAAGTGGTGATGAATCGGCGTCGAGGCAAAAACCTTTTTCCCCCAAAGCTTCTTGACAAAAACCTGCACTATCACCGAGCCAGACTCAATCACCAGCGGCAGGCTTATAATTGGCAGCACCAGCGCCGAGTTAGTCAGCATAGCAATAACGCCCAAAGTCATGCCCATGCTCATCGCCCCCGTGTCGCCCATGAAAAATCTCGCTGGGTAAACATTAAACCACAAAAAAGCCAGTAGCCCTCCTGCAATAGCAGCACAAAACATTGCCAGCTCAATACGACCCATGGCAAATGATAACGCCGTGTAAGCACCAAAACTGAACAGCAAAATTCCTCCCGCCAAACCATCCAGGCCGTCGGACTCATTAACTGAAAAAGCCGTGGCCACCAGCACCAGAACAAACAGCGGCATATACCACCAGCCAATCTCAAAGTCGCCTACTCCGGGTACATGAATAATGCTCCAGTCCAATTTGTAGTAGAACCACCAGGCACCAAATGTTGCCACTACTGTGTACAATACCAGACGTGCTTTAACCCCGCCGATACCTCCCCCGTGCGGACCAATTTGGCGCACGTTAAGACAATCATCAACTAGCCCCACCAAAGCTGAAGCGACCAACGCTCCCAGCGGCAATAAAGTCTGTCGCCGCGTTAAAAAATTCAGCCACCCTGTCAATTCAGAAGGCGAAAAGTATGTCAACAGCCAGAAAAACAAAGCCAGCAAAAATACCGTCAGCCACACAATAATACCTCCGCCCACCGGCGTCCCTGCTTTTCCGGCGTGGAGACGGGAATAAATGGGCGTAGAGCCGGTAGCTCTGATACTCTTGCCGAAGCGGTACTTATACAAAAAATAGGTCAATACCGGTGTCAGTCCAAAAGCCACCAAAAACGTTAACGTACCCATTCCGACTACTCGGGTAACATCTATTACCAGGCCCGGATCCGAAAAAGCAATCATAATTATCTAGTACCAAGTATAATTACGTTTCACCCACTCGACGAGGGTTTTCATGTCCTGAAAACGTCCTTCACTTCCCAATACCACTGCCCCCAGCCGCTGTCCCAAGTCTCCATATGTCATTATCACCAGGTTTTCCCCGGCCTCTCTGGTGTAGCCCGTCTTCGCAGCCAAAACCGGAAAATAAGTCCCCAGTAATTTATTTGTAGACTTATAATGGCGCACCTGACCCTCCCGGGTTCGTAAAACTCCATTCTCGCTTACCATTAAGTTTCTTAACACCTGGTCACGATAAGCCAGCTGAAATAAGCCCTTTATATCAATGGCGGTGGAATACTGTTCCCCCCCGCTCAAGCCGGTGGCGTTGCGAATGTGGGTATTAAACAAGGCGTTGCTTCTGGCAAATTCATTAGCTTGCTCCACAAAAGCAGCCTCACTGCCCGACGCGGCCACGGCTAATGTTACCAGGGCATCATTAGCCGAAGCGATAAGTCCCGCCGCCAATAAATCATATACACTGGCATGGCCGCCAATTGGCAATCGTACATCAACACCTTGTCGCTGCACTTCCCTTACCACCGGCGGAATCTCCACCAGATCAGTTGTGTTTAACTGGTCGCGCACTACTAAAACCGATAGCAACTTACTTAAACTGGCAACCGGCCGTCGTTCATAAGCGTTTTTTTCGTACAAAATAGCGCCTGTTGTTTCATCCCACACCAATGCCGATTGGGCCGTCAGCACCACGTCGGTTGACTGCCCGGTAAAAACAGGCGGCTGCACCTGTTGCTCTGTTTGCACGCCAGCCACCTGGCCCTGGACTTGTCCTTCATTATTCAACAGATATTCTTGCAGACACCCATCCGCCTCCTCACCGCTTAACACACAGCTGACGGCAATAATAGCAACGCTTAGAAAACTCATGTTGGCAATAGTTTACCGCGATACTTCCAAAAATACTTAATCGCTGACTTTATATGCTCTCTAACCACCCGGTTAGTCACTAAGCTTGCTGCCCCTCCCTGCTGGCTGCTGCGCTGGTAATAGTGGGAAAAGTTGGCCGTGGGTAAATAGACTACCCGCCAGCCGGCTTCCCACATCCGCCGACACCAATCCACGTCCTCAAAATACAAAAAGAAACGCTCATCCATACCGCCCACCTCCTGCACGGCTTCTGCTCGCAGCAACAGGCAAGAACCCATCAGCCAGTCCACCTCCCGGGGAGACTTGTGGTCATAATCCTTCATTAGAAATCGAGCCACTCCCACTCGCCCCGCCTTTGTTTTTCCCAGCCATGTTCGCCTCTGTAGAACAGTAAGAGGAGTATAAAAGCGAAAACAGGAATACTGCAGACGGCCATTAGGCGACAATAGTTTTCCTCCCGCCATCCCCGCTTTTTTATGCTTTTCCATATATTCAACCATGTCTGTTATAGCCCCCGGCAGCACGACTACGTCCGGATTAAGCACCAGATAATAATCACCAGTTGCTTTCGCGATAGCCGTGTTTACACCGGCCGCCAAACCCAGATTTTTCCGGTTGGCAATAACGGCAATTTCAGGAAAGTCAGAACGTAAAAACGACACACTTTCATCACTCGAGGCATTGTCCACCACAATGATCTCCAGCGGGAACGGCAATTTCTGTTTAAGCAGCGATTCAACGCAGGCCTTCGTCACCGGCCCCGTGTTGTAATTCACGATTATAGCACTCACCATCATACTCGCTTGTCTAACATATGCGGCAGTCCGCGTAAAATCTCTCCCCACACGCCAAACAGGGGAGGGTAAGCAAGGTTCAATAACAAAAAAACAAGCAGCCGGGCGCCAATAAACACTTCGTGCAGCAACCCCTGCCCGATAGAAACATTCTTTACTATCATCCATACCCAGTTACGCAAACTAAAGCGTGTGCGCGGACTTCTTAAACGCTGGTAAATTGTTTTCGGACTAAGCCCCCAGCCCAGCCAGCCTCGTTTTCCCAACGTACGTCTGTGTCTACCCGTCAGCACCGGCTCATACAATACTTTCCAGCCTCTCTTGTTTAGCCGCCAACCCAAATCAACATCTTCCTTGTAAGCAAAGAAATCACTGTCAAAAAATTCTGTGCTCGAGTGGGAGACTTTTCTTAATGCTTCCATTCGGTATATGCCGCAGGCGCCGGTTACCGCCAGCAGCCTGGTTTCTTTTTCATACTGTCCTCTATCCTCCTTGCTTGCCCCCCTTTCTTTTCCGTTAAGTGCCAGCGTTTGTACAATACCAGCCGAATCTATTTCCCTTCCCTTCGCCCGATATATTTTTCCCTGCACCGCACCCACTTTTGTATCATCAAATTTCTCAAGCAACTTTTTCACCCCCGACCAGATGAGCTTAAGGTCCGGATCACATGTCATTACCAGGGAAGTGTCGCACTGGGCCAGGCCAGCATTATGCGCCCCGGCAAAACCCTTGTTTTTATCTAACTGGATGATCTGTGCCTGGGGCAATATTTTTTTCACCAGCGCCACCGACGTATCCTGCGATGCGTTATCAATATAACGAATAATCACCCGGTCTCGTGGTATGGTAGAAAGTGCTGCCAGCGTCTCTGGCAACACCGGGGCACTATTCCAGCCCACAACTTGAATTGTTAACTTTGACGCCATTCGTTTGAGTTGATAGCTTATTTTAAGGCAAAAAACAACTATGACCAGCCCTATATTCATTATTAGCACGATTTTTGGCCTCCCGGCGCTTGTAATCAGTATTTTGTCTCAAGCCGAGTTTTGGCAGCGCAAAGAGTATCGCCTTGATCGTGTTTTAGCCGCTCTTTTGTCACCCGAGCTATCCAGTGCCATCCGTCCTTATGTTAGCGCTCTTATATTTGCCGTTATTGGCTGGGTTTTCTTGTCCCGCGGCAACCTCCCCCTGGCCAATGCCGTCGGGTTTGTCGGCCTGATCATCATTTTGGGGTACCACCTCAAACGCGCAGTTGATAAAGGCTTTTTCCGCCCCCGACCGACCACCAAAGCCATGTTACTGCTGCTCACTACTGCGCTGCTCACTATTGCCTACTTGTTCAACTCCTCCTTTCCAAAACTAGTCCCCTTTCTCCACTGGGCTACCGTTGTTTTACTAATACCAGCCATGGCGGGGCTTGCTGTCAACATCATTAATTTGCTAACCGACTGGCGCAAACATCAAATAATAAACCAGGCCGCCAGGCACCGGCAAAAACTCACCAGACTAAAAGTAATTGGCATTACCGGCAGCTATGGTAAAACATCAACTAAACATTTTTTAGCGCAGCTCCTGCCCGATGCCGTTATTTCCAGGGAACATCGCAACTCCGAATTCCCTATCGCTCAGGATATGCTTGAACAGTTAAATCCCGCCAGTCAAATCTACATCGTTGAAATGGGCGCCTACTGTCGCGGTGAAATAAAAACTCTAGCCAATCTCACTCTACCTCATATTGGAATTATTACTGCTATTGGCAATCAACATCTGGCCACTTTTGGCTCCCCCGAAAAAATTCTTCAGACTAAGTGGGAGCTAATTGAAGCTCTACCAAAAGATGGCATTGCCATTCTTAACGCGGACGATCATCAACTACAAAAACAGCGGGTGACGCTGCTCGGGGATCTCCAAGCAGGTGCCGGGAAAACCCCTGGTGTTGACGGAGAAACACCAAGGGTTGAGGAGGCACCTGCGAGCACAATATATTACTCAACCAAAAAACCAGCTGATATCTATGTTGAAAACATCGACGTCAAGCCCCTTGCCATCTCTTGTTGCCTGCATATCAAAGACTATAGTTCCAATATCGATATTCCTCTGGCTGGCGAGGCCTCCCTGGGAAGTGTTGCAGCTGCCGTCACTGCAGCGCATGCTCTTGGCGT
Organism: bacterium; assembly: GCA_043811915.1. Classification (GTDB taxonomy): domain Bacteria; phylum Patescibacteriota; class Andersenbacteria; order UBA10190; family UBA10190; genus CAYSWF01. The sequence goes on from JBDRMS010000005.1 coordinate 18,213, forward strand.
AGACCCCGACCAGATAATTGATCGTTTAAAACATCTCGAGCCTTATCCCAAAACAATGGAAACAATTATCACCAAGGAAGGCAGTACGGTTATTGACGACAGTTATTCCGCCAATGAACAAGGCGTTCTGGCCGCCATACATCACCTCCGCTGCTTCACTCAAAGCGACAAACGTATTGTTTTAGTACCGCTCATTGAGCTGGGTAATCAAGCTAAAGCCGCACACCGGCGCATCGGTCAGGCTCTGGCGGAATCCGGCGCTACTGTGTATATCTACGGCAATGCCTACCAGAAAGAATTAATGCCTAATTTTAAAAACAATAACAAAATTCACATTATCACTAAGCCCAAAGACTTACACAGCCGGGTAACAAAGAATCTTACTCCTCAAACAGTAATCCTGCTTGAAGGCCGCCTTCCGAAATATGAATCTCATTTCCCTGTCTCCAAACACTGAAGCCGACGACATTCGTCTGGCCTGGCGCATATTATTCAAGCCCTGGCTTTGGCGCAAAAGCGATGTTACTTCCCGTGCCGGGCAACAGCTATCGCGTCATTTAAATCATCGTCCCGTTGTTTTAGTAAGCTCCGGCCGCGCAGCGTTATTTGCTTTGCTAAAGGCTTACAATATAGGCGCCGGCGATGAGATTATTATCCAGGCTTTCACTTGCCTCGCCGTGCCAGCCCCTATTAAATGGGTGGGTGCCACTCCTGTTTACGCCGATATCTCCCCGCAAACCTATAATCTCGACCCCGCCGATGTGCGTCGCAAAATTACTGACAAAACCAAAGCCGTCATTATTCAACATACTTTTGGCATACCCGGGCCAGTCGGCGAACTGAAAAAATTGGCTAAAGAAAATAATTTGATTTTAATTGAAGATACCGCCCACGCTTTGGGTGCCACTTATCACGGACAACCCGTTGGCACCCTGGGCGATGCCGCCTTTTTCAGCTTCGGCCGCGATAAAACCCTGTCCTGTGTTTTTGGCGGCGCCATCAGCAGTACAAATAACAACATCATTAACAAAATTAAAAAAAATCAAAGCGAACTTAAAAACCCGCCTCTGATTTGGATTAAGCAGCAACTGCTCCATCCAATTTTATTCAGCCTGATACTCCCGCTGTACTTCAAGGCCAATCTAGGCAAAATATTGCTTGTTGTCTTCCAGAAACTTGGGTTTTTAAGTAAGGCAGTCGAGCCGCAGGAAAAAATTGGTGACCCGCCACAGCACGTTACCTACAAATTTCCTGCTGCCTTAGCCTATCTCCTGTCCAACCAGCTAACTAAACTTGATCGCTACACAACCCATCGTCGGCTTCTGGCTCACACCTACCAAACTGCCTTCATCAATCACCCTGGATTACCCCGCCCCCTTGACGATACTAAACCCGCCTGGCTGCGCTTCCCTCTTTTAGTGGAAAGTCCTGACAAAATACACCGGGTTGCCAAACAGCAACATATTCTCCTGGGTGATTGGTACAACTCTCCTCTAGTACCGGCTGATTGCGATCTGGAATCATTTGGTTATCAACTCGGCAGCTGTCCCCAAGCCGAAAAAGCCAGCCGGCAAATAATCAATCTACCCACCCATCCTCGCATGACTGACGAAGAAACACACAAGATAATAAAACTCATTAACGCCTTTTGACTGCATGATCAAGGAAATAACAGACGAATATCGCTGGAATAAATTTCTTCTAACTTTAGAACCTAACACTTTTCTCCAGTCGTGGCAATGGGGACAGCTGCAAAAACAAAGCGGTGAGGGTGTACGCTACCTGGGATTTTTTGCTCAAGATAAACTTTTTGGCGCCGCTCTGCTCATCACCGTCAACGCCAAACGAGGCCGTCACTTGTTCTGCCCTCATGGCCCTGTCTTTCAAAACGAAGAGGACACGATAAATTATTTACCTGAATTTAATGATTACTGTAAAAAATTAGCTAAACAAGATAAAGCCATAGCTCTGCGCATCGCGCCCCTGCTTATTACCAATCAGCAAAATACGGCGGCTTTTCAAGACCTGGGTTTTCGCCCCGCCCCTCTTCACGTGCACGCCGAATGCACCTGGAATCTGGACATTTCACCCGATGAAGACAAACTTATATCAAACATGCGCAAAACCACGCGCCACGCCATCAGAAAAGCGCAAAACTTGTCAGTGAAAATTGACATTATGACAGATTCGGGCATCACGGAGCGTTTTCTGCCGCTTTACCATGCTACCGAAAGCCGCCATCAATTTACCGCTTTCTCTAAAGACTTCATCCATAAACAGGTAAATATCTTTAGTCAGGGTAACAATATCTTCGCTGTATTCGCGTCTCATCAAAGTCAGGACATCGCCGCCGCCATTCTGATCCAGTTTGGCCCCACTGTTTTCTACCACCACGGCGCTTCATCCAAATATAACAACCAGCCTCCGGCCTCCCATTTAGTTCAATGGGAAGCTATCAAGGAAGCCAGACGCCGCGGCGCTACCCGCTACAATTTCTGGGGCATCTCCCCAGAAAATAAGCCCGGGCACCCCTTTACCGGCATCACAATTTTCAAACAGGGCTTCGGCGGCTACGCGCTCGACTACATGCACGCCCAGGACCTGCCTCTATCTCCCCTTTACCGCAAACTATGGCTGGTTGAGACACTCCGCAAGCTCCGCCGCGGCTTTTAGAAAAATTTGTTGACATAAATTGACAATTCTGCTACGTTACTAAAGTACCGGTACAGTGTTCGTTGTCATCAGTTCTCTTCCATTTCCCCTTTTCTGGGAGAAAGGAGATGAGGATTGGCTGAACTTGCGTCGTCGGTCTTGTTGACAGAACCCCAAGACTGAAATAAGGAACGCTAAAGTGAAGAAAGCCCGTCCTCCGCCTCATCGAAAATGAACTGACCGTCCCCGCTTTGGAGTAGTTGGTTTCTCGGCCCCTCAAGAGCTCCCATCATTCACACACAGACGCAGCAATGTGTCTTAACTGAATGAGGTACTCTGTTTCACCAAAACACGCCGATCACATCCTCACTCTCCAAAGCGGTTTTTTTATTCTCATTTTCAAATTAGCCCCGCCACTATCCAGAACATGGCGTTGGTCGGAAAGATGTCCCAGGTGTCTATAAAAAATCCCTGGATGACAAAGGCAGCTAAAAACCCCACAGCCCAGAGACCAATTAGCTGCTTCATTCTTGATCCCTGATTTTTTATTATCTTCCATGCCGTCCTTAGAAACACCCAGTATATCCACCCATATATTAACAATCCGGTAAGTCCCATTTCTACAAAAGTCTTCAAATACTGGTTATCAACTAAAGTACGGTTCTTTGTCAGCTGTACCGCTCGGGATGAACCCGTGGCCAGGTCATACGCCTCCAGGTCTACCTGGCGGAAATTTTGTGCCGTCACATCTCCCAAACCCTTACCGAACAACGCCTCCAAATTAGTCATCGGGGCGATTAGCCGCGCCATAAATTCCAGCCGTTCCTCATTACTGGCGTAAGTCGGGTCAATGGTCGAACGCAGGAACACTCCCGCCGGCGTAAACTTCAGCATAACTGCCAGCAGCAGAACCAGCACCGCTCCCCCAATCGACACATATTTCCCCAGGTTCTTTTTACTTGCCTTAGATATGAAGAGACGCGCTATCAGCACCGCCGCCAGGGCTGCCAGGGCTGCCGCTAAACCAATCCACACTGCCCGGGAATATGTCAGGAAAATAAATGGCAAAATTACCACCAATAATCCACCCGGCAATATCCGTTGTCGCAGATTAATGGCATAAACAGCGCTAGCCGCCAGCAAAGCCGCGGCCGCAACCAGATACTGTCCCAACATACTGGGATGAGCCATCACACTGGAAATCCGCGGGATCCAGATCTCCCGTGCCGGATCAAAACGCAGTACCGCGCTGTCCACTACCCAGAACCACTGATAAACACCCAAAATCAGTACGACAACCAAACTAGCCACAAACCACTTCATTCTTCGCTGTAAAATTTGGCTAGTGGTCGGCAAATACAACACGGCAAAATATAGCATTATGTACAACCCGATGTCTCTGGCTCTTAATATCCCTAGAATTATTGAGTCAGCCCGCAGCATCTCCAAAGCTGTCCAGGCAAGAAGAGCGATCACCGGAGCGAATAACACGTTACGACGATAGGGTAAGCGCTTCAGTGTTAGCGGCACCAGAAATAGCTTCAAAAACAATATCAATATAATTACATCCTTGACTACAGTCACCGTCCCGATCGTCTGGGTAATTTTGAACATGGGCAGCAGGGGCGCCAGTATTATAAAAAACAGCAAACCTTCTTCCGGATGCTCCCATGTCCACCAGGCCACAATCAGGAAAAACAGTAAAAATACACCGGCCTGCAGACTCAAAAACAAACTAACAAACGCGCTGGCCGCAACGGCAATCAGTATCCAGGCAAGCCTATTATTCACAATTTTTTTTCTTAACACGCCAAAACATAGTCGGTATTATCAATAAGACACTTATCGGTGCCAGCAGCCACAATATCACTTGCTCATACCACAATAAATATTTACCGGCATAATGCAGGCAGCTCCTAAGCCACAGCAGCGAGCGCTGGAAGCCAGCTAATTGATTAAAACTTACCGCCCCATGATGTATTACCTGGGCTTCCGGCGTGTACACAACTTTCCAACCGGCCTCTTTCACTCGCTTGCAATAATCAACTTCTTCAAACCACACCCAGAATTTCTCATCCAGCACACCCATCGAACGCACGACTTCTCCCCGGATCATAAATGCTGCCCCCTTCACCTGGTCTACTTCAGCCTGCTTCAAATAATCAAAATTATCTCTCTTATATCTTCGCCACAGTCTGGCCCCCGGTAACAACCGATGCAGTTTCAACAACAAAAATACAAATACCCAGAATGTCGGGAAAGCCCGCACCGAGTTCTGACTAGACCCGTCACTGTTCAACAACCGCGGCCCTACTACGCCCACTTTATTATCTTGTTCCAGCACTCGCAGCATACCAGTAAGAACCCCCGACTTCACTTCCGTATCTGGATTTAACAACAGCACATGCCCTCCCTGATCTAACCGATTGGCCACTAACTCAATTGCCATATTATTCGCCCTGGCAAAACCGACGTTACTAGTCTGCTTAATAAATCGTACTCGGGGCCTGTTTATACTCTTCCCCACCACCACTTGGGCCTTTACCAGCGACCTGTCCGTTGACGCATTATCAACAACTATCACCTCATCTATTTTCTCTCGCTCCGGCAAAGACTGCAGTGACCTTAAACACCGCGCCAGCAGTTCCCCCGTATTCCAATTGACGATTATTATAAAAATTTTATTCACAGTAATATCTCTAACACTTTCCGTGAAGTTATATCCCAGTCAAATTGTTTTGCTCTTTTTAATCCCTTTGTCATTAAATCTTCTTTTTTGTTCAAGGCTTCTTTTATGCCATTTGCAATACTTTCGACATCAGTTGGCTTAACTAGCACCGCCGCTTCCCCTGCCACTTCCGGCATTGATGACACATTTGAAGTCACGACAGGACAGCCGCAGGCCATTGCCTCCAGAATTGGCATACCAAATCCTTCATAAAGACTAGGTAATACAAAAACCTCGGCTTGTGAATATAAAGCCGGCAGTAAATTATCCGGCACCACACCGGGCAGCAAAATATCTTTTGCCGCCGGAGATTTTTTTATTGCCTCCAGAATCGGTTGTTTCAACCAGCCGTGCCCGCCGGCAATCACCAGCTGCAACTCCGCCTCTGATTTCTTCAATACTTCAAACGCCTTTACTAAACGGGTAAGGTTCTTCCTCGGCTGCAATTGTCCGACGTATAGAATATAGGGTTTTTTCAAGCCCGGAAGATTTATCTCATCATCAGTTACTTTGAATTTCTCATGATCAACCCCATGGTGAACAACATGCACTCTGTTAGTGCGATTATAGTATAGGGCAATGTCATTTGCCGTGGCCTGTGATACGGCAATAATTTCATCGGCCTCGCGAGCCACGTACGCGCTGAATACATGCAGCAATAACCAATCCTTATAGCGAAACTGCTCCGGGAAAAGATGCACGGCCAAATCATGCACTACTGCCACCGTCTTCATTTTACCCGGCCGCAAGTATGGTATTTGTTGGATGGGCATAAACATGACGTCGGGCTTAAAGCGATACAAATCAAACGGTAATCTGGTTTGCGTCCACCACCTCGGCCACGGCGAGGCCATAGCGTCACTCACATTACACGGTGCAAAATATAGCCACTCATGCTCTGGCTTTAAGTTAGGTAATCTTTTAGCTAGCTCCCCTGTGTATCTCGTTGTCCCGTCCGCCCTGCCCGTACATAAGTCCGACACATCAAATCCTATCTTCATAATATTTCTTCGATTATAGCCAATAATCTTTCTACCCGCTTTTTCCAGCTGTGCTCCCTGGCTAAACTTTTTCGCTGCTCACTTCCCCGTTCTTTATTGGCCAACCACGTCTCGCACTCCCGCATAAATTCTTCAACTGATGCAGCATAGCCAATCAGCGGACGATAGCCCTCCAACTCCGGTAAACCAGACACCACTATCGGTTTACCCGTGGCCATAAACTCCCAGAACTTCAGCGGAAAACTGGCTGCGTTGTACCGGCTATCACGATAAGGAATTAAACAAACATCAAATGCCTGCACATAATCCGGCGCTTGTTCTCGCGGTACTGCGCCAACAATATGAACATTGTTAAGCTTCGCCAACTTGTCAAAAGCAGCGCGAGATCCAACTACCGGCGCTCCCACAAAAACAAAATTCCAACCCGGTTTAGCTTTCGCCACCGCGTATAACAAATCAAAATCATACTTATACGCATCTAACGCCCCAACCGACCCCAATACAGGTTTATCCGAAGAAACACCAAGGGTTGAGGAGGTCGCGTACATTTCAACATCCCCCGCATTCAGCACCAACTGCACATTCTTATTCTGCGACTTCTTCAGCGCCAGTAATCTCTGGGACGTAACAGTCACTAAATCCGCCCGCCCAAGAATTTTCTTTTCTTCCAGTTCTACTCGCCTGGCATTTCGATCAGGCCCGGCTTGAACCGCGTGGTCATCAACACAATCGTATACAACTTTTACCTTATTAAACGCCGACAAATATTCTGCCGCTTCTGTGTCATATATCCAGATCACCAGTTTTGATTTTGCGTCAAATCCCAACCACCAGGCCGTTAGTAACACACACCATCTGTTCAAAGCATGATTAATTAAGGCAATAGCCTTTATTTCGCGCGAACCCGGAATCAAATTCCACTGTGCTTTGATGAATAATTGCTCGTCTCTTTTCTCATACCACATAATTCTCTTCAGGAAAGAAGCAATCGCGTGTGGCTGCCGCCAGTTTTGCGCCAAAAAACGCACCACCCACACGCGCGGCTCAACATACAGCACCGGATATTTCTTAGCCACGCGCGACATGACGTGCTGCCTGTTTGTCCAGGTCGGCTGGTCATAAAATGCTCCGGCGAAACACACTATATTGGCCTTTCCCGTATTTCTTTTTCTTAACACTGCCAGACCGGGCAGCAACTTACTCCTTCTTACTTCCCGCCAAATAAACCCTACTAATAAGGCAAAAACGATTACCCGCCAGGCAAATGTTGGCTCAAAATAAAGCCAGCCTACGCTAAACGCCAACATCACCAGAAAAACCAGTAACTGCCGGTTCAAGAAGTTAACACCAAACTTACTCCTGGCGACATTCACCATCACCACATAAGAGATAAGTGCTCCCGCCAATACAGCCAGGGCTGCCAGTAATGGGTCTGGTTTGTATATCAGCAGAAAACCAATCGTCACGGCCGTTACCAGTGTCATTAAACTATAAGCCATAGCCCGCAGGCGCGGTTGATCGGCCGGCACAAATACACTACTGGTGCCAATATCCGTTAGGGCGTACAAGAAAAAACCTAATGTCATAATTAAAATAATCGGTTGCGCCGCCAGGTACTCTATGCCAATCACATAACGCAAAATCTCCGGCGTAAAAAACAGCAGTACTAACGTGATACCCATCATTAATACCAGCACCCGCTGCATATTCCGCGCCACCACCCGCCGAAATTCCTCTTTTCGGTGCGTATACAATGAACTCATCCACGACAGGTTCACCTCCGACAGCGCCATGGCAATTATCGTCAACTTCGAGCCGAACGTTTGTGACACATTAAGAAAACCCAGCTCTCGCGCTGCCAGGGTCGCCCCCAACATTAAAATTGGCAGCCGCTGCCAGACAATAAAGAAAATACGCGCCAGGTACATGTAAGCCCCTATTCTCATTACCCTCCTGGCATAACGCCTAACGTCCCCCCACTCCGGCCACAGTAAATCACTGCCCAGGCCCCCAAGCACTGCCCACATATAAAGAGCCACCATTATGCTGGTTGTGATAATAATGGCCCAAAAGAAGCCCAGCATTCCAAACCGCCAGGTAAAGTATGCGAATACGGCTACGTTAATAGTTGCCGTCACAACTTGCACCACGTACAGCGAGACAAACTTTTTCATTCCCGTTAAGGTGGCACCCAGCACATCCTGTAGCCCCTGCAGCACCAGTGCCGCCGCGAACACCTGTAGAAAAATCGTAATCTCCGGCCGGCCATAAACACGTCCCGCAATTACACCGGCCAGCAGCAGCAGCCCCGCTGACAGCGGCACCGTCACCACTTGCCGCATCAGATGCGACACCCAGAACACCTTGCTTATTTCACGTTTGTCTTTGAGGACAGCTATTTCTCTGATTGCTCCATCAACTACGCCCAGGTGCTGGGAAACGCCAATCACCCCGCCAATAGACATAACCAGCCCGATCAACCCATACTCTTCCGGCGACAGAATGCGAATAACAATAACGCTCTGCACAATACCCAACACGGTCGTAACCGCCTTGGTCGATAAGGAAAAAAGTTGTGTCCGCGCTAAGTTCATGAGGCCTCTTGCTTATAACGGTCTCGTTACCACCTTATCAATCATCTCTTTAACCAGCCTTATCCGCTTCGCCCAGGCAAACTCTTCTTTGGCCCTTGCCCGCGCCTGCCGGCCCAGTCTTTGGCGTAGCTTGTCGTCAGACAGTAAGCGCTCCAGCACGGCCCGCACTGCCGCCGGGTCTTCCGGCGGCACCACCAGGCCCGTGTGCCCCGCCTTAACCGCTTCTTTAACGCCCCCCGTGTCCGTGGCTACCGCCGGCAGGCCCGACGCTGCCGCCTCCAGATACACGATGCCAAACCCTTCCATATCACCCTCAATTTGGCGCGGCGTTAAAGCAAGCAGCTGCGCCCCCTGATACAGCGCCGGCAAGTCCTCGTCCTTAACTTCACCTAAAAATTTCACGCTCTCCTCAACAAAAAGATGACTGGCCAGTTTTTCCAGCTCCTCTCTTTCTTTACCCTCTCCCACTATCGCTAAATCAACCTCGCCGAACTTTGTTTGGTCAAGTTCACTAAACGCCTCAATCAAGACATCAAATCCCTTTCGTTCAACCAGCCGCCCCACGGCTATAATGTACGGCCTCTCCACATTGTGCTGACGCAACACCCTTCTTAAGCGTCCCTCATCCACTTTCTTGAAAAACACTTCTCCCACCCCGGGGCAAATTTTTACCAGCTGACTTTCTTCCACTTCCAAATCCAACAAAGATTGCTTAGTCACTTCGTTTATATACACCACTCTGTCCGCCGCCTCCAAAACCTTGGCTAGTTTCTCCCATTCTCCATGCTCGCTGGCCCACACTTCTATTTCCATGGCGTAAGTAAAAACTATGTATGGAATACCCAGACGTTTTTTCAGATAATACCCGACCAGTCCCTCGAACAAAGCCTTGCCGCACAGCACCACATCATATTTTTCTTTTTTAGCCTTACGGTATAACCAAATAAACAACGGCAACCACGCCGGTTTTATCAGCGGCCAAAAAAACCGCTGGCGCATCACCCGCGCCTTCTCAAAGGAGGCGCGGGCCGAAGGCGCAACCACATCAACGGCTTCCTTCAAATGTGTAGCTATATTCGTCAAATAATTTTCAATTCCACCTACCCGCGGCGGCCAGTTTTCTGCCAGTAATAATACTTTCATAGGCACTCCACCATACTAGCATGCCTTAAATATGTCCAGGTAAGAAAAAAGACCCAAAGTTTGTTTATTCTTTAGGTCTTCGCGGCGGCGGGCAGTCAATGTGGCTAATAACCTTCGGCAGTCTTATAGTCACAGTTATCGCTCCCGTCTCCTCTTCTCGCTGGGCCTCCTTCACTGCAGAATCACTCATTGACGGCTCCTGGTCACCAACCTGATTTACACCAGCTCCGCCTAACACTAAACACAACAACATGACAACCATAGTTAATCGAAACATTGTCTGCTCCTTAAAAAAGAACAACCACTAACCTTCCGTATACCACATTTGTTCAATTATTTCAACTAGGCGATGGGCTTCCTATCGGATCAAAAACCGCCCAACAGTTACTTCCTGCACTACTAATCTGTAACGTGCACACCGGATTTTTAGACCCGGCGCAGACTGTGCACGGTTTATCAAATTCATCATTCTGCCATTCCCTGAACTTATAACCCGCTTTAGGCCGAGCCTCAATCCTAATATCCGTCCCGGTGAAATAGTCTTTCCAGCAGGAATTATCGCAGCTCACTAATCTTCCCCCCGTCGGGTAATCAGCCTTAACATATCCCTTTCTATCCTTAGCGTTTAATACAAGGGGACCGACCAAACCTTCCATATAAGGACAATAAATGTCATCTAATCCATCATATGGAATGTTAGCAGCACGTCTTAAATCCACCTCTGCTTCCTGCCGATGAAAAGCATCGTGTTCTGCCCTTTCAAGAACACCCACAGACTCCCACCCTGATTTGAACGTATCCTCTATCAAACTCCCTAAAGCATTTACTGTCGATACAGACCAATCAGTATCATACTGGGGACCATTAATCATCGCCACATAATTTGGCAAATACCTCTCATAGATTTGCCAGTGTACCCTCTCGTGCCCCGCTATCCCGCTTATTTGGCCTTGCGCCACTTCCAGCAATTTAGGATGAGTTTCTTCCAGAATTTGCCTGTCTCCTGGCGAAAGCTTCCACAGACTCATACCCAGCGCAAATAAAAGCTCGTCATCGTTTTCCGGCGGCGACGGGTACACTCCCGGCACCCACTGTTTTGTCTCCGGCCTATAAAGGCCGTCCGGATAGACATACGCACCTTCAACCAACTTATACAAACCGCTCACTTTAAGATACAGCCCCGATAAAGCAATCCTAGGTTCTTTAACAAACTTCATCCAGCTACACCCCAAAAAACCCTGGCTACTACACCGCGGAGGTTGTGGATTTCCATCACACACAGCCGTCAATATATATTCCGGGTCCATGCCATTAATCAGAGTCCTTAAAATATTATCCTCACTTTTATCTAAACTGTATTCATACTCATTAAATCCTTCCGCCACAAAACCTTCCGGACAACTAAGTGGAGTTGTCGATACGCTCGGTGTCCCCTCCCATCCAGCTACTTTACCAACACCTGCATCGCTTAGTTCTGCCGGAGAAGACAGAGGACTACTAGACGGCGTCGGACTGGGACAAACCCTGGTTGTTCCCACCATCCCGGCGCCTAAACCAGGTGCGCCAATACTCTCCCAGTCTTTCGCCGTGGAAGTGTCTTCCCCCGGCGCCACTTGCGTCTTAAGCAACTTTCCGTCCACCAAATACAATGCCCCCACCACCAAAACTCCAGCAAAAATCAAAAGCCACACCGCTACTGGTATATTCACCTTTTTATTTTTCTTACTCTCTTTCACTTTCCTTAACTCTACCACACTTTTCCCTAATACGCTTTCACTAGTTTTACCCCTTTGTAGTAATACTTAAGAATTTTCTGCCAGCTCCAGCTGTCCTTGTCGGCGAATCCATAAGCCCCCTGCGCACTCATGCCCACACAATGACCCTTACATGTACTAGCCACATGATGCGGATCTTTTACCGATTGCTGCAGATGAGGAAAACGATTCGTGTTCCACTTTTCTTTGGCACTCCGCGTCCGCCCGTCAGAATCAGAAAAATACACTGTGGACACCGGATTATCCGCCTCGCTGTCTGTTACCAATACGCCCTTCGTCTTGGCAAACTCACTAGCCATACGCGGCGTAATTATTTCATACTCGTAGCCTCGATAAAGTTGATCGTCAGCTGTATTATCAATGTCCCAGCCGCCGCTAACTGACCGTCCGCCCGTTACCACCTTGTGATACAGCACGTAAGTCCGCGCCGCCGTAGCCAGTGCTTTCAGGTATTCTGCTGGCCCGTTGCCGGAAGTTTCCGCCAATCCACGCAAGTAGTACTCTGTCCGCAGTTCGTTAATCGCCCACAGATAATTTTTGGCATCATCTTTTCGGATCTCAATTACTCCGCGAAAACGGTTATAATTTTTACCGGGATACGTTGCTGACGGATCCGAGTAATTTTTGATTTGCATGATTGCCTGATTTAGCGGCACCAGCCGTATTTTATCTTTAGTGTCAAAACTTACTCCACTCCCTCGCACATGATACTTGCCTCCCGACCAACTTACTTGTACGACATCATCCTTGCCCAACGTCCCCAATATTTTAGAAGCCCCTTCTCTAATTTGATACTTGCCATTGGCCGTAACGTGTATGGCTCGGCCGTCCGTTTTATAAATAGCTATCCGCACCTGGTCACCCATCGGATGGTCGCTAATGCCGGCTATCGCCTTGCGTACAATACCGCCGCCCGAGCTTCCAGTCGCCGCCGTGCTACCGCAAATACCATCGCTTCCTTTCCGCGCTTTCTCTGACTTGTGGTACGTCATAGAACCTATCAGTGCTTTGTGGGTAGTTATTTCATTACACGATATTCGCCTGCGCCACCATGCCTTCTCCGTGTTTGTCGGATCGTTGCCATAAATTTGCACGAATAGCGGTAACGTATCTTTAATCAAAGTTGCCTTGTCATCATTGCCTGCATCTGTCGTTGCCTCGTTAACTCGGGCGCTACCCACGGTTTTCCCCCGCGCCTTGTGATAAAACATAGCACCCTGTAACGCGGCAAAAGATGTCTTTTCTCCTTTAACTACGCGCCCCAGCCAGTATGTGTTTTCAGCTCCCGTCGGACTCTTTCCATAAACTCCCCGAAACGCTTCATTAACCCTGCTTTCCAGGGTTTTAGCGCCGACCGGTGTTGATACCATAAAAACACCGACAATCACCAAACCAGCCACCCTCAAAATATAGTTATATCCACGCATGCCTCATTAGCTTATATTGACAAATAGTATTCTACTAGTAGTGTAACCCTCTATGCAAAACACCGCCAAGCTAATCGTCATCATTCCTGCCTTAAACGAGCAGCGCACTGTAGCTGGCGTTATTAATACCATACCGCGCCAAATTCCCGGCATCGGCGCAGTAGAAGTCGTGGTTATTGATGATGGTTCTACAGACGAAACTGCCAACTTGGCAGCTGCAGCCGGCGCTCATGTTGTTCACCATCCCAGCCCTATGGGCGTAGGCGCCGCCTTTCATACCGGTCTGCAACAAGCTCTCGAAATGGGTGCCGATATTGTCGTCAACATAGACGCCGACGGCCAGTTCAATCCCCGCTACATTCCTAAACTCATCCAACCTATCCTGGACCAAAAAGCCTGGTTTGTAACCTGCACGCGTTTTGCTGATCCTAAATTAATACCACAAATGCCGTTACTAAAACTTTGGGGCAACAAGTGGATGGTGCGTCTCATTAATTTCATCACCGGACAACACTTTACGGACGTCTCCTGCGGCTTTAGGGCTTATAACAGGGAAACTGCTCTTCGCCTAATCCTCTTTGGCCATTTCACTTATACCCAGGAATCATTTATTGATTTAGCTCAAAAAGCTATCCCCATGGCTGAAGTACCCCTTAAAGTGCGGGGGGAGCGTAAATATGGTCACTCTCGGGTCGCCAACAATCTGTGGCGCTATGGTCTAAAGTCTGCCAGCATTATTTTTCGCGCTGCTCGCGACTATCATCCGCTCACCTTCTTTGGTGTTCCAGGCCTCCTCATCTTTCTACTTGGCGCAGCCGGCGACGTCTTCCTCCTTATTCATTGGCTTAACACAGGACAAACCTATCCCTATCGATCCCTCGTCCAAATTTCCGGTATTTTCATAATAGTTGGTGTTCTCCTTGGATTTTTGGCTATGTTAGCTGACATGCAGCACAGAAACCGTCTGCTGATAGAAAAAGTAGTCTATCTCACGCGCAAAAAAGCCTACGAAAAAACAGGGCATGATATCGTCGAATTTTAAAATCCTCTTTATTACTCGCGCTTACGGCGAGCGTGCCGGTGGGCTGGAGCGTTTTAGCTTTGAACTGATCCGGGCTGTATCAAAACATCCGAACGTCAATAGTGAAATTATAAAACACACCGGCTCCCGCCTCACTTCCCCCCTGTTTATTATCACCGTCATTCCCCGCGCTCTACTGGCCGCTCGTCGGGCCGACGTTGTCCACTTGAGCGACCCCATGCTGTCGCTAGCCGGTTGGCTCATAAAAAAAATATTACACAAGCCGGTCGCCGTGAATGTGCATGGATTGGATATTACTTACCCAAACTTTTTGTACCAAACATACCTCAGGCTATTTTTTAGACACCTCGATGCTTACTTTCCCATCAGTCGCCACGTGAACACAATACTTGCTCGTTGGCGTGTTTTCGGCACACAAACCGTGATCAATCCCGGCATCAGTGATATTTTTTTTGACCCGACAGTCAAAAAAACTACCAGCAATTGTGTCACCCTGCTAACCGTTGGCCGCCTGGTTAAACGCAAAGGGCACGCCTGGTTTATTACCAACGTGCTGCCTCATTTACCCAAAAACATAACCTACATCATTGCAGGCGAGGGACCCGAAGTAGACAATATTAAACAAGCCGCTGAACAGCATAACGTTTCAAGCCGTGTTACCCTCCTCGGCAAAGTATCGCCGGCTAAACTTAAAATTCTGTACAACACAGTCGACGGCTTCATTCAGCCCAATATCAAAATTAAAAACGACACCGAAGGTTTCGGCCTGGTACTACTGGAAGCCGCTTTGTGTAATCTCCCCGTCTATGCCGCCGATATCGACGGCATTCCCGACGCCGTCCAAAACAATCAAAATGGCATTTTGGTAACCAGTGGCGACGCAGAAGCCTGGACTCGTATTCTAAGGCGACCAATTTCTACCCCCCGCAATTCCCGTCAATACACATTTAATAAATTTTCCTGGGACATTGTGGCCGACAAATATTACCAGTCGCTAATTACTCTCCCCGCCAGATAATCGTTCTAAGCAACTCCAACTTTCCCTCCCCACCACTCTCACCCCAACGCCGATATGACGGCATGGCTAGTTGCTCATAAGTACAACGCCCGTCCTCAACAATTTTACTCGGGTGCACTCGCCAATCATCGAATATGCTCTTCAGCGCCTTACGTAGCGATAAATAAAGCTTCCCTTTATGAAAATGCATTGCTCCCGGGTACCGATACCGAAATTGCCGCAGCAGTTCATCTTCTTCGTCAAAACTGAAATGATATTCGCAAATATGAGGGCCAATAAAGATATGGCATATATCTTTCGCCTCAATGTGAGTAAGCGTATTTTCCAGCAGTCCCCGGACAATTGATTTGCGACTTACATGTAGAACCACCGCCGCCTCTTCCGACACCACGACCACTGGCGCACAATCCGCCGTTTTTACCCCGCCACTCACTCCGGCATCCTTCAGTAATATACCATCTGCCGACAATCGCCCCTGCATTAAACTTTCAACCGTGGCGATATTACCGCCGTGAATTTGCTTGGGATAAAAAATCATTTTTCCCTCTCCCGCTCCTGGCAGCAGTGTAGCCACCCGCCAGCTGCCCAAAACCGCTGTCACTTCATCGGAGACGGTAAATATCGACGTTTTTGTTGCCGAAGATTTGGACATAATTTTCGTGATCCCACAACTCTTGCTCATTCTGTTTCAAAAGTAAATAGTCCGCCTCTTCCACTACCTGCTTCTGCGCTTCTCTATTTCCATCAAACGCAGCCACAATCTGCTCATAGGTTTTGTCCTCTGGGGACAGCCAGGAATCGACTCTCACCACAGTCCTGCCCGTAAATATTGGTACCATCCATGGCGCTTCGGGCGAGGTCAAAATAACAGCGTCTGGTTCCAGATTGTCCTTTATCCACGCCAGCGCATCGTGTTGCATTAAAGTAACTATCCGCTCGTCCTTGAACATTAAATTGTCATGGGCGCTGGCTACGCTGGCCCCAGCCGGCAGAGCAGTTGCCAGCAGCAAACCCGCTACCGCAAACCAGCCAGCCGCCCTCTGGGCCAGCGGTTGCGCCGTATCAATTAACTCTAATTTCAGCCAGAACCACAGACGAATTACTGGGCCTAACAATAAAGGGAAGCCAGTCAGTAACGCATGATAAATAAAGCGTTCGGCATTCTCCACCACAATATTTCTGGCCGAGAAAAAGAATGTCGCAAAAGCCAGCATCACCAGCACTGATATTGCCGTAGTTAAAAACTTTTGTTTATCCAGCCCCAACATAGTCGCTATCAGCAAAGCAACTAAAACCGGGCCCAGACGAATCATGGCCGATGCCGCCGTGTAAGAAAAATGAGGTATCAGGCCAAAAGTGGGCTCCCCTGGCATGAAAGAAAAAAATGCAATTACCCACCAAACCGTCCCGATTAAATAACCAGCCCGCCGCCTCGCTGCACATGTCCTATCCGCTGCTTTCAAGAGGTAATATGTGGCAACCATTGCCACCGCCGCCGTGCCCGTTACTGCATTTGATAGCATAAGCAGCAGGGCCACTACGCTGGCCGGCATCACGCGATCTCGCGCCAGCAGCGCCACCTGCAACAAAAACAGTCCGGTTAGAAAAAAGTGACTTTGCGGATAAATGTAGTTATCCCACGACAGAGCTAGCACGAACAGTACAATCAGCCCCTGTCCCGCCAAAACCACCAAACGCGACTTCACACCAAACCATAATTTCCATCTCTCGTTGAACTCCGGAAATACCACATCCCACAATAAAAAGAAAAGCGGCACCGTTAAGAAAATCTGGATCAGCGTCATGGCGGGCAGGAAGAAAAGCCAGTTAAGCTCCAGGCCGAGCGAGCCCAGTAATCCAGCCACCCCGGCATGCAACAAGGTCGGATACTCAAGCGCCCCGCCACCCGCGAAAGGGTTTGTATCAACCAGACTGTCAGTCGTTAGCGACCGTTGTACTAAAGAGATAAAAGTGGCTGTGTCGCCATTATAAAACCCGTGGGTAATCCACTGGTCTCCCTGCCAGCCATTGTGACTTAGCACCAACCAGGCTCCAGGCAGGACCACTAACAATACAACCATCGCCACTACATCACGCCGGCCGCTTCCTGTGCCGGAAAAATATGGCCAGCTCCATCCTTGGCGAAAAAATATCCAGATGACCAGCAACAAAAAGGCTCCTAAAACATATACTCTGGCAGAACTGACCGAGAGCAATACTGTCCGGTCAAGTAATGTTAATAAAAGCCACTGACCCTCAAAAAGTGCCCCCGCCGCCGCCAAATACGTCAAAACCCGCTGATGGCGAAACAACACCCCGCTGGCGATTAATGACGCCAACCCCAATAAAGCAATCGACAAAATCATGCCCATACAATGACAAATCTTTACCAATATGGCAATGTAGTCCCATGAACGTCTCACTCATTATCCCCGCTTATAACGAAGAAAAACGACTGGGCGTTTTTCTGGAATCCATAGTTGACTACACCAGTCAAAGACAGCAAGACATACAGGAAATCATGGTTGTAGACGACGGCAGCTTCGATGCTACCGTCATCGTGGCCGAAAAATTCAGCAGTCGCCTGCCGCTGTGCGTTCTCAAGCACAGCCAGAACAAAGGCAAAGGCGCCGCCGTTCAAACCGGCGTCATGGCCGCCAGTGGCAGCTATATTATTTTCATGGACGCGGATGGCGCCACTCCCATCACCGAGCTTCCCAAGATGACCGACGCCCTGCAGCAAGCCCAGGTAGCCATCGGCAATCGCTGGATGACAGGCGCCCAAACGCGACGCCACTCCCTGCTACGCCAATTATCCGGCTTCACTTACCGGAAATACATGAGTCTTTTTGGTCTGGGACAAATAGATACCATGTGCGGTTTCAAGGGTTACCATCAGGATATCGCCCGTAAACTATTCACAAGCCTCATCGAAGAGCGCTGGCTATTCGATGCCGAAATTGCCTACAAAGCCGTCAAGGCCGGCTACACAATCAGGAACTTTCCCATCAAATGGGAATCAAAAGATGGCAGCAAACTGGACACTAAAACTTTGATCAAAACCGCTTTACAGATCTGGCCATTAATAAGAAAGATAAAGTAACAGCGATAGGACTTGGCTACTCCCACCTTGCCAAATGGCGTTTTTTGCGGTAAAAGTCATACTTCAACTAAACCCATGACCATAGTTTTTGCTACCACCATGTCTCCACGCGGACCCACCGTTATTGGCCGCGTATTGCCATTAGCTAACCAGCTGGCGGATCAGGGACAGGTGCACGTTCTCGTGCTTGGTAAAAACCAGAAAACCAGTCCTCATATCAAACTGCACTCCGTCGGCCGCGAGCCTTTTACCCGCACTACTCAAGGCAAAATTAGACTCACCGGCCTCCCACTCGCCTTTCATCTTTTCGTCGTTGCTGTCAAAACAGCAGCCAGCCTTTATTATCTCAAACCAGACGTTGTCATCATCGTCAAATCACTCCCCCACAACGTCCTTGGCGTCTGGCTCTGGTCGTTATTTAATAAAGACAAAAAAATAATTCTCGACGTCGACGACTTCGAGCTGACAGCCAACGTCTTAACTTCATTCACTCAACGCGCCGCCATCCACTGGGCCGAGCGAGTCGGCGCCAACCTCTCCAGTATTGTGGTTTGCGCTTCCCCCTTCCTCAAAGACCACTTTACCCAGCTGACACAAAACAGGAAAAAAGTAGTCATGATTCCAACAGGCTTGTCCGCCGTAGCTTTAGCGAAGGCGGGACCTGCTGCGACTCCGTCGCTTCTCTACATCGGCAGCCTGTCCATCTCCTCCGGTCATCGCGTTGACCTCCTCCCCGACATCCTAGCGCAGCTTATAGAAAAATTTCCCGACACCCGGCTCCACATCGCCGGCGACGGAGATGATGCTGACAAACTGAAAAACCAGCTTGCCAGGCAGGGACTAAAACAGCACGTACGCTGGCACGGCCGGTTTACTGCCGGTGATGTCGAAAGACTATTGATGCAAGCGCCGATATTAATCGATCCCATCGATGCCGGTATTGCCAACCGCGCTAAAAGTAGTTTTCGTGTCATGCTGGCCGGCGCCTATGGCCTGCCTGTTGTCACTAGCGACGTCGGTATTCGCCCCTATTTATTACCGGTAAAACTTCATCAGCGCTTTTTTGCCGAGCCTGCCAACCCGAAAGACTATACAATGAAAATAGCTGCCCTTTTTGAGCAGCCCTTAACCCCCGATGACCAAGCCGCTCTGCGCGGCCATTCCCGGCAATTCACCTGGCACAACTTAGGCAAAAAGTATATTAAACTTTTTCAGCCATGACATCAAAAAGTGCCGCGCTATTGATAGTTTTATTTCTCTATCTTTTTATCATTTTTAGTGTATTGTTTTTTCTTTATCACGACGGCCTGCCCACCGGCGATTCCCAGAAAGCTATTATTTGGGCTAATCAGATTCTTGGGACCAAAAAACTGCCCGACTATAGTCCGTCACAGCAGCTGCTCAATCGTGATCCGGTAGATTTCTATACCCCTGGACTTCATGTCATAACCGCTTTTGTCATGTGGTTTGCCCCAGCGCTGTCAATAAATCCTCTAACCAGCGTTGGCCTCCTGGCCATCCTCTTGAGCTTAATCGCCGCCTTTATCGCCGCGGCTATTGCCTGGCAAATATTTCCCCAAAAAACACATCCCATTCTTCTGCTTCTGCCCACTTTCCTCACTTTGACTCACTTCCGCTTTCTTAGGTATTTAAAAGAACCGGGTTATCACTTTCAGAACATAGCTGGCGAGGTGCTTCTCTTTGGTTTATTGTTTTTTGCTATTCGCCTCATCAAAAAATGGCGTACTCGTGAGGCCATTTTTTTCATAACCGTTGCCGTTGCTCTGATTATTACTCATCAATTCTCCGCCTTTATCGCCGCCTTTGCTCTTCTGCCCGCCCTGCTTATCTTCATGATCAGCCACAAAAAATATTTAACGCCCTTTCTCCTCGGATTGGTTCTCATAGTAATCGTTGGCTGTTCTTTAGGTTTGCAGCAAAAAATTCCCCATCTTTTCACCGCTACGCCTCACTTACTGGATTTAACTCCAAACATCCTTGATTATCCGCAAACTATGGGCATTATCTGGTTCCTGACAGGTACAGCTGGCCTAATTCTAATGATTAAGAAAACCAGCGCAAAACAAAAGACAGACTTGCCCGCCGCTGTTTTTATCCTAGGCACAATAATCATACTTTTACTTTCGCAAGGTCCACGCCTAGGGCTAGATATTCCTCCAGTCCGTGCCCTTCTGTATTCCGTCATTCCTTTAAGTATTACCGCATCTTATTTTGTGCTGAAGCTTACTGAATATATAAAACAAATTTCTCGAGCAGGCCTTCGCCGTTTAGCCTTTATTACTCTAACTCTGTTCATCATCATCCCCGCCGCCAGTTCCACCGCCAAAGCCTACAACATATCCCACACCATCCGCACAAATTCCACGCTGACCCAGGGCCAGCTTGCCTTAATAGATTATCTGAAAAAACAATCAGGCGGGGCGGTGCTAATAGACGATTACAACCGTCGCTCCGCTTCCTGGCTCGTTCTGTCGGGACATTCCATGTACACTCGCATAGCGTCTGATCTGTCCCGACAAATGGATGAAGCACACCAGTCCGCCGAGCGCAAAAGCCTGTATCTCAAACAACTCGACTTCGAAAAAATATTTTCTCTTGGCGGCCAGCCAGCCATTGCCCAACTAATGAACAAACATAACATTACCTGGCTGACCGGCATAGAAAAAAGCAGTAGCACAGGTTTTCAATACAACCCGGCGCTGGCTGAAGTAACCAGAGCAGATGATGTAACGTTATATCAGGCGGCGGGTGGCGCCGGAAAAACACCCGGTGTTGAGGAGGCGCCGACGCATTGGCTTCTACGAGCCAGTACACTGGCCAACGACATCGGCGACGACGAAGACACTTTTGAGCATCTTCAGGCTAGTCTGCGCAGCACCCGCTTGTCTGAACCAGAATATGACGGTCGGCACACCTTCCGTACCACCACTTCCCCCTTCATCCCTCTGCAGTTTAATGTCGGCGATTACGTCAGTGTTTTGTGGGATAAAGAAAAAACCGGCCGGCCTGATACCAGTCTTGAACTCGTCGTACTGGCCTCCGCCGGCAGTCCCGTACAAATCATTACTCCCACTGGAACGTGCCTCCCCCTTCCCCTCGATGGTACTCCGGTAAAAATAGGCGCACGCGATGTTCCGTTTGACGACAAGGGTTTTATCACCATTATTATTGATAACCCGTTGCAGCAACCTATTAATATCGACTTGATAGCTCTCGGGCCAGCTCGCACCCCATGAAGCAATCACGTTTAACCGGAGCCGTCTCTCTCGTTGCCGCCCAGGCTGTAGTACTTAGCCTGGGTTATGTTACACATCTCTGGATCGGCCGTGCCCTGGGGCCTGCTTCATATGGCATCTTCGGCATCGTTCTGTCTCTGCAGACCATTGCCGGCATGGTACTTACCTTCGGCATACCCATGGGCGTCTCTCGTTTTGTTGCTCAAAATGAGCAACACGCCAGAAGTATTCTTCGCCAGGCCTTGCGGCTTCAGACTGTCGCCGCTCTGATCGTTGCCCTGGCAACAGTTATTGCTGCTCCTTTTTTATCCCGTTTGCTGGGTGACGTCTCCCTTATAGACTTTATTCGTTTCGTCTCCCTCATCGTTCTCCTCCAGGCGTTCTACCAGGTATATATACAGTTTTTGAGTGGCATGCACCATTTCAACAAACAAGCCGCGCTCACTTCGATTTATGCCGTGACCAAGCTGGCTGGAGCCATATCACTTATTTATATCATCGGAGTTTATGGCGCTTTTGCCGGCTTTGCCGTCGGCGGAGTCATCGCCGCCGTCCTCGGCTGGTACTGGACTCGACGCATGGGCGGCGCCGACAGTCTCCGCCTTCCTCTTAAATTATTCCTATCCTTTGCCGGTACGTATGTCTTCATCCTCATTGGCCTGCAAATTCTAATTAGCCTCGACTTGTTTATGGTCAAAGCACTACTAAAAGATGATGTCCTGGCCGGATACTACAATGCATCAGTTACCTTAGCTCGCATTCCTTACCTTCTCCTTCACGGACTGGCTTTTATTCTTCTGCCCAGTGTCTCCGCCCTAACCAGGCCAGGAGCCTCCCGCGATCGCGCCGCCGCCTTTATTCGTGACACTCTCCGCTACCTCATCGCCATTATTGTCCCCGGTGTTGCCCTGGCTGCTGCCACCAGCAAAAGTCTTGTTATCCTGTTTTACTCCAGTGATTATTTTTCATCCGCAGCACCGCTGACAATACTAATGGTCGGTCTGGGCGCTCTGGCCTTCTTCCTGCTGTTATCTAATATTATAGCCGGCGCAGGCCGGGCGGGGGTCGGATTGATCATGACAATTATCATTCTTGCTTTAAGCGCTGTTCTGGGCTGGCTGCTCATTCCCCGCTTCGGCCTCATCGGCGCCGCCTGGCAAACAACCATCTCTTCTCTGGTTGGTTTGACCATGATTTCCATATACACCTTTCGCGCTCTTCGCATCCCCGTACCCCTGCGCAGTACGATTAACATTCTCATCGCTACCGCCATTGCTATTATTCCCACTTACCTTTGGCAGGCCTCCCCGCTCACTCTGATTCCTCAATATTTATTTGTTTTTGCACTTTACCTGCTAGCTTTATATACCTTGGGAGAAATTAAGCCCGCCGACCGTGCTCGTTTAGCCCGTCTCCGCCCTAAACTATGAAAATCGAAGTATTAATAATTATTGGCATTGTTGCAGTTCTGATAATAATTTTTATACCGCAGGTAAGCACCGGAGAGCGTGATGTTGCCGTCATAGAAAACATTCACGGCATACCCTTTGCCCGCCGGAACAACAGTCAAATAATCACCGAAAAATTAGCTCATGCGGATATATACCTGAAAAATTCACCACTGGCCAAAAAAATTACTCTTACGATTACTCTCACTCCCCACAACACCAACTTAATCCGAGTCGGCATCCGTGAAAATGCGTTTTGGTTAAGCTATGCTAAGCATGAACTTTATCACTCGGCCGGGGAGGAAACTACAATAACCCGCACCGTCACCATTCCCTTAACCGATAAAATCATTGATAGCAACGGTTCCGTTGATCTTATGTTTTTTACTTCCACCGACTGGACCACAGAATACGAAGGCACATCAGATACCACGTACTGGGAATTAAATAGCATTGACGCCGAAGTGAGCCTTGCTCGCCCCACCAGAGTTGAACTTAAAAACTATCTAAGAAGTAAATTAACCAATGAAAAGCCTGCCTAGAAAAACCCGCTTCTTAATTATTATTGTCCTTGTTGTTGTCGGCTCCTTTTTAATGTCCGTAAAATCAGACCGCTTGTTTATTACCCTGACCACTACTCCAGGTGCAGACAACGGCATTGTGCTAAACAGTGAAAGCACTTACCAACAAACATTTATTGCTACCCGATCCAGTATTACCCGTTTGGGACTATACTTCGTACCGTTGGTGGAAGATATTCCCCATGACAATATTACTTTACGTATTAGCAAAGGTGATCAGCAGCTGGTTGAGCACACCATATCAACTGCTGTTATTGATGGAGAGAACTTCACCCAGGTTCGTTTTTCCAGTCCCCTGGCCGTCACTCATGGCGACCAGGTTACCGTTGATATCTCCGTTCCTCCTTCATTGAGCAAATCCTTGCGCCTGCAACAGCGCCAACCAGATGAAACATTTTCTACAGATAACGTTGAGTTAAAAGTGGACGGCCAGGTCCAGGTAGCCCCCGCCGCTTACCAGGTTTATTACCAGTGGCGTCCCTATCTAGCCTTACAGCTAGGCGGGTTGCTTCTTATTTTAGCCGCCCTTTTGCTTATTCGCAGTAACTCGGCCACATTACCTCTATATGTTCTGGGGTCATCTGTCCTGTTTATTGCTCCAGCTTTAGTTCGCGGCAACGTGCCCCTGATAACATTTATCTACGCTGTCCTGGCTCTGGCCAGCATGACCATGCTATTGCGTGAGCGCAAAGTATCGCTTTTATCCGCTCTCCTGGGCGGGCATGTCTTTGCTTTCACTACCTGGCTGCCCCTACACGCCATGGCTGGCCGAGAATATTACGCTCTATTCGCTTTGTTTCCTTTGTTACTTTCCATCCGCCGGCGTAAATTATTCCCCGCCATTCTTCTAGCCGCCATCATTATATTATTTCTTGGTTCCTGGCATTCAGTCCTCTCTATGCCCAGCGGGCACGCTAATTTTCGCGACATCTTTCTCGACCCAAACCAGATACCAGACAGCCAAAAAGTCCCCGGTTATACCTGGGATCATTTCGGCAGCTATGTTGGCATTCCTGCCTTAATCCTGGCTCTGATCGGCCTTGCCTGGCAAGGTAAGCGTTGCAAGTTAATTGTCCTGATAGGTTTATTGGGGCTGTTTGCTCCACCGCATTTCATCATTCTAACCACTTTCGCTCTAGCCTATTTTGCCGCCTTTGGTTTACACGGCTTAAGGCTTTATTTGCAACCAGCTCACCACGCCAAAGACAAGATTGTTGCCACGGTAATTTTTCTCATTTTCCTGATCACCCTTCTCGATTTATGGCAGGTCGCCGCCTTTACCATCGAACATAAATTACTGTGAAGTCAGAATTTCAGCAGACAGCCGCATCGGCCAGCCTGATTGGTATCACCGCCTTCGGCGGCGCGCTTATTGGCTTTATCCTCCAGCTTCTCGTCGCCTATTATTTTGGCGCCTCCGCACAAACCGATGCCTACTTTATGGCCCTCTCCTCATCGGAACTCCTTTCCAAACTCCTCTTAGGTGGCTCAATTACAGCAGTTTTTCTGCCTATGTTTGTTCAACGTCTAACCCGGGGACAAAAACAGCAAGCCTGGCACTTAGCCCTCAACCTATTTCACTTAACCGCCGCCGCTTTTATTATCCTCATTTTTCTGCTGGGTATTTTTGCTGAACCATTTATCCACTTCATCGCTCCCGGATTTGATGCTACAACGTCCGCTCTGACTATTAAGCTTCTGCGCGTACTTCTGCCTGCCTTCCTTTTTCTATACCTGGTTGAGCTGACCACCGCCATGCTTCATGCCCTAAAGCAATTTGCCATTCCTGCCCTATTGCGCCTTATCGCTCCTGCTACATCAATTATTGTTATCCTCCTATTGGTAAAAACCATTGGCATTTTTGCTCTGGCTCTTGGCACCGTTATCAGCTCCGTCCTTCAATTAAGTTTCCTGTTGTGGGGACTGCGCCGCCAGGGACTTTCCTATCGCCTCGTCTTTAAGCCACTAGATCCAGCCATCAAACGCCTGCTTATTCTCGTTTATCCGTTCATAATGTCCGTGCTGGTGACGGGAGGCGCTGGCATCGTTTATCGTGTCCTGGTGTCCGAGCTCACCCCGGGCAGTCTGGCCGCTCTTAAATTCGCCGAGAAAATTACCCAGCTCCTGACTATAATTTTTCTCACCTCCGTTACTATGGTTATCTACCCCACCCTGTCTGCCAAAGCCGCCCGCCGCGACTTTGTCGGCGTCCGCCGCACTATAGCGGGCGCTATCAGGTTAATTACTTTCACCACCATTCCCATTATTGTTGGCGTAATCATCCTTCGCCAGCCGCTAATTTCCTTTCTGTATCAGCGTGGCTCATTCAGCGCCGAGGACGCCGCTATGACCAGCCTCGCCCTGCTCTTCTTAAGCTTAGGGCTACCCGTGAACGGCGTGGGCTCCGTGCTCGGCCACGCCACCCTGGCCTTACAGGAAACTCGCGCTTCTGTAGCCGTAAGCATCGCCTCCCAAGCCGTTGCTATAGCGCTGTTTGTTTTGTTAGTTCCTCCCCTGGCCCACGCCGGGCTGGCGCTCGCCTCCTCCCTGGTTCCCTTAAGCATCGCCTTACTATACTTCCTGTATCTCACCCGCTTTATCCCTAACCTGAAAATAATTTTCTGGCACAGCACCTACCTGAAAATTGCCGCCCTGGCCCTGGCTCTGGCCGCCGTCGTTACTATCGCTTTACCCCCAAGCCGCAACCTAACCAGTATTCACCAGCTCTCCTTATTCCTGCAGTTGTTGGTTCCAACTCTGGCCGGCGCCGCCGTCTACTTCACCGGTGCCTACTTATGGAAAATACCCGAAATGCATGAACTCACCGGCATCCTCCGCCGCAAAATAAACCTGTAAAATACAAGCCCTAGAAGCTGTGTCGCGGCCATTCAAGCCCCCGCTGTTTAAACTATTCTCACCCCTTAAATCTCTTGTCAATTTCAATAACTTTATTTTCAATTTCCTTTAGTCGCTTTTGTAGCTTACTGGCCAGCTCCAGGCCGCGTTCAAATTGCGGCAGATCTTTTTCTAAATCCAGCTCGCGTGACTCAAAATCCGCCACAATTTTTTCCAGCTCCTCATATCCCCTGGAAAAATTAAATTTATTTCCGCTCATAAATTATTTCTACTTGTTTTAATTACAGATGAATTAACTAATCCCTCGCTCAACTGTGTTGTTATTGTATCCTTAATTGTTATTTTAGTTACATCCTTAAGTATCTTCCCGTCAGCTCCGCGCGTAATACTATAGCCCCTTTTCAGTGTTTGTTGCGGCGATAGCGAGCCCAACATACGCTGCAGTTGAATTATTTTTTGTTGGGTAGTTTGTAAGCGATTCCTTAAAGTATAACTAACAATTTTAACTGCTCCCTCAATAGCTGCACCTCGCGTTTTTATCTGGTCGATTAGAGCATTAGCCAATCCCTTATGCATTCCTTCAACTTCCCGTTTAATTTCCTCGCGCGATCGCACCAGTAGCTCAGCCGCGTTGCTGGGAGTGGAAGCCCTTACATCCGCCGCCAATTCAGCCAATGTTATATCCCTCTCGTGTCCCACCCCGACAATAATGGGAGTTCGCGATGACGCCACAGCCCGCACTACAGACTCATCATTAAAGGCCTGCAAATCCTCCAAACTCCCTCCGCCGCGCACCAACACGATCGCGTCCAGATTATTAAGGCCGGCATTGGCGGTCTTGAGGGCTTCAATAATTTGGCGGGGGGCGTCTTCGCCTTGCACTTGCGTATGAATAAATGAAATCGTCAAGCCTCCCATGCGAGCCTGCAGCACTTTCAAAAAATCTGCGTAGGCCGCCGCCTCGCGAGATGTAATCAGTGCGACGTGTCGGGGAAATCGCGGCAATATCCGTTTTCGCTCGGCTGCAAACATACCCTCGGCCATTAATTTTTTTCTCAACAATTCAAACGCGCGTTTGAGCGACCCCTCGCCGGCCGCCTGCACTGACTTTAAATTAAAACTGAACCCCCATTTTTGTGTCAGTCTTGGTCTGCCCGTCACCTGCACCATCATGCCATTTTCAATTTCCGTCTTCAGGTCCCAAACTGTCATAAAACATCGGACATTGCTTTCTTTGTCTTTCAATGTAAACCGTACCCACTTATTTCCGCTGATATTAAACTCATCTACCTCCCCCTCTACCATCACCCCGTCAAAAACAATTAAATCATCATCAACAGCGCTGACAAATTCTGTCACCGAAAGCGCCTTATTCATCCCCCTATTCCTCCCGGTATGAAGAAAGCCAGTCCATCAGCTTTTTTCTATGCTTATTGATAGTCCATTCACAACCCTCTTTGAATAGCGAGGGGTACAAAGTTTGAAATTTTTCTAATGTCTTAAGCGTGGCGCGGGGAAAAGCGTCAGGAATATTTTTGTTGTAATACTCAACAAAAACTTTAGTAGGTGTCCCTACCAAATTAACATCCACCTCATTAGCTTCTTTTTTGTTCACCAACACACTATACCACACAGGAGACACAAATTCAAGGCCCCGTAGATAATAAAAAATCCAGCAGTAGCGTTCAATCTGCTGGAGGAAAAGACACGCGGCAGTAAATCAAGAAGCGGCTTAGGCGCATCGACAGCCAGCCTGGCAGAAATTGAAGCCCAGCTAAAAACAGCCAATCGTTGGGCTGTGCTAAGAAGCCTCAAAGAAGTTCTTTTCCTGGGGCTAATTATTCTCCTGCTGCCTTTGGCCTACGCGGGCTGGAAGGCGAATAAAGAAAAAGCCCGGGGGCGGCTTTAAAACAAAAACTTAATGCATCATTTTTAAAAAGTCTGTGCACCCGGGGCACTTCTCCGTCAACTTCATCTCCGAGGTTGTCTCCCCACCAGGGTTACTGTAAAACACAGCACCACAGTAATAACACTCATGTTCTACTAAACCCCTCGTCCTAATCCCTGGTTGTCTCTCAGCGGCTCTTTGCTCCTGCTCCTTCGTGTCTTTTCTTTCACGCAAAAGACAGAAAACAATGCCAACTATGAGCAACAACATCCCGCTTCCTGCTATCCATTCCATTATGCCATCTCCTCGAAAACATCTGTCTGTCAGTGTACAAATCCATCCCCACTATTCTCCTTTACTCCCCCCTTGTCAACAACGCAGCCAGGCGTCCGGGCCTGTTTGCCCCACGAAGCTTTAGCGAAGTGGGGACCTCATTAACCCCATTAATCTATTTATTAAGTATAAGTAAGATAGTTATTCGATAATCTGATAACCTCATCCGAAGCATATAGTGGCGCATGTGTATACAACTCTTCCATAAATCTGTTTTGCTTATCTCTATCTTCCCACCCATCAAAAAAACCAATTAAATTCTCAAGAAAGATTTTATATTGAGTTTCCTTTCTTTCTGCTATTCTCCGTTGAGTTTCCCTCTTAACCTCAAATAAATGATTGATGTAAGCTCCAATAATGCCACCCAGCCCAAATAAAGACAAAATTGATAAAATGATTTCAGTGCTCATAAATTTACTATGGCCTATATTGCTTCAGGGTAGTTTGCCTTATCCTCTCTTTAACTTCCTCCGGCCATTTTAACCCCTTGTTCCAAGCCGGCTTGCCTTTTCTGGCCCTTGAAATATTCTCTTTATGCTTTTTTGTCAGCTTTTTATTTTTATTCCAGGGAATGCGCGCTTTGAATTTGAAGTTTTGATCAGTCATATATTTAAGTTAAGTATTAGGTATTGATGTAGCACTACATCCTATACTACTACATAAAAAATCCTGTCAAGATTTGTTTTTGTAATTATCCTTCACCTCCACCGCGTCCAGCCCAAGCTCGCAAAAAATCTCCTCGTATTTTTTTCGAGCCTCATCAATTTTTGTCACTCGCTCCATGCCATCCATTTTTTGTACCGATTTCTCTCCGTATTCTCGCACCACATCCCGCCAGGCGAGACGATGAATCAGCTCATCCCAGAAAGTCTCGTCGTCGTACTCTTGCCGCAAGCTCTCCACGTCCGTTAATCCTTCAAACTGGCGTGTGGGAAAGAAACGACCCTCATTCATAAGCTCATCATCAACATACTTCGAAAATCCAAATTTCTTGGCGTGCGAGAAAATATAATCTTCAATTTCTTCATATTCCTTCTTCCTGCCTTCTACCCTATAGGCATTCGCCATCCAGTTACCCAGATAGACAGCTTTCAACAACGCCAAGAACTGCTCCTTGGTAAGTTCAATAGTTCTCTTTTTGTTCTTGACAATGTTTGACATACACGTACAATGTAAATAGCCCTCGGGTGCCTCACCGCCGTATCCATTCGGCGCGCATAAGCACCCGGGCTTTTTTATGGCAAAGATAATCGCTTAATTTCTCCATAGGTTAAAACACGATTAGCCTTTCTTTTACCCCTCAAAACCTGAAAACATACATTGTGAGCCGATGAGCTCTTGCCGATTTCACTAATCTCAAAAGGGGGCACCACCCCATCACCGCGACTCCACATTTCTAAAAACATACTAACAAAAGCACGTTCTTTGCCCGCGTACTCCCTGTCAAGTCTAATACTCAACTTATCACCCACGCCCGCGTACCTAAGTAACAAAACCACACCTGCCATAAAAACGCGGTATCGGAAAAGCTTAGGTCTGCCAATCAGGCGAAAATCTTCCTGTAATTTTCTCTTCACCCTGCTCGGCAAAACTACAACATACTGAATATCATTGGACAATCCTATAATTGTGTCTCTGCTCATTTGTTCAATTTTTATCGATTGGTCTACTTCAACTCTCATAACAACATATCCAAATCATCAACAATTCTTTTCTCTAACTTCCTTCCCTCTTTGAATAAATCTCCCAACTCTCCCTTAAATCGCTTCATCTTTTTCTCAAACGGCTCGCCATCGTCATCGTCTTTATCTTCCGTACCAACGTAGCGGCCAGGGTTAAGCGAATAGCCGGCTTCGCGAACCTCATCAAGTGTTGCCATCTTACACAACCCTTTCACGTCTTCATATTTTTTTGCTCCTTTCTCGACTCGATAGCTGCGCACAATGCCGGCAATCTGCTCTATCTGCTCATCCGTCCAATCCCTATGCGCCCGATCAACTTGCCGATAAATATTCCGCGCGTCGATAAACAAAATTTTATCTTTGCGATCTGCCTTCTTCCCCTTATCCAAAAACCACAACGTAACCGACAACGGCACATTGTAAAACATGTTCGGACCAACAGCCACCATAACATCAATTACACCGTCTTCGATAATCTTCTTGCGAATTTCTTTCTCACTATGCCCAGCGTCGCTAGTAGCATTAGACATCACGAACCCGGCCCGGCCCTTGTCTTTCAAAGAAGCTAGAAAATGCTGAATCCAAATATAGTTGCCGTTATCTGCCCGCGGCACCCCGTACGCAAACCGCGGATCATCCTTAATCCGCCCCATGTCAATTCCTTTCACATTGAACGGGGGATTAGCCATGGTGAAATCAAACTTGCCCAGGCTGCGATGCAAATCCTCATAATACGTATTGCCCTGCTTTATATCACCCGACAGCCCATGAATTGCCAGGTTCATCTTGGCAATGCGAATAGTCTGCTCCGTCTTCTCCTGCCCATACAGTGATATCTCCCGAGACGCTTTTGTTTTTTTACCATTTTCCAGATGTCGTTTAACAAACTCGTGCGACTGCACAAACATACCGCCCGACCCACAAGCCGGGTCATAAATCTTGCCGTGATATGGCTCAATAACCTCAACAATCAGCTTAACAATCGAAGTAGGCGTAAAAAACTCCCCGCCTCGTGACCCATCAGCCAACGCAAACTTACCCAGGAAATATTCATAAATCCTACCGAACGCGTCACCCTCAATGCCATCGGGAATCTGATTAAAGTTTTTTAGCAACGTAATTAACGTATTGTTATCCAGCTGGTTATAATTATTCGGCAACACCCCGGCCAATTCCTTGTTTTCCTCCTCAATCATCTTCATAGCCTCATTCACTGCCTTGCCAACATCAGTTCCTTCAGGAAGAGATATTAAATGTGAAAAATGTGCTTCATCAGGAATATACAAAACTCCTCGCGCTTGATAATTAGTCGCCGTCACCGGCCGCTGCCGCCGCGTCTTGCGCTTTTCTCTCTCTTTTTCTATCTCTTCCCTCGCTGTCACAAACCGTACATCGGCGAATTTCAAGAAAATCAAACCTAAAACCGGCTCGGCAAACTCATTCAGCCGCAGCGGCGACTCCGCCCTCATCTTTCCCGCCGCTTCCCACAATCGACTCTCCAGTGATTTTTGCTGCTTTTCTTTTTTTGTTTTTGCTTTAGCCATAATAACTATCTCCTAAGACTCAATCCTCTCCACCGCCAGCAACTGTTCCAACGAAGTCCTGACTTGCCTCAAATCATTCTCCGTCAACGCTGGATTCAACATCCACAACTGCTTCGGCCGATTAAACGACCTCCCTTCCTAGTCCACATCAATCGTACCCGCTTTTATGAT
The DNA here is from genome assembly GCA_043811915.1 of bacterium. Classification (GTDB taxonomy): domain Bacteria; phylum Patescibacteriota; class Andersenbacteria; order UBA10190; family UBA10190; genus CAYSWF01. The sequence goes on from JBDRMS010000005.1 coordinate 50,456, forward strand.
CAACGGCATACCATCACGCTTAGCAAACGAACTCAAAACACCACTAATCTCACGCCCACTCAAAGAAACAATCTCACCCAAGTCATCTGAATTAAACAAACCCTTCTTTTTTGAGCGCATCAACACCATGTGTGACAAAATTTTCATCGCCACCCGCGAATAATCCCCAAAGTATCCTATATCATATCTACTACCACCACTCATACGGTCGTAGTATATCGCGTCCGCGTAGTGGAAATCAACACTCACCTATACACCCCTTGCCGCTGCCCGACACGGATAACCAAAACCAGCAGCAACTTTCTTTTGGTATAAATTATTCGGTAAGATCCAACTCGTATCGAATAGTAGCCTCTGTAATCACCACGCAGCTTTTTGCCCCTGTATGGATCCTCCCCAATAAACACCAACGCCGCGTCAATCCGCCGTTGATGTTTCCTGGGTATTTTTTCGAGATCTCTTTTTGCGCTTCTTGTTAACTCTACGCGATGCATAAACTTCCTTTCCTTTGTCGGCCAGCACATAGCCATGCTCGGCCAGGATGTCTTCCAAGGAAACTGTTTTCCCTTGCCTTAAATCCTTCTCTGCTTCTTCAACGTCCTTATCTAAATCAGGAAATTGATTCATAACTTCAATAGTCTCCTGCCAGGATTCAAACTCCTCGGCCGATAGCATAACCACTTTCGCCCGACCCTTCTCGGTCAAAATATAAATAGTCCCTGGTTTTTGCACCTCCTTAGCCAGGTCGAAAATTCGCTTGCGGGCCTCTGTAAGGGATATGGTATTTCTTGAGTCCATAAGATTTTCTTTTAGGATATGTACATTATAACGTACGTTACAAATCAAAGCAACCCATTCTCCTTAAAACTATACACCCGCGTCTTGCTAAAAATGACATGGTCCAGCAGCTGAATGCCCATTAACTTCCCTGCTTCAACCAGACGCTTAGTCACCACAATATCCGCCTCGCTTGGGCATGGATCCCCCGACGGGTGATTATGCGCCACCGCGATATGCGTCGCGTTCCGGCGGATAGCCGCGTCAAACGTCTCTCTGGGGTGCACCAGGTTAGCGTTCACTGTTCCCACCGCTATCCTGTCCACCCCCAACACCCTGTTCCGGTTATCAAACGACACCACAAAAAAGTTTTCCTTCTTATAATTCCCCACCAGGGGACTAACCACGGCAAAAACATCCTGGGCTGAAGTTACCGCTTTGCTTTTATTCCTATTCTCTTTTCCGCTCACGTCCTCCTTAACCACCCGCCGCGCTATTTCCAGGCATGCTTTCAATTGCAACGCCTTAGCCGGCCCCAGCCCCGTCACCTCCTGCAACTGTTCCAGTGAAGCATCTACCACGCCGCGCAAAGACCCGAAGCGGGACAAAAGTTCCTGCGCCAGGTGTATTACCGACTGGCCCGCTACCCCGCGCCCCAGCACCACGGCCAGCAGCTCCTGCGCCGACACCGCGTCCGGCCCCAATCGCTTAAGCCGCTCCCGCGGCCGCTCCTCCGCCGGCATATCCCTTACCGTAAACGACCCCGCCATATACTCTCTATTGTACCAGCTCCCATAGACGGCGGCACGCCATACTTGCCAAAGCAGGAGTTTTGGATTATCCATAACATTCACGTTAAAGTTTCCTATATATATGAACTTCGCCGTTATTGAATATACTAGCAAGTCAGGGCAGGTCTGGCGACACAGACCCGGTCAGCCTAATTACTTGCAAGACCCGGCCAAAGTGATTGATCCTACCAGCTTTGGCTGCTACGTTTCGGCCCTGGCCGGAGAGCATATACCTCTTACAAAGCTGATCGGAACCGGCAGCTTGCTCAAAAGAATCATTAAGAAATTGACCGGCTCCTGGCCGCAAAATTACTCACTCGAATATTTAAGAAAGTTCGATTGTCTCATAGTTGTCCACCAAATCAGCAACGCCCACGAGGTCACCGCCTTTGTTGAGCGTCTGAAGCGGGAACTGCCCCGCCTCTTTATTTTCGGTGTGCCCACCCAGCCTTATGGCATATTAAAACCGCACCTGGAAAAGAACGACCGGGCCAGGCATAACTTTGTGGAATACATGAACGCCTGCGACGTCTTTCTCACGGTAGTAAAAGACACAAAATCGTGGTATGAATCTTTGACGACTACGCCGGTAGAATATTTACCCCAGATATATCCTGCCCACTTCGCTGCTAAATTTTTCAAAGCCCAACAACAAAAAGATAAAGTACTGTTCGTCGCTGGCGTAACCTCCCGCCCCGAAATTATAAGAGGACTTAGAGTAGCCCGAGCCTTACAAAAAGAATTTCCCGATTATATTATCCAGGTTACCCGGATTCCCGGCATCGACATGAACCTTTCAGAATTGGCCGGCGCGAATTATGAAGTTTTGCCCTTCCAGCAGTGGCGTCAGCATTTACCCGAGCTGGCTAAAAAGATGCTCGTTATTAATACCGACTACACTTTAACCCGCGGCCGTGTGCAGGTGGACTGTGCCGCCGTCGGCACTCCCAGCCTGGGCGCCAACTCCGACGGGCAAACCGACTTATATCCACTTCTTGCCTCAAGACCAGAAACATCAGTCGAAGAGCTTGTTAGTTTGGGACAAAAACTACTCACCGACGAAACTTACTATCAGCAAACAGTCCAAACAGCCCAGCACAAACTGCAAAAATACGATTACGAAGAATCAGCCGTCCGCCTTCAACTATTAGTCAAGTCATATAGAAAAATATGAAGCGCTTTCTCATTAGACACCTGGGAAATATGGGAGATATGGTCTTCTTTATCCCCCCCGTGCTGGCCACATTAAAAAAACACTACCCCGGCTGCCATATAACTTTTGTCACTGTCTGGGGTTTCAAAGATAAAAAAGGGCAGTGGGGGAAAAGAGACCAGGGTGGCTTCTCCATCCACCTCATAATGACCAACCCTCATCTTGATCAACTCGTTCACTACCACGACACCAAGCTGTCACTGGATGGCAAAATATGCCGCGAGGATGGTCAAAGTTTTCCCACCTGGAACAAAAAATACTATGACCAACAAAAAAACTCTGGCCGGTATGATCAGGTTTTCGAGCTGGATTTTGGCTTGAAGGTTGACGATAATCCTATTCAGCGCATGTATGAAACTATTGGCTTGCCTAATGAGACCCTCACTGATTATAAAATTTACTTTACGGACCGGGACCTGGCAGCAGCCCAGGCCGTTATTGATGACGCCCCTCGCCCGCGCATAGTCCTCCTCGAAGGACTGGCCAGTACCACCACCCGCGGATGGGATCCCGGAAAAATACCAGCTCTCGAGCAAGCCATCAAAGAAGTATATCAGGTTGATCCTATCTGGTTCGGCGGCAACTATATTCCGGATTACCAGGGGCGTTCTCTTTCTTTACGTGAAAACATTGCCACTTTGTCTTATTGTGATGCTGGCATCGGGGTTATGTCAGGCCCCATCCATTTTGCTGCCGCCGCCGACCTCCCCACCCTCACTTTATATTGCGACCACCCCATACATCGTGCTGCACCCGCCTATTTTCTCGGGAAAAAACACCGCACTTTACTCGGTCCTTCCACCCGGCCCTACCAGTTGCTTAAGAACGAGCAGCCAGCCATTGCCCTAACGCCCGCCGAGATCTCGCGTCAGCAATTCAAAAGTTGGAATCAGCCTGGTCGCCAGACCACCAAAACATGTCTGTCAGTAATTACCGTAGACGAAATCATGCTAGTCTTAAAAGAAATGTTATCGTAATTATGAATTCTCCCTGGGTAGTCATTCCCACTTACAATGAAAAAGGCAATATCGAACGCATGATTTCTTCCCTTTTCAGCCAAGGGGTCAACAATCTGTCGGTCCTTATTGTCGACGATAATTCCCCCGACGGAACAGGTGGCATAGTTCGTCGCCTGCAAGCAAGCTATCCCAACCTCCATCTGGAAATTCGGGCTAAGAAATCCGGTCTGGGGCGAGCTTATATTCACGGCTTCCGCTATGCGCTTGATCACGATGCTACTAATGTAGTCCAAATGGACGCCGATTTCTCTCATGATCCCAAGGATGTTCCCCGCTTATTACAACAATTAGACCAATATGACGTTGTCATTGGCTCCCGTTACTCCCACGGCATCAGTGTTATCAACTGGCCCTTAAGCCGCTTACTATTAAGTACCGCCGCCAACTATTACGCCCGTCTGGTTACCGGCCTGCCGTACAAAGATGTCACCGGTGGTTTCCGTGCCTGGCGTGCCTCCTCCCTTGCCGCTATAAAACCGGAAAAGGTCAAGGCCGACGGCTATGGTTTTCAGATTGTTATGACCCACCGCGCCTGGCGACTAAAGCTTTCTTTTTCAGAAATCCCCATCATTTTTACCGAACGCCGTGAGGGTCAATCTAAAATGAGTAAATCCATAATGTGGGAAGCATTTTGGTTAGTATGGAAACTAAGACTTTTTGGTTAGGACTCCTAGTACTTGTCCTCGTCTTTACATTCTATCCCCTTTGGCAGGGTAAATTTTATGCCGTCGGCGATATGCGCGACGTCTTCATCCCTCTGGAAACTTTCTTTCGTCAGGAAATGCTTGCCTTTCGTCTTCCCTCCTGGAATCCGGACATCGCCTGGGGTTTTCCTGTTATTGCCTCCGCCCAAATTGGCTTTTTCTACCCACCCTTGCTTCTTCTTCGCCTTTTTCCTCCCTGGTTGTACATTCCTCTTATCCTGCTAGGTCACTTGGCTGCTTTGGCCATTGGCACATTTTTCTTCTTTCGTGCCCTTAAAATTACTCACGCGGGCTCTTATTTTGGCAGCATAAACTACACTCTGGGCAGCTTTATAATTCAGCATCTTTCTCACCTCAACATAATCATTACCACTGCCTGGCTCCCCTGGCAGCTTCTTGCTGTCCACAAAATAACTGCCAGGCCCAGGCTTGCTATCAGACAGATTATTATACTGTCCCTCGTATTCGGGCTTCCTTTCCTGGCCGGGCAATTACAAATACCGGCCATGATGGCTATCGTATCCGCCGCTTACTTCTTTTATCTTCGTTTTCAACAGCGCAAAAATATTTTTCGTCCCGTCCTTCTCCTGCTGTTGATTGCGGCGCTTTCCTTTCTTATTGCTGCCGCTCAACTTCTGCCCACTCTTGAGCTAATCACGCAGTCCTCTCGTGGACCCTCTGGCGACTTTGATATCCAGCAAGCCAACCAATATAGTTTTCCTCTTTATCACCTCCCCACGTTGATCTGGCCGCGTTTTTATGGGAATGACAGCACTTATTGGGGCGCCCGTCTGCAAGTCGAACAAGGCATATTTATCGGGTCAATCCCCCTAATACTTGCCCTATGGTTTATTGTTACAAGAATTAGCCGGCATATAAATCGATTCTGGCTTTTTCTTCTAATCATTTCTTTTTTTCTCGCCCTAGGCTCCCTTTCCCCATTCAGACTTCTCGGCCTTGAGCCTTCCTTGTGGGTTTTTTCCGCCCCCGCCCGGTGGCTACTCTTCACAACCTTTTCTCTGTCCTTGTTTGCAGCTCGGGGGCTCGACCTGGCGCCAAAACACACGTGCTCGCTTAGACGTTTTGCTTTTTTTGGCGCCATTATTATTACTGCCATTGCCTTAATCGGCACGCTTGTCTTATTCACTGCCGACGACTCGCTTCTTAAAAATCTGGCCGCTAATGCCTTTTGGGGTAATCTTAATCGCCTCCCGGACTACTATACAGAGAAACTCAACAGTCTTATTAACAGCGCCCGCTCCAGTTCCTTTTCCCTGGCCGCGCCGGCTGCCGCTCTCCCCGTAATATTTTTAAGTGCTCTCCCCTTTATTCTTACCAGACGACGCTGTTTGCCCGTTATACTTGCTATCACTACTGTCGAACTTGTCATTATCGCTGCCACAACCATCCCCGCCACCAGTTGGAATAATATACTTACACCGCCCGATACCATCGCCGCTCTTCCCGCTGTCGTACTGGAAAAACAGGCTCGCATTTTTTCTTTCCGCCCGCCCGGCGACACCGGGCAATATTTCAGCAACCCGGAAACCAGGCCCGACGCTAAAACGCGTGCCCAGCTCCGAACATTGCTTACGCCGCTAAGCCATGCCATCTATCACCTTCCCGGTATTGAGTGGCCGGCTTCTCTTCACCTGGCCTATCATGCTGACGTGCTTGATAGCATCCGCAGTTCTGACAGCCAGTGGCTTAAAGACGTAAACCGCGCTGAGCAATTGAACATTGGCGCCGTACTCGTGCCCGCAAATGATGGCGTTAGCATCTACCAACTGTCCCCTGCCCCCCGCGCTTCCACCCAAGGCGCCAGTACATATCAGACCATCAGTCCTACGCACACCAGGATATCAGTGGATGTGCCCGCCGACGCCGCTCTGACCATTCGCGACAGTTACTACCCTGGCTGGCGCGCCTATATAGACGACGTCCGTACCCCTATCGCCCAAGCCGACGCAATCTTTCGTCAGTTAGCCATCCCTGCCGGCCGCCACCAGGTTGACATGTACTATCGCCCCCTGGCCCTGTACCTCGGTCTGGTTTTATCGGCCCTGACTATTACCTTTTCCGCTGTGGTTATATTAAAGTCAGAACGAATATGAAGCTGCTTTTTTCCGCCTTCACCGGCTATAACTTAAGAGAACTACTGCTGCCGCTTACTCCCCTCATTAACCAGGACAAGAATATCAATGAAGTTATCGTTGTCAGTCCGGCCGCTCCCTACCGCGATCAGCTGTTCGCTTATCTCCCCGCTAAATACAGGTTTTTAACCGATCAACCCGGCGTTAGCGGCTACAAAAAATTATTATCTGACCACCAACCAGATTGCGTCGTTACCCCAACTCCCGGCCTGGAAGAAAAAGACATTCCTCTACTGCAAGCAGCCAGGCAAATCGGCATCCCCACCGTTACTTTCATAGCCAGCTGGGACAATGTATATAAATTAGCCAGGCGCATAAAAATTAGAAAATATAAACAACAATACGCCGTTGCTGATCACTTTGCTGTCTGGAACGCCATGAATAAGAAACATCTTCTTAACATCGTCCCGCGCCTCGCGCCACAGCAGATAACAGTCACCGGTGCCCCCCGCCTCGACTTCCTGTCCGACCCGGTCAAAATTCCCAGTCGGGAAACTTTGCTGCAGCGTCTGAAAATTCCTGATGACGGGAAAAAGTTAATCCATGTAGCTTCCACGGAACTATATCCCAGCGACTACATCATCAAAGCCATCGCTGACCGTGGCGACTGTCACATTCTGTTGTCAGTCCACCCGGGAGGAAATATTACCTTCCACCGCCGTTATGCGGAGCCCTACCGCGCTTTCGTTCGCTATTCATTTGGCCGCCGCCGGCATTCCCCTGTGCCGGAGTTTACTTATAACCCCACCCTGGATGATCTTCGCCTGCACGCTGCCCTATTTCTTCATAGTGATCTCCTTATTAATCATTCTTCCACCGTTACCATTGAATCTTTGCTGGCTGACACACCTGTTATTAATGTCAAATATGGCAAACCCCTGGACTGGTGGCGCTGGCACCGCTCTATGGTTTACCGGGATTTCAATCAGCACGCCAGAATTATTATCGATTCCGGCGCCACCGCCGTTGTCCATTCTCGCCGCGAGCTCATTAATGCCGTAGCCGCCAATCTGCAGGATCCGGCCATGCATCAAGCTGCCCGCCGCGCCCTGGCTATCAAAATGGTCACCATTACCGACGGCACCGCCGGCCGGAGACTACTTGACCTCATCAAAAATGTTGCCGACTATAAAGGTACACCATGACTTTCCATTGCATTGCCTTCCCCGTTCAGATACAAACCGTCAACTTTTTAAGAGCTGCCTGTATTAAGCGTAAAATTGATTTTAATTTAATCAATCCCGCGGCAGTTGATTACACCAATACCAGCAACATCCCGATGGCCGGTGATATCCTTTATCGTGCACCCACCGTACAATCTAACAGTAAAGATGCCGGGGTTGTTGAAGGATTTCTGCTCCACGACCAGGTTACAACTTTCTATCACTCATATCAGCGTGCTCTCTGTCGCTTCGTCAGCTCTTTTGTAGTTCACCAGAAAGCCAATCTGCCCATTCCCAAAACCATTCCCCGCCTTAGTTGCAACCGGAAACTGCTCAAAAAATATGTCGACTATGTCGGCGGTTTTCCCGTCATTATCAAAGCCACCGGCGGCAGCCACGGCATCGGCGTTATGAAAGTAGACTCTATGGAGTCACTTTTTTCCATTGTCGACTATCTGCACCAGAGTCACCAGCACATAATTATGCGGCAATTTATTGATGTCGCAACATCCGCCCGCCTCATTGTTCTAGGCAACCAGATAGTCTCCAGCATAGAATATGCCGCTCCCGACGATGACTTTCGCTCCAATGTGGGAATTTTTCCTATCGTGAAAGCCAAGGAATTCCCTCCGGAAATTCAAAAACTGGCCATCGAAGCCACGCAGCTATTAGGTGTTGATTTTGGTGGCGTCGACATTTTAATCGACAATGAAAGTAAGCCCTTCATCACCGAAGTCAACTTTCCCTGTAACTTCGCCCGCGCCCAAAAAACTACCGGCATTGATATTGCCGGTCTGATGGTTGACTTTCTTGTTCAGAAATCTAAACGGTCGACTGGTGACTAAACGAGGTGTTGTAACATTTGTTTTTGACGACGGCTATGAACGTGTTTACCAAAACGCCCTACCCCTGCTTAATAAATACAACATGCCGGCTGTATTCGCCGTTTCTCTTGATGCCCCCAAATTAACCAGGGGAAAAGAGTTCAGAAAAATAAGGCCCTGGCAGGGCTGGCTGCCCCTTCGTCACCAGGGTCACGAAATAGCCTCCCACACCGTCACTCATCCCGACTTGACTAAAATCGATGCCGCCCGGCTTGACCATGAGCTGCAACAATCAGCCCGGTTACTCAATACCACTACTCTCGTTTATCCAGGCGGTGCATTTAATGATGATGTAGTGCGAGCAGCCAGCAAATATTACACTGCCGCCCGCACTATCAAAAAAGGGCTGGAATCCCTGCCGCCCCGGGATGCTCTACGCCTCAAGGTTAAGAAAAACTATTCACGTAACAACTTCTCCGTTTTAAAAGCTAATCTTCGTGTCTTATGGGCTTATCTCACCAATTCCTGGATCATCGAAACCTTCCACATGATCGACGATGATGATCAACAGATGGTACACACTGTTAAAACAAGCGATTTCTCTAATCACCTAGCTTTTGTCAGCCGTCTTCCCATTCAAGTTAAAACCATCTGCGACTGTCTCGGGAAATAACATATCAACAATATCTCGGGCCGGGTTGCGTTTATCCCCTCGCGTTGGTTGCAAATGAAGTGTCAAATCAGGAGCCGAATTCAGTTCAATAATCCTGCCGATAGATGATTTTATATCAGGTGTTATGCAGTCAATCCCCACTACTGAAGCATCAAAAAGTTCAGCCACCCTCATCGCTTCAGATTTGATTGTCTCGCCAATTGTGTTCGTTATATCAACCACGGTACCTCCTAAATGAGCGTTTACCGCCGCAGCCAGCACAACCTGGCGTCCCTTTTCCGGCACGCTTTCCAAATCCAAACCCTGTTTACTTAATATCTCGCTCACCATCTCTCCCAATTTGACCCGGCGGCCAGCCGGCGCCGAATCATTTTTACTTTTTATCAGTTGTTCAACGTTACTCACGCCATCACTCGCCACTCCCGCCGCGAAACGCTGTACCGCATACACAATTCTTTTATCCAGTACTAGTAGTCGCATTTCCTGCCCGTCAACATGTTCCTGGCACACAACTCTTCGTTCGCCCGCACTACTCTTTTGCTCTCTGGCAAATTTCACGGCTCGAGCTACCTGGCCAGGCGTAGTTATGTTCGGAGTAACACCGTTGCCTTGTACTCCGCAAACCGGTTTGATTACAATTTTTCTGTGCTTTTCAAGAAACCTTAAAATCATATTCAAATCATCAGTATAAAGAGTAGCCGGCACCGGAAAGCCCAGCTGTTCAAGCATATTTATAGCCAAAGCCTTGTTCGAGAAAATTTTGTAAGTAACACTGCCAGACTTATTAGAACAGCTTTGACAAACAAGTTCCCGGTGTCCATTCAGCTCCAATACCGCAATGTTTCGGTTTATATCCTCCATTGTTGTGGCCTTTATGCCACGCCGACAAGCCTCTTTGACAATAATTTCAGTATGTGCACTAATACCATTCTGCATAAAAGACTATTAAGATTCATTAAAGTACCACTACTCACCACCTTTGTCACTTATTATGTCGATTTCCGCCATAATTATCACTAAAAACGAGGCTCGCAACATTGCCCGCTGTTTGCGCAGCCTTAGCTTTACCGATGAACAAATCGTTGTTGATTCCTTCAGCCGTGATAGAACCATTCAATTGGCCAACGACCTTGGCGCCTTGGTATTCAGTAAAGCATGGTCCGGCTACGGCCCGCAAAAAAACTACGGACGGGAACAGGCTGGGGACGACTGGGTACTTTCTATAGACGCCGACGAAGAAGTAACACCAAAGTTAAGAAAAGAAATTATTGCCGCTGCCGGCCATGGCAACAAAAATTTTTACTGGTTGCGCATAGTCACAATTTTCCTTGGTCACCCGCTCAAGCATCTATACGGCCACAACATGCGCCTTTTCAGAAAAGACAGCGGCCAATGGACAAATTCATGCGTCCACGAACAAGTTATCAATAAACAGGGTCAATTAATAAAGTTACATGACCGAAATTCCGCCGTTCTCAAGTCTCCGCTTCTTCATCACTCACACACAACTATAAACTCCTATCTCAAAAAGATGCACCGCTACACAACGCTGGACGCCCAACAAATGCACAAAACCGGTCGCCATCGCTCCGGCCGGCCGGTCCAACCCGCTTTTTATCTGCCTTATTACTTGTGCCTCCGGCAATTCATCAAGCTATACTTCTACCGCCGCGGCTTGTTAGACGGCTACGCCGGCTTCATCTGGTGCGTTTTGTCAGCCTACTACGAATATGAAATGGCTAAAAAATACTTGAAACTATGCGCATAGTTCACAATTGCTTGCGTTATCCACCAGCTACCGGCGGGGTAGAAACATATGTTCAGGAATTAGTTGAGCGCACCAGAAGTCTGGACGCTAATCGTGACGTGCGTGTTCTCACTAGTAAGTTGCGCACCCATCACCCCATCTCCGAACTAACTCCCGAACTCCTGATCGCTGACCCCATGTATGTTCAACGCCTTCACCACCTGCGCACTCCTTTCTTCGCCTATCCCCGGCTCCAGGCCTTGCCATATTATTTAAATCATCACGAGCCTGACATTATTCATGGGCACAGCTTTTGGTATCAACCCGCCGACACCGCAGCCCGTTTTGCCCAAAAACACAATATTCCATTCATTTTTCACCCCTATTACTACCAGCATGGTGTCCGTCAAAAAGCCGGCTGGCAGCTGTACAAACGCACTATTGGTAAAAACACATTTGCTGCCGCTAACATTGTTGTTGTCATCTCGCCCTATGAGCAGTTGTTAATCGAAAAAGCTGGCTTTCCCGTTAAACGATTTGAACTTATCCCTCCCGGTATTGATTTACTCTCTTTCCAAACCAGTCACGATAATCCCTTTGCCAAACGAAACATCACTGGCCCCACCCTTCTCTCTGTCGGCCGTATTGCTCATGATAAAGGATTCGACGATGTCGTAGCTCTTCTCCCCGTTCTCATCAAACAATTTCCTGCTCTGCAATATGCCATAGTCGGCGAAGATTTTGGTGCCAAAGAAAAACTTATCAGTGAGGCTCAAAAACTCGGTGTTAAAGAACGCGTCCACTTCCTTGGTAAATTGCCGCAAAGTGAACTTATTGGCGCCTATCAGCATGCCATAGCCTTGGTTCACCCCAGTTACTATGAGGCATTCGGCATTGTCATGGCTGAAAGCCTGGCAGCCGGAAATCCCATTGTCGCTCGCAATATAGCCGCCATACCCTTTGTCGTCCCTCATCAAAAAGCTGGCCTGCTGTTTAATAATAAACAGGAACTTCTTTATTCACTCACCAGCATCCTGTCTGATCGGGATCTACGAAAGAAATTAGCCAGTCAGGGTTTTAGGCATGTTCAACAAAACTTTACCTGGGACAAGTCAATAAAAAAACTGATTGCTTTGTACCAGGAATTTAGTACTAGCAATCAGTGAAGAAGCATAACTAGCGGCTCAACGCATTTGTTTGTTCCAGCCAGATGTTTGTATACCTCATCCATCATTGGCTGCCCGTCATGATGAACAATAACCTGTCCATTATCACCAACCAAGTGCTGCAGTCCATGATAATCATCATACCGGGCTACCAGAAATGCGATTTTTGGCTCCGGCCTAACATGAATCAGCATTGAAGCCAATCTTTTCATCTCCGGTGTGTCCGGTGGAAACACGTCGTCCAGCATCACACCATCCATTAGTCCTCTATTCTTCATATATTCCATCAAATCTTCAGGCTCAAGCGCCACCACTTCGCAACCCAGTCCACATAGTTTGTCTGCCCAATCATGTCTTGCCTCGCAATTCGACGTTCTTGTTATGATAACAACAACACGTCGTCTTTCTCTGTCGTCTGGGAACATTTTTTCGCTCCTTCAGTTGACAAAAGAACTGCCCTGTCTACAGTAGAGCCTATGGTTAGTAATATGTCAAATACCCCGAAACGGGTTCTTTTGCTGTCTTTATCCGGCATAGGCAATTTTCTCATGCAATCTCCCATTTGGCAGACGCTAAAGAAAAATCACCCGGACTGGGAAATAACTACGTGGGTCGCACCCCGTGGCACCAAACAACTGGCCGAAATAGATCCCGGCATAGACTGCATCATTGAAGCGCCAATCAAAAATTCAATTTTCGGACATCTCAACACTCTAAAATATCTGCGCCGTCACCATTTTGACATCGGCATAGTACTCTCCCCCGGCCAGCTCATCAAAAGTGCCGCTTATTTATTTCTCGCTGGCATTCCCAGACGCATCGGGCATGCCTACCCGCTTTTTAACAATCCTCACAGTAAGCTTTTTCTCACAGACACTATCGATGAAAACGATAGCCTCCACGACATCGAACAAAATCTGCGGCTGCTAACACTAGTCGCGCCGGGATTGAAGAGGCGCGGCTTTTACCGGCTACCAGCCCCTAAAAAAACTCCATATAACGTTATATCGACTAATCGCAGACTTGTCGGCTTTCATCCTGGTTCAGCCCCGCCCTTTCTCTGGAAACGCTGGCCGGCAGCCAACTTTGCCGCCGTCGGGCAAAGTCTAATTAATAACCACAACGCACACATTCTTATCTTCGGCGGCCCTGATGAAGCCAAACTTCAAAAGGAATTAAAAACCAGGCTAGGCCAGCATAGCACAGTTATTAGTACCAGCCTGTTAGCAACGGCTGCTCTGATGCGGCGCTGCCGGCTTGTTTTATCTAATGACTCCGGACTAATGCACCTGGCCGCCGCCAGCGGCGTCCCCACCTTTGGCCTGTTCGGCCCCACCGACGAAAAACATACCGGTCCTCGCGGACCTAAATCATATGTAATTCGTGCACCAAGCACCAAACCGGTTTATGACACGGAGAAAAACTACTATTTAGGCCCAAGGCCTCATCCCACCATAACGGCCATTACCCCCGAACAAGTTCTTGATAAAATTCTTCGTGTTGTGTAGCCACGGTTTCCATATTCAAGCGTCTCGCCACCCAGGTGCGGGCCGCTTTTTGCATTTCACGCTTACTCAAATCCGGCATCGTCAGCGCCTCGCTTAATTTTTCAGCTAATTCGGCAACCGAGCCTCGCTCAAATAAAAGTCCAGTTATTTTGTCTTCAATTATCTCCCTTGGGCCTCCTGCATTGGCTGCCACTACAATTTTTCCTCTGGCAGAGGCTTCCGCCACCGTGCGCCCGAACGGCTCTATCCAAATATGCGGCGCCACCACTATATCAGACCGGTCATATATCAGTTGCATTCTGTCCCAGGGAACCCTGGCGACAAACTTTACCCGATACTGCAACCCCCAATTTTCAACCATCCGTTCATATTCGGCTCGCTGTGCTCCATCACCAACAATCTTCAATTGAACATTTGGCAACGCCGAAGCCACTATTTTCCACGCTTCAAGCAACAACCCGACTCCCTTGTACATTTCTACCCTTCCCACGTACAAAACTGTCCCCTTTATGCCTTTACTTACCGGCTCCGACAAATATCGTTCCGCCACCGGGTTATATATAACTTTTGTTTTTACTTTTTCCAGATCTTGTAGCCGGGCGATTTCTTTCTGTTGTGCCCGGGAAATAAAAATTTGTGCCGGGAACTTTCTGAACGCCATTTTTCGATAACCGATATTAAACTTGTATTGCCAAATCCGAGCCAGCTTTCTGGGCAGCTTCGCCTCTTTTACCCGATGAGACCGCAACACATCACGCCAGCTACAGGTGCATCTACTGCCATCATAAAGAATATTATTTGTCGTTCCGCAAACCTGGGCATAATCTCGAGCCGTTGCAACAAGCAACGGCGAAGACCCGCCGAAGCCTTTAGCGAAGGCGGGCAACTCAGATAACGCTAATGCACTCTTATAATCATGGGCGTGAATAACATCATACTGCGAAACATCACCAATCTCTTTTGCCAATACTTTGGCAACCTTTCGGCTATGCCGACGTTCCAGCAAGGGCTTAGCCGTCATCGGTATGGCCAGGCGAATCACCGGCACCCCGTCCACTTCCTTCAGCCCGGCCCCGCTGGAAATAATAGTAATGTCATGTCCGCGCCTTCTCAAACCTCGCGCAATCAAATGCGTCGACACTTCTCCCCCGCCCTTGGTCAGTGGCGGGTACAGAGCCGATACAAACAGAATCTTCATATTAATTCTCTATAAACGCTCTTCACTTTATCAGCCGCTACATCCCACGAAAACTGCTTCGCCCGCTCCAGACCTTTTAACTGCAGGCTACTCGCGAAATTACTGTCTTCAAGGATTTTTTGGGTACTCACAGCCATGCCATCAATATCATCCGGGTTATGCTTCAGAGCAGCATCACCCACCACTTCCGGTAACGACGTGGCATTCGAACACACCACTGGCGTGCCGGCGGCAAAAGCCTGCAGCGGCGGCAAGCCAAAACCTTCAAACCTTGAAGGATAAATTAAAACATCGGCCAGGTTATACAACTCATTCAGACGCTCATCAGACACGTTGCCTACAAAACGAACCGCCACCCGCAGTTTTAAGTCATCAATTTCTTTCAGTAATTGCTCTCGCCCCGCGGCAATTCCAGGCTCCCCGACTTTCACAAATACAAGCTCTGGTATTTGTTCTTGTATTTTGGAAAAAGTCCTTATCGCTCCCACTACGTTTTTCCGCGGATGATCAGAACCGATATATAAAATTACTTTTGCCTCATCCTGAAGCTTTAGTTCCTGCTTCAGGCTATGCGCCGCCACCGTTTGCATAAAGTTGTCTATTAAGTGAAACTCACCGCCCACACCATTTAAAACAACTGTGATGCGCTCTGCTGGCAGCTCATAAAAATCTTTCAATGTCTGCGCTGTATACTCCGAAACTGCAATTATATGACTAGCGCGTTTTATGCCGTTATACAAATACTTGTTAATTAAATAAGCACTTTTAGTCTGTGGATCAAGTAATTCAATGACATCATGCACCGTCACTACACTTGGAATACTGCCATCAACCAAGAAACTTAACGTCTGATTAGTTAGATGAATAATATCATAACTTTCTTTTTTTATCTCATTTTTTATTGTTTGTCCAAGCCGCACCCACCCCACAGTTTTTTTACCCAGTACTCCCGGCCATCTGGTAAAAACAGCGACTTGCCCGCCATTTTTTTTCACCGTCATCTCCTTTCCATCCATGTCAAACACATCCAGCTCAACACCACTTTGCGCCTTCAGCCGCCCGGCAATATTAACCGCCCGATGCCCCACCCCGGAATCATCTTTAGTATTTATTATATAAGCTATTCTCATCACACCTGTTTATACACCGCCGCTGTCTTTTCCGCCACCTCCTGCCAGGAAAATTGCCTGACGCGCGCCAGGCCCGTCTGTCTCATCTGTTTTCGCTTAGTCTGATCATTCAACACAGACAACATTTTTGCTGCCAGCGACTCTTCAAATTCAACATCTCGTGTCCGGGCTGGCAGGCTGTCCGTGCTAAACGGCACCACTTCTCCTGCCCGCCCAACCACTTCCGGCAATGCCCCGCCGTCACTAACAATCACCGGCGTGCCGCAGGCCATCGCCTCTTGCGGCGGGAAACCCCAGCCTTCGTAAATGGATGGCCAGACAAATAATTGAGCTCCGCTATACAACACCGGCAAATCATTGTCCTCCACAAAATCCAATATCTTCACCCGTCCCTGCATACTCTGCCCCTCAACCTCTCTTATGATATTTTTATAATCACTATCACGTCTGCCGGCAATTACCAGCTGATGCGGCACATCATTCGCCATTCTAGCAAAGGCTCGAATCAGCAATGGCACATTTTTTCTGGACTCTAGTGTGCCGACAAATAAAACGTACGGCTTCTTTTGCTGTCCTCCGTCCAAGGTTAGCCTGAAGTGTTCCGTATCCACAGCCAACGGCGTCACCGTAATCCTATCTTCATGCACACCAAACGCGTGAATAATGTCTTCTTTACTGGTTTCAGAAATTGTAATTATTTGGTCGTTTTTATCGGCCGCCCGCTGCAATGCCCGCGGCCAATACAGCCGGCGTGTCAGCGTCTGTCCAGCCGGATAAAGCAGGGGAATAATATCGAAAATAGTTACCACCGTGGGTGCCATCTTTCTTTTTGGTACATCAGCCTTGGTAAAGTGCACCACGTCAGGCTTAAGCTTTTGTATAATCCGGGGCATTTGCCACTGTAGCCACAACGGCAGCAGCAGCTCATGCCGCGGCTTATCACTTATTACTATATATTCATTTCCGCTGTCCAGGCCCGGCAAATGTCTAATCAACTGCTCCGTGTATGTTTTAATTCCCCCTCCTCTGGCTTTGAGCGCCCTGGCTTCAATTGCTATCTTCATAATCTCTTACCGCTCGTATTAATACCTCCTCAAATTTTTTCGCCGTTTTTCCCAGATAAAATTCTTTTACTTTTTCTTTATTATTACTGCTCATTCTGGCTCGCAATTCACTATCCTGCAGTAATCGCTCTACCGATGCCTTGAATTTACCCACGTCTCCGACCGGCACCAATAAAGCATTCTCGCCTTCCTGCAAAAAATCCCGTTGGCCGCCTCTATTTGTCGCCACAATTGGCAAGCCTGCTTCCATCGCCTCCAAAAAAACAATGCCAAAGCCCTCATGTTCGCTGGCCGACACGTAGCCTTGAGCCACTCGCAATAGTTGTTGCTTAGGCTCTTCTTCCAAATATCCCATCATATGCACTCGGCCTGCCAACCCCAGACTGGTAATTTTATTTTTTAAATCATTTGCCATCGGGCCGGAGCCGACAATGGCCAGATGAGCCTCGGGTATTTCCTGCCAAACGGCCAGTAACGTCTCATAACTCTTGCGCGGTATCAATCGGCCAATCGACACAAAAAGCGGCATCCCCCTGGGAAGATCTAAGACAGACCAGCCGGCCGGTGTCACTTGAGGCGGTAGCAGCCCAATATGCGTTACCACTATCGGTTTTTTTACTCCATGTATCTCTTGAGCTCGCTTTTTTGTATCCTCTGATATGGCAGTGCACACCTCTGCCTTTGCGGATATCAGACGAATCAACCAGCGCAACCACCAATGCCGATGAGGAGACACCCCCTTACTGGGATCAAACAAGTCGCCACCAATGAAGCTCAACACAAACGGTACGCCGGTCCAGTACGCCAGGATACTTGCCGGTAAGCCAGAAGGCACTACAAACTGTGCATTAATAACGTCAAATCTAGTTTGTTTACTCAGACGCCAACCTCTAAACAGTGCCGCTGGTACAAAGGTAATTAAAGATACAAGGGAAGCCGTTGGTAAACTCGTCCGGCCTACCACCCGTACACGATGAACACTAACATCGTTTAACACTTCTTTATCTTTCAGCCCCTCATATCCGGTAGTTATCACGTGTACGTCATGTCTTTTTGCCAGAGTTTCCGCCAGCTGCTTCGTCGCTACCCCGCCCCCTCCTCCCAGCGGCGGATATTCAAAATTAATGATCAGTATCTTCATGGCACTTGCATCTCCGGGTTTTGAAGAATAACCTTATCATCTAAAAGATTTTCAAAGCTAATCGTAGCTTCACCAGGAGGCAATACAATCATGAGAGTTTCTCTCTGCCCCCCCCTGCTGCTATATCGAACAATCTCCGTCCCTGCTCGCTTGATCGACATATTACCGTGGGATTCCGGAGCAAAACTAAAAGACAAAGTTACTTTTTTCTCCTCCTGCGTCACGTTATACAAAGTAACCGAAGCGTCATGATTAATCTCCGCGAACACGCTGTCGCGCCTGGCATCGAAGCCAACGTTTTGCCATCTTTCATCACGGGACAAAAATACCCCATCGCTTTTTTGCTCCATATTCTCAATGGTATACAATAATGCGTCGCTATATTCTCTTGCCTTCAGACCCATTAGGTCTTCCAGTAAGTGCCTCACCGCTTTCTGCTGTACTTGCGATAACGAATCAGTGTGCACTAAAATGTTTGGTGCATCTAAAAAATTAAGCACGTCCGGCAATGTTTCATCAAGGTCCTGATCAAAGAACTCCTGGCGATTTTCCTGTAAGGCAGTCGTCCGTAGATATAACAGTTGCCGCAATGCCGGTAAGGTGTGCACTTGCGCAAAACTGTCAGGCATTTCGGCGCGCTCCAGCGCAATATTGCCCAGCACTTTTTTACCATGACTGCTGGACGCATAAAGCGCGCGGGAAGCCGCCGTATAATTTGTGGCAGCTGGTATTTCTATCAGCCCACTACCCGCAGATTCTCTTACAGCTTTATATACTTCAGGCAGCTGTGTTGATTGCAGGGGCATAGGCATAAATAAAAATTCCAGCAACAGCAGCGAAGCAACAGCTATAGTGCCCTTCCTGCGGCGCAGCTGCGCCGCCAACACCCCTCCCAATAAAACCGCACCCGTGAGACCCACCATGACACTGGCCCTGGCCACTGCTCTAACAGCGCTAAATACAGGCCAG
This sequence comes from bacterium, assembly GCA_043811915.1. GTDB lineage: Bacteria > Patescibacteriota > Andersenbacteria > UBA10190 > UBA10190 > CAYSWF01. Next base: position 69,696 of record JBDRMS010000005.1, read on the forward strand.
CCGTCTACTACGGCATACGGCAAGGGTAAGTTCATAACTCTACCTAATATATGCAAGCGCGGCCCTAGGCTTATCAGCAAAAAGAATATAGCTACCACCAGCCAAAATCTTTTTTGCTTGGCCGGAATTGCTTTATGCAGAAATAAAACCAGCAGCAGTGGCACTAAGCCTAGGTAGTGTGTTGCCTCCGTTACGTTGCCAGTGAAGCTAGTTGTAAACAAAGCACCCGCCGCCTTTCCCCAAATTGTGTGAAAGCTAGCCGGCACCAGATACGAGAACAAATCGGCCGAAAAACGAACCGTCTGTTCTTGACCTAACTCCAGACCACCGTCAGGCTGTGCGGATAATTTTATCGTCGGTAAATATGGTAATACCACGAAGAACAAAAGCAATACCGCCAGCACTGCGACATACTTATTCCCTTGCTTCTTCAACCAAAAACTTCTCACCCTTTTCCAGTAAAATAAAATCCACAGTCCCACAAACAACATCAACCACAGCATGTAGTGATGCTCCGACCAGGCCTGCACCGTCAGCAAAGCCGCTAGTATCAGCGTCTTCCAGATATTGGGCCTTTTCACCCAGACAAACAACGTCAGTATAATCAACGGCAGCCACTGCGCTTGCATAGCGCCAAAATGTCCATAGGAATGCGCCACATGATATGGTAAGAACATGTAATACATCCCCGCCAGAAAGGCAGGCGCCTCACGTCTAAACAAATAACGTACCAACAAGTACATGTCGAAGCCGGACAGAACAAATGAAGTTAGCCAGATTATGTTATACGCCAGTGGCTGTCCGAATAAAACGTGCACTCCCATCCAGGGCCAGACTGATAGATTTACCAGCCGTGGCTCCCCCCCGCCAAAAAAATCATCACCCGGTGAATTTAACTCCGCTTTTGAGTCGAACCGCCACATCGTTTGCCACGGGTCCCCCCCACTGCCCGCTAAATGTGCCCTTAATGACATGCATAGCGGCAGGCTCATTAAAAGCGCCAGAATCAAATATCCCCCCAATATAACCAGGCATCTTTTATAACACCGATCCATAGCTGTAGTATGTAAACTATCACACAAAAAAGGACAACATTAATCGATTTTGCTTATAGCCGGATTAAGCAATATCCCCGCCTTTCTAGTGCTTTTAGCTTGCTTCGTAACAAACCGGTTATTTCCCTGGATTATGCCGTCAACCCCCAATCTCGTTACGGTTACGGCAAGCCCCCTCACCCCCAGCTTCACTCTATAATCAACGCCGGGCATCATCGCTACTTAAAGGAACTTAGTAAACTATTGCGGCATAAACAGTCCTTGCACAATATCTCAACTCCGCTGTGGCATAACGATTTTCTCCCCGCTCTCGATGCCGCCACCCTGTACAGTTTCACCGCCCAACTTAAACCAAACCAATATTTTGAAGTCGGCTCCGGCACATCAACCCGCTTTGTCAGACAGGCCATCAACGACCAAAGTCTGCCCGCAAAAATCACTTCTATCGACCCTCAACCCCGCGCCGACATAGACCAGCTTTGTCATCACGTTATCCGCCAGGCGCTAGAAAAAACAAATCTAACCATCTTCAATCAATTAGATAAAAACGACATTCTTTTTATCGACAATTCCCACCAGTCGTTTCAAAACTCCGATGTCACTGTTTTCTTTCTCGATATCCTGCCGAACCTTAAACCGGGTGTTCTGGTTGGCATTCATGATATTCTCCTGCCTGATGATTATCCCCCTTCTTACGCACAAAACTATTATTCCGAACAATATCTCCTGGCCTGTTGGCTGCTGGGCGGCGCCAAAAACATTAACATCGTTTTGCCCAATTGGTTTTGCAGTCAGGATCTGGAATTATCCAGCATCATAAAAACTCTCTTCTCCCATCCCAATTTTCAAAGCGTCGACACTCACGGCAGCATCTTTTGGTTCAGAAAAACATAGATACCAATATTCACCGTCCATACGCCGCCTAACAGCATTTTCAACCCTAAGGGTTGGAAAACATATGTATGGCGATGTGCTCGCGCAAACGGATTATTATATCGTCCAGGGTCAGGCTTGGTTTGAAGCCGATTAGCTTTTGCAGCTTGGAAATATCCGGCACGCGTTTTGTCACGTCCTCGAACCCCTGCTTAAACGCCTCCTCATAAGGCACATAAACTTTTTCTGAACGGCTGCCCGTTAGCTCAATCACCCTGTCCGCCAGTTCATCAATAGTTACGCTATTTGTACTCCCCACGTTGTATACCTCGCCATTTGCCTGATCACTTTCCATTAACTGGTGTAATGCTCCCACCACATCACTAACGTGGCAAAAACACCGCGATTGCTGGCCGTCACCATGAATAGTCAGAGGGTTTCCCGCTATGGCCTGTTTAACAAATGTCGGCAGCACCATGCCGTAGTGCGAACTCTGTCTCTCTCCCGTCGTATTAAACAAACGAACTACAGTTACCGGCAGTTCCCTCTCAATGTGATAGGCAAAAGCCATGTATTCATCCAGTGCCTTGGAACAGGCGTACGACCAGCGTCCTTTTGTTGTCGGGCCCATAGCCAGGTCATCTTCTTCAGAGAATACTTCCCGGCATCCTCGCCCATAGACCTCTGACGTGGATGTTAGCAGCACCTTTTTACCCAACTCACTGGCCACCGCCAGCACCGCTTCCCCGCCTCTAACATTATTTTCAATTGACTCTACCAGCTCTTCCACCACCAGCTTCACTCCAACTGAAGCCGCCAGATGATACACCACATCAACTCTTTGGATTAGTTGTGCCAGTAAGTTGCGGTCCGTAACACTGCCGTGAACAAAGTCGAGATGCGCATTAGATCTTAAGTGTGAAATATTCCCCAGCGACCCTGTGGATAAGTTGTCAAGTATATATACAATGTTCCCGTTTTGCAGTAAATGTTCGGCTAAGTGGGAACCAATAAATCCTGCCCCTCCCGTAATTAATACTCTAGTTCCCATGGTTCTTTTTATTTGCAGCTATTTCAGTTCGCAGCAGCGCATATTCCTGCGCCAGTTCCCTGTAACGCTGGTCGTGTTTCGAAACTAACACCGAAAAATGAATAGACAGTAAGAATAAACCGCCTATTAGAATGAGGAATAATGCCGCTGGCGAATAGTAAATACCCACACTGCGAGCGAAGACATCAAGTAAACCGGCCAGAGCTGAAAACGTCACCATAGCCAACCCTACCAGAAACCAGATAATGGAATATCCTTCTTTAAGCTTTTCATTCCGGATCAGATTAATAATCACTGCCAGCAGCAGCACACTTCCCACCACAGCCAGTATTTGAACACGCGGCGGAATGGAGCCGGATAAAATTTCAGGAAACATTACTCCGCTTTACTTTTAAACTACTCACCAGAATAGCAATTGCGTTCGACACCACAAAATAAGCCGCCCGAGAAGTGACATCACTATTGCCTACTACCGATTTCCCCGCCTGACGGCGAGACATTGTCGTTGGTACTTCATCTATGGAAAACCCGGCATTCAACAACATAACAATCGATTCCGGCTCCGGGAAATCGGTCGGGTAGCGACGGGACAAAAATTCCAGCGCCCGACGATTATACGCCCGGTACCCCGACGTGGAATCGTAAATCCTTTCCCCCGTCACCAATTTAATTAATAACGAAAACAGTCTAATTCCAATAAGCCGAAGCCAGGAAGAATGGTAAGTTGTATTGGTCACAAAACGACTACCGATTACCATATCCAGATTGTCGCTCAAAAGCTTGTCAACCAGCATTGGAATATATACCGGGTCGTGCTGTCCATCCGCATCTACTTCTACCGCCACATCATATCCCCGCCGATAAGCATATTTCAGGCCGGTTTGCACCGCGCCCCCAATACCCAAGTTAAATGGTAAACTCAAGACCCGCGCCCCGGCCAACTCGGCTTGCTGCTGTGTTTTATCACTAGACCCATCATTGATTACAACCACCTCTGTCCCCGGGGCGTTTTCTTTTACCTTCTCAACAACCCCCCGCACCGAATCAGCTTCATTATACGCCGGCATGATAACACACACTCTCATCTAGATATACTATGATACTCTTGATAGCTATGCCAATGAAAATAGCCATCTTTAATTACAGCAGCTCCGGGCTTTTTCATTACGCCTCCTGCCTGGTTAACACCTTGGCCCGAACAACAGATGCAAAAATTCTTTTTCTAACTTCCAGCTACAATAATCTCGACTTAATAGAGCCACATCCCCGGGTTAGGATTTTAGCCCAGAAAGTTCCTCACCACCTGCCAGGCTTCTTTCGCTGGCTGGCCAACCCCAGGGAACAGCTGTGCATTTTTAGAGCCATCCGTAAGTTCGATCCAGACGTTATCCACATCACTGACTCTCATGCCGTATATGTCCCTCACCAGTGGTGGTTAAAACGCTACCGCATCATCTTCACTCAACATGATCCCGTCTCCCATCAAGGTGACGTATACCGTTTTTCTTCTCGCATTATTCATCATACTCAACAAAGATTAGCTCATCGCATTGTGGCTCACGGAGAATTTATCAAAAAAACTCTCATTGAAAAAAAAGGCGTTACACCCGATAAAATATTCATCATTCCCCACGGAGATTACTCTTTTTATCTTCGCTGGCGTAAAAAAGATATCCGGCCAGTGCCCAATTCGGTCTTGTTTTTCGGCCGCATTGTCGACTATAAAGGCCTCGACACTCTTCTGGAAAGCCTGATTCAACTGCAAAATCAGTCGATTCCCGTATCTCTTATTTTAGCCGGCAACGGCAACCTTACCAAATATCAGTCTCTACTCAAACAAGTAAAAAACAAGATAATTGATAATCGAACCATTCCTGACTCTGAAGTTATTAAATATTTTCAAATGAGCACAATATTGGCTTTGCCGTATCGTGAAGCCAGCCAATCCGGCATTATATCTATAGCCATGCCGGCTGGTTTACCTATAATTGCCACAAAAGTAGGCTCCTTGTCCGAAATACTGGCCGATAGAAAAAATAGTCTGCTGGTTGAGCCCAACAATCCATCAGCTTTGGCTAAAGCTATAAAACAACTTTTACAGGATAAGCATTTGCGTGAATCATTAGTCGCGGGTGCCCGACAAACCGTATCTGAAAAAACTTCCTGGCCCATTTGCGCCCGACAGTATTATCAGCTCTACCAATCAGTTCTATGAACAAGGTTGTTATCGTTATTCCGGCCTTCAACGAAGCCAAGGTTATTGGGCAAGTCATAAAAGATATTCGCTCGAAGGGATTTGCCGGCATTATTGTGGTCGATGACGGTTCAACTGACAAAACCACCCCGGTTGCCACACAAGCTGGTGCCATAGTCGTTACTCACCGCTTCAATCGTGGCAAGGGAGCAGCAATTAAAACTGGTTTAGAGGCAGCCAAGTTACTATCAGCCGGTATTATAGTTACCATAGATGGCGACGGACAGCACGCGGCCAGCGATATACCAGCTCTTGTCCAGCCAATTATTGACGGCCGCTGCCAGGTGGTTTTGGGTAACAGGCTGCATTCCTGTTCCTCCATGCCCAAACAAAAAATTATCCAGAACATTGTCGGTAACGCCGTCACTTTCCTTCTGCACCGCCAATGGGTAACCGACAGCCAATCAGGTTTTCGCGCCTACTCCCGCCTCGCTGCAGAGCTCATTAATACCCAGGCCGACTTCTACGATTACGACAGTGAAGTTATCCGCGAAATACGCCGGCACCGCATCAGTTTCCAGGAAGTTCCCGTTGCAGTCCACTACACACCCTACTCACAATCAAAGTCACACAAGCAAACTCTGGCTAATGGTGTAAAAACAGTCTATCGTATGATTTGGCATTTGATTTCTTAGCCATGATCATATTTAATCTACAGTTATATCAATTCGTCATCGCGGCTCTTTGTCTTGTCATGATCGGCTTCAGTATTGAACGATTTATCAGAGGAGATAAAAATCAAACCATCCTTAAATTACTGGTGCGCATACTGGTCTGGGGTGGCATGTTAACTATTACCCTATCTCCCCGGATCATTTATTTCCTGGCCCGTTTCGTCGGCTTGGAGGGCGAGATAAATGCTGTCATCCTGACAGGCTTTTTACTCACTTTTCTCATGATTTTTAAACTACTTTCTGTCATTGAGCGTATTGAGTATCAAATAACCTTGCTTACTCGCCGGGAAGCACTTAAAAATATCAAAGCGCCTAAGACGAAAAAATGACAAAATTCAGCGCGTGGGAACAACTAAACCTCGCCGCCATTCTAGTCATCCTGGGTTTTCCTGTCCTGCTACTTCTTGAAATTACGATTACTCGCCAGCTGCATCCAGCTCTTGTTTTAATAAATCTCGCCGCCGCCTCCCTCTTCTTTTTGATTTTTATCTACCAGCGCAGCTCCGCCAAAGAAGGCCTGGACCGCATCCCCGTCTTTCCTCTCCTGTGCATTTTTTTTCTACAACTGATCATTATTACTGCCATATTTTCTGCCTACTTGGCCCTGTCCGATGTTGATCCTTACCACTGGATAAAAGAATACAATCAAAACTTCAACACCGGCCCGCTTAATAAACTGCCCCAGCGATCGCTTTTTCATACTCTAATATATACTCTCGATCAAATTCCTGGCATCAGAGCCGAGATCATATTTAAATATATTATCCCCCTGCTATCACTGCTTTGCCTAATCCCGGCCTGGCTGGTAGCCCGGCGATTCCGCCGGCCAACGCACCAGATACTTTGGCTCCTGGTCCCTCTCCTTAGCCCCTCGCTTATCATCCACTCTCAAATGGGTACACCCCAGGCTGTACTTCTCGTTCTGACAATATTTTTCGTTTTCCTGCTCATATATTCCCGCTTAACCCAAAACAGGTTTTGGCATTACCTGGCCGGTGCCATTATGCTCCTGGCTATCCCCATTCACGGCTTGGCTCTACTCATGTTTACTAGCTGGCTTGTCGCCACCGCCTGGCGTCACTCCAAGCACAATTATATCCTCCTTCTTTTACTGCCCATCGCCATACTGGCCGCGCCATATCTTAAAGCCTATCTTCCTCAAGTATTTAGCGACATTCACCTTAATTTATCCTTCCCTGCGACATTCACCACTATCGACAACGTACCCAACGGCTGGCCTGGGCTAACCGGCCTCATCCAATACTATGCTTTCTATTTGGGATTAGTCGTGCCAGTCATTTTGCTCATCAACATCTTTCTTTTCTTCAAACACGCCGGCTATCGCCGTCAAATTACACAACTAATAGATAACAGCTCTACTTTAACTCTTGTCATTATGTTCGCCGGCTTTTTCTCAATCGCCGAAGTTTTGCCTCGCTTCTTCAACATTGTTATTCTGCCCGATCGCGCCTGGCTGTTTGCCGATCTAGCAGCCACGGTGTTCTTTTTACCCCTGTTCCAGTACCGGTCTGACAAAAATAAATTCCTGTCTTTCCTGCTTATATTGTTTTTCATCATCAACATCGGCGGCGCCCTGTACATCAACAATCTTAAAAAGAATCTTTTGCCCGATTACGCTGTTAATGCCGCACTTTGGCTTAACAGCAACCTTCCCGCCAACAGTGCGGTTATGCTAAATCGCAAACCTGAATATCTTGACCTCTATACGGCGAGGATCTCTCTAATCCAACTGCCCGATGATTTTTTCTGTCTTGGGTCGGACGACATAGTTGCTTTTTCACAGCAGGAACCAACCCTCTACCTCCTTTTCTTAAAGCCAAACACCTCAAGTCCATATCTTCAGCGTCCCTGGCACGAACCACTAGACACGCAGTGCAGTAAACCTGGCCCTGGCAACGAACTCGGTCGCTTCCAGCAAATATATAATGACGGCGGCCAGGCCATAATCTGGAAAATACTATGAAATTATTAATCTTTTCACCTTATTATCCCCCTCACATAGGCGGCCTTCAGAGTCATGCCGAGCAATTTAATCAGCACATGTCAAAAACCGGAGCTTACATCACAGTTTTTACCAGTCAGCTGCCCCGCTCCGCTCCCACCAGCGAAAATAAAAATAGAGTAACAATAATCCGCTTTCCCGCCTGGGAAATAATTCCCAACTACCCTCTGCCGAAGTTCTGGCAACCTGCTTTCTGGCTTGAGTGGCAACAACTAAAAAAGCAACGTTTTGACATTGTCATCTCTCGCACCCGCTTCTTTTCCACTTCCCTGTTCGCATTGATCTACGCCAAGTGGGACAATATCCCCTGGCTGCACATAGAGCACGGTTCAGATTTTGTCAGCCTGGCCAACCCCGTCACCAGGCTAACAGCTCATATTTATGACTACACTTTGGGTCGCTTAATTCTCCATCTGGCCGACCAGGTTGTTGCCAACTCCAAGTCCTCCGCCGACTTTGTCAAACGACTTTCTGGCCGTACTGCCGCAGTCATCTACCGTGGTGTCAATCAGGACGCAATCATAAATACAGCCCCGGATCAAAACATTAAGAACATCCACAAAAATAAAATTATTATTACTTTTATTGGCCGGCTCATCGATGGCAAAGGCGTCGACGATCTTCTGCGAGCCCTTAAGATAGTATCAACTCCGCAAACATCACCAGCCATTTCGGTGTTGATGGAGAAACACCAAGGGTTGAGGAGGCGCGATTTTCACTGCCTCATTATTGGCGACGGTTCCAAACGCGAATCTCTCAACAAACTAGCCAGGCAGTTAGGCATCAGCAAACGCATTACTTTTCTCGGCCAGCAAGGGTTCAGTCAATCAGTATCTATTTTAAAAACCTCTGACATTTTTATAAACCCCAGCCACACCGAAGGTTTGCCCACTTCCGTCATCGAAGCCGCCTTATGCAAGACTGCTATTATCGCCACTAATGTCGGCGGCACTCCGGAAATCGTCACCAATAACACAAGCGCCTACCTCGTCCAACCAAAACACCCAAGTATTTTGGCAGACAGATTAATTGATCTTATTCAGAATCCCGCCAAGCGTCAGCTCCTGTCAGAACACGCCTACCGAGAAGTAATAAACAAATTTTCCTGGCCGGCCAGCACCGCCGCCTACAACAAAATCCTTAAACATCTCATTCAAACACCAGGTGTTTGAATTGCAACTAAAAGCCACGTAGCTGCAATATTCTACATATAGCTGCTCTATTTTCTACAACAAGTCACTTGACGTCCCTCCCCCTTCTGGTACACAAAAGTAGTTCCCTTCCCAATTAACCCCCTTTTTTTCTCGACCAGTGCCAAAAAAGCACGGCGGACAAATCATGCCCAAAAGCATAAAACCAGATCCTAGCTTCGCCGAATGCGAAAAAGTAAAGTGTCCAAAGTGTGGTGGCCCAAATCACGCGTTTTTTGATTGATGTTGTCACTGCGGCTATTCTTTTCGTCGAGATCACTTCATCGAAGAGGAAGAAACAAACGAGGGTACGATCGTTCGCCATGGTCACTTTAGTACTATAACCGGAGAAAAGAAAGTGGCTGCGGATGGGCTCTTCTCCTGTTTACAGTTGGAATTACATTGGCCATCAGCAAAGTACTCTCAATGTAGTGGCTTTGAATCCGGAAGCGAGCGGATCAACATTATCATCCATCCACAACTTTTGCGCGAATGGGTGATAGTTAGATCGTTCTATTTAACCGCCACCATCACCCAGGCGGTTTTTTTCTGAGCCTGTCGAAGAGCTACCTCACACTACACTCACTATTTATTTGTCATTCCCCTTCTTGAGGTTTTTCTACTTTCTGGGAGCTACGAGACTTCTAGGCGTCGTCCTCAAGAAGTAAGTGCTTAATTTCCGCCAGCTCGCGTGCATAATCAGCATGATCAGAAACAAACGCCCTGTATTCGCCCGGCGGCATCATGCTTCGTATAAGCCCCGTGTGACATCTATGATATTTCGATTTCCACCCGATATATTCCGACAGCGAGGACCACTCATAAATAAAAGGGTCTTTAGTCATACCTACTACATAGGGGTTGAGATGAATATATCGACTAACATGCAACAGTTGTTCATCTCCATCCACAGCAACCGCCCGAAAGGGACCAGCAAATAGTGGGCCAGTTCGTTTATGGCGAATGTTAAAGTACCGTGCATAACTATTAAGCAATCGCTGGAGATAAGCTGACGTCCCACAATCATAATTTTCTTTGAGTAACAGATGAACATGATTCGTCATTAAGCAATAACACAAGAGGTCAACTGGCCCTGTGCTAACATCCGTCTTTTGCTGTTCCTGCTTAAGTCGCTTTGCAGTTGAATAACTCTGAGTAATTCCACGGGGTAAGCAATGAATTATCAAAGCCAGAAACCGCTCCCTATCCTCATCGTCAATAAAAATCTTGCGCTGCCCAACACTACGCGCACAAACATGATACACTTCACCTGGTGCAAAATCTACATACCGATACCCCATATCTTCAGTCTACAACCTAGATAAAGGCAATTCAAACACCAGGTGTTTGAATAATGTTTTACGCCTGGCACTTTTCACTTTAAGCTTTACTCATGTGTGGGATAGCCGGAAAGATCAGTTTTAGCAATCGGCCAGTTCAGGAGTGCGATATTAAGCGCATGACGGATGTCCTGGCTCACCGCGGCCCGGACGACCAGGGTATTTATGTCTCTCCCAACCAAAACATCGGGCTTGGCCACCGGCGGCTCTCGATTATTGATTTGTCTAAACAGGGCCACCAACCCATGCCTTACCTGAATCGTTACTGGATTACTTACAACGGCGAAATCTATAACTACCAGGTTAAACGTAAGCTGTTAGAAAAACAGGGCTACTCTTTCAGATCCCAAACTGACACCGAAGTCATTCTTGCCTTGTACGACAAGTTTGGTATCGATTGTCTACAACACCTGCGCGGGATGTTTGCGTTTGCCATTTATGACCAAAAAACTAATCAACTGTTCTGCGCTCGTGATCGCCTGGGACAAAAACCATTTAAATATTATAGCGACAGTCGTGTTTTTATTTTTGCCTCCGAACTCAAGGCTATTCTAACCCAAAGCGAATATCACAAAGAACCGGATTATTTAGCCATTCACCACTACCTCACTCTTCAATACACCCCTGCCCCCTACACCGGCTTTAAGGATATAAAAAAACTGGAGCCAGCCCACTACTTAATTGTCGATCTCAACACCGGCAAAATTACTAACCAGCCATACTGGCAACTTAATTTCTCTAATAAGTTAAACCTGTCCGAGCAGCAATGGTGCAACGCTATCATGGAAAAATTGGATGAAGCCACGCGTCTGCGCCTGGTTTCCGACGTGCCTTTGGGCGCTTTTCTATCCGGCGGCATAGACTCCAGCGCCATTGTCGGCTTCATGAGCCGCCACACCGCCAGGCCCGTCAAAACATTTTCTATCGGCTTTAAAGAACAAGCCTACAATGAACTGCCCTTTGCCCAAGCAGTCGCCGATCATTTTCATACCGACCACACCAACTTTATTGTCGAACCTCAAGCTCTCGATATTCTCCCCCCTCTGGTTAAGCAATACGAAGAACCCTACGCCGACAGTAGCGCCCTGCCAACCTACATCGTAAGCAAATTAACCCGCCAGCACGTTACCGTGGCACTGAATGGCGACGGGGGAGATGAAAACTTTGGTGGGTATTCCCGTTACAGTATCCAGAAATTCGCCTTACTTTATGAGAAATTTCGCTGGCTTAATGCTGTCATAGCCTTACCCATCAGTAAATTGGCGGTCGATAAAATACATAATACATTTTTTCAACGCGCTCATCGTTTCTCTGCCACCATACCACAAGACTATACGCATCGTTATGTTAATTATGTTTGTTACTTTACCAATGAAGCTAAACGCCAGCTCTACGACCCAACCATGCTTAAAAAAGTATGGTCCTATGACTCGTACAACATTGTAGCCAATCAGTTTCGTCGAGCGCAAGCTGCCGACAAACTGGATCAGACCATGTACGCCGACATAAAAACTATTTTAGTTGATGATTTTCTTACCAAGTGGGATATTGCCTCCATGGCCGTATCACTGGAAGCCCGCTCCCCCTTTCTTGATCATAAGTTCATGGAGCTGGCCGCCAAAATACCGAGCCGCCTTAAAATAAAAGGCGCCAACGATCGTAAATATATTTTTAAAAAGGCTCTGGCCGGCTTTTTACCACCCGACATTATTAATCGTCCCAAGCGGGGTTTCCAGGTACCTCTCGATATGTGGTTTAAAGGCAAGCTCGGCGTTTTTGCTCAAGACACCCTGCTTTCCAAAAGGGCACTTAACAGAAACCTTTTTAATCAGTCAGTCGTAGCCGATATTTTGCACACTCACCAGCGCACCAACATAAATAACTCCACCTATATTTGGTCATTACTCACCCTTGAGTTATGGTTCAGACAATACTTCGACTAATAAAATCATGCGTCACCAGCACCTTGAATACCTAACCGACCCTGCCACCGGCCAGCCGCTTACTCTGACCATATATGATCAGCAAGGGCCCCACATCATCTCCGGCCTGCTTGCCAGTCCCTCCCACCGCTATCCCATCATCGATGGTATTCCCCGTCTGACACCACAAAGCCAATTAAAAAAAGATGCTGCTTTTAACACCCATCAGAAAAAGACAGCCGACAGTTTCTCTTATGAATGGAACAATATTTATCAGGAAAACGAATTCGAAAAACAAAACTTTCTCCACTTTTTAGGCCCCTTTATCAAGGCGTGTAATTTAAAAGACAAAAAAATATTAGATGCCGGTTGCGGCTCCGGTCGTTTCGCCAAACAGGCCGCCCTATGTGGCGCCGAAGTAGTTATCGCCACCGATGTCGGTGAGTCCCCCCGTGCTGCCTACAAACTTACTCAACATTTGTCCAACGTATGCATTATTCAAGCAGATCTGTACCACATGCCCGTTGTCAATTTTGCCGATCTGACATTTTCCATTGGCGTTCTACATCACCTGCCAGAACCCCAAAAAGGGTTTACTAAACTCACCGTCACCGTTAAGCCAGGCGGACAATACCTAATTTGGGTATATAACAGACGCAATAATTTCCGGGCGGTTTACGTTTTCGAGTCTATTCGTAAAATTACCCGCCACATTCCCAAATCAATTCTATATAAACTGTGTTACCTGCCAGGTGCCGCCGTCCACAGCATCAACTACGTCACTCACTTCTTCAACAAAGTCGGCGCCAGCCGATTAGCTAAAAAAATCCCTTTCTCCTACTACGCCAACTTTCCTTATCGTATGAAATTAAATGATGCTTTCGATGTGCTTGCCACCCCTAAAAGCAACTACTACTATACTGAGGAGATAGAAAACTGGTTTAAAGAAGCGAGGCTGCAAAACGTTCAAACTTATGAACACCCGGAAGCCGGCATCACGGCCGTTGGCTCACTTGAGCAGACGAGCGATAAATTTGAGCATGTCAGCCAGCTGCACCACGTCTCGGTTGCCAATAATTTGCGTAGCTAAGGAACCCGCCACATTTCCCACAAAAGGTACTAGCTCTGTCGGCACATCCGCCGCATAAACTGGTGCCGCAAATGCAAAAAAAGCATCCCCGGCTCCCACTGCATCCACCACATGAGGAGCAAAAGCTGGCGTTTCCATAAAACCGTCCTGTCGCGACAACGCTAATGATCCGTCACCTCCTCGTGTGGTCACAATTAAATCACATCCCATTTCCTGCTGCACCTGTCTTGCCACCTTTCTTAGGTCACTTTCTTTATCATGGGTGGCATAACGCAACTCCACTTCGTCCACACAGACAAAGTCTGCGCGTGGATATTTTGTTACCAGGTTAAAGCCGGCATTAGCACCATTGGTCTGCACATTTAGCGCCAGCTTCTTTGCCTGGCGACAAATCGTTCGGATTATTTTATCTGTTATAAAACCGTGGCCAAAATCATTAACCACCACCACATCATAATCACCGACTGAATTTCGCAAATATTCGATTATGCCTCCTTCCACATCTTTATCGACTTGGCTATCCTGCATATAGTAAATCTCAAATAACTTCAGATTTCGGCTATCACTGACATAACGACGCTTAACAGTTGTGCCTGCTCCGCTACGATAAAAAAACTTCGGTTTAACTCCTCCGGCTAACTGTTTTATAATAAAGTGCCGCCAGGAATCTTTTCTTCCCAGCAAAGTAGCAAGCGCCACCTGCCGACACACGCTCGACACATGATTAGCTGTAGCCAGAGCTCCGCCGGCAAATGATTCATCCTTTAAATATCGATTGACGATTAGTGGCTCCTTGCCCGATTTACCCATCTGCGCACAGTAATCATACTGGTCAATAATCGCGTCCCCGACCACGAGCACCTTCAGCTTCTTCGCCGCATCCAGCGCTTCAACAATATCATTGTAGGAATACTTTTTTTTCAGTGACTTTAGGTATCGCCGCGTCTTTAAGGGATAAACATCAAGATGGTCATTAATTAATTGGGAAGAGCTAAAAACAATATCATTAGTAAAGACCAGTCGCCCGCCATTTGCCCTAACTGCTCTTTCTTCATCAATAATTTTTCCCGTCACATCATCTTTAGCCTTCCGGTAGTCCTGCCCCTTCACATAGACATTACTCTTCAGCTTTTTCAACGACTCCACCGCCGTCGGCGCCGACACAATAGACACATAATCAACCACTGCCAACGCCGCTATCGCTTCCGCCCGCAAATCTTCACTAAACAACGGCCTCCCCGGACCCTTCCTCACATATCTATCAGCCGTCAACGTCACCACTAAAACATCGCCCTCTTTTTTGGCCGCCTCAAAATGACGAATATGTCCCGGATGAACCAGGTCAAAAACCCCGTGACACTGTACTATTATTTTACCTTGACTCTTTAACTTAGCGACAATCAACGCCAGATCATCAAGCTCTTTCACTTTCATGTCCCCCGTTGCCATATCAACAAATTGTATGAGTAAACCTCTTTTTCCACCAGCTTATTACCCCACCCAAATACACAAAGGCAATGAAAAATGACATGGCAGGAGCAAATATGCCAAACCTGCCCACCAGCCAATAAATACTAATCAAGTAAACAGTACCTGCCACCAACCCATTTAAACCAATAAATCTTACGCCCTTTGCGCCCGTGCTGGCAATAAACCACCAGTAAGTCTGCCAGACAAAAAACAACATAGCGTACACGCTCATGCAAAGTATTAGGCGCCAGGAAAACATATAAGCGCCCCCTAACAACCTCAAACTAATTGCCCCGCCAATTATCGTCAGCAAAACTGCCGGTATAAAACCTACTCCAATCAGCCGTTCCAGTTTTTTTAATACGGCTAGCTTATCTTCATGCCGCGACACCATAGGAAAAAATACATTAATAAACACGTAGCTCAACTGCGCCGCCACCTGCACAGACACGTAATAGTAAGCCGCGTACACACCCAGGCTGGCCTGTCCCAACATCCTCTCAATCAGAAATTTATCTCCTCCCACTAGCAACAACCCGGCCACAGCGCCAACCATGCCAAAGCGTATGTAACGCCAAAGGTCCAGCGCCACCTCGCCCTGCCAATACTGCCAGCCTATCAATCTTCCCGCCCCGCCTGCCGTTATATACGACAAAATAATTACCACCGCCCCTGCCATCGTCGCCACTACAAACAACGCATAGCCGCCGCCCGACAGCCAATACATTATCACAAATCCCAGTAATATAATAACCGCCTCAAACGTCCTAGCCTCGGCCTGAAATCTAAATTTACCCTCCCCTCTAATTACACCATCAAAAAACATTCTAAACGCCAGTGCTAAAGCCAGAGCCGTCGCCGCTCTTAAAACGCCACTATCTATATCAAATATTGCTGACAGTGTTCCAGCTCCAGCAAAAACAAGCATCGATACCAGTACAGTGGCGCTCGCCATCACTAAAAAACCAGAAGATACCATGCGACGCTTGGTCGTTAAATGTTTTATATTTATAGCTACACTTCGCATGACAGCTACATCCATGCCTAACAACATCGGAATAATCAACAGCTGCGACACGGCCAGCGCCAAGGCAAATAAACCAAATTGCTTCGGTCCAAGCAGCCTTCCCACCAGTAACAAAGTACCAAACAAAATTGCATTAGCCGACGTCAGCCCCACAAATGAAAATGACAGTTGTTTTAAAAACTGCCTCATGTAAATACTCATGTCATAACCAAACAGCCTTGCGTGACTGGCCATGATAAACTTCTTTCCCCAGACCAACATCACTTCGAAAGCAAACTCAACCACCAGCGCCGCCAGCGCCGTAGTGCCTCACTCTGTGCCATTCTCATCACCAGCCCGTGACCCAGCCACGACAACAAGTATTGTTCTAAAACTATTAATTTATAACCACGCTGCCAGCGCCGCACATGTTGCTCTGGAAAATAATTCTTGAACTCCCGTGATCTCATTAATTCTCCCGCCCTATTAATAATTTTCCACATCTCCATCGGCCGCCGTGAAGTACTGTGCGAAAGACTATCCGGCGATATTACCCAGGTCATAAAAGGCCTCGGCACATAGCACACCCCATATCGCAACCCGATTGCTCGCGCCGCAAATGAATCGCACCACGAACCAAGCTTCAGCCTGAAACCACCAACCTCCATCAGCGCACTTTTTCGAAAAATTGTTGATCCGACAAATGACTGCCCCGCCACCTCTGACTCCAGGCACTCTTTTCGATATTGATCAGGACCGGCATAAAGTGCCTTATTCCATTTATTTACTTTTATTGTGTATAATTTTTCTCCATCAGTACTTACGGCCTTTATCTCGCCGAAAATCATCCCGGCTTCCGGATACCGCTCCGCCCAGTCCATCGCTTCGGCAAAAAAATAAGAAGGGATATAATCATCAGCCGCACCAAAATATACATATTCTCCCTTAAGCCACGCCATCACTCCTCCCAGCACAACCTGCACCCCCCTATTCTTCCTGTAAACTATCAATTTAAGCCACGCATACTTTTTAGCATAGCCCCGCACTATCCTGACACTGTCATCAGTTGACCCGTCATCCACTATAATCAATTCATCAGGCAACCTGCTCTGGCTGGCTACTGCTTCAATCGCCCGGCCTATACAATGTCCGTGATTGTAATTAGAAATAAATACCGACAGTGTCAGCTTTTTAGAATTCAATAATAATTCTTCCCGCATCACCCCTGTCTAATTCTTTTAAAGCTGCATTAATTTTGTCTAACGAATATCTGTGAGTTATCAGCTTTTTCAGAGGCAATTTGCCAGACATATATTGTCTGGCATAGTAAGGGAAATCCTTATCCGGCACCGTCTCTCCACCCCAGGTGCCGATTATTCGTTTGCCGCATATTAAACTATACGGATCAATTTTTATTTTTGTCCCAAGCTTGGGATGCCCCGCTATTACCAGCGTGCCAGTGTTATTCAAAGCCTCAAATGCCTGCTCCATGACCTCTGAAAGACCCGTCGCTTCTACGGCGTAATCCAAGTCAGCTATTTTTCCCTGCCCTGCCTTTTTTACTTCTGTCGCCCCCAGTTTTTTTGCCCAGGCAAGCTTCTTCTTAGATATATCAACCGCTATAACATCTTTACACCCAATCTGTCTGGCCGCCATTACTGCACTAGCTCCAATCCCTCCTACGCCAAATATAGCCAATCGAGATCCTTTTTTTGCCCGTAACGAATGTCGCACCATGCCGGCGCCTGTGGCCACCGCGCAACCAATTATGGCTGCTACATCAGCCGGCACTTTTCTACTAACTTTTGTCACCCTGTTTTCCGCCACCACGGCGTACTGCGAAAATACAGCTGCGCCGCCCGAATTTACTATTTTTCCTTTCCATTCATACAGACCTCCCGGCGCATCCATACCACTGCCTTTAATCCATGAGACTACCACGTAATCGCCGCGTTTTACTTTTTCTACCCCACCGCCTACTTTAACCACATTTGCCGAACCTTCATGGCCCAGCAAGTGGGGTAAATATGGATCCTTGCCCCGCCAGCCATTAATTTCACTCAATTGAGAGCGACACAACCCGGCCGCCTTCATTTTAACTAAAACCTGTCCCCGCCGCAGTTTTGGCACCACAACCTCATCCACAACCAATGACTGCTTAATCATCACTAAAATTGCTGCTCTGGTTTTCACGGAATAAACCAGTAGTAGTCTCCTGTGTAGCCAACCTCCTTAAATAGTTGCTCCCACTCTGCCACAGACATATACGTCAGCGCTGTCAGATTCCACATATCCATTCTTTTTTTCTCCTCCGGCGTTCTGTAGGCATCCATTGTTACAAATGCGTCCTCCCTCGTCACCCGCATAATCTCTCGCAATGCTTGTTTGCACTCGTCGATGGCAAGGTTATGCACCGTGTTTATCGAGATAACCAGGTCGAACGAATTATCCTCGAACGGCAGCTTCCTGGCGTTAGCCACCTGCACATGCCCCTTCATGTCCTCTATAGTGTTGTCTATGCCGTATTGCGATATATCTATTCCCTTAACCGTAATACCAGGAATCAACTCAGCAAAATCGTGCATCATAAAACCTTTGCCACACCCCACATCCAGCAAACTGCTTTCTTTTGTTAACCCGTATTTCTTCTGAAAAGCCGGTACTACCGGCTGCCAGAATCGTGCCTGATAGCTAAACCCCCCGTACCCATGGCGCCTATCGCCATCAAAATAATCTTTGTCAAATCTTCGTCCAACTCTCCGATCTTCTTCCGTTTTAGCCGCCGCCCGCTCATCCAAATTACGCTTGGTTTTTGGGTAATCCGCCATTAAATCTATCTCTGCCATAGCCTAATGTTGCACTTTCTCCGCAGAAACATCAAGAGAAACATCAAGCGGTTCCACAATCATGTTTTCTATTAATTCTCTCCGCGGCAGCAGCGGTTCAGAATCTTCCAGCGGCCGGCCGAATTTCACTTGCGGTAGCACCCGGTGAGATATATCAACCTTCACCACACAAAACGTCGGGCCGGGATTCTCCAAACAAGCACCTATCGCTTTTTGCAGCATATCATTCTTCTCTACGACCACCGTTTTAAAGCCGAACGCCCGGGCAATTTTTCCCCAATCTGGAAATGACAGTCCGCTGGCAACGGATGACGCCTCATACTTTGAATTCAGCCATTGATCCTGTGTCTGTTGAATCATGCCATAGCCCTGATTGTCCAATACAAATATCTTAATCGGCGCTTTGTGCCGTATCACCGTGGCCAGCTCCTGCATATTCATCATTAGGCTGCCATCACCCGTCACACAAATGACAGGGGACTTGCTTCCCGCTAAACTAACACCCATCGCCGCCGGCAGCGCCCAGCCCATCGCCGTGTAGTTAAAGTCATGCCACAGCCGTTGATTCTTCTTAAACTCAAACCCCTGCATCATCCAAGCCACCGTACATCCCGTATCGACAACCAGTTTTTCTCCTTCCCGGCACCGCTTTGATAATTCTTTAACAAAAACATAAGGATTAACTTTCTTCTCGTCGTAATATTCAGGCGCACATACCGGATATCGTTCTTTCCAATTGCTTATTCTGTTCCGCCAGGCCGCGTAATTTATACCGGCAGGTTTGGGCAGCATCTCGTTCAACGACATTAAAAATTTCTTTGCTTCAGCCTTTATCAGCAAGTCCGCCTTCATTCCATAATAGTCATATTTCCCTAATTCATTGTTATCCACGTCTACCACAATTTTTTTTGCCCCCCGTGCAAATGTATCCATCCCCCCCGTGGCTCGCGTGTCCAATCGACAACCAATAGATAATACCAAGTCAGCGTTTTGCACCGCAAAATTTCCGTACCGCGTCCCGTGCGTGCCAAAAGTGCCAATTAAGTTTGGGTTGCTCGCCGGCAACAAGTCCGCCACCGCCCACGTCAACGCCACCGGTATTTTTATTTTTTCTATCAACTGCGCCGCCTGGTCTTCCGCCTGCGCCAGTCTCACTCCCCACCCCAAGATCATCACCGGCCGCTCCGCTTTTTCTATTAATAACACACTCTTTCGCAAATCCTGCACATCAACTACTGCCGGCACCTCCGCCTTAGGTTTATACAACTTTAACTTCTTGGGATCTATCATCTTACGCTGCAAATCATCCGGTATATCAATAAGCACCGGTCCCGGCCGATCCTGTTTGGCTATATATGCCGCCTTGTCCAACTCATACCCAATCATATATGGATCAGTAATTTTCACGGCATACTTTGTCACCGGCCGAAAAATATCCACCGTATCCGTTTCCTGAAAGCCCATCTGTCTCACTCCTGTGTGTTCCCTAAACCGAAAAGTAGCCACCTGCCCGGTTAAAAACATAACTGGTACTGAATCGTAATAAGCGCCGGCCGCCCCTGTTAACATGTTCGTCGACCCGGGCCCACTAGTGCCAATGCTTACGCCCAGTCCCCCGCTGGCTCTGGCGTAAGCATCAGCCGCGAAAGCGCCGGCCTGCTCGTGGGCCGGACATACATATTCAATGCCTTTTGTTTTAGCAATACCATCAATCAGGTGCAGCGACGCGCCTCCGGTTATAGCAAAAACGTGCCCGACCTCCGCCTTTTTTAACCATTCTGCGACATATTCTGCCAATTTCACGACCATGGCATAGCCGACTTAAGAGATATAAACAATGTTCCGTCGTGATATGAATACGGCATTTCAGATACCGCGCCAACCCGCCCCCAGTTAATCTTTTGCGAGTACATATTAACTCCCAATTCCCTTAAATGCTCGAATATAGTTCTGGCTTTCTCCTCGCTGCCAATTTCAACCAGCATATCCGTGTTTTGCCACTGCTCCAAAGTTGTCGCCAACAAGGCTTTATCCTCGTGTCCTTCAATATCCAGTTTTACCAGGTCGGCCCAATCCATAATTTCGCTTATCGGTGCCGTCCTGACATCAATATAATTTAATTCTCCGTAAGGATCCGGCTTGCCCCCTTTTATATGACTTCCGGTGGTATTACCTAACACCCGGATAAATTCAGCCTTCCCTGCTTTGTCGGACACGGCCACCGGCCTGATCTCAACATTGGCACAGTTGTTAAGCTTTAAACGCCTTTCAATTTCAGTCACGTGTTCCAGGTCAGGCTCATAAGCCCTTACCTCATAATCGCATCGGCTCAACACAAGCGAATGCAGCCCAATGTTAGCCCCTGCGTCCACTACTTTTCGATATCTTTTTCTGTTATGCCAGTAAAAACTGAAGATGATTATTTCCTCAATATCAAACAAGTCAACGGAATCAATTGCTCCCATTTTGTGATAAGGAAAAATAAGTTTGCCAAACGGAGCAAAATCTCTTTTTATCCCCGTTACAGCAGAAAATTTTCCCGCTGCCTCTTTTCTGGCCAGAGCCCGCCAACTATTATGCAGCTCCGTTCCAGGTGCATGCTGCGAGCTCAAATAGGGCAGTGTCGTTATTAGTTCGGTTAATGTCGCCGGCTTCTGCCTCACATCCTTATCTTATATTATTAATTGCCATACCTACGCAGCTTATACATATTTCTGTCCTCTGCCAAAACTCTGTTAAGCCTGTCACTGCCCCAGTCATCACAAGCTGCGCTTATATTTCTTCCTCCCACTTCTTCTCTTGGCGACCGTGCCACCCAGTCGATGCAATCTAATACCTTATTTATGGGTGTCATCTCGCCTCCAGATAACATTTCCTTTGTCCGCTGCAGGTTGTCCCCCGCCCGCTCTCCCGCCCGCAAAGTTTCCTTATGAATTTTTGTTTTCACCCAGCCCGGCCCGATCACCGTAAAGCAGACATCGTTCATTTCCGCATCCAGCAGCTCCGCCATTTTTATCAAGGCGATCTTCGACACCGTGTAAGCCGAGTAATTAATCGGCGCATTATTGACACCGCCCCCGGCAAACCATAACACCGTTGGACCGGTCGCCGTGGTCTTGGCTCTCACCGGCAGCAAGCCATGCACCAAGCGCATCTGTCTGACAAAGTTTATTAATACAGACCGCTCCCACTCATTTATATCGTTATCTGAAAATTTACCGATCGGCTCCAGGCTGCCGGGGCACATAACCAGTATCTCCCAACCTTTCCCTGTCTTCTGTAATTTCTCTGCCGCCTTGTCCACGCTAACCGCGTCAGACAAATCACATCTGACATAGTCCGATTTTCCCAAAGACGTGCCCAGCACTTCAACCCCTTTTTTCATCCAGCGTTTCGCCAGCGCAGACCCTATATCACTATCAATGCCGGCGATTACAGCCTTACGCAGCGTGAACATATTCCAGCGACTGTTTCTTTATCTCCACCCAGTTTTCTTCTACCCAATCAATTGCTTCCGTAAGCCCCTGTGTCAGTAAAATCTCCGGCTGCCAGTTAAATTCACCCCTGGCCTTGCTCGAATCCAGCATATAGGCGTCGTCGTGTCCCATCCGCGCCCCCGCCTCTTCGGTCACCTTGCTAAAATCATAGCCCGTTATATCACAAATCTGCTTTACCAAATCTCTGATTCTAATAGTATCGTCCGGGGACACATGATAAACCTCGCCAGGTAGTCCCTTAAACATGCCCTCAACGTAAGCCCTGGCTACATCCCGCACGTGAATAAAAGATCGCACTGCTGTTCCACCTCCGTGTAATTGCAAGGTTTTACCTAGCTTTAAGTAAATAGCGGTTCGAGGAACAATTTTAAAAAGCTGCTGCCCCGCCCCGTAAACATTGCTGGCCCGCATATAAACTACGGGGAAATGATAATTTTTATAGAAAGTGTTCAGCAGCAAATCAAAAGCCGCTTTAGACGCCGCGTACGGTGTAGATGGATTCAGCGGCGCCGTCTCATCAATCTTGCCCGTTACTGACCCATAAACCTCCGGCGTTGAAATTTGCGTGAATTTCTTCAGGCTCGGCAATTGCCGCAAAAAATCCGCCAACTCCGTCAGCGCCGTAACATTAGTCTGCATCCACTGCACCGGATTATCCCAACTCTGCGCCACTTCGCTCAAGGCTGCCAGGTTCATCACATAATCGGGTTGTTCTGATGCTAACACTACTTTCAAGGCGTCCATGTCCTTATTTATATCCGCCTTGAAAAAACGAAAGCTGGATAGATCGCGCTTAACATACGGCAGAAACATCTCTGGCTTTTCCTCTCGATCAATTCCTAATACTTGATGCTTCCCCGCCGCCAGCAGTTCATCCACCACATAAGCCCCTGTAAACGAATTACACCCGATAATAGCCACCTTGTGCATACAAACCATCTTATGATATCCTTTTCAGCTTGTACACTTCACACCAAATAATGGAGAATAAAAACATGAAGAACGTTCTGGAAACACTTGAAGAAGCATGTCGAGCTGCAGGTAAAATTTCTCTGCCTCGGCAAGGTAATGTTGAAATCGCCGTTGTCAAGAGTGCGGGTGACTATGCCACCACTTCCGATATCGACGCCGGCACCACTATGACAGCGATAATCAATGAGCAACTGCCCGACATTCCCATCGTCCCCGAGGAAAACAAGACCGACCAAGTAGATGAGCAGTTCTGGGCCGAACGCCAAGCCATGCTCGACAACGGCACCTTCATCCTAATGGACGACCTTGACGCCACCGTCCGCTACCGCCACGGCGGCGAAGACTGGGGACACATACTTGGCCTAGTACAAAACAACGTCCTCACCCACTGTGCCATGTTCATGCCCGCCCGCGACGTCATGGTGTTAGCCGAACTCGACAAAGGTTGCTTCGTCAACGGCACGCAGGTACGTCTCAACCCAGACCTCAAGGTCCAGGACTCCCTACTGTGCATGACAGTCCACAAAGACGTTGACCTCGCCTTCCACCGCGACGTGGTTACCCCCATCGTCTACAGTGTTGGACCCGGCGGCTATGTCTGTTTTAACTCTAACATCGGCGGCGTGGTCAGATTGGTACAGGGCGAGCTGGGCGGTTTCATCGGCTGTGGCCACAACTGGGACTTTGTCGGTGCTCTGGCTGTTCAGGAGGCCAGCGGAATTGCCCTCTCACCCACTGGTCAGGAGCTGAATTGGAACAAAATCCCCATGGTCATGGTCGCCGCTGCCAACCGCCAAATTGCCAATGCTATGCTCGCCCACACTAGAGCCTACCTGCACTACCAAGAACACTTCTGGGGCAACCCCAAATTTCAAAGCTGAATTCTCTTGAGCTTTTACCTCACCCCGGCCGCCCATCCCGCGACCGGTTTTTTTTGACAAATACTCCAAAATACTCAACACTAAACAGCCGTTCGTTGACAAACAAATAACCTCGTTCCTTTAGAAAAGGAGTGCGTTCAATGGCATTCAATGCCTGGTACCAACCCAACTGTCACGCCGAGCGTTTTGTCTTCGTTGGCTGCGTGCACAAGACCGATGCCAACATTCTTTCCCGCCTGGCCCAGGTCACCGCCAACCCGCCAGACTATCTGATTTTCACCGGCGACGTCACTGGTTCCGAAGAGCTGGAAGAGTTCAAACGTCTATTCTACAATCACGTCTACAACAGAGCCCGCCGCGAACTCGGCATCGGCACCTCCGCCGAGCAGAACATCACCTACGCCGAACTACTAGGCTATGTCGGCCACGACCCACCCAGCCCCGACCACACACTAGCCGACGGCTACCGCGATTTGATGCACTACCAGTTGCGTCTTGAAGGCTTAAGCTCAACTGAAGCAGACAAACGTGTATCAACCCTAGAAAGCAACGAAATTGCCTACGGCATTCACCACATCGCCCGCGATTTCGAGTACTACGGCCCCTGGGTCAAAACTCTACCAGAAGCAGTCCGCCGCGGTGTGGTAGCCACCCTCAAGCAGGACGCCGAGAAGCTGGTCGCCGCCATCAAACCTATGCAGGACGCCGGCACCAAAATAATCATGGTCGGCGGCAATTGGGACGACGCGGGGAACACAGCCGACAACATGATCGGCGAGGGTATCGAAGTATTCGACACTATCCCATTCTTTCGCGAACACGGCATCGAGTTCTTTGACCAGATTGGATACCAAGTCACCAAACGAACCATCCTGGTGATCCTGCCGTACTGGGAATTACAAAACTTCACAGAAAAAAGCAGCACTAGGCTCGAGCATGCTATAGCTACAGCCGACAGGGAAAAACCCGGCAAAACTATTATCACTGTCGCTCACGGAGCACCTACTTGGCAAGTCCACAACCCCAACGCCGTTGACGAACCCACCGGAGACCGAAAGACCATCATTGACACACTCGGCAGGCTCCTGGCCAGAATCGAGCCGGACGAAGTTATTCACGGACATGAGCACAACCCACTGAAGAGCAGCGTTGAAAACCCTCTTCCGCTCAACACCCACTACATATTGCAGACCGACGATGGCAAAACTCATCTTGTTGAAAATCGAAAACACTTCGGTCGGCCCGGCCAAATCATCGGCTCATACATTCCGTTCCAGCAATTTGGCATGTTGAACATTCCCCTGAAAACTGACTCCCGCCCCCGGCTGTTCAGCGGCGACCGAGAACCCGTCCACGTCTTTTGAACCCTCAAACTCTGGCAGTCTTAACTCCCAGAGTTTTTTTAAAACGGCCCGGTGAACGACTTATCCGGCACGTCGTGCGGCACCGCATTTTTCGCCTCCGCATTCTGCCAGCGTCTCCCTGACACCGCCTCCACTATCGTCCGATATGTCGGGTAATATTCCTTCGTCAGCGCCGGCGAAGACGGCGTCGGCATATCCAGCAAGGCAATGCGCTGCGGCACTCTCTTTAACGATGCAAACATTTTCTCCGTTACCCGCGCTATAATTTCTCCGGCCGCCCCTCCCGTCTGCCAGCTCGAGTCGACTACTACGAGCCTGCCCGTCTTTTTCACCGAGGAAAAAATCATCTCGTCGTCCAGCGGCTTAATCGTCCTTAAATCAATTAAATCAACACCAATTCCCTGATCTTTGAGTATTCGGGCTGCTCGCAATGCTTCAACTGTCATGTAAGAGCTGGCCACTATAGTCACATCACCGCCCTCATTAACAACTTTCGCCTTCCCCAGCGGCACTTGATATCTCCCCTCCGGCACCCTGCCCGAAAGCCCATGAATCCACCGGTGCTCCAGAAAAATCACCGGGTTATTGTCTTCAATACTGGCTAGCAGCAACCCTTTGGCATCATACGCCGTAGCCGGCATTACCACTTTCAAGCCCGGTATATGGGCAAACAACGCCTGTAAATTCTGTGAATGCTGCGCCCCTTGACCCCAACCACGTCCAATAATCATCCTGATAACCAATGGCACCGAAGACACCCCGCCAAACATAAAGTGCCACTTGGCCGCATTATTAATAATCTGCTCCAGCGCATACAAAGAAAAATCTACCCGCTGATGCGTCATGATCGGCCGCAAACCTTTTAGCGCCGCCCCAATACACATGCCGGTAACAGCATTTTCCGATACCGGCATGTCCATTACTCGTTTCTCCCCGTACTTTTCTTTCAAGCCCAGAGTGGTACCAAATATGCCCTTAGGGTCCGGCGTTCCTTCGCCAATAATAAACACTCTGTCATCAGCTGCCATGGCCTGGTCCATCGCCTCCCTAATCGCCTCCGCACATGTTATTTCCCGCTCACGGAGCATATACGTCTTCTTCTAAAAGAGAGTCTTCCTCTGGAAACGGACTTTCTTTGGCAAACTCGACAGCCTTGTCAATCTCTTCATTGATTATTTTTTCCATATTAGCCAGCCCGAGACCACCCGTGCCCTTAAGCTTATTTAGCGGGTCTTTCTTCTTCCACGCCAAAAACTCCTCTTCTGTCCGATACCCTAAGTCATTGTCATAATTTGGTCCGCAGTGTTCACGCCAGCGGTAAGTTGCCAATTCCATAAACACGGGCCCTTTACCTCCTATAACATGCTGGCGTGCTTCCCGCGCCATGCCATACACTGCCACGGCATCATTTCCATCCCCGGCAAATACCCGCAAGCCATGCGCCGAAGCTATCCCCGTCAGCTCCCTCTTTGGCTGCCGCTCTTCAAGAGGAGTGTAAACCGAGTACAGATTGTTTTCGCACACATAAATAATTGGCAGTTTATGCAACACGGAAAAATTCATGCACTCATGCCACACTCCTTCTTCTGTTGCTCCCTCGCCCATAAAGACAACGGTGATGTATTGTTTGTCCTCTAGTTTTGCCGCCCAAGCCACACCCGTGGCTACAGGCACAATATTTGTCACAATTGGTGTTGAACCCAAAAAATTCACTGCTTGATCAATTAAATGCATGGACCCTCCTCTTCCCTGGCAGCAACCCGTGGCCTTGCCATAAATTTCCGCCAGCATTCTTTTTAAATCCCCGCCCTTAGCCAAATAATGTCCGTGCGCCCGATGCCCGCTCATCACCACATCCTCCGGTTCCAAAGCCTCACACACTCCCGCGGCACACGCCTCCTGCCCAATACACAAATGCACCGGGCATCTCATCTCCTGTTCGGAGTAAAGTTCTGCAATTCGTTCTTCAACTAAACGAATCCGGAGAACACTGTAAAGAAGTCGACGGGTGGCGCCGGGCGGGGGCCCCCCGCCGCGCGCCCGCAGCCGATGCGAGGACGCGCGGTGGGAGTGAAGACCGGCGACAGGACCCGTTGACTTCATACCAATGCCTCCGCAGCCAACGACTGCATCATTTTGATATTAAAATACTTAGCATCATCCAGAGAATTTGGTATTTTACCCGCCTTGAATGCCATCACCAAATCCGCCACCGCGTCTTCGATATTTCTCTTCGGCTCAAAGCCCAGCACCCGTTTTATTTTTTCTGATGAAATATGATACGAACGTACATCATCCGACTTTGTAGTTTTAATTTCCATTTTTCCCAGCTCCGGCATCAGCTTCATCACCACTCGCCGCACTATTTCCGCTAATTCGGCCACCGTATAATTCTGATAGCCGGCGTTGAACGCCTGCCCGGCAATTTTTTCTTTCGGTGCAGTCAACAGCTGCACATACAAATCCGTAATATCCTCGATATGAATATTCGGCCGCATTTGTTTGCCGCCAAAAACCGTAATTATCTTATTATTCACGGCATGATTCGTTAAAATATTCACAGTTAGATCAAGTCGCATCCGGGGCGAATATCCGCACACCGTAGCCGGACGAATCGATACCACCGTGAAATCATCTGTCTGCTCCTCCCACATAATATCTTCACACATGCTTTTAAAGCGATTGTAATCCGTAATCGGCACATGAGGATGCTCTTCAGTCACGTTCAGTTTGTCGCTTATTCCGTAAACGCTGGAGCTGGCCGCAAAAATAAAACGTTTCACCCCGTGCTCTTTACATTGCCGGATCAAAGGACGAAAAGCGTCATAATTTATGGACCGGCCAAGCTTCGGGTCCAACTCCACACTAGGATCATTGGAAATACAGGCCAAGTGAATCACGGCTTGCACGCCCGGCAACAAACTGTCCACTAACTTACCGTCCCTAATATCTCCCTTTACCTCTCGTAAATTCGGATGCCCTTCCAACACATCATCCCCATATATATACCAATCTAATACTGTCACCTTATATCCTGCCCGCAGCAATTTTGGTACTAGTACAGCCCCCTTATACCCCGCCCCGCCCGTTACCAACACATTCGACATTTCTTTCATCCCGTCATTCTAACCTTAATTTACACCTTGTACCAAATCGCCCGCTCTTGGTACGGTAATCTGACATGCTTTCATCCATATCCATAATAATACCCACTTACAACCGAGCTAATTACCTGAAAACACTAATTAACCAGCTTCTAACCCAATCACAGCCTCCTCATGAAATCATCATCGTCGACGACCATTCAACGGATAACACAGTTAATTATCTAAAAAACCTCACTCGGCAATCTCCGCGCGTTAAATACATACTCAACCAGGGCCATCATCAAAGAGACGCAAAAAAGACCGGGCTAAAATATGCCACCGGAGAATATATTGGCTTTTTCGACGACGATGCCGAAATCGAAGACAACGACTTTCTAGCCAGGCTTATCCCCCATCTCAACCCCGGACGCGTCATTCAAGCCAAAGTTATTCTCGAACAAATGGGCCGGGTAAATCGCCCCGACATAACCTGGAAAGATATTCTAGCCACCCGTCCTTTCCCCATCCTGGAACTTGTCACCTCAAACTTTAACTGCGGCACAAAACGCCGAACTATTTTTCCTCTAATCGAATGGGGTAACTTCTGGCATCACTCTCTCAAAGACTACTTTATTGACGACAACCTCATCAAAGACGGCTACGGCGAAAGCTACAGTGCATCCCTCAAGCTATACCGCGCCGGCGTCAAGCTCTTAATTGAACCCTCGCTCGTTATTCGTCATATTGGCGCTCCCACCGGCGGCTCACACAAATTCAACAAAAAAAACATGCTGCGCGATTTCACTAAATTTCACTACGGCTACTTCTACAACATGATTTATCTGCATCGCCGCTTTTTTTCCCGCTGGGTTTGGCTGTGGTTGCCATTTTTCGTCCTCAAATCTCTCATCGCTCTGACTATAAACTGGAACTTAAAAGGGTGGTATGAATATGCATATAAACCAATCGCGGCGGCCGGGAAAACCCCGGAGGTCGCCATACCCAAGCTGTTTGTCTGGCAAGGCGCCTTCCGTGGCGGCGCCGAATACATCACTTTATCTGCCGCCAAACACTTCTCTCGACAAGGCCTCGACGTCACCCTTGGCGTCTACAAGAAAAATCCTTCAATGCCAATCAAACAAATAGTTTTCCCAGAATATAAACTAATCCCCCAGTCTTTTCGTTCTTTTATTAACTCACTTAATTTCCGCCTCCGCTACGCCAAAAACTTCTCCGCCGTCTATGCCCACACTTTGGGCGCCTGGAAAACCAAAAACAATAAAGTTTTCATCCACGACGCCGCCGACCTGGACGATAAGCTATCCCAAACTGTCAGCTTCTGGCAAAAACTAGCTTATCGCCTCTGGCGTTTTCTTTATTTTCACCTCTCCCTCAAACCTGCCACCGCTATCTTCTCCGCCACACCCGAATTCTCCTCTTATCTGCGCCGCCACGGCCTTGGTTCCAAACACATTGCCCCCAGTGGTTCTTTCTACAACGATCGCATCCACCGTTACATCAAACGTACTCTGCCCATCAGACCAATAAAGCTTATCTTTATTGGCGATTACCATTCTCCTGCTAAAAATTTTTCACTAGTCAAAAAAATATTCTATAAAAATAATGATTACTTTGTCACTATCACCGGCGGCAACCAGCCATATTGCGATGCCAACTTCAACTACCCGGGCTGGCTTAGTCCAGAAGAGCTTCAAGCTGCCTTAGCTAAATCGCACATTTTTTTTATGCCCTCCACGTCCGAAGGCTTTTCCATCGCTTTACTCGAAGCCCTGGCCACTGGTATTCCCTGCCTCGTCAACCAAAGCGTCATTCCTTCACCTCTAAAAACTGTCAGTAATATAGTCCCATATCAATCAGTCAGTGAAGTTCTGCCCAAAATCAATACCACTATAAATAATTATTCCCACTACAACATCTTTGACCCTCGTCTCAAACAATTTGCAGAAGAAACCGTCCTCCGAAAAGAATGCAATATAATTAAAAGATACGTCGTCTAACAGCTATTCAAACCTCCGAGGTTTGAATAGCTCTGTTAGCGCCGGTGCCAGGCGCTCAGGTGATAGAACGTTGTTTTGGGCAATAAGTTAACTAATAACTCCCTTAAATAAACCGGCAAGTTAAACCAAAAACCAGGATATTTATTGCGATATTGATAAGCAATTTTTAAAAAAGACAAAAACTGCCGCATGTTTTTTTTCGAAGTCACGCCACGCGGGTTTACTCTCTGTTGTATATAGACATCCGGCAAGTTTGCCAGCTGATATTTCAAACCAATTCGCAGCCACAATTCAAAATCCTGGGCATAGCAATATTGCTCATCATACAATCCCACTCTATCCAATGCCGATTTGCGGATTAATACACTGGAGTGAGGAAATTGATTACGTTCCATCATGTGCCGCCTGATTGTTTTATTTTCAGTCTCATAATACAACCGGTACAGTTCCCTGCCATCAGCATCTATCACAATATTCTGCACGCCACACACTCCGATATTGTCATTCTCCTGCATATATAGCACTTGTTTTACCAGCTTGTCTTTATCTACCCACACGTCATCGTCATCAATCCGCGCAATATATTCACCACGCGCTAATCTAATACCGCGATTAAGAGATTTTGTTAGCCCTAATCTCCTCTCATTGCGTACAATTCGGATTCGTTGATCACTAAAGCCGGCAACAATATCCACCGCCTTGTCAGTCGAAGCATCATCAACAACGATCAACTCAAAATTTCCGTAAGTTTGTTTTAGAACGCTGCTTACCGCCTCACTAACAAATCGCGACCCGTTGCGGGTCGCCATAACAACCGAAACTAGAGGTTCTCCTTGTACCATTCAATAGACTTCTTAAGCCCTTCCGCAAATGAAACATCCGGCTTGTAATCGAAGTCTCGCTCGGCCTTACTGATGTCAGCGTATGTCTTTAGCACATCACCGGCTCGTTTGCCAGTCCGGTTCGGCTTTATCGAAACGCCTAGTAGTTTTTGCAGCAAACCATACAAATCGTTAATCGAAATATTCTCGCCATTGCCCACATTGTAAGCCTCTCCCAACTTAACCCGCTCGCCTCGTGCCGCTTTCAAATTCGCCTGCACCACATTGTCCACATAAGTAAAGTCCCGGCTCTGCCTGCCATGCCAGTGAATGTCTGGCGCTTCGCCATTCCGCAAGGCTTTCACATAAATCGGAATCACCGCCGAATACTTCGACTCCGGACTTTGGTACGGTCCAAACACATTGAAGTAACGCAAGGACACCGTCTCTAGTCCATACAAATCGTAAAAAAGTCTGCCATAATGCTCCCCGGCCATTTTACACAAAGCATAGGGAGACTCTGGATGCAAAGGCATAGGCTCAACTTGCCGCGGTTCTTTTATGTTGCCGTACACCGAGGAGGAAGAAGCCGACACCACCCGCTTCACCCCACTATCTCTGGCCGCCAGCAAAACATTCAAAGTGCCGGTTATGTTATTATCATTCGTCGCCCGCGGATCATCCACCGACCGCTCCACCGCTCTTAACGCCGCCTGGTGCAGCACATAATCCACTCCGCGGCACGCCCTTTTCACCACATCCAACTTCCTAATATCACCTCTGATAAACTTTATATCTTCTCTAATATCCTTTAAGTTCTTGATACTGCCCGTCGATAAATTATCCAACACCGCCACATCCTGCCTCCGCCGCACCAGCTCTCTGGCTATATTACAGCCGATAAATCCCGCCCCGCCTGTAATTAAATACTTTGCCATAGGTACTGCCTCATACTACGGTTAACACATACAAAGTCAACTATCTACCATGAAGATACTAATTCCTTATTGTTCAGGCAACGCTGGCGGCCCCACGGTATTTGTTACCGCTCTAACCCAGCACCTGCAAAATCAGGGATACAAAGTCATCAGTCACTTCTCACCTTCATTTGACGTCTTACTCGTCATCGCCGAATGTCCGCTTTTGCCGGTCCTCTGCGCCAAACTTCTTCGCAAACGCATAGTACAAAGGTTGGATGGCGTTTACCACGCCGCCTTACCCGGTGCAACCAAATATCTTTATCCACTTAAAAACCTGCGCATGCAAATAATTCACAATTTCCTGGCCGACCACGTTATCTATCAAAGCCGGTTTTCCAAATACTCATGTCAAACCATGCTAGGCAAACGCACTAAAAACACGTCGATAATCTACAACGGTGTAGCGGCCGGGAAAACCCTTGGCTTTGACAGAAAAAAGCCAAGGGTTGAGGAGGCCGCCGCGAATCTAGTAACCTATGCCTCTTTCCGCCGCCCCGACCAAATCGAGCCAATTCTAGAATCAGTCAAATGTCTCACTACCCCCTATCATCTCCATATTTACGGCCCCCACACTAAAAACCTGGTCAACATCTTCAACTCACTCAAAAATAATCCCCATATCACTTATTATGGAGCCCAAAATCACAGCAAGCTATTATCTCTCATACCACAGCATGATATTTTCCTGTTCTCCGACCAGTCCGCCTGCCCCAACGCTGTCCTGGAAGCTTTAGCTGCCGGCCTACCCGTGGTAGCTTTCAACCGCGGCAGTATACCCGAACTTATCCAGCCCGGCGCAAGCGGTGAAATAATCAACTATCCATTTACCTCACAAAACTATACCCAATTTGCCCAAGCTATTCAGAAAACATTCAGCAATCTATCTGACTATCAGACCGCGGCCCGGCAACGCGCCCGGATTAACTATGACGTAACCAACACATGTTTGAAGTATGAAAAGATATTACGACAAAAATAAACAGCGGTTAGTATTTATACGAGAGCATGCTACCCCCTCTTTCTGGGACAAGCACTGGTCCGCACCCAACCTAAAAGCTCACATCGAACAAGCCGGCCAGGAAAAGTTTTTTACCGGGATAACAAAACGCTTTTTAGAACCTAAAGAATCAACCAGAATTCTTGAAGGCGGTTGTGGCCAGGGACACATTGTCTACGCCCTCGCCCATGCCGGCTATGACGCCTATGGCGTAGACTACGCCAAACAAACCGTCGATAGGATTAACCAGGCCATTCCCGAACTGCAAATTTTTCCCGGCGACGTAACACAACTAGACTTTCCCGATAATTATTTTGATGGCTACTGGTCGCTCGGTGTTATCGAGCATAACTTCACCGGCTACGATTCTATTATCAACGAAATGCAGCGCGTCATCAGACCAGGCGGCTACTTATTTATAACCTTCCCGCACTTGTCCTGGCTACGTAAAACAAAAGCACTACTAGGTGCTTATCCGGCCCCCAACAACACCGACCAAGAACCAAACAACTTCTATCAATTCGCTTTTAACTACCATGATGTTCAGCGCAATCTAGAACAACTCGGCTTTATTATAAAACTTCACCGGCCAATCGATGGGCTAACAGGACTGCGTGGCGAAATTTCTATCCTTCGACCACTCTTACAAACAATCAGCCGTGGAACTTCCTTTCCTCTCCGTCATCTTAAGGCCGCCATCACCGAACTAGCCGCCCCTGTCAGCGGCCATATTATGCTACAAGTACTGCAAAAGAAGTCATGAGAAAATATATCCTCATTACTCTCCTGCGCCTGGACAATTTCCTGCGCCGCTGGATTACCTATTTCTCTCTCGAACAGGGCGTACATCCCAAGCATCGTCTTACTCAATATCATCAGTTCTTCCTCGATAACATTTTCCCCACGGACTCCGTCCTCGACGTCGGCTGCGGCCTGGGCCTACTGGCCTGCGACATCGCCGCCAAAGCTAAACACGTAACCGGCATCGACCTCAACAAAGATTATCTCTCCCAGGCCCATCGCCTCCAAAACATCGACTTTATCCACGGCGATGCCACGACTTTCGATTTCAAGAAAAACTTCGATGTGCTAATTCTAAGCAACACACTTGAGCATATAAAAAACAGAGTCGACTTTCTAAAAAAACTTACTCCTCACGCAAAAAAATTTCTTGTCCGCGTCCCCATGATCAATCGCGACTGGCTTGTCCTGCTTAAAAAAGAACTCGGCGTGGAGTATCGCCTGGACCCCACTCATTACATTGAATACACCGAGGAAATTTTCCGTCGGGAGCTTGCCGCCGCCGGCCTGGAAATAACTAAACTATCCGTCCGCTTCGGCGAAATCTATTGCTGTGCCCAGCCTAATACTGTTTTTCACAGTACCTCTCATCCACTTGCTCTTCCTCACTATCCCACCAAATCCAATAACTAGGACACGCCTTATCTATCTCTAACTCCAAAAACCTGGTACCCAAAAGCCTTGCCCCGAGGCCAAGCGGCGTCAATAAGCCATAAAAAACAACAGTCAAAATAAGTCTTGTCATCACCCAGCCAAGCGCCGCTGCCATCAACATCCACACGCGATAAAAACCAGCCAGCGCCTCCGGCTTAGCCTGCGCCAACAACAAAACGGCAACTCCCGATGCCCCTGCCAAAACAAAATATCTTTGTCCGCTCGTATAAAATCGCCACCCTCCCCACACCAACAGCAAACACCCAACCAAGTACCCAAACCGACGCACGGGCATCAATCCAACGGGTATTCTTCTTTCCATACCTCATCCTTCAAAGAGGGACCCTGTTCACCCTTATCCAATAAATAATTTCCCATCACCAGATAATCCATGTCGGTGCGCATAAAGCATCGATATGCATCGTCCGGCGTACACACTATAGGCTCCCCCCTCACATTAAAAGACGTATTTATAATCACCGGACAACCAAACCTCTCCCCAAATTTTTTTATCAAACTATGAAAGAGAGGATTAGTGTCAATTCCAACGCTCTGCACCCGGGCTGAATAATCCACATGCGTAACCGCCGGAATATCGGAACGCTTAACCCTCAATCTGTCTATACCCCGCCTTTGCCCGGCCCCGGGACTCAACACCCTGTGTTCATTTTTTACCATAGCCGTCAAAAGCATATATGGGCTGGGCCGATCTATCGTAAAATATTCTGCCGCCTCCTCCTGCACAACAGCCGGCGCAAACGGCCGAAAACTTTCTCTGAACTTAATCTTCACGTTCATTTTTCTCTGCATTTCTTCTTTTCTAGCATCACCTAATATAGACCTAGCCCCCAGCGCTCTCGGCCCAAACTCCATTCTGCCCTCAAACCAGCCTACCACTTTCCCTTCCCCGATGAGACCTGCCGCTTTGTTCGGTATATCTGCCATGTCCAGCCGCTCAAAGACAATATTATTGTCCTTCAGGTAAGCTAAAATTTCTTCGTCTCCATATTCCGGCCCCAAATAAGAACCTTGCTGCGCATCTTGCACGCCATCCACCGAGCGGGCATGGCCTAAGTATTGATACCACACGTAAAGCGCTGCCCCCAGCGCACCTCCAGCATCACCCGCCGCCGGCTGTATCCAAACATCGGTGAATGGCGTCTCTCGCAAAATCCTGCCGTTAGCTACACAGTTTAGCGCCACCCCACCCGCCAGGCACAAGTTATTACATTTGGTCTTTTTATACACGTGCCGCACAATTCTCAACATAATTTCCTCCGTAACTTTTTGCGCCGAACAAGCAACATCCATATAAAATTGACTGATCTCTGACTCTGGTTTCCTGGCCGGAGCACCAAACAACTTATCAAAACGATCATTGACCATCTTTAGGCCCGCACCGTAGTCGAAATAATCCATATTCAACCTAAATGACCCATCCTCTTTCACATCAACTAACTCTCGCATTATCAAGTCCACATGTTTGGGCTCACCATAAGGCGACAAACCCATCATTTTATACTCACCCGAGTTTACCCTAAAACCCGTGTAATAAGTGAATGCCGAATATAACAAACCCAAAGAATGAGGAAATTTTAGTTCCGCCAGTCTGGTAATTTTATTTCCCGCTCCCAGACCAAAACTAGTCGTCGTCCATTCCCCCACGCCATCCACCGTTAATACCGCCGCCCGATCATAAGGTGAGGGGAAAAAAGCCGACGCGGCATGTGCGTCGTGATGCTTAGTAAAAAGGATTTTTCCTTGTTAACTCAATTCTTTACGAATCATCTCTTTGATCCATATCTTTTGCTTTATCCATACCGGCACTGATTTGATAAAAGACCTTATACCATAAGGGGCATAAGCCAAATAAGTTTCCAGCAGTCGGGAAAACTTCAAAAACGGCTTATCATAGAAAACCACATAATCCAGATCATTGGCTTTAAGTCCCGCTTGCCGCAAACAATAGCGCACAGCCTGCCGGGGAAAAGAAGCATCATGCTTTTTACGGGAAAATCTCTCCTCCTGTGCCGCCGCCACTATCTCGCCGTCCCGTACCAGGGCCGATGCGCTATCATGATAGAAAGCCGATATTCCCAACACATTCATAGTTATATAATATGATAACCACACTTAAGCGCTATGAACATACAACCGGCCGCCCGTAAAGTCATTTTCGCTCTCGCCCCATTGGTCATCATTCTCCTGCTGACAGAACTGGGGCTTCGGATTGTTTACTTCAGCGTCGCCGGCAATGAATCCCTGGCCACCGTCGCTGCCGCCAAATATCTGAAAAGGGAAATAATGCTGGTTCAGGCCGCCCAGCAAATTGACGAACCAAACACTCAACTTATCAAAGAGGCACTCTACACCGAGGACGGCAGCGCCCTGTTAGATCAATTAAAACAAGAGTACGAAACTAATTTGCTTAAGTTGATTGAATCAACCAGGCAAATAGACTCAAAGCTGGTTATAGTTTATCTGCCGGTCTACCACGATTCATCCATTATCTCTCCTCTCTACCCCTTACGTGAATTTTACCGCGAGTTGGCCGACAAATACCAACTGTCGTTTCTGGACCTGACCGAACACTTGGCAAACCTTCCCCCTGAACAAATATACCTCATTCCGGAAGACGGACATTTCTCCCGCTATGGCAACCAACTCGTCGCCGCCTACCTGCATGACTACCTTCTATCACTGCGCAACCACTATTCCGCGCACCACTTCAACTCACGCCCTGCGCTATTCGGCGACCTTCAGCCCAACCAGAACACCAACTGGCTTTATAAACCCAACCTGCCCTACCAAGTGGTCAGTAATAGTCAGGGACTACGTCTAACCCACAACCTCCAGTTTCCCAAAACCAAACAGCGCATCTTGTTTCTGGGCGACTCCTACACCTTTAGTCCCTACCTCAGCAACCAAGATACCCATCCTGACCTTCTAGCCAAACTGTACCCGGAGGCCGAGATAGTCAACGCTGGCATTGCCGGTTACACCATTACCGACGAGGCCTCCCTCTTTATCGAGCGCGCCAAATTCATGGAACCAGACATCACCGTCCTGCAAGTTTCTGAAAACGACATAGTCGGGTTACTTTCTTTTAACATGAACCGCTTCGACCGCCGCCGGCAAGTTTACTTACCCACACCAGCAGAACAAGAGCTTTTGCAAAAACTACAACAAAGAGAGCACAATTAACACCTAGCCATGTCTAAACTATCAATAATCGCCGAGTTCTGGGACTTCATCAGACACCAAAAAAAGTGGTGGATTCTGCCCATTGTCGTCTTCCTACTCCTGCTGGGCATCTTCCTGGTCGCCGCCGAGGGATCTGCCCTAGCCCCCCTCATTTACGCCTTGTTCTAAATGAAAATTTACGCCCTCGCCGACCTGGCCAGCAATTGGTATCCCCATCAGGCGTTCCGCCACTTCCAGCACTACTCAAAAGTCGAGTTCGTCACCCAGCCCAGTCAAGCACACCTAATATGGATCATGTCATACTACCTCTCTCCCGCCCCGCTGCTCACCTGGCCATTTTCCCTCTACAAGCTTTTCCCCCTCACAACGTACAAAAAAAGAAGTTTAACTAAGATCCCCGTTATAACCACCATTCATCACCTAACTCCGGCCAAGAAAGATTTATGGCTGCCCACCATCAACCTCCTGGATAAAATTACCGACTCCTGGCAAACATCCTCGCGCCTTAACGCACCGTACATCAAACAATTCATCTCTAAACCACTACACCTGCTACCTTACTGGATAGACACCGAACAATTTTATCCCCTATCAGCAAAGCAGCACAAGGACACCAGAGACATGTTAAAACTGCCCCGCCAAAAAACCATCGTCGGCAGCTTTCAGCGAGATACCGAAGACGATCTTACCTCCCCAAAACTGGAGAAGGGACCAGATATATTTTGCGACATTGTTGAGCAGCTGAATCCCAAAGATATATTCGTTCTTCTGTCCGGCCCCCGTCGTCACTACACCGAAAAAAGATTATCCGCCAAGCAAATTCCTTACCGCAGTTTAGGGAAAGTACCATTCCAGCAGATGAACAGTATATACAACACTCTAGACTACTATCTGGTTACCTCTCGGCACGAAGGCGGCCCCCAGGCCATTCTGGAAGCCATGGCCACCAACACAAAAATTTTCTCTACCCGAGTCGGCGTGGCCGATCTCCTGTCCCCCCAGGTTATTTTTTCAAACGCCAAGCAATGCGTCGCCTTATTAAATCAACCATATCCTGACGTGCTAAGTAAACACCAACAAACCATCACCTCATACAGCCATCAAAACGTTATCCCCCAATTTGAACAGTTTTTTAATAAGCTCGTTAAAGATAAAGAGTTCTCACCCCAAAAACATATTTAGAATACTGC
This sequence comes from bacterium, assembly GCA_043811915.1. Classification (GTDB taxonomy): domain Bacteria; phylum Patescibacteriota; class Andersenbacteria; order UBA10190; family UBA10190; genus CAYSWF01. Next base: position 108,955 of record JBDRMS010000005.1, read on the forward strand.
GCTATCCGCCACGGAAAGTACTGCCCCACCTCGCCGCTGTTCCCCCCATCAGACACATTATATTTTAGCTCTATCACGCACACGTCAGGCGTCACCAAGCCTCCCGCCCGCCGTCCCCCTGTCCAGCGAGAAAAACGTATATCAGAATCAATCGTCAGGCGCCAGCGCCTATCACCAGACAACCAATATGACCTCTCATATTGGTTGATCAGCACCGGTCCCAGCCGCTGCAGCATCTCCTCCAGCGCCCCCGGCAGGCCAGACTGGCTAAAAATACGTCGCCAATCCAATCCTGCCATCCTCCTGTCAAGTTTAAACGGCACCAAAGCATAGCGTATCTTATCACCGGCCACGCCCACGCGCCGTTTTATTTCCAACATCGGGCAAGAGATTCTCTTTTGCCCTCTACCATACCAACGGATGCGTATTTTATTCCTACGGCTGCTGCCGTTGACATGCCGGCGCCAATAACTAAAGTCAGTTGTGTCAAAGTATATATTGTTGACCAGACGGGTCGGGTATACTTCTGCAAACGCGGTCGGGTGCATTTTTACCCGCGTAATAATCTCCGCCAGCGATTTTTCAGCCACAAAATACTTCCTCTCATATCTTAATTCCCTCATGCTATTCGGCTGCCTTCGCCACTAAATCTTCCAACTGCCGCAATACGGCGGACTCGTCTGCCTTTTGTCCCACACCATCAATCGTCAACTGTGACCCCTCTTCCGCCATCATCGGACGGTTGCTACTGTTTTCCGTCAAGTTCCGGATCGACATGCTCACCGCGCCATACTCCGGCTTCTTCTGATACACCGCCAGCCCCACCTGTCCACTCTGGATTTTCAAATTTGACAGTTCAACCTCGGAACCGTCCTTACTGGCCACCCCCACCAGCGCATCTTGCACGACTACGTCCTCACCCTTAAGCCTCGTATTCTCGCCCACGCTAAACCCCTTATCACCTGCCCTCTTCACTGTCACACCCTCCAACGCCACCTCGCTTCCGGAAAAATCAAACCCGTCATTTCCCGAGCCAGCCACCAGCGAGTTTTTTATCTTGACTGTGCAAAAATCAGTATCCAGCGCGTCAGCCCATGTCTCGCGCCACCATGAATCCTCCACCTCTAGTCGCGATCTTACCACGTTCAATGCGTCGTCCGACTCACGGTTCTGACTGAATAAACACGATCTACACATAATGTCAGACTCATAAAATGTCACGGCCCCCGTTAATTGCCAGCCGGAGAAATGCGGCGCCGTCAAACCAGTAAAAATAACGTGGTCCAGACGTGACTCACCATCCGCCTGTAAAACTGCCACGCCACTCCCTCCATCAGACGAGTGCACCACAACCGGCCCATCTTCACTGCCCCTAAAATCCAGTGGGGAATAGGAGATCATATGTGCCGCATTGATTAAATCAAGCTCGGTGCCCGGTCCGGCCTGCAGAGAATAGCCCGGCGGAATAACCAACGTCCGATCAACCACCCACCGCCCTGGCTTGATTAAAAGCACTTTCTCTTTCTCATCCGCCGCAATAAAAGAAAAAGTCGCGTGGTTCGGCACTTGGCGCAGCAAACTGTCTTGTAACTGCCCCGCCGACTCGCGCGGGACACCGCTCACCAGTGTACTTCTAACATCACCCTGACCCCACAAAGAAAACAACAGTTCTGTCTCACCGCCCGACAGCGGACACCTAGCGCCGCCTGCCGAAAAGCCGACTTCCTGGAAGTCTACCATCTCACCCGGCAACAAAGGGGGCAGTACCACCTGGTCCACCGGCGGCAAAACCGAACCGTCCGGACACCGCATCCCCAAAACCCGTATCGGCACCGGCAGCACTCCTCCCGCTTCCACCAAGGGACCGGCACCAGTCTTGTCTGCCGCAAAAACAAACACTGCCCGTTTAGCCTCCAGCACTTGCCGCACGTCCCTCTGCCGTTGATAAAATATATTCTTGTCAAACTTATAACCGGAATCATCTTTGTATATAACCCCCAACTTCGTTTCCATTTCTTTCAAAGAGTCGGCAAAAAAACTATCCAAATATGCCGGTTCAGTCAAACGAGTCAACTCCCGAACATACTGCTCCATAAAAGACCGATCACTGAATATCCGCCTTATCAAACTGGCACTCTCCGACAAACTATCATACTGCGCCCAGTCTGTTAAAAACGCCGGCCATTGGCCGCGGCCTATTTCCGCATCAAAGCCAATTGGCTCGAGCCGTGCCGTTATCGGATTATAATACAGCTTAAAATTGCCATAATCAGCGGCATGGTTGGCGCCCAGTATATCCAAAACAGCAAAGTACGTCGCCAGTTGCCCGCAATCAAAAACCTCGCAGGTTGATGTCTCATTCCGCCGGTAAGATTCCCACAGACTTTTGGCAGCCAGTAGCTCGGCAGACAACACTGGATCAGATGTGACACGCGCCGTATCGTACGATCGCAGTGGTGCCATTTCAGCGTCCCAGTAACTCCCCGGCCACCGATTGACATTAAACAGCTCTTCGTCCAGGGAGATTATTACCCCTTCACGGCGTTTGTTCCTTTCCAACAATCCGCCGGAAAAATGCTCCTCCAGAGCATAAATGCCTTTATGCTCACCATTAATTGTCACGTCAACAAAATCATACTGCAAAGCAATTAGCTCTTCTCTTCGCAACACTTCATGAAAAATCCATTCGTGCAAATACTCCCGCGTCTTTGGATGCTGTAAGGAAAATTCCTTTAAATCCAACACTGCTCCGTCATCCTTTACGTCTAGCCGCCACGACCACTTCTCACTATTTTGATGGTCCACCCCGCCTTTCAGGCGCAAATCAACATCAAGCGTCTTTCCCGCCTGGCTGACTTTAGCCGGAACCGTCGGATTTTCGCTGGCAAAAAGCGTACCCGCTGCCATTACCTCGGCGTGCTTATCAACCAATACCTGCCAGTCGTTAAACTTGATATCAAGCCTCACTGCCTCACTGGCAGCAAGTAAGCCGCGCACATAATGCTGGCTGAACAGCGTCGGCTCCCTAACTGCCTGCAGTAATCCCCGCACCACTTGGCCATAGGTATACGCCTGTCCGGTCTGGTACAGTCTAATGCCATAACGCATACTTGCCACCACCAGCAAAAACAAAACCGCCACAACCACCAATCCCGCAGCTATCCGCCGCCAAAGACAGTCCCGTCCCGCTTTTCTCCAAAAAAATCCTACCCGCGAAGGACTATTGATATCTTTAATCCGCATCCTAAAAAACGTCGCCTGTGTCGAGCAGGTTCAGCCGCAATCCCGGAGCAATATCCAGTAACTCTTTTTGCAACAAAGCATATCTTTCCAGTTGGTCAAGTTCTATCATAAAGGTCGCCTCAAATACCTCATTGCTCTCCTCGTGCCTCTTCAAATGCACTTTGCGACAGTGCCGGGACAACACCTCCGCCAGTTTTGCTAATGTCACCCCTCCTCCTCCCTCGCTGCCCGTCACCGTTAAGTACATCAATGTCTCACGACCATCCTTCCGCCACAGACTTCCCAGCCAAATAATGCCAACTATAAACACGAAAGAGGCAATGGTGGCCACCCTCTGGTCGGCACCCAGTCCCAAGCCAACCGCAATCGCCAGAAACAAATAGGCTAATTCTTCCGGTTCTTTGATAGCCGTTCTAAAACGCACTATCGACAGCGCCCCCACCAAACCAAGCGACAACGCCAGAGACGACTTGACTACAGTGATAATAAACATAGTGGTGACAGTCAACAAAACAAAGTTACCCGCCAGCAAGCTACGATTACTCAAACTCGTGCCATAACGCACATATACATCTCTTAAAACCAGCCCCAATAAAGCGGCCAGTACCAAATTTAACAGCAATCCAGCCGGTGCCACCTGCGCCGTCGTCTGCTCAAACATACTTAACAATGATTGATTCATACAAAAACAATATATACCGCTATAACACCCTTGCCAACAACTTCATACTATATTCGACATAATCAACCGGCTGTTTAACTATTAAATCATAACTCCTTAAAAACCCGGCATGAAGATCAACATTCTATATGACTTTTCAACTAATCACGGCGGCGGCAGTCGCTTTCTGGCTGCTCTAAAGCACAACCTGGAAGATCGCGGCCGCTACGCCAGCACCCCAGCCCAGGCCGATGCCATTATATTTAACAGTTACCATTGCTTACTCGACGTCGTCCGTCTCAAACTGCGGCATCCGGGCAAGCTGTTTATTCATCGCCTCGGACCGTTTTTCTACTTGCACCGTTCACCGTCCTGGCGCATCATCGATCGTCTCACCATATCCACTGCCAATCTGATAGCCGACGCCATCGTTTGGCAATCAAGATGGTCCCTGCGTCAGGCCACTAAGTTCAATTTCGACCGCCGCAAAATGCATGATATCATTGGCAATGCCCCGGACAGTCGTTATTTTAACCATCCCGTAAAGCCACCCTTTGATCTGCCGCAGCCAATCAAACTTATCGCCTGCAGCTGGTCCACCAATCCTAATAAGGGATTCGCCCTATATCACTATCTCGACAATCATCTCAACTTTAGTAAGTACAATATGTCATTCATCGGCCGAACGCCGCAAAACTTTAAAAACATCAAACAGCTGGGAATATTATCAACACCTCAAGTAGCCACTGCTCTTAGGCAACATCATATATTTATTTCCGGCGTTACCAACGATGCATATTCAAACACCCTGGCCGAAGCCGCCGCTTGCGGCTTGCCCATAGTCGCTCCCTCCAGTGGCGCCAATGAGGAAATTATCGGGCGAGGCGGCGAGTTGTTCATCAATCACTCCGCGGCCGTAGACAAAATAGAGAAAGTGGCAAACCATTACCGGCACTACCAAAGCAATGTTAGCCCGCCCGACATTGATCATATCACTAAGAAATACCTGCATATTATCGTTCGGGCCGCCAGGCATAAAACACATATTTCCCGCTTCCGGCTCGCCATTTTCTACATCTGGCTGATAATGGTTTCTCTTTCTCTCAACCTGCTAACCAAATTAGGCTTTAATTTTCCCCCCGGACTTCCTTCCTCCTGTCATGAAAGCTGATTATATACACAAAACCTGGCATCGTAACCTGCTGGAAAAAAGACTGCATCAAAACCGCCACCTTATTAGCCGGAAAATACTCGACGTTGGCTCAAAAAATCGGCGATACGACCGTTTCTTCAAAGGCATCATCACCGCCGTTGACGCAGTGCCAAACCCAGGCTGCAATATCGTCTACGCTGATCTGGAAAAAACTCTGCCCTTTCCCGATGCCTTCTTTGACAGCGCACTCTGTCTTGAAGTATTCGAATATTTAGAGAACTACCAGAATGCCATCGCGGAGATACACCGTGTCATGCGCCCGGGCGGCTATGCCGTTATTAGCATTCCCTTCATGTACCATGCCCATACTGACAAGCTGCGCTACACAGAAGAATTTATTACCGCTCAGTTTCAACATCAAGGCTTTGCTAAAGTAGAATGCCACAAAATCGGCAATGGCTATACCGCCGTTTGGGATATTATGCGAAAAAAGATAATGTCCTTAACCAGCCAGCCACTGCGGCTGGCATTGTTACTGCTTGCCAGCCCCTATTTAATAATCAGCCGGCTGCTGAAATTGGATCAACTGACAGACCAGTACTATTCTGGCTTATTCCTAGTCATCAAAAGATGAACTTTCCCGTCTACTCCCCGATCCTGCAACAGAAAATCACAAACTACTACCGGCACTACTACCAGAGATTCGGACTAAAAAACCACGAATTTATGGCGAGGCAACGCCTGCAAGAGGAAGCTGTTGAATCCAACAGGGTAAAAATGTTGCAACAGGATGTCAACTGCATCTTTGCCCCCCGCCGGCGCCATTTCATTATTGGCGCCGGCACCGGCGGCTTAGCCGTGGTGCTAGCCCGGGAATACGGCTGCTGGGTCGGCGGTGTCGAACCGGACAGGCGGCAGCTGTCCATCATCAGACAAAAGTGCCGCGCCGCCGCCATCAACCCCGCCAACTTCAAACCGGAACACGGCGAGCGCTTGAGTGCCACCGACAATCAGTTTGACTTCGTTCATTGCTTTGCCGTCCTAGAGCATGTCCGCCACGTCGGACAATGCATTGATGAAATGATCAGGGTCTTAAAACCAGGCGGCTTTATATTTATCAACACTCCCAATTACAATTATCCCTATGAAGGCCATTATAAAGTCTTGGCTCCGACATTTCTACCAAAAATTACCACCTTTATCTGGCTGGTGCTTCTCGGCCGAAACATCAACCTCCTGTCTGACATCAACTTTCTCACCCTTTTGAAAATAGACCGTCTTTTGCTTAGAAAAAACGTCAGCTGGCACCGCCTTTACCACAGCCACGCCGGTCTTTTCCCCGAGCGAACTATCCGCGGCGCCATTGTCCAGTTCTTCTTGCAACAACTCACAAGCAAAACGGGCATCCATCCGCAACAGGAGATCATTGTCAGGAAGCTATGATTTGGCGCATCGACGACATCGGCGCCTCCACCAAACAATTCCGTTCCAAACCCTGGGGGCCTTACCAAGAGTTAACTGTCCGGGAATGGGCCGCGGCTTTGGATGTCTTCGGCCAGCATCACGTCCAGCCCATTATCGCCATCACTGCCAGCTGGGTGGATAAGCGCTCCCGATTAATCCCATTCCATCAAAAGTTTCCCGATCAGGCTCAAATACTGAAAAAAGCCTGGCGAAACAACCTAATCACCGTGGCTAATCATGGCTTAACCCATTGCGTAGTAGGCAAACACCTGCCACACTTCTGGTCTGATAACCGCTCATACCATCGGGAATTCTGGCCCAATTTGCCGCAGGCCACTCACACCAAACACGTTCTTGATTCGCAGCACATCCTGGAGCAGTATTTCGAACGGGCGGTCACCAAATTCGTACCTCCCGGTAATGTGTGGAGTAAAAAAACTTATCAGGCGCTAAAACAAACTAACATCAAACAAGTAATCTGTAATCACTATATGCTGGACGCGCCCCGGCGTGAAATGGATGCTATTTCGTTCATCGACGATCGGCATAATTTTTTTGTCTGCCATGATCGAGACATAAAACTCAACGGCTTGAAGTGGCTGAAGGCCGCCTTAAACCGCCGTCAAGTCCATGCTGGCTAAAATAGGCCGTCAACTCGGCATCGACCTGCCCTACTTCGTTAAATATGGCGCCTGGGCTGCTGGCCGGCACTTTACTGCAGCCGTCGTCGGCCTGGGTCTGTCCATGGCGTTCGCCCGTCTGGTCAGCCAGACCTTGTTTGGACAATACCAGTTAATCCTATCAATTATGGCTCTAGTCAGTATTATTTCTCTTCCCGGTCTGCAAACTTCGCTGCTTCAGTCGATAGCTCGCGGCAACGATGGTGATTATCTGCGCGCCATAAAAAAACGTCTGCACTGGAGCATGCTCGGCCTACCCATTCTAATTATTATTGGCTTGTATTATTACCGAACCCAAAGTCACCAGGTCGGCTTGGCCCTAATGTTATCCGCCATTTTCTTTCCCGGTCTGCAAACTCTGCTCTCCTGGGATAATTTTTTACACGGTAAACAACGCTTTGATATCGCCGCTATTTACGGATCTACCGCTGCCATGGTGACGTCCCTGGTCACCATCGCAGCCATCATCTGGCGCCCGGGCAATCTCATAATCATTCTTGGGGCCTATTTATTATCAAACTTGCTAATAAATATCTTCCTGTTTCAGCGCTCCAGGCAATATATTACTAATCAAAAAACAAGCCTGGACTTAATTTCCTATGGCTATTTCCTGACCAAAATAAACATCTTAGGCATTATAGTTAGAAACCTTGATAATATCCTGGTCGCCACCCTGCTTGGCGTCGAACAGCTGGCCATCTACGCTATTGGTGTCCGCTTTGCGAAAAGTATTCACGCCTTTCTCAAAGGAGTACTCGGAATTACTAACCCTAAAATAGCCGCGCGCAACACCTTAACCCTAAAAAACTACGGGCTTGCCATGTTGCTCTCGGTCATCACGACAGCCGTGTTGCTTTTCAGCGCGCCGCCTCTAATCCGGCTTCTTTTTTCCGCCCGTTACAACGACAGCATTATCATCAGCCAAATTGTCATTATTTTCCTGCCTTTCTGGGTACTCTTTTTACTACTCGAAAATCACGCTCTAATGTACTTAAAAGACCGTGGTCTTATCCTGATTAACACGTTGTTAATGCCCGCCCTATCAGCCGCCACCATGGTGCCGCTGCTCATTTTATGGCAAATCAAAGGACTGGCCATATCGGTTGGCCTGCAAAGCGTTATCGGCACCGCAATTCTGCTTTTTCTCTTCCGCCGAAAATCTACTTAACCTGTCAGGTTTATTTGCTAACAAATTTTATTGCGTTGACCAACTGCACCTTTGTGTCAACATCGACATCAGTATGGCGTCTCACATCGCTCATCTCATAATCCCTCACGACACATTGATAGCCTAGTTTCTCAAGCTCGTGGGTCTCCCATCCACAGCGATGCGTCTGCCACTCATGCCCTCCATGGCCCAGGATATCTATGTTTTGTGGGACGTACCCTTTCGGTGTCTCTATGATAACCGCTTTTTTAGCAATTTCTTCACACTGTTTTATCATATCGAGGGCTTCATCTTTCTCAAGATGTTCAACAATATCGAGTGCCAAAACCAGGTCGAAACTTTTTGGTATAAATATTTCTCCAAGCTTACGAACATCATACCGCACGACTGCATATGGTAGATCAGTCTCAATATGATTGAAATACTCCTCGAAAATATCAACTCCCACCCGTACCTTGGCCGGTATAAATTTAGACTTGAACGACAGCCCACAAGCAACATCAAGTACGGTGTCAATTTCATCATCTTTCCAAGGCCAGAGATTTACCCCAGTGAATATGCTTTTAATTGTGTTCTTTTCCCAATCTGCTTTTGGCATATTTTCACTGTATTACGTTGCCTGCTCCTTGGCTATGGTCTGACAGATTTTTATCCATTTGTTTCTCTCCTTCCTGCCCTTCCATTTTCTGGGTAAACGACCAATAACTGGTAAACGATAAATGAAATTTACCAAACTCGTCCCTTTCTGATACTTGGCCGAACCCAGTGTGCTACCACGCCCAAAATGCGAGGCAATTAACTTCGACCGCCCCTGGCCCCAATAATACTCCTCCACTCCAACCAACGACCCAAACGGACCTTTTTTGTAGTGCCTGGTATTTTGCGCCGGTATTACCACGCCGCGATAGCCGGCCTCTACATATTTTTCCTTCAATTCCCAAGCCGCCTCGCGCCACGGCGGCCCCAGCCGAGGCTGCCAATTAATCTTAAGTCTTTGCATTACCCCGGTTTCGAACAGCACCCCATACACAAAAGGAAAATCCTGCCTGCCTTTCAAAGGCGTCCCGGTACCGACAATCTTTACCCGATCACCCAGCTGGCCTATCAAAACCTCATCCCAGCCTTTCAACAAGAAAGTACAATCGGCATGCATAATTACTCCCCATCGAGTATTGATTTTATCAACCAGATAATTCAAAGACTCTCCGTTCGCCTGACTGCCCCGTAAACGATAATTTTTCGGTGCCCTGAATATTCGCATATTGTCATACGGGACCGCCCCTCTTCTCAATTTATCGTAATAATAAAAACCAGAATTATTATCACGGATAAACACCTGGTAGGGATTCTTTGTTAAACGCCGCAAGCAATACAGTGTATTTAAAACAAAATCGGTATCCCGATAATGAGCAATGCAGATAGTGATTAATTTAGGCTCGGCCACAAGTTTGCATTTTATCAAAACAGTGACACTTTTCAAAACGCCCCATATTTAATACCGTAATTACATGTTTCCCAATATTAAGAAAAAGGCCGTAGAAAACGGCATCAAAGGTAAGGTTATTATGATTACTGGCGGTACCGGTTCTTTTGGCAACGCAGCGACAAGCCACCTCCTCAAATACGGCCCGAAACAGATTCTAATTTACAGCAATAACGAGAAAGAACAGTTTGATATGGCCAATAAATTTCCTGGCCACGGCAAGATCCGTTTCATTATGGGAGACGTTCGGGACAAAGACCGGGTTACTTTTGAGATGAAGGGAGTTAATTTGGTTTTTCACGCCGCCGCTTTAAAACAAGTCCCTCATTGTGAATTTTTTCCTTCCGAAGCAGTTCTTACAAATATACTCGGCACACACAATGTACTTACTGCGGCCATTCATCACCACGCGGAACGCGCCGTTGTGCTTTCAACTGATAAAGCCGTCTACCCCATAAATGTTATGGGCATGACTAAGGCGTTAATGGAACGCACGATGATTGCACTATCAAGAGAGAAAAAAAGTAACACCATTCTCTGTGGTACCAGGTATGGGAATGTTATGTACACCAGAGGGTCAGTTATTCCTTATTTTGTTGACTTAATAAAAGATGGTCAGCCCCTCACAGTTACCAACAGCAAAATGACCAGATTCATGATGTCTTTAGAAGATTCAGTAAATTTAGTGCTTTATGCCTTAACTCACGGCCAAGACGGAGAATTATATGTCAAAAAATCACCGGCCGCCACCATACACAACCTTGCCAAAGCAATAACCGGCCTCTTTGGATACAAAAAGGATATTGAAGAAATTGGCATAAGACCGGGAGAAAAAATGCACGAGTCGTTGGTTTCTGGCGAAGAATTGTCAAGGACAGAAGACTGTGGTGACTACTATAAAATTACTCCAGAAGTCCCAGGCATGGACGCCAAACAATATTATTCTAAGGGAATAAAAATAAAATCAATGCCTAAGCAGGGTTATACGTCAGCCAATACCCAAAGATTATCTTTAGGAGCCATAAAAGAGCTACTTTTAACCCTGCCAGAAATAAAGGAGGAGCTAAAAGTATTCGGCAAATAAGCCCCTTATGAGAGAACCACTCGTGCCAAAGAGCGACAATCGAGGAACACTCTACGAAGTCATCAAGACTCCAGGATTTGGCCAGATATTTTTCTCCACGTCACTCCCTGGCGTCGTGCGAGGTAACCATTACCACACACGCAAAACAGAAAAATTATGCGTCATTAAAGGTACCGGGAAAATCAATATCCGGGACAGAACATCAGGACAAAAGACCACTGTAGAGGTTTCGGGTAATAAACCAGAAGTGGTAACAATGCCTCTTAATAGTACGCACAACATTATCAACACGGGCCATGATGAAATGCTTCTTCTTGTTTGGGCAAATGAAGTGTTCGACCCTAAAGACCCTGACACCTTTCCAGAGAAAGTATAAGATACAAACACATGGAAGCACACTCAAAAAAACTGAAGATTGCAACCATCTTCGGCACCCGGCCAGAGATTATTCGACTGTCGCGGATTCTGCCCAAATTCGATGAATATGTTGACCACATCACTGTCCATACGGGACAGAGCTTCGACCACGAGATGAGTGCCGTTTTCTTTGAGGAGCTAGGCCTTAGAGAGCCAAATTACTATCTCGACGTAAAAAGCGACACTCTGGGAAAACAAATAGCAAACATTGTACAAAAAACTGAAGAAGTGCTTTTAAAAGAACAGCCCGACGCAGTGCTCATTCTTGGGGATACCAACAGTGCCCTTTCTGCCATTAATGCCAAAAGAATGAAAATTCCTATCTTCCACATGGAGGCCGGCAATCGCTGCTTTGATGAACGTGTCCCAGAAGAAATCAACAGGAAAATAGTAGATCACATAAGTGACATCAACCTACCGTACACAGAGCACGCTAGAAGATACCTGCTCCTAGAAGGCATCAAACCAGGCAATATTTACGTAACAGGATCCCCTTTAGCTGAAGTTCTGGCCTACTACCAAGACAACATCGACGCGTCGCCTGTTCTACAAAAACTTAAGCTAAAAAGCCGCGACTATTTTCTAGTGAGCATGCACAGAGAAGAAAACGTTGATGCCAAGAAATCCTTCGCTCAGTTGATAAACGCATTGAACAAATTGGCAGAAGAGCACAAAATACCGTTAATAGTCACCACGCACCCGAGAACAAAAAAACGTATTGAGGAATACCAAATTACCACTAACCCGCTTATTCGCTTTGCCAAGCCATTTGGATACTTTGATTACATTCACCTGCAACAACATGCATTGTGCGTCATATCTGACTCAGGAACCATTCCGGAAGAATCTGCTCTACTGCAGTTCCCAGCAGTTCAGATCCGTGCGAGTTCAGAACGACCTGAGGCCTTCGACGCAGGGACCATAATTCTCACCGGACTCGAATCAGACATAATAACACAGGCGGTCCACGTAGCAGTCGATCAGAGGCCGGAGGGCAAAACACTTTCTCCCCCGCTAGCTTACACAGATATGAATGTTTCAAGTAAAGTACTAAGGCTGGTTCTAGGACTTGCCAAAATCGTTAAGAGAAAGAGACTTTCCCTGTAAACAAACCGCTCCAGGTTGAACCCTCCGCCGCTTTTTTTAGTGTAAAATAAAACCCATGTCAGCTGGTAACGCAATAAACAAGTATCTTTTGCCCACTGCGGGTCTCTTGACCGCCACAACAATACTCTTTGCTTTCGCTCTCCAGTATCCCTTTAGCACTACTTTTCCCATCGGCGGAGATGCCGCTTCTCATATCAGAGCCGCCCGTTCAATTTTAAATTTTTTCTCCTCTCCCGGGGAATCGCTGTTCACATTAAAAACTTCCAACTATCCGCTGTCCTACCTCTTCCTGGCTTCCACGAAGATTTTGCCCGTCAGCTGGCCCGGCCGTTTCGTCTGGTGGGCCGCGGCCGGTCACGTCTTGACTGGCTTTAGTCTGGCCGCCCTGTTATGGCGTATCTCCTCCTGGCGCGCTGCCGCCGCCGGCCTGGCCATCTGGGCCTTGACGCCAATTGACATCACCAATCACTTCGAGGACGGCACTATTCCCCAACTATGGAGTTTGATCTTTCTCTTTCTATCCTTCGAGCGTTTAATCGCCGGTTCAACCTTAGGCACATTGATTATGCTTTTTTTAACCGTCCTCGCCCATCCTCTGAGCGGCTTCGTATTAATTACCAGTCTCATCATGGGAGTTTGCCCGCTGTTTCTTGTCCGCCACCGCCTTCCCGCTCGCCAGACTGCTTTGATTAAATACACAAGCATTTTAATCGCCATCCCCCCCGCCTTGGTCTTATACAAAGTATTTAAAATCTCCATGGGCGCGAGGCTGCCGGTCGTTGAGGCCTTATCCAAAGATTTTTTTCTCTTCGATATCCTCAAGTCAAAGTTCGCGCCTTGGCTAGTGTTAAGCCTTCCCGGCATCGCTATCTTAGTCAACAAATTACGTCATAACCTGCCTGCCACTACCGCCTTGTTAAGTTTTTTCTGGCTTTCATTTCTCTTAACTATCAATTCCGCTTTTAACGTTGGCTTATGGGAAAATCGCTTTCGCACTTATTTTATCGCCGCCGCCTGCCTGGCTGCCGGCCTGGCTCTGCCAGAACTTATCCGCCACGCCCTCCGCCCGGTCGGCGTTAGACTACTCTTTCTTGCCTTGCTTTTCGGCAGCCTAAGCGCACTAACCTGGCGCGACAACGCCGCCGTCTATCGCTTCTACGAATACCCCGCCAACAACGCCCGTCTCCCTGCCGGGGCACAAGACGCAATAAACTGGATGAGCTTGAATCTGCCTGCCAACAGCTATATAGCCAGTTCAGCCGCCAGCCGCCACGCCGAATGGATACCTGCTCTTACTTCCTTTAAATGGCAGGACCTGAACAGCAAACATGCACTATTATCCGGTCAGGAAGATGAACTGCCCGCCTTCGCGAACACAGACGATAATCCGTTCACCCACATTATCTTCCTCACTCGGCAGGAAGACGTCAACGCCACTATGCTGGCTCACCCCGACTTATTTCCCGTCGTCTTTAACAATGCCGCCGCCGTCATCATTAAGCTGCCATGAAAACACTATCCTTCAAACTTTCGCCCCTGTTTGCCTGGCTCATCCTGGCCGGAGCGCTTACTACACTTTTCCCCCTAAAACTTGAACACCTGGAAATAGTTCTCATTCTTGTCACTTTTCTCTCCCTTCCCTGGCTACCTAAAAAGCGAACCCGCAGCGCTCCTCTCCTACTCCTCTATGTTGCCTTTGCTATATTGGCGCTCATCCTTCCCTTGCCACTTCCTATCAGCTGGCATCCTCTCACTCAACTATTGTTAATTCTTATTATCTGGGCCTTTTTTCTCTACATTCCTTTAAGTATCTTTCTTTACTACCTCTTCCGCACCGCTCTGGCACAAGACACGCACCAACACACTAGGCAATGACACTATCAACAACACTACCAACACTCCCAGGCCCACTCCATACAATAATTTTAATGGCCGCTGCCGTCCCGCTAGCACATATCTATCCAACACCCGCCGCCGCTCAACAAACTTCAAACTTATATCTCCCTCTTTCTCGTTATCGGCGATTCTATAATTCCCTCCCGGATACTGTTCATTAGCCGTCTCCACAAAAACCCGCGGAGCCACCTCCGCCTCCTCATGCGTAATATCAACAGCCGAGAACTGTACTTCCAGTCCTCCCTCCAACGTATATGGCGGTTCCAAAACCAGCTCAATTTCTTCTAGGCCGCCAGCCTCCGACCCGCGACGCCAACGCTGCATCAACTTGCCATCAGACAATAAATCAATCTTTAATGCATACTTATTACTCGGAAAATAGACGGGGACAACCAGATGTGTCACTGTCGCCCTGTCTGCCAAAGTTACTCGCTGTGTAATCACAAATTGAGCGTATACCGGCAAAGCCAAGTCCTCCTCTCGAGACGCCAAAATATCAATCACCGTATTCTCCTCATAACGATCCAGCCAATACCAGCCGCCCACCACTATCAATACAACCAGAAGCACCGTAATGTAAGATGATAATGACATTGATTATTACTATATAGTATAAACCATGTTAACCATTGCCCAGCGCGAATATTTAACCCTGGCTATTCTTTTAATAGTATTTATCGCCTTCCTCGTCCCCTCGCTCCTCACTACCCGCGCCGAAGTTCGCGACGGGCTGCGTAAGCAGGAGATTACCCGTCTTAAACGATCTCTGGAAGACTATTACAACATCCACGAATCATACCCTTTAACTTTTGACGCCTCTCCATACCGGTACGTTGTCACTGGCCAAGATGAATCCGGCGCTACCGGCTACTACCTCGAGGCTCAATTTGAAGTTGAACAAAAAAACCAGGCCGCTTTCGACGAAGATGAATCACGTAAATTTCACTACCGCATTCTCCATCAGGAAAATAAAATACTCTACCGTGTCTGCGGCGGCAGCGAGCTTCAATGTCAGGAATGAATAACAAAAACCGCCTTCCCCTCCTCATCCTTTTTGCTACCTGGCTGATCTTTTTCAGCCGCACCATTTTTCTCAAACAAGTCTACTTCCTGGATGACCTCAAGATAATCTTCTACCCCCTGGAGCATGTTTATGCCCAG
>JBDRMS010000006.1:0-162262 GCA_043811915.1 bacterium
CGCCGTTGTTGTTGTTGCCGGTTGTCCGGAACTCCCACACGGCGGTGGCGCCGAGGGCGGCGCGGGCAGAATGGGGGAAGAGGAGAAGGAAGGAGGCCAGAATGAGGGCTTGTTTGAGTTTGAACATATTTAAGGTTCCTGATTTAGCAGTTTTTCTAACTCCTCCAGTTGTTCTTGAGATGGCTGGGGCAGAAGTTTTTCTTCGAAGGCTGCTCTTTCCCCGGGAGTGAATTTATGACGGGGAATGTCTTGGGGGTTTATGCTGACGCCGGCGGCAAGACGCTCTTCCTTATTCATGGGTTCTATTGGATTTAAGTCCCTGTCCACAAGCCATTCATCCAGGTCGTTTTGCAACTGCAGTTGCTTGTGGGTGCCGCCTTCGATGATGTTGCCTTCGGGGATATATACGTTGTCGAGGTTGCAGCGCTTGAAGATGACGCCTTTTATATCGTCGGGGAATATCTTTTTGTATGGGTCGTTTTCCTGATAAAAAGAGGTGCCGATAATGGTGGTGTCATTGAATTCCGCGGCCGGAACATCACTGAACGACTGGTGGGTGAAGTCCCGGTAGGAGTATTTCTCATTGATTGGTTTTTCTGGAACGGTTCCCATTTCGTGGATTTCCTCGACACCGAAGTCTGCCGGTTCGCTTTTATGGCTGCCGGGCGCGGCAAAGTCCTTAAACATGAACCAGGCGGCCAGGCCGATGATGAGGGCAGCTATGAGGATGGAGAGAGATGTTTTGAAGAGAGGTCGCATGTTAATTTTCAATTTAGAATTTAAAATTTTCATTGAATTTTTAATTTAAAATTTTCAAACTAGTCGACTTTCTGTTTAGCGCGCAGGAAAGCGGTGATTTACCGTACGTATTGTTTTTAAATTGAGTTGACAAAGATAATGTACTAGTTATAATATCTGTTAAATGGCTTATTGTGGACTGCGAATCGTCTGGCTTTGTCCAGGGGTGTAACAGTTCTGAAGCCATTTTTTAGTGTTTGCAAAATGTCTCTCGTTGAGGCGATGCGGTCTGTTTTTCTTCTACGAATATAAACGCCATAAGCGGCATAATGAGCGGGAGATTTGCGGCCGACTCTGGTGAAATAGACTGTTACCTCCGGGAAGTGGATTTGGATGAGATCTATAATCTGCTGTTCATATCCCGGATACTCAATGTCAATAATTAAATCGTGAATGGCAAGATTTATTTCCTGCAGCGCGCATATAATTCCGGCAGCGAAAGTGTGCGGACCGAATTGTTTGGATTTTCCCTGACGGCGAAAGTGTTCGTGAAGCCGCCGTTTGACGCGCCTTGATAGGCTTATTGTGTAGGAGTGGTCTTTATTCGCTATGCCAATAGTGCTATCACGGTTAAGCTCTTCTATTCTAACTGATTGATCAATCTCAAAGCGGTATAGTTTTTGTGTTTTACTTTTTTTGGAGAATTTATTCATTGGTTATTCATTGAAAATTGGAAATTTTAAATTAAAGATTGTTACTGGTCATTGGTCATTGGGATTTCATATTAAATATGCCACAGGGGAAGGGGAAGGGGCAACGCGGGCTGGTGTGGTATTATGGACATATGTCCTTCAAGAGGGGTTGTTTCGGCGGCGTACTAATCATGACGCTGGTTTTTGTGGCCATGTTTCTGATTATATTTATGGGTCTGGCGGGGGTGGTGAGCCGGACTTATCACCAGGCGATAATCCAGTCATATGATGAAACAGCTTTCCAGATAGCGGAGTCGGGGCTTGACTACGGGCGCTGGCGGCTGGCGCACAGCGGAGAAGATTTTACGGAGGAGACGCGAGAGGTAAAAGACCAGTTTGCCGGTACGCTGGGCACTTATGATGTAACGTTTGAGCCGCAGGCCGGCAGCAGTATAGTTCTGGTCGAATCGGTCGGGCGGACCGGGAATCTGCCGGCGCGGGAGGTTACTTTAAGGGCGCGGTACGGCATGCCGTCGCTGGCGCAGTATGCTTCATTAACAAACGGGGACGTGTGGTATGGCGGCGAAATACATGGTCCGGTTCATGCCAACGGAGGGATTAGAATGGACGGCACGTCGGATAGCGTGGTGGCCAGCGCCAGGGAAACTTATATTTGTCAGCCGGCCCACGGCTGTAATTACGAAGAAAAGCCCGGGGTTTGGGGAACCGGCGAACTCAAGGAGCTGTGGGAGTTTCCGGTGCCGGTAGTTGATTATAATGCGATTACTCTTGATTTGCTGGATATGAAGAGTATCGCTCAAGCGGCCGGGACTTATTATGACCGATCGGGGGTGTACGGGTATCACATAGTTTTTAACGACAACAACACGTATGCCATATATAGGGTGACGAGCAAGGGGCCAAAGGTGTGGCTGTGGTTTCCGGAGACCGGCCTGAAGAGAGACTCGTACGACATTGGACAAGAGACACTACTGGAAGTGAGATCGGTGCCGTCGGACGGCGTTATATATACGGAAGATACATTGTGGGTGGAGGGGGATATCAGGGATCGTATTTCGGTAGCAGCGGGACGTTTTCCGGATACGCCGTCCAGTAACGAGGATATTATTATCAACGGCAATATCAGTTACGGAGGGGTGAAGGACGGAACGCGTTCGTTCGGGGCGGTGGCCCAGCGGCATGTGCTTATTCCTTATTCGGCCGCGCCGGATAATCTGCAATTGGACGGAGCCTTTATTGCTCAGAAAGGGCGGTTCGGCCGGCATTATTACGATTCCGGAGCGCATCGCTTAAAGACAAGCATGGTGCGTTACGGTATGGTTGCCAGTAATTTTATACCGGTGACGGCGTGGGTTGACGGTAGTGGACAAGTGATAAGCGGTTATCGACAGGGCCAGTCCGGTTATGATCCAAACTTATTGTACCAGCCGCCGCCGCATTTTCCGACCACGGGGCAGTATCAGTTTATTTCCTGGGAAGAGGTAGAATAGGGGTATGATCGGCATTGATATTTCTGATCGGTCGGTGAAAGTGGTGCAGCTATCGCCAGGCGAGCCGCATCACTTGCTGGCGCATTGCTGGCAAGAAGTGCCAAGTGAAGTTATTGAGCGGGGTATTGTAAGCCAGCCGCCTGTTTTGCAGAAGGTAATCGTCGAGGTGATGGAGCGATGCCATCTGTCTGCGGTGGAAGATACAATAGTGGCTTCAATTCCTGAAACGCAGTCATTTTTGCGGGTGATAGAGTTGCCGATGATGAACGAGGAGGAAATGGATGAGGCGGTGCCGTGGGAAGTGGCGCGGCATATTCCTTTCGGGCTGGAAAATGTGTATATAGACTGGCAGCCGGTGAGCGGGGGGCATAAAACGGCTTCGGGCGGACAGGAAGTACTGGTGGGGGCGGCTCAAAAGAAGGTGATAGACCCATTACTGAAAATTTTTCAGAATTTAAAGCTGGATGTGGCTGCACTGGAATTGGAAGGGCAGGCTATCGCGCGGGCTCTTGTTTCGCCGGAACTCAAATCTCATCAGGGATTGCTGGTGGTGGACCTGGGGGGAACGGCTACCAATGTAATTATTCATGATCACGGCGCGGTACGGTTTACAGCCAGCCTGCAGCGCGGGGCGCGCAACATGGCGGGTACACTGTCGGCGGAGGAGGCAAAAATATTGTCTGTGCCCAGCCAGGATGAACTGTCCAAGGATGAGGCAGAGCGCATGGCCGCCAAGTTACGGGCGGCCCAAGAAGAGCTGGTTATAGAAATACGAGGTATTGTGGAATTTTATAACGGCATTGATGTTCAACATGAGGTTAAGGAAATTTTACTCACCGGGGGGGGCTCTAATTTCCCGGGTTTGGATGCAGTGTTTTTGCGTTTCTTCGACAATGTTCATGTGCAGCGGGGGAACCCCTGGGTTAACGTGTTGCCGCCTGGCGCGGCCAAGAAGCCGCCTCTGTCGTTGCGTGAGTCGGTCCACTTCTCAACTGCCCTGGGACTGGCACTAAGGGAAACCGATGAATAGAGAAATTAATTTATTACCTCGGGCGGTACAGCGGCAACGTATGTGCCGATTGTACTTGTTTCGTTTTGGCCGCTTTCTCAATCGTGTATATATATTGCTGTTGCTGTTGATTGTTGTATTGGCAGGCGTTTTCTACGTAATGAAATCTATTCAGGAGAACACAGTGCGTGATGATGTGGCCTTGTCTAATTTTAATTCTGACGTGGCGGATGAAGTGCGCCGGGTTAATCAGATATTAAATGAATTTGAGAAGAGGCAGACTGGTTATACTACCTGGTCACCGCGTATATCGGATGTGTTGACAGCGGCTCCGGAAGAGGTGCTTTTGACTGGCTTGTCTGTAAAAGAAGAGAAACCGGAAGTGTTGGTGGTGAGCGGGGTTTCTTCGTCGCGGCCGGCGGTGGTGGCCTTTCAGCGGCGGCTGGAGAAATTAAGCTGGGTTAAGCAGTTGAAGGCGCCGCTGCAGAATTTTGCTTTGGGGTCAGAGGCCAATTTTACATTTAGCTTACACAGGCAATAAAAGGATTATGTTAATAGGCAGAATAACAACACGACAACTGATTATATGGCGGGCAGGCGAGGTTGTGCTGGTAATTGCGCTGGTGATAGTCATTGCTATTTTGAGTTCGTATATTCAGGATGCCCGCCGGCGGACTATTGAGAGGTATGTGGCACTGGAGCAAAGTCTGGGTAGCGTGGCGCACAATGCGGAGATGCGGGAAGAGTTGTCTCAACGGGAGCACGATATTAATCGTATCAAAGCCTTTATTCCTGAACGGCAAAAACTGGGTGAGGTGGTGGATGCACTGGAGCATTCGGCCGGGCAATTAGGGATAACCGTGACGGTGCCTCAAATTAAAGAGGAAATCAAGGAGGATGAAGAGGGGAACCCCATTGTGCCTGCGGGCCCTTTGCGGGAGGTTCGTTTGCGATTAGTGGCCAGCGGGGCACCGGACAAGACGTTGCGCTGGCTGCACGCGGTGGAGTATCAGCCGTATCTTTTGACTATGGTGGATTGGCGTTTTGCGACTGTAAAGACTATTAGTATGCCGGCGGGGGCGGGAATGCCGGCGCCGGCCGGAGAGTCGTTGAGTAAACAAGAGGCGCAGCGGATGAGCACGGTGGAAGCAGAAATTATTGTTACTATTTTAGTTAATGAAGAAGATGAAAAAAATGGATCTTAGGAAACTGGTAAAGCGTGAGACCTGGCTGCATCTGGTGCGCCGGGTTAGGACTGGTGTGCGGGCGGGCGGGCGGTGGTTGTTGATACGGCA
This sequence comes from bacterium, assembly GCA_043811915.1. GTDB lineage: Bacteria > Patescibacteriota > Andersenbacteria > UBA10190 > UBA10190 > CAYSWF01. The sequence goes on from JBDRMS010000006.1 coordinate 5,246, forward strand.
CAGTCACGCTTTGGACGTGGCGGCGGTGGCGTTGGTGCTGTTGATAGCCGGCTACCTGGTGATAACCTTGTTATATCTGGAACCGCCAGGGGTGAATGCAGCGCCGCCGGGGCAGCTGGAACTGGCAACCGACGTGATTGACCGCCTGGAGCTGTGGATTGAACAGTGGGACACTGACTTGTCGTCTAGCTTAAAGATACCGGAGGGCGTGCTATGATCGGCATTGATATCTCGGATCGTTCGATTAAAATAGCGGAGGTAGTTGGGGGGGACAGCCCGACTTTGCGCACGCTATGCTGGTCGCCGTTGCCGCCTAATTTGATGCGTCGCGGAGTGGTGCAGGATGTGTCGGCAGTAGTGGATGCTTTGAAGAGAGGAATGACCAGTTGTAAGCCGGTGGAGATAGCTGGGGGAGATGTAGTGGCGTCGATTCCGGAGATACAGTCTTTTGTCAGGGTGCTTGATTTGCCTCCTATGGCCGAACAGGAGATCGAGGAGGCTGTGCAATGGGCGGTACGCCGTCATATTCCTTTTGATTTGGAGAGAGTTTACCTGGACTGGGAACCATTGGCGTCGCCCCACCCCCAGCGTCGCCAGGTGTTGGTGGGAGCGGCGCAGCGGGATGTGGCGGATCCTTTGCTGGCGGTACTGGATGAGCTTGGGCTGAACGTGGTTGCTTTAGAGCTGGAGGCGCAAGCGGTATTGCGCTGCTTGCTGCCGCTTGACCCGAAAGAAGCTTTTGATATTCAAGGAGTGCTGGCAGTGGACCTGGGGGCGACGGCAACCAACATTGTTTTTTTTGACCGGGGGGCGATGCGATACACAGCGAGTATTCAATTAGGGGGGGATGATTTAACTCAACGCCTGGCGCATGTGCTAAACCTGACGCCGATCCAGGCGGTGGAAAGAAAAGCGACGTTGAGTGCAAAGGGAGACGGAAAAGATGTCGGAGCGTCGGTGGCACTGCGAGAGGGCACTGTTGAACTGGTGCGGCGGGTGGATCAAGTGGTGCGGGAAATGACGGTGCAACTGCCGCCGGAGGAAAAAATACGCGTTATTTTACTGTCTGGCGGCGGAGCTAATTTAACTGGTATTATTGATTTGTTTGCTGAAGTGTATCCTGGGATTCCGGTGCAATTGGGTAATCCCTGGACGAATTTGCAGGGAGATGAGTCCAAGAGCAGCATCAATGTTTCAACGGCTGATGCTATGCACTTCACAACGGCTCTCGGTTTGGGCTTGCGGCGTGAAGGCTATGGGATTTAGAAAGTTATGTTAATGAACCGAAAACTTAATTTATTACCGCCGGGGAGGCGTTTGAGTTTGCGTCAAGAGGTCTTGTTGAGTGCGGCAAACAGGTTTTTGCGCAGAGTGGCCGTGAGTCTGGCGGTTCTGACAGTGTTAGCGGCTCTGGCCGGCGTCGGCATGTGGGGCGCTTCCTTGCTGACTGGCCGGACGGCTGAAGCTGAATTGGCACAGCAGGTGGCAGCTTACCATAAATTGAAGAGTGAAATTGATAGCCAAAATGCTCTATTGGAGCTAGTTGATGATCGGATTAGAGGAAGAAATGTGTGGTCTGATTTGATACCTGATTTATTGGATATTGTGCCGCCGGGAATTACGATTGATGCTTTGCGAGCCGGGGAAGAAACAAAGACGATAACATTTTCAGGGACGGCGGGAGCGCGAAGTTCACTGGTTGTTTTTGAGGAACGTTTGCGACTGTTACCCTGGGTTCAAGAAATGACGGCACCACGAACAAACCTGTTGGGCCGGGTTGATGCAGCTTATACTTTTGGCTTAACTGTGAAAGACGAAGGGAATATTTTGATGGAGGAATACTATGGCGATGTTCCGCCTGAGCCCTAGGATGGTGCGGCGGATCAGGTTACTGGGCATCACTGTTGCAGTGATAGCGGGCCTGGTGGTGGCGCAAGCTTTTTTGTGGCAGATGGTACGCTCGATGACAGTGCGTTTTCAGGAGAAGCGATCACAAATACAGCAGGTGGCGGAGTTGAAGTCGCGAATCGAAATTACAGAGAGTAACTATAAAAAACAGCGGGCGTCTCTGGATCAGTTAACGGCGGTGGTGCCGTTTAATCGGGACACGATACAGGTTCTGGAGAGACTGGAAAGTGTGGCTAACCAGATGAGTATGGAAATAGACGTAGTTGGTATTGTGGAGGGTGAGCCACTTTGGTCTGCCGGGGGAGGCGCAGCTGTTTTTCCGCTGACTGTTTCTGTGACTACATCGGGGAAACCGTCGCAATTACTGGATTATGTAGAGGAGATGGAATATGTGCAGGAGTTGGTACAGGTTCAATCTTTTGCCATAACGGCGGGAAACGGGGACTTGTTTAATTTGGACATGGCAGTTACATTTTACCTTCAACAGAAAGACAATGGCGGGAAATAACGGTAATTTATCAAGAAGGGGGCTGAAGCGCCTGGGCAGAGCGGGCACATCTTTTTTGTTGATGCTGGCAGGCCGGCAGGCCTGGTTTTTATTGATCGGTATCTTCGTCGTACTCTCTCTGTGGTTGTTGTACAACAATGTATGGTATGAATTGCAGCAAGAGGCGGGGTTGCCGCAGAGTGTGGTAGGAGGCGGGGTACTGGAGATTAACGCTGAAGCATTAAGGTCGATTAACACCCGGCGTCCTGATCGGGTTGAGCGGACAAAACATGATTATAGAATTTATGACCGTCTTTTTACGGTGCCGTGAAGACAGTGCTTGTTTTTGGTGTCTTTGATCCTTTGCACGAGGGGCACCGTTGTTTTTTCCGTCAGGCGAAGAAACTGGGTGATTATTTATTGGTGGTGGTGGCGCGTGATAGCTCAATAAAGATGAATAAAGGGCGGGATAGTTTTGAAAAGGAAGAAGAGCGGCTAAAGAAAGTGATGGCAGCAGACTGGGTGGACGAGGCGCGACTAGGTAATGAGTGGCCAGTGGACGACCCATATCGATTGCTTGGCGAGCTGGAGTTTGATGTGTTGGCGCTGGGATATGATCAAAAGCCGGATAAGGCGACCGCAAGGCAGGAACTGGATCGACGGGGCAAGCAGCGAGTGAAAATTGTGAGAACCAGGGCTCTTAGGCCGGAAAAATATAAGTCTTCTTATTTCAGGCCTCCGGCCAATTTTTGATTACCTGTTCATATACTTCCGGGGTAGAAACGTCGTACCAGTGTCCTTCAAAAGGATAGCCATAGAGGCGGCCTTGTTCAATAAGCCGAGGGAAGATATCCTGTTCGAGCGAAAGGCGGCCACGCTTTTTGGTGAAGAAATTGAAAACGCTTTGATCGAAGGCAGCGCAGCCCGAGAAGACCAGGCGGGAAGTATCGCCGCTGATGAATGGTTTCTCGGAAAATTCGACAACGCGGGAACCGCGCAGCTTTACGGCTCCATAGGCGGAGGGGTCGGCCACGGAAGTTAAAGCCAGAGTGCCGACGGCTGCTTTTATGTTTTGATGAGTTTGCAGGAATTCGGTAAGGTCGAGGTCGAGCAGTACATCACCGTACAGGATTATGAAAGGGGCATCGCCAAGATGCTTGCGGGCAGAGCGGAGGGCGCCGCCGGTACCACTGGGCCTGGATTCATGCACATAAGTTATGTTAACGCCTAATTTTGAGCCGTCTTTGAAGTGGTTGGCGATTTTACGCCCCAAGTGGCTGACGGTGATGATAATGTCTTTGATGCCGTGGTTGCGCAGCAGAGTAATGCCATATTCAAGAAGCGGTTTGTCTTTGACGGGGATGAGCGGTTTGGGAATTTCGTAGGTGAAGGGGCGCATTTTGACGCCTTCGCCGCTGGCCAGAATGACGGCTTGTTGAGCTTCGGTGTCCAGAGTGCGAGCTAGAACAACTTCCAGAGCGTGAGAACGATTGCGAATACGTTGATAATCAATGGTGTTGTCCAGGGCCTGTAGCAGGTCCTGGCGGATGGTGATGGTGATGCGTTCTCGGGTAGACATGAATTGACAGGTATTTATATTACATTGTTACATAAATAGCCAGGCAGGTTTAGGCAGTGGTATACTGGGAAGGTGAATGCTGTGCTTTCGTTGCCGCCCGGGGTGGCGTTTGGCGTTATCGCTTTTCTGCTAAGCCTGCTGCCCGCCGGCTTGTTTTTGTGGTTGTGGTATTTGAGGCGTCATGACCGACCGGTGCCGATGGGCACAGTGGCGAAGGCTTTTTTGGTGGGGTTAGCGCTGGTGTGGCCGGCTTTTAAGCTGGAGGGCTGGGCTTCCGGGTTGTGGCGGAATGTTTCGCCGGCAACAGCTCATCATTTTGTGGGAGCAATCCTGCCCTTGCAGAACCCGTTGGATATTTTACTGCCGGCGCTGGGAACTTTCATGGTAGTGGCTCTGGTGGAAGAAGGTTTGCGCTACCTGATCTTGCGCTTGTGGCTGGCACGCAGTCAGATGATGGACCAGGTGTTTGATGGACTGGTGGTTGGTGTTGCGGTGGGCCTGGGTTTTGCCACGTTCGAAAACACGTTGTATTTTCTGGACTTAATTTCCCAGGGCAGCTTTGATACGCTGGTATTCGTATTCTTTTTGCGATTTTTGATTTCGACTCTGGCCCATGTCAGCTTTGGAGGATTAATGGGGGCGCTGGTGGCGCGCGGGGTACTGGACTTGTGGCGACCGAGACGTTTTTATGTGATGGCCTTTTTTGTTCCGTGGTTTCTGCACGGACTGTATGACTTATTACTGGGAATAGACCAGGCGGTTTATGCGGTATTGATATTAGTACCTGCTTTGTTAGTCCTGATATCATGGACGATTCGGCGTGACTTTTTTGCGGTGTCGCGGCTGGACGGCAGGGTATTGGTGCAATCTCAAGCGCCAGACACGCGCCAGGCGAGAGTGATGCGCAAGTTTTTTAAGCGTTTTGATTCACCCTGGAACGTGAGTGCGCCCTGGTTGCGCGAAAGGCGCGTCAAGTATACGTTTTTAAGAGAACTGGAGAGAGGGCAATATGAGTAATTTGAACATAGCGATAATCAGCATGGTAATTGTGTTGCTGTTGGCTGTAGCGGGCTTGCTGGTGACGCAGATAGGGGGAGAAGCTATTCGTAGCGCCTCATTAACGTATGAAATAGGGGGGCTTCGTTTGACCAGTGATACATTGTTACCGGGGGTGCCGGTGACGGTCACGGTGAATACGGAATTGTTAGGCCGGGGGCAATCATCGGTCTTATTGCTGCGTATGCCAACGGGCAGCATGACGATGGGTGACGTTGAATTGGATGGTCTGGGAAAAGGGACTTTTCGAGTGACGGTGCCATGTGAAAGTGGCGAGCAGACCCCTCGACTTCAGGGTAAAGAGATGGTGGTGCGGCTGGTTTTGGTTGATCATGCCACGCAGGCGGTGCTAGCGCAGAGTGATCAGCTTAAGCTGTTGCCGTCCGGCCCGGATTGTTTATTTGCGCAGTGATCGGAAATAACTGATTGTTTTATTGAGCCCCTGATTCAGGGGGGTGGTGGGTTGCCAGTCTAATACTTGTCTGGCTTTGGAAATATCGGGCTGGCGTTTTTGGGGGTCGTCGGCCGGAAGTTCCCGGTAGACAACTTCGGAGCTTGCCTTAGTTAGTTGAATAATTTTAGCTGCCAATTCCAGCATGGAAGTTTCCTGTGGATTGCCCAGGTTAATAGGCCCCATCTCCTGGTCCTGGTCCATCAAGCGGATGAGGGCTTCGATCATATCATCGACATAACAAAAAGAGCGGGTGTGACTGCCGTCGCCGTAAATGGTGAGAGGTTTGTTTGCTAAGGCCTGCATAATGAAGTTACTAACGACGCGGCCGTCATCCGGGTGCATGCGGGGGCCATAAGTATTGAAGATACGGGCGATGCGCACATCGACGTTGTTTTGGCGGTGGTAGTCCATGCACAGAGTTTCAGCTACGCGTTTTCCTTCGTCGTAGCAGGAACGTTCGCCGATGGGATTAACGTTACCCCAGTAGGTTTCCGGCTGGGGATGAACTTCGGGGTCGCCGTAGACTTCCGAAGTGGAGGTTTGGAGGATACGGGCGCCGACGCGCTTGGCTAAACCCAGCATATTGACCATGCCAACGGTGGAGGTTTTTATTGTTTTAATGGGGTTGTGCTGGTAGTGGATTGGGGAGGCGGGGCAGGCCAGGTTGTAAATCTGGTCTACTTCCACGGTAAGGGGTTCAACGATATCGTGGCGAGTGAGTTCGAAGCGAGAGTTACTTAGCAAGTGATCAATATTTCCCTTTTGTCCAGTAAAGAAGTTGTCGGCACAGATAACCTCGTTACCACGTTTGAGCAGCTGGTCGCAAAGGTGGCTGCCAAGAAAGCCTGCCCCGCCGGTAACGAGAATTTTTTTCATTTTTTGTTTTTAATCGCTTCGACGATTTTTTTGAATATGGCCGGGTGTTCCCTGACTAACTGGGCTAATATTTTGCGGTCCAGGGCGATGTTGGTCTGGCGCAGGCCGTGGATGAGGCGTGAGTACGATAAGTTGTGTTGGCGAGCGGCGGCGTTGATGTGAGACTGCCAGGCGGCGCGCTTAACGCTCTTTTTCTTGCGCCGGTCGTGGTAGGCGTGCTGGCCGGCTTTGAGCACAGCTTCTTTGGCACGCTTGAAGACGCGGCTGCGGGATCCGCGATAACCTTTAGCCCGCTTGATCCATTTTTTGTGACGAGCTTTTCTGGCGACAGTGTTTTTAGATCGAGCCATAGTTTAATTATAAGGGAGTAGTTGTTTAATGTGACTTTTGTCGGAAGGGTCGACAATGGCGGAAGAGTGCTTGCGGCGGGTCTCTTTGCCGGTGTCTTTAGCGTTGAAGTGTGACTGGTTGACGACGCGGCGTCTAATTTTCCCTCTGGCCGAGGTGGTGAATCTTTTGTGGGCTGCCTTGTTGGTTTTTTGCTTCATATCTCGTAGTAATACTTTACCTGGTTAACAGGACGTTGAGTCCGCGAGGTGATTTACTGATAGTGTCCTCAATTTTGGCGCTAGTTGGGATATCAGCGATGAACTGGTGGATAGTTTTTTCAGCCAGGGTAAGACGGCCGCGTTCTCGTCCGCGCAGGCGGATTTCCAGGCGTACTTTATTGCCCTCCTCTAAAAAGTCGCTGGCTTGTTTGAGACGCATTTGCCAGTCATGTTGTCCCATTTGAAAGCCGATGCGTATGCCTTTAATGTCGCCGCCTTTGCTTTTGTTTTTTTGTTTGGCCTGTTTTTTGCGCTTTTCGTACATATGCTTGCCCATGTCCAGCAGGCGGACGACGGGCGGGCTGGATGTTTCGGACACTACAACCAGGTCAGTACCGAGCTCGGCGGCTTTGGCACGGGCTTGACTGGTGGAAATAACGCCCAGCTGCTGGCCGTCAGCGCCGATTAGCCTCACCTGGAGTGTTTTTATTTCCTCATTAGAGAGGGGTTTCTTGGGTTGTGGCTTGGGACGAGCCCGAAAGCGCCGGCGTCTGCTTGGCATGTTGGCTACTGTAGATTGTTTTTCTTATCTTGGCAACTATTACCAGCTGCCGCCGCCTCCGCCGCCGGGAAAATAGCAGGAATAAAAAAGTCGCTGTGGTAGCGACGATTAATTAATTATACCATGGCTTTTCAGCGGGTATGTGGATAACGGCACTGTAGTTGGTTAAAATCAGCTAAAGAGCCTGTTGACAGGGGGTCTTGTACGCGGAACATTTTTGATTCTTTGCTTATTTACATGATATATTTGTGGAGATGGCTAGCAAAGATGATGAGCAGCGGCAGCGTGATCAATACACGGCTGTTTTAGAAAACATTGAGGACAAAATGGCTGTGTTAGCTGAAGCTATTCAGCCCATAGCTGCTATTCAGAAGAACGTTGAGGAAATAAAGGGCCAGGTTGATGAAATGGCACCGAAGGTTGACGCTACTTTTGAAGAAATCGAGGCACGAGCGGGCTATTGGGGGATAAAAAAGCCGATTTTGTTTGGCTACTTTAGTCAGCGACTTTACTGAAGCCGTTGAAGTGGATTTTGTTGTCTTTGAATACTTTTATTACTTTGTACTTGCCCTGGGTGTAGGGCTTGTCGTCTTTTAGGAGATGGGTAGCTTCCAGGATTATTATGCTGGCTAGTGGTCTGGATAGCTTGGCGTTACCTTTTGTTTCGAGCAGTGGCAACTCGCCATGGAGCCAATAGTTGCGCTGTCCTTCTTTGAGGAAAGGATAAGTTTTGCCTTCTTTCAGCGGCTTTGGAACGCATTCTTCTGACTGGCGGTTGTCTTTTTTGTGCTCACTGATGTTGCGGAGTGCCAGGTCGGGGTTGAATTCTACTTGGATGCCCATACAGGAGTAGTGTAACGCATTTTAAGCGTGTTGGAAGTCCGTGATTTAGGTAGGAAAAAAGCCCCTATTGTTCTACTGCGATGGGGCTTTAACTGACTACATCATAATGAGTGACATAATGTCAGCAATAGCTTGAGTGAAGCTTTGCTCTGAGGAATCTCCCTTTGGTAACTTACGGGCAATTTCAAGCAGTCCTTGCTGTGTCTCAATCTCTTTTTGCTGTCAATTTCATCAATAGAAGAAGGCGCGTCGCCGCCTAGGGCCTGGATTTTTAGGATAACAGCCTCTACGTCTGCTCCTACTTCTGGACATAGGGTCGCGATGCTTTGAAGCTGCCTGACTGCCTCCTCGTATAGAGATATTTTTGGATTAGACATTATCTGTTTCCCCGGGTTAGTTAAAGGGTGAGACAAACCTACTTGTTATTATTTGAAAGAGCAGTGTACTGAACTATCAGATATTATGTTGTTTGTCAATGGTGAATATGGTTTACTCTGAGCGAAGTCGAAGAGTGAGATATGGTTGCCTGCCACTTCGTAGTTACGTAAAGTTGCATCGCAACCACGGTGGCTATGAGTGGGAACACCACAGTTGACATTATCTTAGCGTGGGAGAATAGTGAGGGTGTTTGGTACACTCACAATCAATTCTTTAGGGGGAAGAGCGATGGTAGAGTTCATACAGTCAATAGACAAGTATCTGGAAAGTCACTCCTGGCTAGGTCCGTCGTTGGCACTTTTGGTGCCTATGGTTTTAATTTTTCTGATTCTCGGTTTGCTTTTTTTCCTTGATGAACACGTGTATAGATGGCTTGGGTTGCATGGCCGCTGTGCCAAATGTGAGGTGAAGCTAAGATCGTGGATACACAGAAACCAAGAGGAAATTAGTAGGCATCACGTTGTTTCTGAAGATGATGGAGGCTTAAGTATTAACCCTCGTGAGTGGGATAATGTTTATTATCGAGTAACGGAAACATGTCCTGGTTGTGGTTATAAGGAAGTTTGGAAACGAGGAGAGCGTCAAAACTATATATACTAACCTCTTTAAGAAAGGCTCGTACACTTTATCCACCCCCGGGTGGTTTTTTTCTTTCGCTTACACCAGCCGTTTGTTGCGGAAAGCAAATCCTGAAGAAGATTTTAAATACTTCTCAAACGCAATTGCCTTCTTCTTTGTCTTGAAAGCAGCGTAGGAGGCTATCTCATCTACTTTTTCATTCTTAGTCGTAAACACAGAGCTGTGTTTGTGTTGCTCTACCCGCTGTCTCAAATCATCAGCGTGACCAGTGTAATGCCTGCCGTCATGAAGTTTTAATATATAAACGTAGTGCACAGTTAAATTATACTCTGTGCCTGCACCGCGAAGCTAAACTTCTAGTTTAGTGTAGTAGTGTACCACTACGCTGCTACCGCAGCTTCGCGGCACACCACTTCGCAAATTTAAATCCAAAACCTAGATGGTTTGAGAAGTGTGCCTGCACCGCGAAGCTCATCTCATCAGAGATGAGCGAAGTGGTGGACGCGGCGAGAATTGAACTCGCATCTGAAATGTGATTACAAAATCGTCTACGTGTGTATCTGTTCTGAAGATTACGCTGAAACAAAGCTACAGAACAGAAGAGACCTTGCTTCAGCGCGAGACTAGTGCTTGGTCAGGTGTAGTGTGTCTCAAACACTAAACCTCTATCCGTCTGGATTGACACTGTGACTACACCCGACGGCTGGTATAGGACAATGGCTATCGGTATTAAGCGATAGCTGGCGCAAATGAAGGAGCAAAAGCTGCCTTCACGCGACTAAATAAGTTTGCACTTGAACTTTTGTGAGTCTTTTGATTAGCGTGTACGAATCACTGCACACGACACGCAGATTGTATAAACAACATCTCATCGAGGCCTAGCGCGCCCCTTATTCTTTACCACGCAGCATTCTTTCTGTGTCGCGCTGGATGTCGCGTTCTTTTTTCTCCTGCTTGCGGTCATATTTCTTTTTACCGCGAGCTAGCGCTAATTCCAGCTTGATACGTGGCCCCTTAGTATAGACACTTAAGGGGACAATTGTCAACCCTTTGGTTTGATGGCTTCCGATAAGATGTTTGAGCTCGCTCTTTTTAAGGAGAAGCTTGCGAGGGCGAGACGGATCATAATCAGAAGGAGCATTTTTTATTTGCCAGGGAGGAATGGTGGCATTAGTGAGGAAAGCTTCTTCATTGTGCATAGTAATGAAAGCACCGCGCAGACTCATGTTGCCGGCCTTGACGGATTTAACCTCGGTACCCAACAGGGAAAGACCAGCTTCGAGTTTTTCCAGTATTTCATAGTCAAATTTGGCGTAGCGGTTGTAAGACAGGGATTTCATAACTCTATTGTGCCCTCTTACTAAAAAAAGAGAAATCTACTATGTTTTATGTGTATGAATCATAGAAGACATGCGAGGTATTGGCGGCGGTTTTTGTTGCCGGGGGAGAATGTTATTCATACCTTTGGAGTGAGTTGGGCGTATGTAACTCTCTTTTGGTTATTGCCGGCGGCGGCGTTGTTGGCGGCGGGTGTGGTGGTGGACGCTTGGATTGGTTTATTGGGATTAATGTTTGTGTTGTTAGCGGTGATATTGCTGGTACCGGCCTTATATCTGGCCTACTTTGTACATTACGCCGTTACTAATCAACGGACTATGGTCAGGGAAGGTATTTTGTATAAGCACTTTGTGACGGTGGATTACCACTCGATTACTGATGTGACGGTGCGAGAGACTTTATTAGAGCGAATTTTTACCCGCACGGGCACTATTGATGTGAATACAGCCGGTGGTGATCAAGTGGAGTTGAAGCTGCGACACGTGGCGCGACCCATGAACTTAAGAGGAGATATTTATAAGCACTTAAACGAGTTAACAGGACAACCGGGGCAGGGCGATCATCGAGTGCAATTAAGAGTTGACTAAAACTAAAGATAGATTTATAATGTCGCATCCTGCTAAGCTTGTAGTTTAGCAGGTGAACGTTGTCAATTTATGGTTCCGATCAGGATTGGAACCGGGCTGGTGATTGCCTTTTTTGCGAAAAGGAGACTTGAGATGAGCGTAACCAGCAGAGGCCCATGGCGTATCGGAGTGGTTGTGTCACACAAAAAACGGCATCTGGATGAGAGGGCGGCAGAAATTGTTGCGCGTGATTTTGGCCATGAGCATTTTTCCTCCCTGGCCATGGCTAAGCATGAGATCTTTGATCCGGCGGTGCATGATATTGAGAGGTACTCGGATGAGGACTGGTGGCTAAGAAAAGGCTGTTTATTCATTGGAGTTGGCCGTGCAGGATGGAGGTTTGTTGACCATCCCCACAGGGATCACCCTGACGATTGTGCTTTCACATTGATGCTCAAATTTCTGGGCCTGTATAAAGACCCGGTTTGGAGAAAAATGGGCGAGGAAGTGTTGCAGGAGGACCGTAACGGAGCATCGAGCCAATTGCACCTGGCTACCCTCATCAAGGCCTCTTTGGATTACATGGATTTGGATGAGGCCGAGGATGCAATCACGGGGGCGATTGAATTTTTGCTGTTTGGAGCGTTTTATCGAAAGCAACAGGCGTTCCAGTTTGCGCTAAGGGAGTTGAATGACCCAGGATGTTGCAGGATGATCGAGGTGGAGAATGAACACACCGGATTGAAACACAGGCTGTTTGTCGTAAGGAGTGAAAACGCCGAGGCGGCACCAGCAGCGCGTTTTAAGGGGGCAACACTGGTTGTCCACATTCGCGGTTATGGGCAGGATGTTCAGCAGGTATATATCTCCAGCAACAAGAAGGAGGGGGTGAAGAACATCGGCTGGCTGGCGGCACAACTTCGCTACGCGGAACAGAAGGCGATGTGCCAGACAGCAGGGCATAAGTGGGAGAGTATTCCTTTTGAAACAGCAGCAGCGGATGGAATGTTGCAGAGCTGGTACTATCAAAAGGAAGCGGCAGCGATATTCAATCGTTCGAAGACTGCGGAACATGTATCGTGCACGTTGCTGCCATTGGAGCAGGTTGTTGATATCGCGAAGGCGTTCCTGCACGGTACCAAATCGATTCGTCCGTCTCGCAAATAGTAGGGAGTAACTTAAGCACACTAACCCGTCTTTCAGGATGAAGGACGGGTTTTTCTTTTAGTTATGGTTATACTGATAGTATGTTGAATCTCAAGGAAGCCATACGAGAGGATATAAAAGAGGGGCTTAAGGCAGTGGTTGGTGACGGGGAATTGCCTGATGTTGTGGTGGAAAGGCCCGCCTTCGCTGAAGCTTCGGCGGGTAAAGGGGATTATGCTTCGCCGATAGCCCTTCGACTTGCTTCGCTCGCTCAGGGCAAAGGCAAAAACCCGATGGATATTGTTAAAGCGATAGTGGAGCACATGCCCAAGAAGGAATATATCGGGCGGCTGACGGCGGCGGAACCCGGTTTTTTGAATATTCGTCTTAATCCGGGGTGGTTGACGGCCCGGCTGGATAATGTAATTGGGGAAGATTTGTGTGGTGGCATTAATGTGGGCGAAGACAAAAGTGTTAATCTGGAATTCATTTCGGCTAACCCGACCGGACCGCTGACTCTGGCTAACGCACGGACGGCCTTTAGTGTGGATACTTTGGGCAAGGTATTGGAGTGCGCCGGTTTTAACGTGACACGAGAGTATTATTTTAATGATGCCGGGGCGCAAGTGGGCCGCCTGGGAGAGTCAGTACTGCGGCGAATTTTAGAGGCAGGAGGAGAAAACATTGAGTTTTCGGGGGAGTTATATCAAGGAGAATATATAAAAGAGCTGGCGATGATTATTAGCGAGAAGTGGCAGGAAAATGAAGGGAAGAAGTTTACCGCAGCCGACCTGGAGAATAAGGAAGTTATGCAAAAGATAAGTGAGGAAGCGGTGGAAATAGAGTTAGAGCAGATAAAACGAGTAATTAGCGAGGTGTTGAAAATAGAGTTTGATGTGTGGACGAGCGAGCGCAGCTTGCGACAGGATGGAATAATTGAAGAGACGCTGAAGAAGCTGGAAGAGAGGAGGCTTACGTATAAGAAAGACGGAGCAGTGTATTTGAAAACGACGCAGTTCGGGGATGATCAGGACCGGGTATTAGTCAAAAGTGACGGAGAATATGCCTACATTGCGCCGGATATTGGCTATCATCAGAACAAATACGATAGAGGTTTTGATCATATTGTGACAGTGGTAGGGGCGGACCATCAAGGGCATTTGCCTAAAATAAAGGCGGCGATGGCAGCACTGGGTAATGATGTTAGTAAGCTGCGCCTGGTAGCAGCACAGTGGTTGAGGCTAATTCGGGAAGGACGACCGGTGAAAATATCCAAGAGACGGGGATTCGTTATTACGCCGAAAGATCTAATTGATGAAGTTGGCTACGATGCGGCGCGTTTTTTCCTGGTGCAGCACCGGCTGGACTCGCACATGGACTTTGATTTGGACCTGGCCAAAGAGCGCAGTGAGCGAAACCCGGTTTATTATGTGCAGTACGCTTATGTACGACTACAGTCTATTTTGCGCCAGGCCAAGCAGCGGGGGGTGATTAGCAAGGTAGGAGAAGTATGTGAGTTAACGGACAGTCCGGCGTTGACTCATACCTATGAGCTTAATTTGATGCGGCAGTTGTATCGCTTTTCGGAAGTGGTGAGCGACATAGCGAACAGTTTTGATGTTCATGACTTGTGCTATTTTGCTCAAGATGTGTCTCGGGCTGTGCATGTTTTTTATCGACACGTACCGGTATTGGCAGCCGAGGAGGAAAAGCTTGTTACCGGTCGGTTGCAACTGGTTTTGGCGGCCCGGTCGGTGCTTGGCAGGACGCTGGATTTGCTCGGCATTGGTAAACCGGACATAATGTAATATACTTAAAGTCCTTATGAGAATTGGAATTGACGCCCATATAGTTTTGCGGAAGCACAAGCGGTATGACCCGAAAATTGCTCGCTATACGGAGCATTTGGTTACTTATTTGCTGGAGAATGACAGGAAACAGGAGCACACATGGGTAATTTTCTTTGACGAGCGGATGAAAAGCACGAAGAAGTTCGAGAGATCAAACGTGGAGATAAAGAGGTTCCCTTTTGTTCAATACCGGAAATATTTGCCGGTGGTGTACTCTCATATACTGATTTCTTCTTTCCTGGCGGCGGCACGGCTGGATGTGTTTCATTCGCCGGAAGGGCTTATACCTTATCTTTATCCGGGTAAGATCGTAACGACCTTTCACTACGTGCCGAAGGGAGAAAGTGAAAGTAATATGTTTGTACGTACGTTCATGCTGGGGGCGAGGACGGCCTTTGCTCAGTTGTGTAAGCGGGCCAGGAAAATAATAGTTAATTCACAGAGCGACAGGAAAATACTGGTGGAAAGTCACGGCTATCCAGCTGAGCGGGTAGTGGTTATGGAAATGGAGGATATGACCAAGGCATCGTGGCTTAGGCGGGTGAAGGCTTTGCTTAAGGTGTACGAAGAAGTAACGGGTAAGAAAGAGAAAAAAGAGAAAAAAGAGAAATAATATGGCATTTGCGAATGTTTCCTCGCGGGTGAATAGCGATGAGCTGGAACGGGGCGTTCTTGAGTATTGGGACAAGGGGAAAATTTTTGAAAAGTCGTTGGAGCGAACGAAAGACAAAGAGCCGTTTATTTTTTATGACGGGCCGCCATATGCCACGGGCAAGCCGCATTACGGGCATATTTTGCAGTCGGCGATAAAGGACACAGTGCTGCGTTACAAGACAATGTGCGGTTACCATGTGCCGCGCCGGGTAGGCTGGGATTGTCATGGCTTGCCGGTGGAAACAATTGTTGAGAAAGAGCTGGGATTTAAGACGAAGAAAGATATTGAAGATTATGGTATTGAGGAATTTAACAATAAATGCCGCGACACGGTGTTTCGCTATATTGATGACTTTACTCGCACGTTGAAGCGAATGGGGCGCTGGGCTAACTACGAAGAAGCCTATGCTACTTTGGATAAGAGTTATATGGAGGCAGAATGGAGTGTGTTTAAACAGTTATGGGAGCAGGAACTAGTTTACAAGGACTTTCGATCAACGCCGTACTGTGTACGTTGCGAGACGCCGCTGTCTAATTTTGAAGTAGCCAGCAGCTACAGGGACAGGACCGATGTTGCCGTATACGTGCTACTGCGAGTAGACCAGCAGCTGTCGCTGCTTATTTGGACCACCACTCCGTGGACGTTGCCGGGAAACGCGGCAGTGGCGGTGAATGCGGAGTTAACCTATGTGAGTGTGGAGTATGAGGGGAAAGAAGTCATTGTAGCTAAGGAGCGAATAAATGAGGTGTTCAGCGGTGATTTTAAGATTGTTAGAGAGTGGAAGGTGGAGGAGTTGCTGAAATTAAGTTATGAGCCGCTGCATGAGCTGGGAGGGGCTTATCGTGTTGTTGCTTCCGAGCACGTTTCAGCTGATGAAGGTACAGGTTTAGTTCATATTGCGCCGGCTTTTGGCGAGGAAGATGCGGATATTGGCAAGCGAGAAGAACTGTCGGTATTGCGCACAGTAGATCCAAATGGCCGGTTTACTGATCAAGTACAGAAGTGGGCGGGGGAAAGTATTTGGCAGGCAAATAGAAAGATTGTTGAGGATTTAGAAGAACGAGGGCTGTTGTTTAAAAAAGAGCAGTATACACACAGTTATCCGTATTGCTGGAGATGCGACGAGCCGCTTATCTATTATGCATTGGATACCTGGTTTGTGGCGATACAGAAACTGAAAGATAAGATGCTGGAGGCGGCTGAACAAATTAATTGGACTCCAAAACATGTAAAGCAGGGCAGGTTTGGAAAAGGAATAGAGTCGGCACCGGACTGGGCGGTGTCGCGCAACAGGTTCTGGAGTGTGCCGATGCCGATTTGGGAATGTGAAAAATGTACGAAGCGGGTGTGTGTGGGTTCTACGACTGAACTTAAGGATTTGTCGGGGGTGGATGAGGTAGGGGATATGCACCGGCCTTATGTGGATAGAATAACATGGTTGTGTTCGAAAAGTTGTGAAGGGATTATGAAACGGGTGCCGGAAGTGTTGGATGTGTGGTTTGACTCGGGGAGCATGCCGTATGCTGTGGAGCAGGAATTTCCGGCTGACTTTATAGTGGAGAGTATTGAGCAGACCAGGTTGTGGTTTTATGTACTGCACGTGTTGGCGGTGGCTTTAAAGAATGGGCCGGCTTTTAAGAATGCCATTGGCTCGGGACTCATTTTTGCTGAAGATGGACAAAAACTATCAAAAAAGCTAAAAAACTATCCGGAGCCGGAGCCGACTATTAATCGATATGGAGCTGACGCATTACGTTTGTATTTATTGTCCAGCGCCAGCCTGGGGGAGCCGTACAGGTTTTCGGAGAAGGAGCTTAGGCAGTTGCAGCGCAGTACCTATCTTACTTTGTGGAATGTGTACAGTTTTTTTGTGCGGTATGCCAATACGCATGAGTGGTCTCCGGGTCGGGAAGAGAAAAGCAGGAATGTGCTGGACAGGTGGATTTCGGCACGGCTTTTGCAGTTAGAGATGGAAATCAAGCGGGCTATGGATGACTACCAGGTTGACCGGGCGGCGCGAGCCTTTGTGCCTTTTGTTGATGATTTAAGTAATTGGTATGTAAGGCGCTCGCGAGACAGATTTCACGCCTCGGCTGATAGTGATGAGGCATTTGGTACGTTGTATACTGCTCTAGTATGTTTGGCTAAGCTTCTGGCGCCATTTATGCCGTATGTGGCGGAGGTTATGTACCGGAATTTGACTGGCGGGGAATCTGTGCATTTGGAGCGATTAGAGAAAGTGCGAAAACTTTCAAAAGGTGAACGGAAAGTATTGGACGAGATGGCAGAGGTGAGGGCTATTGTGTCGGAAGGACTGGCTGCTAGAGCAGCGGCAGAAATAAAAGTGCGTCAGCCATTGGCGCGCCTGGCGACAGCAAAGAAAGAGTTGTCAGATGAACTGTCTGAAATTATTCGTGATGAAGTAAACGTGAAGGAGCTGAAATTTGGAGTAAAAATGGAAGGGGAAACACAAGTGAAGATTGATACTGAAATGACTCCAGAGCTCAAACGGGAGGGTTTGGCGCGGGAGATAATCAGGCATAGCCAAGTACTGCGGCGGGATGCCGGTTATGCGTTGGATGATCGCATCACGCTGGTGTTTAGGACTGATGACGGCGAGTTGTGTAAGGTGCTTGAAATGCAGAGCGGCATGATTTTGGAGGCATTGCAGGCTGACGAAGTGGTTGAGGATGTTGGGGAGGAAGACGTGGGGGCTGATTTGAAGATTGACGGCAAGCTGGTGCACCTGGGTGTGGTGAAGAAGTAGATATGGTGCGGCGGGAAAAATTACGAGCGTTGATACTATCACGACGCAGTGTAGGCGAGGCTGATCGGCTGGTGACGATGTTGACGCGGAATTATGGTTTGTTACGCGTGCTAGCAAAAGGAGTGCGCAAAATACCATCACGTCGAGGTGGACATATGGAGTCTTTGACACAGGCTGTAGTGCTTATCTCGGTTAGTGCAGGCAGGTACTTTTTGCAGGCGGTGGAGACAGAGAATTATTTTAAGGCGTTGCATGATGACCATGAGGCATTAGTGCGAGTGCAACGCTTGTCTAAGGCTTTGGTTTGTATATTTGAGGAAGAGGTGGCTTATGCCAATCTTTATGATGCTTTACTTCAGGCTTGTGCGGTGTTGCCGGAGGTGTCGTATGCCAAAAGATCGCTTATGGAAACGGCCATTGCTTTGCTGGTATTGCGGGAGGGGGGAATTATGCCGTTATTGGGGAGATGCCAGTGTTGTGGAAGGCGACGACCAGAGGAGGCAGTGGTGCTGGATGCTGAACAGGGTGGCTGGACCTGTTTATCCTGCGTGTCATCTATGGCTAAGGCTCGGGCATCTTTGACTCCCCGCATGCTGGCGGTTTTACGTTATTTAGCTGTTCATCCCGATAAGGCCTTGAGGTTATCTGTGAGTGAAGAGGAGGCGCGGCAACTATTGGGCGCGGTATGGCTATATGTATCGACTTTGGCCATGCGTGAGATGGCTACTTGAGGTATTATTAGAGGAATATGGTGAATGAAGAAGAAAAAGACGACCTGGGGGTGATTCGCCGTCGTTTGTATGCTCGGGAGGAATCGGAAGAGTTGCAACAACGAGGGGAGGAGTTGCATCGCCTGGGCGTTACGCGGCGTTCGATAATTGAGCGGCCTAAATCGAGAGAAATATTGTCGGCGCTCAAATTCAAAAATTTAGCGTTACTTAGAGCTAAAAAATGGGGGCGAGTGTTGAGGTTTTCTGGCCTACTGGCCTTTGGGATAGTAGTAGTGCTGATAATGGTGGCTTTGACTGTATGGTATCGGTCGACCAGGACGGTTACTGAATCTCAAGTGGCCCTGTCTATTGAGGCGCCGGGTGAGTTAACGGCTGGGGAAGAGATAATTTACCGAATTCCATATGGCAATGAAAGCCGGGTTGATTGGGAAAACGTGGAATTGGTGGTGAATGTACCGAGGGGTTTTACTTTTCGGGGTAGCAATCAGGAGGTAGAGAAGCTGGGGAAACAGTTAGTGGTGAAGTATGGGAAGCTGGCCAGTGGAGAATCAGGCGAGCTGCACGTGAGGGGGCAGCTGATTGGTGAACAAAACGAGACGGCCACGGTTTTGGCGGAGTTGGTTTTGACGCCGGAAAATTTTCCCAGTGGTCGGTTTACCAAACAGGCGGTGCGGGCTACGACTATCACGGCCTTGCCGCTGGATGTATCGCTGAATATTCCGGATGATGCGGCCAGTGGCGAGCGGGTGATGGCCAGTGTGACAGTACGGAACTTGAGTAACAATACTCTGGAGGGTGTGTATTTGCAGCTAAATATGGCAGCGGGCATGCAGCTGGCCGTGGAGGACGGCGGGTTTACCCCCGGTTTTTCAGTGCCGGCTGCTGGCTGGCAGTTGTCGAGCCTGGACTCTTTACAGGAAGAAGAGCTGACGGCAGTGTTTTATGTTGAGGGACAGCCGGGCGAAAAGCGGGTGATTGATATTAAGGCGGGCATCAGGCAGGGCGAAGAGGATTTTATACAGCGTGAGTTGACTCATGTGGTAACTGTTTCGGCTTCAGAAGTGGTGGTGGACCAGTTGTATAATGGGAGTTCAAACCCCCTAACGGTGCGGGCGGGAGAGCGGGTAATGGGAGAGGTACATTATGGCAACGTGGGGACGGTTGGTTTAAAAGATGTGATAATTGAAGTGCAGTTTGAGGGTACCAGCTTTGATCCGGCGTCTATTGATTTGGAAGCGGGGTCTTATGACCCAGAGAAAAGAACTATTGCGTGGTCGGCGGCCACGGTACCTGAATTGGCAGTATTGCAACCACAGCAGGAAGGCGTGCTAAAGTACTCTTTTAATATTTTACCTATTGGCCAGTTTCCTACGTCAGGCGAGGCGACTAAAAATCATGTGTTGGTGACGACGGCTACCATTAGCAGTCCTGACCTGCCGGCGCCGGTAGGACAGCCGCGAAAAGTTATATCGGATAGAGCTGTGCTGTCGGCGCGTACAGACTTGATTCTTGACGCCACGGCGTTATTTGATGATGGCCGGCTGGGATTGACCAGTTCGGGGCCGGTACCACCGGAAGCGGGGAAAACTACTTCCTATACAGTGCGCTGGCGAATTGGTTCGACGCTTAATGATGTGGCTGACGTGCGACTGATAGCTGTGTTGCCGGACGGGGTTACTTATACAGATCAGATGTACAAGACGGGCGGTGAATTTGCTTTTAATGATCGAACGGGCGAGATAGTGTGGACGCTACCGATTATGAATGGACTGGTGGGAAGGGCGGCGCCTTATCAGGAATTGCATGTGCAGGTGTCGATTAAGCCGGGGGAGGACAAACGAGGGCAGAATGTGTTGTTGTTGAATAGAACGGAATTATCGGCCGTAGACCAGTTTACGGATGAGGCAGTGGAAGTGAATTTGGCAGAATTTCCTGATACGGGGACGGCTGTACCTGGGAAAGGCGTGGTACAGTAGGTTATGGTTCAAGGAATGCTTTCTCGGTTGCTGGGGGGTTCATCGTCGCGGAATAAACGACGGGAAGAGAGTTGGGGCCGGGCGCAAAAAGCTGGCCCGCCCGATGCGCTGCAGAGTTTAAACCCGCTGGCTCGCGGAGGAAGTGATTATGAGTTGGAGAGAAAGAGGCGACGGAATGAAATACAGCAGAAATTTTACAGTCCCGGTCGGAAGAGGTTGGTGAGAAGGCGCCAGCAGGCGGAACGGAGTTTTAGAGATAGTTTGCGAAGACAGCAGGAGAAAATTGAGGGGTATTACAGGTGTAAGGAAAAGAGTCTGGGTGAGGAGCGGGCCCAGGAGAAGGTAAAAGAGAGATTTAGGCGGGAAGAGAGGGAGATGACCAGAAAGTTTCGCAAAACGTGGCAGGACCAGGAAAGTGATTTAAAGCGCCAGCGCGACAGAAAATACAGGCAGATTACCAAAGAAATGCATAAAGAATCGCGGGAGGCGAGGGGGCTGCCCGATCGAACGCAATGGTAGATCTGGAAACAATTGTGGGATTGGCGAAGAGACGGGGCTTTGTTTTCCCCGGCTCCGAGATTTACGGCGGCCTGGCCAACAGCTGGGACTACGGTTTGCTTGGAGTGTTGCTGAAAAATAATATTAAACGGGCCTGGTGGGACAGGTTTGTGCGAGGGCGATTAGATATGGTGGGGATTGATTCGGCTTTAATTATGAATCCAAAGGTATGGGAGGCCAGTGGCCATTTGGCCGAGTTTAGCGATCCTTTGGTTGAGTGTAAAAGTTGTCACGCCAGAGTACGTGCTGACGAGGTTGATTTAAGTGCGCCATGTCGGGAGTGCGGACAGAGAAGCAATTTTACTGAACCGGCCCAGTTCAATATGATGTTTAAAACTTTTGTGGGGCCAAAAGAGGACGCGGCGGCGGTGGCTTATCTGCGTCCGGAGACGGCGCAGGGTATGTTTGTTAATTTTGCGCAGGTGCTAAACACTAGCAGGAAGAGAATACCGTTTGGTATTGCACAAATTGGCAAGGCTTTCAGGAATGAAATAACGCCGGGTAACTTCATATTTAGGACGCGCGAGTTTGAGCAAATGGAAATTGAGTATTTTGTGCATCCGGACGCGTGGCAGGAGTATTTTGGAGCTTGGCTTAAAGAGATGCATGCTTGGACGGAGTTTTGCGGAATCGCACGGGATAGACTGCATGATTGTGAATGTAAGCCGGAGAATCGCTCTCACTATTCCAGTAAGACAGTGGATATAGAGTTTGACTGGCCTTTCGGCCGCAAAGAACTGTACGGCATAGCTTATCGGGGCGACCATGACCTGAATTTGCATGCCAGACATTCCGGCAAGCCCATGAATTACACAGATCCGATTACGGGTGAGATGTACGTTCCCCACGTGGTGGAGCCAACTTTTGGCGTGGATCGGACTTTGTTGGCTATGATGTTCTCTGCCTACCATGAAGAAGAAGTTAAGGGAGAGAAGCGGGTAATAATGAAGTTTCCGGCTGCTTTGGCGCCGTATCAGGTGGCGGTGTTGCCGTTGTCGCACAAAGATGAACTGGAAAAGGTGTCCAGACCCCTGGCGCAGGAGCTGGCTGGGCAATTTAGCTGCGATTATGACGTGACACAGTCAATTGGCAAGCGATATCGTCGTCAGGATGAAATTGGCACACCTTATTGTATAACGGTCGATTTTGAAAGTCTGGAGGATAAAGCCGTGACAATAAGAGACAGGGATAGTATGGAGCAGGAGAGGATATCGATTGGCGAAGTGGCAGAACGAATAAAATCCAAAGTCCAAAATCCAAATGACTAAAAGGGCGTCGTTTCCTCTTGTTAAAAAAGAATTGTCTTCTGGTTTGCGTGTCTTGTTGTTACCGAGGTCTGAAGGCGAGACGGTGACGCTGCTGGTTCTAATTGGCGTGGGCTCGCGTTATGAGGCGAAGAAGCAAAGTGGACTGTCCCACTTTCTGGAGCATATGTTTTTCAAAGGAACGAAAACGCGTCCTGATAAGCGTGAAATTGCAGAGGCGATGGACAATATTGGGGCGGAATTTAATGCTTTTACTGGTGAAGAAGTGACGGGGTACTACGTCAAGGCGGCCAGGGAACACCTGGATTTGGGGGCTGACGTGGTGTCAGATATATTGTTGCGTTCCTTGTTTCCGGCGGAGGAGATAGAGCGGGAGCGAGGGGTGATTAAGGAGGAGATAAAAATGTATACTGATTCGCCCATGCAGCACGTTCATCATTTGTGGCGTCGTGCTTTGTTTGGTAAGCAGCCGTTGGGGCGTCGCATTGATGGTTCGGCGAAGACAGTATCTGCTTTTCAGCGGAGTGACTTTGTGTCTTATACGAAGAAGCATTACCACACGGGCAATGCGGTGGTGGCCCTGGCGGGAAATTTTGACAGTGATGAAGCATTAGACAAGATGCAGTTGCTGTTTAAGGAATTGCCGCAAGGCGAGGAAACCGAGCCCGAGGCGGCACGGGAAGGACCGGCCGAGCGGCTGGTGCATGAGCGCAGGGAATCACTGGATCAAACACATTTAGTGGTCGGTGTGCCAGGCGTGTCGCTGGACGATGACCGGCGTTTCGCCGCTAACTTGCTGGCTATTATTTTGGGCGGGGGAATGAGCAGCAGATTGTTTATGAAAGTGAGAGAGAAAGAGGGCTTGGCTTATGCTATTCGCAGCTCAATTGACAATTTTGTCGACACCGGCAGCCTGGAAACGCAGGCTGGTTTGCGCACGGATAGGGCAGATTTTGCGCTAAAATTAATTTTACAAGAGTATGACAGAGTGATGCAGGAGGTTGTGCCGGCGGCCGAAATTAATAAAGTTAAACAGATGGTGCGCGGCCACATGGTATTGGAACTGGAGGAAACAAATTCTCTGGCCATGTTTGCCGGAGTGCAGGAGCTGTTGCAGAATAAGGTTATGACGCCGCATGAACTGTGGCAGCGCACTCAAGCTGTGACGGCACAGGATATTCAGCGAGTGGCACAGGATTTACTTAGTCCGGGGCGGAGGGCAGCCGCATTGCTTAGTCCGCACGAGTCGGTGAATGCCTTTGAACAACAGCTTAAGACAGAGTAGTATGCAGGGGTATGGATAATAACGGCCAGACAGCGAAAATAGATATTTCGACGGGCACCATATTCAGGGCTGTTTTGATTCTGATTAGCTTCTGGTTTCTATACGTAATTTTTGATTTTTTGCTGATGTTGTTTGCCTCGGTGGTAGTAGCCAGTGCAATCAGGCCGGTGGCTGATAGACTGGAGAGGTACCGTGTGCCGCGGGCATTATCGGTTGTCCTGGTATATATTGTAGTCCTGGTTTTGTTGTCGGTGGTGGTGTCGTTGATTGTTCCGCCGCTGGCGGAGCAGGTAACTCAATTAGCCCATGCGTTGCCGGCACTGGTGGAGTATTTGAGCAATCAGGGCCTGGTTCCGTCGTCGGGAGCAGTTAAGGGGACAGTCAGTGCGTGGCAGCAGGCACTAGCCGGAGTGGGAAATAACCTGGCCAATGTGGGAGCGGGGTTGTTTCGCCAGACGCGGACGGTGTTTTCGGGGGTGTTCACTCTGGTTTTTATGTTTGTGATTGCATTGTACCTGGTGGTGGACAAAGATGTCATAAAGAAGCCTTTTCAGATTGTGGTACCGGCCAGGCATATGCCGTATGTGGAGATGGCGATTAACCGGGCTCAGAAGAAGATCGGACGCTGGATGTTGGCGCAATTGACTTTGGGAGTGATTATTGGCGTGGTGGTGTCGGTAGGCTTGTGGTTGATGGGAGTGCCGTACTCTTTACTGTTGGGCCTGGTGGCGGGGGTGCTGGAGATGGTACCGATTATCGGGCCGATTGTCGCGGCGGTGCCGGCTGTACTAGTTGGCTTTACACAATCCTGGATGTTAGGACTGGGAATAATATTATTTTATTTGCTGGTACAACAGGCGGAAAACCACTTGTTGATTCCATTTATAATGCGGAAAGCTACGGGCTTGAACCCACTTGTTATTATATTGGCGATATTGCTGGGTGCGCGGTTAGTTGGTGTGGTGGGAGTATTGCTGGCAGTGCCGGCAGCGGTGGTGATATGCGCTTTTGTTAATGATTTGGCATCGGCGTCTGAAACTAATGATGAACTAGCGGGCTAAAACCAGGGTGAGGGCCAGGGCGACGAGAGTAATTTGAAAAACAAGGCCGCGGGGGATGTTGTTTGTCTCGCGCTGGATGTGGTTGTGGAAATGGAATAATGGTTTAAGCCAATTGAGATATTTGGTGTGCGTGACAGGGCCAAGGAGATTGTAGAGGGTGTGAATGATGTCCGGAGTGTTACTGCCGATCATGGCAATAACAGCCGGCCGCAGGGGCAGGCGATTTATGGTAATTAGCAGGGCCAGCGTAATTCCTCCCAATACGTCGATGGCGACCAGTGTATACGGGTAGGGGCGTTTATTGGGATCTATGTTCCAGTGGAGGATTGAATCGGCGAGCAGGTGGAGGAGAAAAGCGGCGGCGAAGATTAAGAAAGGATTTTGCAAATAAACGCCAAGAGGCAGGCTGATAATGGTGTGGGTAGCGGACAGCACATAAGCTATCATACCCTTATATGATAGATAGTCACGCGCATGTCATGTTTTCCCAGTTTGACGAGGATCGGGAAGAGGTTATGGGAAGAGCCCGGGAAGCAGGTGTTGAAGGATGGATTGAAGTGGGGACAGATGTGGAGCAGAGCAAAAAGGCTATTGCCCTGGCTCGGAGGCATGATAGGGTGTTTGCCGCGGTTGGCGTTCATCCGAGCGAGGTGGAAACTCTGAACGAGGAGGACTGGGGGACATTAAAGAAATTGGCAAAAGGGAAAGAAGTGATAGCTATAGGCGAAGTGGGAATTGATTTGTACAGAGGTGGATCTTTGCAGAAGCAACTTGAGGCATTGCGGCGATTTATTGGACTGGCCGGGGAAAGGAATTTGCCAATTGTTTTTCATGTGAGAGGCAGCGAGGAAGTGGACGCGCATGACCAAGTATTAAAGTTATTGAGCGCCCCAGCCTTAGGTGTAATGCATTCATTTAGCGGTACGTGGCGGCAGGCGGAAAAATATATGGAATTAGGTATGTACCTTGCTTTTAACGGCGTAGTGACGTTCAAGAATGCGGGAGAGATAGCGGAGATAGCGCGCCGGGTACCATTGAATAGAATATTGATAGAGACGGACTGTCCATATCTTGCGCCGGAGCCGCATCGGGGAAAGCGCAACGAACCGGCCTATGTGAAGTTGGTGGCAGAAAAAATCGCGGAGTTGAGAGGAATGACGGTGAGCGAAGTTGTTGAGGCTACTTCTGATAATACTGAAAGATTATTTGGCCTAAAGTAATTGCGTGTATACTTGATGTTGTGCGAACTGAAAACGGAAATTTTAGTGTAATTATGCCGCTGGCGGCACGGGTCAGGCCCAGTAGCTTGGAAGATTTTGTGGGGCAGGAGGAGGTGTTGGGAAAGGGCACGGGGCTGCGGCGAGCCATTGAACAGGGCGTGGCGGGATCATTGATTTTGTGGGGGCCGCCGGGAGTGGGTAAAACGACGCTGGCATATATTATAGCGGGCAGAATGGATGCGGCACTAGAGCGCATTAGTGCAGTGACGGCAGGCGTGAAGGATTTGCGGGAAGTAATTGTCAGAGCGCACGAGTGGCAAAAAGTGAGCAAAAGAACGGTGCTGATAGTGGACGAGATTCATCGGTTTAATAAAGCGCAACAAGATGTGTTATTGCCATCCGTGGAAGAGGGCTTGATAACTCTGATCGGGGCGACAACGGAAAATCCATATTTTGAAGTGATAAAGGCTTTAGTATCACGGGCGGAGGTGGTGCGATTAGAAAGATTGAAGGAGAAAGATATTCGAAAGATTGTGCGGCGAGGCTTGTCGTTTGTGGATGCTAAAATTAGTTTGTCGGGGGCGGCTGAAGAGAGCTTGGTGATTCTGGCGGGCGGTGATGCCAGAAGGGCATTGAACATTCTGGAGCGGTCGTTGCTGGTTGCTCAAGGGAGAGAGATTAGTAGAGAAGATGTTGAGTCAGCGGCACAGCAGTCGATAGTGCAGTATGACAAGGCGGGCGACGCGCATTACGATACAATATCGGCCTTTATTAAGAGTATGCGGGGATCTGATCCGGATGCGGCGTTGTTTTACATGTTTCGCATGTTAGTGGCGGGCGAGGACCCGAAATTTATTGTGCGGCGGATGCTGATTTTTGCTTCGGAAGACGTTGGCAATGCCGACCCGCATGCTTTGATGGTGGCAAATTCAGCGGCTCATACTCTGGACTGGGTGGGCTTGCCGGAAGCAGAGTATGCCTTGGCGCAGGCGGCGACATATTTGGCGGCAGCACCGAAGAGTAACAGTGTGAAAAAGGCTATGGCGGCGGTAAAACGGGATGTCGAGCGGTATGGTAATGCTGTGCCGCCGAGGCATATCATAAATACTCCGGGGGTGAATTACCGGTATCCGCATGATTTTCCGGGCCACATAGTGGCGCAACAATATAGACCGGAAGAAGTGCGGGACAATATTTACTACGAGCCGGGTGAAGAAGGTTTTGAGAAGGAGGTAAAAAGACGCCTGGATGCAGCGCGGAGGGTTTTACGCCGGCGATAGAGTATACTGTTGATTATGGCGGCAACGTACGACTTCAAAACTATTGAGACCAAGTGGCAGCAGAAGTGGCTGGAAGAACGATTATTTGCGGTGCGGGCGCGATCGGCGAGGGGGAACATGTATGTGCTTGATATGTTTCCTTATCCCTCGGGGGATGGTTTGCATGTTGGTCATGCAAAAATATATACCGCTTCAGATGTAATCAGTCGCTATTTGCGGATGAAAGGGTTTAATGTGTTGCATCCCACTGGCTGGGATGCCTTTGGGCTGCCAACGGAGAACACTGCGATAAAGAAGGGTATCCGCCCGGCCTCTCTTACAGCAACAAATATTGAACGATTCAGGAAACAGATGCGCATGATGGGTTTTTCCTATGACTGGGAACGGGAAATCAACACAACGGACCCAAAATATTACAAATGGACGCAGTGGATTTTTCTGAAGTTGTTTCAGATGGGACTGGCTTACCAGGATACGGTATCGATCAACTGGTGCCCCGGTTGCAAGACGGGGCTGGCAAATGAGGAAGTTGAAGACGGGAAATGTGAGCGTTGCGGTACGGCGGTGGAGCAAAAACCTATGCAGCAGTGGATGCTGAAAATTACCAAGTACGCGGATCGTCTGTTAGCTGGTCTGGACGGCTTGGATTGGCCTGATTTCATTATTGACCTGCAACGCAACTGGATTGGCAGAAGTGAAGGCACGGAAATCGACTGGCAACTGACTGGTTCCGGAGAGGTTGTCAAAATTTTCACGACGCGGCCGGACACAATATTTGGAGCTACTTTTATGGCGATGTCTCCGGAACACCCGTATGTCGTTTCCCTCCAGAAATCTAAAAAAGTGGAGGAGTATGTGGCGCGGGCAAAAGAAAAGACTGACCTGCAGCGAACGGCGGCGGGGAAAGACATAACTGGTGTTCAGCTTGAGGGAGTTATGGCTATTAATCCTATGACAGGGGAGGAAGTGCCTGTCTGGGTGGCTGATTATGTGCTCAAAGGGTATGGCACGGGCGCCATTATGGCGGTGCCGGCACATGATGAGCGTGATTTTGCTTTTGCCCAGAAGTACAAACTGCCGGTTATTCAGGTAATTCAGCCAACTCTGGCTGTGGGTAGTCTGGAGCTGCCATACGTGGGAGATGGCGTGCTGATAAATTCTGGAGACTACAGTGGTGTCAAAGTTCAACAAGCCAGCCAGGCGATTAGCGAGGCGTTGCAGTTGAGGGGTCTGGGGCGCAGGAAGGTTCATTTTAAACTGCGGGATTGGGTATTTTCCCGCCAGCGCTATTGGGGAGAGCCGATACCGATTATTCATTGTGATAACTGTGGAGCTGTGCCGGTGCCGGAGGAGGAGTTACCGGTGGAGCTGCCGGAAGTTGATAAGTACGAGCCGACGGGGACGGGCGAGTCGCCGTTGGCACTGGCTAAGGCATGGGTGAATGTTAAGTGCCCGACTTGTTCTCGAGCTGGCCGGCGAGAGACAGATACCATGCCGCAGTGGGCTGGCTCTTCATGGTATTGGTTGCGTTATGTCGATCCGATTAATGAAAAATCTTTAGTTGGCGAGGGTCCTGCTGCTGAATGGCTGCCGGTCGACTTGTATGTGGGAGGCGCCGAACATGCGGTATTGCATTTATTGTACGCGCGCTTTTGGAACCTGGTGTTGTTTGACAATGAAGTGGTGGCAAACGAGGAGCCATTTAAGCGTTTTCGGAGTGTAGGGTTGTTGTTGGGGAACGACGGTCAAAAAATGAGCAAATCGCGGGGCAATGTTATAACTCCTGACGAGGTGGTGAAAAGACTGGGGGCGGACGCTCTGCGTGTGTATGTGATGTTTATGGGCCCCTTTGATCATGCCATGGCCTGGAGTGAGGCTGGTCTGAATGGGGCATCGCGCTTTTTACAAAGAGTGAAGCAGGTGTTCGATAAATTATCACAATTTGGGGAAAAGGATAGTCCGGAGCTGGAGTTGCGAGTGCACCAGACCATTCGGCGAGTGTCGGAGGGAACCGAACAGTTTCGATTTAACACAGCGGTAGCGGCATTGATGGAATTGCTTAATGAGCTGGAAAAATGTCAGGCGGTAACGCGCTTAACTCTGGAGACATTTGTGTTGTTATTAGCTCCTTATGCGCCGCATATGGCTGAGGAATTATGGTCGCAGTTAGGGCATGCGCAGACGTTGATGTATCAGGATTGGCCCAAGTTTGACCAGGCTTTGTTAGCCGGAGCACGGGTGACGTTGCCGGTACAGGTAAATGGAAAGGTGCGGGGAGAGCTGTTGATGTCGGCAAAGAGCACAAAAGCGCAGGCAGAGGTGGCGGCGAAGGAGTTGGCTAACGTAAAACAATATCTGGCTCTAGGAGAGATTACTAAGATCATTTATGTGGAGGGGCGCATGATTAATTTTGTAGTGGGGAAGAATAATAGTAAGTCCGGTGCGTCGAGCAGCAGCTAATTTGAAGATTAGCCGGCGAACATCGCCCTGGGCGGCGGTTTTGCCTTTTGGACGGGCACTGGTGTTAACTGGCCTGGTACTGGCTTTAATAGTGGGAGGGATTAGATTTTTATCTTTGCCGCAGCCGGCGGGGGCACTTGGTTTTACCTCGCACATTATTGGGGTGGAGACAGGGGCGGTCGGAGTGCTGGGCATGGCGGCGGCTGACCTTGACGACGATAATGATATTGATGTGGTGACGGCAGGATCGGATGGGTTAAAGGTGTATATAAACAATAACGATGGAACTTTTGCGCCCAAAATAGTGGATGATATACGCGGGCAGCGGGTACAGATTATCGACTTGGATATGGATGGGGCGCAAGATCTGTTGGTGACGACAAGGGACTCTACGTCCAGTGTGCGGTGGTATCGTAATACGGGAGGAATAGAATTTTCGGGGACAATTATTGGTGTAAACGGCAATGGGAAAGCTTATGCGGGTGATATTGATGCCGACGGGGCGCCGGATATAATAACGGCTACCACAGCCGGTGATAGTGTGACATTGCAGCGCTGGATGAATAATGGCACTGGTACGTTTGCTTCAATAACGCTGGCAACTAATGCAGGAGTGACGGCGATTACCATCGCTGATGTCAATAACAATGGCTTTAACGATATTGTTACAGGAGGCAGTGCGGGATTGCAGCGCTGGGATACTTCAGATGGCTATAGCTGGTCGCGGATTGACATTGATGACAGCAATACGGATCAGGAGTATCTAGTGGTAGCTGATGTTAACGAAGATGGTAAACAGGATATTGTGGCGGCGGAGCCGGCTGGTAATCTTGTGCTGTTATATCGCAATGTTGACCTGACCGTTTTTCAGAGAGGCGAGGTGGGGACTGAAGTGGACGCGATGACGGTGGTGCCGGTGGATTTGGATGAAGACGGTGATGAGGACATTGTAGTGGCGGCACAGGATAATAATAGTGTTTATTGGTATGACAATAACGGCAGTGAAGAATTCACCAGAACGACGATTACCAACTCGCTACAAAGTGTTTTTGGAGTGATTGTAACCGACGTGGATAATGATAATGACTTTGATGTACTGGCCGGAGATCATTATAGGGGTAATGTGTATTGGTATGAAAGGATAGCGGCCAAGCCTGTTGCTACGGAGCCGGAGGAAATAACCCAGAGCACTGATGGCCAGGGACTGGTTACGTTTACCACAAAAATTTCTGATGGTGATCGTGACCCGACACGGCTGCGAGTGCAATATTCGGTGGATGGGGTTAATTGGTATAAACCCTGGCTTACCTCGGCTAGGGCCGACACGGGTTCAGTGGATTTGAAAAATAGCAACGGGTATCAGATTGGGACGTCTAATCGTATTGATACAAATGCCAGTGATAGCGTAAAACTGACTATGGTGTGGGATACCCAATCGGTATCGAACACAGGGGGGCCGATTGTGGGGGATATAACGACGGTACGACTGCGGTTTATTCCACGGGACGATGTGGGAAATGGCGGCACTATTACCGGTGATAGTTTTCAGGTGGATAATGAGGCGCCGCATTTGGCTACAATGCAGGTGGGAGAAGTGGGGGAGAACCAGGTTGTGTTTACCTGGGATAAGGCAACTGACAGCAACCTGTTTGATTATGCTTTATATTACGGCACTAGCCACACGGCCGTATTGGATAAAACATCTGCGGTTTGGGACGTGAGTGATGATGCGACTATGGGTGACGAAGAAACGACGGGAGTGACAGTGATGGGACTGGCAGATGGTCTAAAGTATACCTTTAAGCTTTTTGTAACAGATATTTTTGGTAATGAGACTGGGGTGCAAAGTGTGCGTGTGACAACGGGGCAGGCAGCGGAAACACTAACTTCGACCGGGGAGGCTAGCCCTACAACTTTGGTGACACCAACGGCAACTTCAACGCCAGAGCCGACGACTAGCGAGCCAATAGTACCGGAGAATTTACCGCCAGTGGCGCAAGCGGGAAAAGATCAGGTTGTCAATTCGGAAGCACTGGTTATTTTGGATGGAACTAATTCTTATGATCCGGAGGGGGGATCGCTTAGCTATACCTGGCGTCAGTTGAAGGGAAGAGAGGCTAAACTATCATCGGCTTACGCTGCCACTTCCTCCTTTACGGCGATGGGTGAAAGTGAGGTATACATATTCAGTTTGGCAGTGCGTGATTTTTCGGGCCTGACGGCTACCGACACAGTAACAATAGTGACCAGAGCGTTGCCGGAAGCGGCGGTCACCGAGCCAGCTCCCGCAGAAGTAATAAGGATAGAGGAGAAAAAAAGG
Source organism: bacterium (assembly GCA_043811915.1). Lineage (GTDB taxonomy): Bacteria > Patescibacteriota > Andersenbacteria > UBA10190 > UBA10190 > CAYSWF01. The sequence continues at coordinate 37,054 of JBDRMS010000006.1, forward strand.
GAAGTACCGGCTATTGTGTCACTAATATTGCGCCCATTGGACATATTCCTGTTTGTATTGGCACTTTTGGCCACAATAGTTTCTTTACTGGACCGTGTTTTGCATTCTGTCGGGCGCAAGCACGTAGAACAGGTTGCGTCGTTCTTACGGGGTCGGCGAGGGCCGGTGCACAGAGGGCGAGTGGTTCAGTATAAGACGGGTGAGCCGATTGCTGGAGTACAAGTGCTTATTTATGGCAGAGACAAGAGAGTTAAGCATAAATTGCGTACCAATGCTCGCGGCGTATTTGCCACACCACTGGTGCCGGGTGACTATACCATAGCTATTAAGGCGGAGGGTTTTGTTTTTTCTCCGGCGGCGGCGACGTTTGAGCCCGGGGAAGGGGAAATAATATATACGGGGGGTACTTTAACCATTGTTGACCAGACTAGGGTTGTTAATTTTGTTATCCCCATGAAGCCAACAGGCGAGGCCTTAAGCTCCTGGCGCATTCGTACGTTGCGCTGGTGGCAAATTGCGCAGCGTAGGGGGCACGTGTTGTCGTGGCCGGTTTTCATTAGTGGGTCCCTCTTGAACACAGCGTTGTTGCTTATGGCGTCGAATGGTTTGTTTTTGATGCTGGAGATATTTTACGTGGGCCTAGTGGCGGTGAAGGTTGTCTTAGAGATACGGTTACGTCCTTCTTATGGGCTGGTGCGGGATGCTATAACGCACGTGCCGTTGGATTTGGCGGTAGTGCGACTATACGAACAGGGCACTAATCGTCTGGTAATGACGCGAGTGGCTGACGGTAGTGGCCGGTTCTTTGCTCTGCCACCGCCAGGGCGATATGTAGTGACAATAACCAAGCCGGGTTATGCGTCCTTTACGCGGGAAGGCGTGGAGATTACCTCGACGCATGATTCTAAATTACAGATGAAAGCTGATTTGATGCCGGTGGCTCCCCAGCTGGGCATGGCAACGGCGGGGATTTGAGAAGATGAGAGGAACGTAGTATAATGTAGTATAATAGGGTTAATGATTAGAGACGGGATGAAGGGTCACAACAAAGAAAAAAGTGATGTTTTTGGTTTACCGCTGGTGCTGGTTATTTTTTTCGTAGTTTTGTTAGTGGCGATAGCGTTTCTAGCTAGTCAGGCGGGTTTACAGGGAGAGTTGAGGACAGCGGCGGAGCCAAGTGGTGCCACGAGTTGCAGTAATAAAGGAGTCCCTAATGCGTTTTTGGAGGTGGAATTGACGGGAAAGCCGGGAGAAACCAGGAGTAAGATTACAGGTGAGGCTATTCAGCTTGCAGTCGATGCCTTGCATCAACAGATCAGAAGTGCGAGTTCTTCCGATGCTGAAAAAGACTTGGCTGACGGGTTCTGTACACTAAAGGCAAATGAAGCGGTAAATGAAAGCAGACTTTTATGTGATTATCCGAATATAACTAATGATGACGGATGCCTACCAAAGGAAGTTGATGAAAGTGGAGGTCAATATAATCCTTATTCCAGTGCAATATCGACTCGAGTGTTTTCAGGAGGAGCTGATTGCAAAGATCTTGATTCTCACCCGATTAAAGTGCAGTGGCAGTGCACAGGCAAGGCCTTCTTGGGCTGTAGGGGTAACCTAATATGCCTTCCGTCATCCCCTAAGCCGTGCAAAGAAAAAGGAGGGAAGTTTGTTTTGTGGGCAAGCGGTTTAAAAGAGAGAAGAGGTGAGAACAAGGATGTTGTAAAAGCAGAGGCTATAGCAGAGACACTAATTAGCATTAACGATAAAGCAAAGGCGGAAGGAGTGAGCGTTCCTCTGTCTCAAAGCGGTGTTGATAAAGCCTGTAGAGATAAAGCCGGTCCGACAAAGGTAAACTGCGGCACCGGATGTTGGTTTGGCTATGGCGAAGGACAATATACCGGGATAATACCGCAGGCCAGCAACGAAGGCGAATTTGTCGTTAAATGCACGGAGGTTTATGTTAATACTCTCGAGCCATCTCCCTCAGGTACGCCTCTCCCGAAACAGTGGAAATGCGAGGCTAGCTCTTCTGTGGATTGTGAGTGGGTAGGGGCTTGTTTGGATAGTAATCCCTCATCATCAGGCTCAAATCTGCCTTCTCCCAGTTAGGTGTTCGGTTTAGTGTAATTTTTTGTTATGCAGGCGGTGGTTTTAATGGCGGGGAAGGGGACGAGGATGGCCAGGTATTATGAGGGTCCCAAGCAACTTTTGCCGATTAAGGGAAAGCCGGTGGTGGAGCACGCCCTGGATATGTTACCAGAAGAGGTGGGTGAGCTGATTTTTGTGGTAGGAGGACCCCACGAAAAGACAATCAGAGAATATTTTAAATCGGGTGAATATAAAGGGCGACCGATTACATTTGTTGTTCAGAAGGAACAACTGGGATTAGCGCACGCGTTTGCGGCGGCCAAGGACTTAATAAAGGGTCGTTGGCTTGGCATGGTGGGGGACGATATTTTTGGGCCGGAGGGTATGAAGGAGTTGGTGAGGCATGACTTGTCGGTGTTATCTTCAAAAGTGGAACATCCGGAGAATTGGGGAATATTGGTGACGGACGAGGAAGGATATCTGATTAAATCAGTTGAGAAGCCAAGAGAATTTGTGTCGGATCTGGCCTGGAACGGAGCCATGGTGATGGATGAGAGTTTTTTTGAAGTGAAGGTTGTACCATCGGCTCGGGGAGAGTATGAGACGCCGGATGTCTGGATGAAGCTAATTAGTGGAAAGGGAAAGAGAATAAAGGTAGTTATGGCGGACTGGTGGCTGCCGGTTAACGATAAGGAGCAGTTAGAGGAGGCAGAACGGGTGCTTGGCAAGTAACCCTATTTACACCTACGAGGTGTAATGAGGTTACTCAAGTGTCAGCTTTCTAATCTTTGCTAGTTCGCGTTGGTAGCTAATTTGGTCGTCGACAAATTTCTTATACTCATTGGATTGGACTTCTAATAGGTTGTTGTAAGAGCACAAGTTTTCACTGCTGTGGCTTATGGATAAGTATTCTTTATAGGACGAGTACTTCCAGTCCTGTGGTCGGTCTACTAAGCTTGCTGTAACTGGATTAAGGTGGAGATAACGAGTGAGGTGTAATAATTGTTCATCAGATTTTACTGGAACGTTCTTGAACCTACCTTCCCATAAGGGCCCTCGTCTCTTGTGTTTGGTATTAAAGTAGCGTGTGTAGCTATTCAATGAGTTGCTTAGATGGCTTGATACGCCGTTGTTCCGTAGTTGTTTTACGATTAGATGAAAATGGGTTGGCATGAGGCAATAGGCGATTATTTGTGTTAGACGCGCCTGATTATCGGTAAACTTAGTAAAGTACAGCTCGAACCCATTCTCCCTTGTGTTTTTAAGGTTAAGAAACTGCGAGAATTTTGGTAGTGGTCCTACAACAGAGAAAAAACTTATCATGCGCTTCATTCTCAGATAGTCCCGGTCGGAGTTAAAAATTTTGAAACCAGCAATGCTTTTGTTCATCACATGGTGCACGTCGCCAGTTACTATGGGGTGTTTTCGTGGCATGGTGTAATTTTACCATATTTACACCTACGAGGTGTAGATTGGTTTAGCCGCGTCCTACGCTGTGGTATACAAAGCCTTTTTTCTCCATTTCCTTGCGGTCGTACATGTTGCGGCCATCAATGATAATAGGGTTGTTTAGCAGGGAGGCAACTTTTTTCCAGTTGGGCTCTAAAAATTCATCCCAGTCGGTAACAATAACCAAAGCGTCGGCTCCTTTGAGGGCTTCATACATGTTTTTTTTGTAGCGCGCTTTATTGGCTAGTACGGCACGAGCGGTTTGGGAGGCTTTTGGATCATAGGCTTGGATAATGGCTCCATCTTCGTGTAATTGATTGACGATATTTACGGAAGGGGCATTGCGCATATCGTCGGTGTTAGGTTTGAAGGCTAACCCCCACAGGGCAATAGTCTTGCCTTTAGTGATCCAAAGAGCCTGCTCGATTTTGCGCAGAAAAATGCGTTGGGCCTGATTGTTAATTTTTTCTACTTCTTTTAGCAAGCCGAAATCATAGCCGAGTTCTTTGGCGATGGAAATAAAAGCAGAGACGTCCTTAGGGAAGCAGCTGCCGCCATAGCCAACGCCGGCTTTAAGGAAATGCCCGCCGATGCGTTTGTCCAGTCCCATGCCTTTGACAACCTGGTCAATATTGGCGCCGGAAAGTTCACAAATATGGGCCAGGGCGTTAGTGAAAGAGATTTTGGCAGCCAGGAAAGAGTTACTGGCATGTTTGATGAGTTCGGCACTTTTAACATCAGTGACAATAAAAGGAGCTTTGAGGGGACGGTAAATGTCGCGCATAATTTTTTCCGCGCGCTTGTTAGCTACGCCAACGACGATGCGGTCTGGCTTAAGAAAATCATCGACGGCATTCCCTTCACGTAGAAACTCGGGGTTGCTGACGACGTCAACATCGATAGATCTCTTGTTGTGTTGCTTGATCGTGGCTAGTACTCGCTCGCCGGTTTGTACAGGCACCGTACTTTTATCGACGATTACTTTGTAAGAGTCGGCGGCCTCGGCTATTTGGCGGGCAGCACCAGCCACGTAGGACAGATCAGCCTGACCGTCGGGCAAGGGCGGGGTGTTAACGGCAATGAAAATAACGTCGGATTTTTTGACGGCGGCTGGCAAATTAGTGGTAAAGGTGAGACGATGGGCCTTAACGTTTTTTTGTATGAGTTTGTCCAGGCCCGGTTCGTAGATGGGGATAGTGCCATGTTTTAGTTTGGCTATTTTTTCGCGGTTATTGTCGACTAAAATGACGTTATGGCCAATTTCAGCCAGACAGGTACCTGAAACCAGGCCTACGTAGCCAGCGCCAATAAAGGTTAAATTCATGGGGGTAACATTAGCAGAATGTTATACTGAATGGCAATGAACATTTTGTATAGATTTTTTGCCATACACCCGCGGCAGTCGCTTAAAGAAATGTACATGTTTTCCGTGCTATTTTCTTTTGCTAGTGCATTGATCTTAATCTTTGAGCCCGTTTTCTTCTATCAGGAAGGATTTAGCTTGTCGAAAATAGCCTTGTACTACGCATTGCATTATTCATTATACGTAATATTACTGCCCCTGGGAGGAAAATTTGCCGGGCGGTTTGGTTTGGAACGATCATTGGCGCTGTCGATGCCGCTTTTTGTGGTGTACTTTGTTACGCTGGCGGCTATTCCTCTGGCGCCTGGTCTTTTCTGGTTGGCTTGGGTACTGCTGACGGTGTTCAAGATATTTTATTGGCCGGCCTATCACACGGAGATTTGCCGTTTCGGAGACGCGGCTAATCGGGGGACCGAGTTGTCATGGTTGATCGCGCTGACGAGCGGCGCGGGAGCTATCGGGCCGATTGTCGGCGGTTTTGTGGCGGCTTACTTTGGATTTTCCGTGTTGTTTGTGTCGGCAGCCTGCCTGGCATTGCTGGCGACCTTTCCTTTGTTGTTGACCAAAGAACGTTATCGACCGCAGACATTTCCCTACTCCCTGCCGTGGCGGATGATGGGTATGCGCCGTTACCGAGGCATGGTGTTGACTATGGTGGGCTGGGGCGAAAATCTGATTGACTTGGTGTTTTGGCCAATCTTTATGTTTATTATCCTGGGCGGGACGCAGAAATTAGGGCTGGTGGCTTCGATTAACGTGTTGGTGATGAGTATATTAGGATTCTTTGTTGGTGAAATTAGTGACCGTTTCTCACGCCGGCAGATTATTCGATTGCACATTCCTTTTATGATTCTGGGCTATTTGTTTCGGCCGCTGGCCTCGACGTCGCTGCGGGTTTTCCTGACGGATACGTTGTCGAAGGCGGCACTGATCGGGGTCAGAATACCGATGTGGCATATTCTGTACCAGCGGGGCAGGCGGGAAGGGGCGCTCCGGTACGCGGTGACTTTTGAGATGGTGCTGGCCGTGTCGAAAGCCGCCGTGGCTTTTGTGCTGGTCGGAGTGTTTGCCGTATCGCTGCCTTACACAGGGTTCACGCTGGCCTGGATGATGGCGGCAGCTTTAACGCTGTTGTATGTATTTTTGTAAAATTAGTGCCGGAGGTGGGACTCGAACCCACATGAGCTAAGCTCACACGATTTTGAGTCGTGCGCGTCTCCCGATTCCGCCACTCCGGCTGGTAGCACCATACAGAAAAAGAACAAAATAACAAGTGTGTACAGAAATTATTCTATACTCTACACTGGTAGTATGTTGATTAGTATAGCGACGAATTCCTTCTAAGGCTAAAGCATTATGGCTGAAGTTGTAGCAATTACTAATCAGAAAGGGGGAGTAGGAAAAACTACCACCAGTATTAATCTGGGAAGTTATTTGGCATCCAATGGCCGGCCGACGGTGATCATTGATCTTGATTCGCAGGCGAATGCTACTTGCGGGTTGGGAATTGAGCTCGGGGCTGATACGCCGACTTTGTATGAAGTGCTAACTGGTCGAGTGGGTGCCCTGGATGCTTTGCAGCCGACGGCTCACGAGAATCTTAATATTATAGCTTCGACGCCTAATTTAGCTGGGGCGGCCATTGAATTGATGCAGCAGCCGTATCGGGAATACAGGTTGCGGCGGGCAATTAAGCCACTCAAAGAGCATTTTGATTTCGTTTTGATTGATTGTCCGCCCAGCTTGGGGTTGCTCACTATAAATGGACTGGTGGCGGCAGATCGCTTGTTGATACCAGTACAGTGTGAATATTTGGCTTTAGAGGGCTTAGGGCAGCTGTTGGAGACGGTGGAGTTGGTGCGGGCGCATCTTAACCCTCGTTTGCAGGTGCTGGGGGCTTTGCTTACTATGTACGATCGGCGAGTGGCCATGGCACGCAGGATAGTGCGCGAGGTGAGAAAGACGTTTCCGGGGCATGTGTTTGAGAGTGTTATTCCGCGTAATACCGAGTTAGCCGAAGCGCCAAGTTGCGGACAATCAATAATTAACTATGCTGGTGCGTCACGGGGGGCTAAGGCGTACGAGTATCTGGCAGATGAACTCTTAAATTTATATTCATGAAAAAAAATATTCTCAAAGGAGGAATTATGTCTCTTATCCCGAAGCGGGATGTAGAGGATGCGGACGATGTACTCGATCGCATAGAAGAAGAAGAGGTGGTAATACCGGAAAAACCATTAGTTACGCCATTAACAATTGATGTTGATGAGGACGACGTTGAAGAAGAGAAGAAAGAGAAGAAAGAGAAAGTTTCAGTGATAACAGTCGAGGAGTCGGAGGAAGAAGAGATCGAAGAACCCGAGGAGGAGGTCAAAGAGTTAGGGGGAATTGAGGAGCAAGAAGAAGCTGAAGAGTCTGGGGTAAAGCCAGGGGCAACCCTCGAAGCCGCTGCAATGTGGGATAAGCATGAGGGGGATGTGCAGCACGTTGCTATTGATGACATTCAAATTAATCGTTCCCAGCCGCGGAGAAAGTTTGAAAAGGTGGAGATGCAGGAGCTGACGGATTCTGTTGCTCAACACGGTATTTTACAACCATTGGTAGTGCGGCGGGGAAAGAGTGGCAGTTATGATTTAGTGGCTGGTGAGCGGCGGCTCCGGGCGGCGAAAAGCCTGGGGTGGGAACGCGTGCCTTGTGTGGTGCGGCGTGATGTTCGCTCGGAAGCGGCCAGGATTGAGATGGCTTTGATCGAGAATATTCAGCGCGAGGACTTAAACCCAATAGAAGAGGCGCTCGCTTACCAGCAGCTTAATGAAGAATATGGCATGACGCACGAAGAGATCGGGCAAAGAGTGGGGCGGAGCAGGGTTGGTATAACTAATACTATTCGAGTATTACAATTGCCGGACGAGGTGCGCCGGGGATTGATTGATGGTACAATATCGGCTGGTCATGCCCGAGCTATCCTGATGATTCCTGACGAGGAGAAGCAAAAACGCTTTTATAGCCATTTGGTGGCGGAGGGTTTAACGGTGCGCAAGGCAGAAACACGGGCACGGCGTATTCAACGCAGTATGAATTTGGATGATCCGCTCAGGCGCAAGCGGCGGGGACGAACGGCATTTGAAGTTGAATATAGTGGAAAACTAGAGGATACGTATGGCTTTGACACCAGATTGCGGTTTAATGAGGACAAGAACCGGTTTGAGATTATGTTTAAATGTCATAGCCAGAGGGACATTGAAGAACTGCTTGGACGGTTGCTCGGGACTAGACCCTTACCGGACAAAGTCGACAAAGACGTAATCGAAAACAAAAAAGCTAGTTAGTGCTGAAATTGCATTCTTTACTAGAGCAGCGAGAAGTGTTTTTGGCGCCGAAGACGAGCAGACTTTGGCACCGGGGACATTTTTCTCCCGTGGGCTTGCTCCAGTAGGCATTGGCGCAGTCTGGATACCGGTTGCAGGCGAAAAAAGTGCGACCGCGCCTGGAGCGCTTTTCCACTATTTCACCTTTGTTGCATTTAGGGCAGGTGAGGCCGGTAGTTTTCTCAATTTTTTTAATATGTTTACAGTCCGGGTAGCCGGAACAACCCATAAATGGGCCAAAGCGGCCGCGTTTGACTGCCAGGTCTTTGCCGCAGTCGGGGCACTTTTCTCCACCATTTTTTTCCTGCAGCTCCTTTTCCTCACCTACGGGCTCGGTGTGCTTGCAGTCGGGGAAGCCGGTGCAGGCTTTGAATTTGCCGAAGCGGCCCAGTTTGATAACCATTTCTTTGCCGCAATCCGGGCATGACTCGCCTGTCTTTTCCTGGGTTAACTTCTTTTTACTAATTTCCTGCTCTTTTTTCTCGAGGTTGGAGTGAAATGGTCTGTAGAACAATTCAATAACGGGTTGCCATTCTTTGTCGCCTGTGGCGATGAGGTCCAGGTCAGCCTCCATATTGGCAGTAAACTCGGTGTCCACAATATTGGGGAAGTGTTCCTTGAGTAGATTAGTCACCAGAGTGCCAATTTCAGACGGGGCGAATTTTTTGTCGTCGTTTTTGGACACGTATTCGCGGCGCTGAATGGTGTCAATAGTGGGGGCATAAGTGCTGGGGCGGCCGATGCCGTACTCTTCCAGAGACTTGACCAGAGTAGCTTCGGAGTAGCGGGTAGGTGGCTGGGTGAAATGCTGTTCGGGCAGTAGTTTAGTCAGGCTGGGCGTGTCATTTTCTTTTAACAGAGGTAAAACAGTTTCTTTGAAGGCGGCTTTTTCTCCGAGAACTTTGACATAGCCGTCGAACAGAACGGTGGTACCAGTGGCACGGAAAGTGTAATTGGCGGCCTTAAGATCGGCGATGACGTTTTGTAATTTCGCATCGGCCATTTGAGAGGCAATCATGCGTTGCCAAATAAGGCGGTAGAGTTTTAGTTGTTCGGGCGAGAGGTAGTCTGTTATTTGATCTGGTGTGCGGCCGGGGTTGGTGGGACGAATGGCTTCGTGGGCCTCTTGGGCGCCCTTGGACTTCTTTTTATAAACTCTGGGTCGGGATAAGGAATAGTCCGGTCCAAACTTATCGGTAATAGTCTGCCTGGCTTTAGTAGTAGCTTCACTGGCCAGATTGGTGGAGTCGGTACGCATATAGGTAATGAGACCGGTAGGGCCTTTCTCTCCCAGACTGATACCTTCATATAGTTGTTGGGCGACTATCATAGTGCGCCTGGCGGGAAAGCCAAGCTGGTGGGCGGCGGCTTGTTGCAGGGTGCTGGTAGTGAAAGGCGGCGGCGGGGTGCGTTTTCTTTCTTTGGTGGTAACGGCGGTGACGGTAAACACCTGGCTGGTTAAATCTTTGACAATTTTATCCATGGCGGACCGGGATGGAATGCCAAGCCTGGAAATCTTTTTGCCGTCCTCGGCATACAGGGCGGCGTCAAATTCATGACCGTTGTGTTTTAGCCGGGCTTTCAAATTCCAATATTCCTGGGATTTGAAGGCGGCGATTTCTTCCTCGCGTTCGACGATTAAGCGGACGGCTACTGATTGTACCCGGCCGGCAGAAAGTCCGCGCCGCACTTTTTTCCAGAGCAGGGGAGAGAGCTCATAGCCGACCAGACGATCAAGTATGCGGCGAGCTTGCTGGGCGTCGACGCGGTGCTGATCAATTTTGCGCGGGTGAGCTACGGCGTGTTTAATGGCACTTTTAGTGATTTGGTCGAAAGTAATGCGTTTAGCCTTGGAAGCCGGGGTCTTAAGAACCTCTTTTAAATGCCAGGCGATGGCTTCTCCTTCACGGTCTTCATCAGTGGCGAAGTACACTTCATCGGCCTGGCCGGCTGCCTTTTTCAGTTCAGCGACATTTTTTCTGGCCTTGGCGGGAATAACATATTTGGGCTGAAAGTTTTTAGCTGTATCGACGCCCAGCACGCTTTTGGGCAAGTCACGGACATGACCGTAGCTGCTTTTGACAACAAAGCCAGCCCCCAAATATTTTTGAATGGTCTTGGCCTTGGCCGGCGACTCGACGATGACAAGCTTCATACTGGGAGTTAACTAGTAATGCAAATTTAAGTCAAGAAAACTACTTCTTGATGTAGCGCATGCCGCCGGTGTTGAGGGCGATTTCCATCAGCTCCAGTTCGGTTAGGGCGACAGCCAGGACGGTGGAAGGCAGCTTGGTTTGTTCAACTAATTCATCGATGTGCAGGGGCTGACTTCCCAGGGCAGCGGCGACGGTTTTCTGGTCGCGGGTTAATTTTGCCTGGTTGATCTCTGCGATATCAGGAGAGGATAGGCCATATAAATTCAGAATATCCTCGGCACTTATTACTGGGGTGGCGCCTTGTTGAATGAGAAAGTTGACGCCAGCTGCCAGGGAGTCGGTGATAGCACCGGGGACGGCTAACACTTCGCGGCCGGACTCCAGGGCCAGGCGGGCAGTGATAAGCGAGCCAGAGCGCTGGGCGGCTTGCACGACAAAGGTAGCCTGGCAGAGTCCGGCGATAATTCGGTTGCGAACAGGAAATTGTCCCAGGTGAGGAGGGGTGCCGGCGGGGTATTCGGATATAATAGACCCCCCGGCGTCGATAATTTGGTGCAGCAGTCCGGCGTGAATCTTGGGATAGATGGACCCGTCGTCTAAGCCGGAGCCAAGGACGGCTATGGTCGGTGTGCCAAATTCGAGGCACAGGCGGTGGGCCATGGAGTCGATGCCATAGGCTAAACCGGAAACCAGTGGCAGGCTGACCTGGACAACGGGAGTCAGTATTTTGGAGACGCACTGCCTGCCGTAAGAATTGGGCCGGCGGCTGCCGACCACGGCTAGAAGCTGGGGAGAACTTAAGACGGCAGGATCGCCGCGCAGATAGAGCACTGGCGGCGGATCATGAATCTCCCGCAGCAGCGAGGGGTAATTTTTGCTGTTTATACTGATGGTCTGAATGTCGGGAGACACGTTCTAATTCTAGCAGTAATTGTCGGACAAGACGGGGTGTTATATTGGCCGTCTTTAAAATCAGGGTATTGCCCTGCATTTGCCAGGGGGCAGACCTGGCCAGAAAGGGCAGTATTTTAGATAGGTTACTTCCTTTGATGGATAGTCGCTGGAAAGGAATTTTGCCCGGAGGCGAAATGGTAATTGAGCCTAACCCGGTTATGCCGAGCTGGGCAGCTACTTGTCGGAGTTTTAATTGCAGGATAAAATTAGCAGCTTCTAGGGGTAATGGACCGTATGTCCGGGCAAGTTTTTGAGTATGTTCGGCAAGTTGCTCCGGGCTTCGGGCGCGAGTGAGGCGTCCGTACCAGCCCGTGCGTTCGGTGAGATCGGGTATGTAGTCGGTGGGGATAGCAGCGGCAAGCGGCAGGTGGATGTCAACTTCATGTTGAGAAACAAAATCCCCTTGTTCTTTTTGAGTGGCTTCTTTGACCAGATCGAGGTACAGAGCCAGGCCTACTCCCTGAATGGCACCGGATTGTTCGGCGCCCAGGAGATTGCCGGCCCCGCGCAGCTCCAGGTCGCGGCGCGCCAGCTGCCAACCGGAGCCAAGGCGGGAAGCTTCGGTTAAGGCGGTGAGACGGTGTCGTTGCAGAGGAGTGAGTCGTTGTGAGCTGTACAAGAAGTAGGCATGCCCCTGGCGCTCACGGCGTCCAATGCGTCCTCGCAACTGATACAGATCGGACAAGCCGAAATGGGTGGCGTTGACTACAATTATGGTATTGGCGTTTGGCAAATCCAGGCCACTTTCGATGATGGTTGAGGTAACTAAAACATCAATTTGTCCGGTGTCGAACCGGTGCATGGTGGCGGCCAGGTCGGCATCTGGCATTTGTCCGTGGGCAACAGAGAGGCGGGTGTTCGGTAGCAGGGCGCGCAGACGTTCTTGTAGAGATGGTAGCTGCCTGACTCGAGGAGCGACTACATAGACCTGGCCATGGCGAGACAGTTCGTATCGGATGGCTTTGACGATGATGGCGTCATTGTCATGGCTGACTGTGATGGTAACACCTTTGCGTCCGGCCGGCGGAGTGGAGATAATAGATAAAGTTTTAAGGTTGGATAGAGCCAGGGACAAAGTGCGGGGAATGGGAGTAGCGGAAAGAGAAAGAATATCGATACTGGCGCGTAGTTTTTTGAAGGATTCTTTTTGCTCTACGCCGAAGCGTTGTTCTTCGTCGATAATAGCCAGGCTCAAGGCTTGCCATTTGATGTGAGGTGAGATTAGGCCGTGAGTGCCAACGACAATAGCGATGGTGCCATCAGCCATACCCTGACGGACGCGGGCCTGTTCGGTGGGAGTGGAAAAACGTGACAGCAAGGCTATTTTATTGGCCAGATGAGGCAGGCGGCTTTTCAGAGTATCGAAATGTTGCTGGACAAGCAGAGTGGTTGGGGCGAGCAAGGCCACTTGTCGGTTGTTAGTGGCGGCCAGGTAGGCGGCTCGGATAGCTATTTCTGTTTTACCAAAACCAACATCGCCGACCAGAAGGCGGTCCATAGGTTGGGCTTGAATGAAGTCATGCTGAACGTCCTGCCAGGTCTGTATCTGATCGGGAGTGAGAGTGTAAGGAAAATTTTTGTCAAGGGTAGTGTTGGTAGCCCAATCTATGATGTAGCGGGGGCGAGTAGCCTTATGGCGTTTGCGCGCCAGGTGAAGTAGTTCACGAGCCAGGAGGGCGGCATTAACGCTAGCTTTGCGCTTAGTGGTTTTCCAGGCGGTATCGGACAAACGACCTAAGGGGGGTTTGCCCTGGCCGATGTAGGCCGTGACCTTGTGAGCAAAAGTAACGGGAACGGACAGGGAATCGCCTTCGGCGTAGCGCAGGACGAGGTATTCCCGGGTTATGCCGCCGATATTGCGTTGAATTAATCCTTCGTAAATACCGATGCCGTGGTCGCTATGGACGGCGGGTTGCTCAACGGTCAGGGATTGAATAAGCTCCAGGCCGCGTTGATATGTGATGGGGCTGGGTGGCTGTGATTGCGAAGGGAGAAGATCTTCGGAGATAAGATTAGTTATGCTATTGGGGAAGAGAATATCGGGGTGAAGGGCGTCGTCGATTATTGTGTAATGGGCAGTAATGTTTGTTAGGTGGGAAGGCCGGATAGCCAGGCTATTTTTTAGCAGGGTGTCCCAGGTGGTGGTGTTACGGGGAAAGCCAAGGGGGGGCAGGGTAATCTGATTGATGATTTTATTGCGCTTGCCCACCCGGATAATTTGTTCAATAGTTCGGCGGTGAAAAGTTAGAGCGTGGCGTTGGGGCCGATAGGGATGATTGATGATTATATTTTCTCCTTTGATGACGAAGGTGCCAGGTTCTGCCTGGCGGTGTTGTCGCAGATAACCCAGGTTAATAAGCTTTTTTGTTAGCTGCTGGATAGAGTGATCTTCGCCGACAGTCAGAGTTATATGTTGCTGCCGGTATTGAATAGGGTCTGGCAGGGAAGTGTTCAGGAGAGATGCCGGCAGGACGAAGTGATGATTGCGGTGGCGGGAGTCAAGCAGGGCATGCAGAGCACGGCTCAGGCTGGTGGTGATTTGGCCGGACGTTTCCTGGGCTGATAACTGGCCGGAAATGAGGTGCCAGTGCTGGTCAAGGTCCAGCTGCTTGTTCCAGGTGGAGATATTGTTGAGTAGTTTTTGTGCCTGGGCAGGAGAGGCGTCTACAATAACTATTTTTCTGATGTTTGGAGCAGGCCAGTAGGCGGCCAAAAGAGCTTTTTGCCGGCGGGAAAGGTTTAGAGATAAGGTATTATGACTTTGGGCAGCTTTTTTATTGAGGACGTCGCAGAACCGTGCCAGCGATTGTTTTACAGAAGATGTTTTATTTGACATACAGATAGGTGATGTATACACTTTCTGACAGTCAAATTCTATGGCATTTGAGAAAGAACTCAAGAAATTAGGGATGAAAGATAAAGAGGCGGCGGTCTACCTGGCGGCTTTGCAACTGGGTCCATCGCCGGCGCAGTTGATTGGCCGTGAGGCCGATGTGGTACGGGCGACTACGTATGTAATCTTAGAGGGGCTAATGAAACAGGGACTGGTGACGAAATTCAGGGAAAAAAAAAGGACGTTGTTTGCGGCAGAGCCGCCGCGATTGCTGATGAGCCTGCTGGAAAAACAGGAGGAGGCGGTGGAAGAAAAGAAGCAGGAATTGGAGGAGTTGTTACCAGGTCTGCAGATGTTGATGAAAACGGCCGGAGGAGAGCCGACGGTGAGATATTTTGATGGAGTGGAGGGGCTGCGGACTATCAGGCGAGAGATGTTGATGTACAGCCATCCGGGTGACACTTGGTATAGTTTTACGCCTATTGATCATCTTAATGCGGTGTTAGGTATGGACGAGGAGAACTATTACCAGCAGCGTATTGCTAAGGGGATACGAACCAATACTATCTTTTCGACCAGATCGCCGAAGGTTAAAAAAGAGCTGCTTTCCGCTCACAAAGATGAGTTGACGCAAAGGAGGTTTGTTTCATCGAAGGTATTTCCAAGTCCTAGCGGTACGACCATCTTTCGAGATAGAATTGCTATCGGGTCGTATACAGGAAAGATTGGCGGGGTGATTATTGAGAGTGCAGAAATGGCAGATATGATGCGGCGTCTGTTTGAGCTGGCTTGGCGGGGAATAATTGAGAAGAGCGGGGAGGTCAAAAAAACGGCTCCTCTCAATTAACTGTGCTACCGGAACCACTCGTGATTCCCTCTCCCCTCATGGGGAGAGGGAAGGGTGAGGGGTGTCTGGGGCCGTTTTGACCCTCACCCCCGCCCTCTCCCTAGCCAGGGAGAGGGGGTAGTAATAAGGATTATCATCACAGTGCTTTATTGAGCTAAAAAGTTGGGTTTTGCACCACACTAAAGTGAGAGAAGCCAAAAAAACTTGACCTGGTTGGGATTGTGCCTATACTGGTTGTTACAAGGAAGTTTGTACTTTAAACAGGATATCTCTAGTTCCACTTTTCCCAATCGGGAGGAGGTTTGTGAGATGCAGGGCGATTAACATCTTCCATGGATGTTACAGGACCTGCCGGTGGTTGTTCGTTTGTAGTCCAGTGATAGGGGAGAGTTCAAATGACTCGAGAGGAGTTTTCGGAGGAACAGAGAGGCGATAACGGAAGTGATAAGAGTCACTCGCTATCACGCCAAATGTCCCTGTAGGTTTTGCTTTGCAATTATTGCGTATGTTTCTTTCGTACTCTATGCAAAGCCTGCAGGGACGCTTTTCTATTGAGATACGAATCTCTTGACTGCGTTTTTTATTGTTTATACACTGGGTTGAGCGGGGTAGGATGTTCCTTCTTGTATTGTTTTTGCAAAACAACAACCACCGGCTGATTTGGCTGAGTGACCTTTTGGATTAAGGTGGCCAAATCTAACCAGGCCCGTTGGCTGCCGGCAGGAGTCTTGGATGTAAAAGCGACAATCATTCACAAAACTTGAATTGCGCGCTTTGACAAACAAAACTTCCAGCCTGGCATGCCAACGGGCCCTTTTTTATTTGACAGGCTTTGCCTTGCTGGATTAGCTTTACGAGTTCTCCTTAGAACCCCACGTGGCGAGGCGGTGCTTACAAGAGCAACCCCTCCAACGCTCTAGCATCACTCGTCGGTGGGGTTGTGAGGAGAACTTTTTTCTTGAGCAAACTCGGTCAGTATTTTGCCAGCTCGAGGGAGTAGCTGAACTATTATTTCTTCTTCACCCGGCGTAAATTTAGACAAAACGAATTCTTCGGTGAGGCCGATAACTGGTCCGACGCCTAGCAGGAGACGAGCAATATCTTGAGTGCCGAGGGCTTCGTGGATGGAACGTACGCCTCTGTGGCCGCGGGCGCTGCCGGAGAGTTTTATCTTGAAATCGCCGAGTGGCAGCTCAATATCGTCGTGGATGATGAGGGTTTTTTCCGGAAGATGGTTGAAGCTGGCCACGGCCTGCCCCGATAAGTTCATGGAAGCGGCAGGAAAAAGGCAGGTAATCTTGGTGTTAGCTAGTGTAACTGTGGCGATTTCGGCCTGGTGCTTTGCGCTGGGCTGCCACTTAGCATCAGCCCAGATGCGCAAGAGACGGATGCCAAAATTGTGACGAGTGCGATTAAATTGTTTACCCGGGTTGCCCAGGCCGACGAAGAGCAGATGATTCATTTATTCGCTGGTGTCGTCGGAATCGGTACCCAGGATAACAAGAACTTCAGCCTCGGTTTGTGCTTCTTCTTCGGGCAGATCACTGGCTAGTTTTGCACCGAGCGTTTCTGCCAGAACGGTGGCGCCGGCAGTGTGGTCGGGAGAAATTGCATAGACATAGGTTTGTGTTTGACCGTGTTTGGCGGCATTGGCGACGTCGGTTATGTCATAACCTTGTTGCTTGAGATTTTCAGCTGTGCGCCCGGCCAGACCGGTTATAGTAGTGCCGTTACGTATGGCAAGTGATGGTAGGACGGGGGTGACTGATGGTGAGGGCTCCGGCGGCTGCGCGGTTGGAGTGGGTAATACTGTTTCAGTAGTGAGAATATTCCGGGCAATTTTTTGGATTTCGCTGTAGTCGCCCGTGCGTGGTCGGAGAATAGATGCTGGCACGCCGCCTAAGACTTCGGTGCCGCCGGTTAGTATCCCTTTGGGTTCAGTGGAAAGGACAACGGATTGGACTTGAGACTGGTCAACGAGCCGGGCTAACTCGTAAAAACGCTTCATTTCCCATAGTTGCATGTCGGTGCGTATATTGTTGGATAAAGAAGAAAGAATAGCGTTGACTTTGGTGAAATCCAGAGCGGTTTGGACGGAGAAAACTTTATCGCGTAGAGACAACAATACTTGTTGTTGACGGGCGGCGCGTTTAAAGTCTCCTCCTTCAGGACCTTCAATATAGCGGGCGCGAACATAGGCTAGCGCTCGTTCACCACTCATTTTTTCGGTACCGGCCGGGAAGGATATTTTGTGCCAATAATCGTAGAAAGAATTATCGATGGTTATATTGATACCGC
This sequence comes from bacterium, assembly GCA_043811915.1. Taxonomy (GTDB): domain Bacteria; phylum Patescibacteriota; class Andersenbacteria; order UBA10190; family UBA10190; genus CAYSWF01. The sequence goes on from JBDRMS010000006.1 coordinate 54,407, forward strand.
CAATGCCATCAATAATGTTTTTGAAGGCGGTAAAGTCAACGCGCACGTAGTAATGCATGGGGAGAGACGTGATATTCTGGACGAGGTCACGAAGTAATTCCGGTCCCCGGTCTTGTTTTTGTGATTCACCAAAAGCGTGCACAGCATTAATTTTGCTGAAGTATTCCTGATCAGGTAATTGCACATAGAGATCGCGGGGGATGGAAAGTAAGGCAGCCTTGTTGTTACTGGGCTGATAGCTGATAACCATAATGGTGTCAGCTAGATCTTCACCTTTGTGTCCTTCCCCGCCGATGGCAATCAATAGAATGTTAATGCGATCCTGTGATTCGCCTTCTAAAAGTGAGTCACCCAGGAAGAGGAGGTCTTTGAGCTGGCCGAGAATGGAACGATCGGCGGCGCTGATGTTGTCGCTGGCGGCAATTACCTTATAGCCAAAAATGCCGCCACTAATGATGACGATAAGGACAATAACGAACAAAACGCGGCGAACCCAGAGGCGGGGGGCTGCTTTGCGCCGGGGAGGTTTTTGTGGCGATAATTTGCCCGGGAATGCAAGCTTAATTGGTCTTGTTTGCTGGTTAGACAGGTTGCCGACGCCATAACGGCGACGAGCTGCAAGGAGTGCCCGTCTTTCGGCTTCGCTGCTTGATTTATCTGGCATGCTGGTAGGAGTATACAACAGTCGAAAATTGTCGTACAATGGGCCGCATTATGATGCAACTTAGAGTTATGGCGGGTTTCTTTTGGGAACTGACTAAAGTATTTTTGCTGGCCATGGCAATAATAGTGCCTGTGCGCTACTTTTTAGTACAGCCCTTTTTTGTGCGAGGTGCCTCAATGCAGCCGAACTTCATAGATGGAGAGTATCTGGTTGTTGATGAGTTGTCGTATCGGTTACGTGAGCCGCGTCGGGGCGAGGTAATAGTTTTTCAGTACCCGGGCGATCCGTCACAGTTTTTTATTAAACGATTAGTTGGTTTGCCGGGCGAGACGGTGGAAATTGGCCAAGGCCAGGTGCTGATAAAGAATAGTGTTTATCCCGAGGGCGTGTTGTTAGACGAATCTCAATATCTGTCGGGGGAAGTGCGCACGGGCGGGACGTTATCGATTACTCTGGGGGAGGATGAGTATTTTGTGTTGGGCGATAATCGTCCGTCTAGCTCTGATTCCAGAAGTTGGGGCTTACTGACGGAAAAGGCTATTGTGGGCCGGGCATGGATTCGGGCTTTTCCGGTTAATCGATTGGGGCCCGTTCCACTAACGCGACCGGGTTTTTTAGGAATATAAACTTTTCTTATGGCCACTAAAAAAAAGGAGAGAGGAAGAGATAGAATATTTCCTGTGCAAAAGCCTCGAGGGACGCAGGATATTTTGCCGAGAGAACAGAAGTACTGGGAGTATGTGCTGGAAACCGGCAAAATAGTTTTAAGAGGTTGGGACTTTAGACGCATCGACACGCCTATTTTTGAGGAGACAGATCTTTTTAGTCGGGCGGTGGGCAAAGAAACAGACATTGTGTCTAAAGAGTTGTTTGAATTAAAAGCCAGAGGCAGCGGCGCGCGTTACAGCTTGAGGCCGGAGGGAACGGCGCCGACGGTGAGGGCTTATATCGAGCACGGCATGCGTTCCTGGTCTAAGCCGGTCAAACTTTTTTATGTTGGTCCGCTCTTTCGTTATGATCGTCCACAGGCCGGGCGCTGGCGGCAATTTCATCAGCTTGGTTTAGAGGTATTTGGCTCGAGGGCGCATGTTACTGATGTAGAGGTTATGTATGTGGTGCATGCGATTTTGCAGCAGTTGGGGTTAGAGGAGTACACTTTCCGGGTCAACACATTGGGTGGCACGGAAGATCGAAGCGAATATGTTAAGGTGTTAAAAGAACATTATCGGCGCAATCGCCATAGGTTGTGTCGGGAGTGCAAGCAGCGACTAACTACTAATCCTCTGCGAGTGTTGGATTGCAAAGAAGATAAATGCCAGCAGGTGGCCAATACGGCGCCGCGAATATTTGACCATTTAACGAATGAGTCGAAGGATGGTTTTGAACGGGTACTGGCAATGTTGGAGGAACTGGAGGTGCCGCATGAGACCCAGTCTTCGTTGGTGCGTGGTTTAGACTATTACACCGGGGTGGTGTGGGAAGTGCAGTCGAAGGAAGAAGAAGGGTCACAGATTAGCCTGGCGGGAGGAGGACGTTATGACGGATTAGTTAAAGAGCTGGGCGGCAGGGATACCCCGGCGGTGGGAGGCTCCATTGGCATAGAGCGGATTATTGAACGATTAGAGAATGAGGGGATCGAGCTTACCACCACGGATGCCCCGCATGTTTTTGTGGCTCAGCTGGGAGAGGCGGCTAAGCTGGCGGCTCTGAAGATAATGCGTAATTTGCAGGAGTCTCAAATTAATTTTGCCGAGAGTATAGATCGTGAGGGTATGGAGCATCAACTGAAGCTTGCTTCCCGCCTGGGGGTTAAGTGGGTAATCATTATCGGACAGAAGGAAGTTTTGGATAAATCGGTTATTTTAAGAAATATGGCTAGCGGTATGCAGGAAGTTGTGGCACAGGAAGATTTGGTTGAGGAGCTGACCAGGCGGCTAAGTTTGCCTGAATAGTGTTATACTAAAAGGGAGATGGAAAAGTGTATTTTTTGCGAGATAGTTGAGGGGAGTACGCTGGCGGACGTGGTGTATGATGGCGGGGATACTTTATTTTTCCGGGATATTTCTCCGAAAGCTAAAGTGCATGTGGTAGGTATTCCTAAAAAGCACATTGTTTCGCTGGCTGATGTGGTAGCTGATGACCAGGCGATGATCGGTAAATTGTTGCACGATATTGTGCATGTGGCTGGAGAGATGGGTATTGTGGAGAGCGGTTATAGGGTAATCACAAATGTGGGACAGGATGCGGGGCAGGAAATAAAACATTTGCACTTTCATATTTTAGGGGGCGAGGGAATAGGGCCGTTGAAATGTTAAAACTACTGACGCTGTTATTGATTTTTGGTTTGCTGGTGCCGCTGCCGGCGCGGCAGCAGCCGTTTGTTTATTGTTCGGGGAATGATCCTCTTAAGTGCACGTTGGATGATTTGCTGGCGGTGCCGGTGAATATTTTCAACTTTTTGTTGGGCCTGGCGGCGGTTGTGTTGCTGGCCGTCATAATATGGGCGGGGATGAGAATGATACTGTATCATGCGTCGGAAATGCCGGAGCAGGAGCTGGCGAGTGCCAAAATGACGCTGACCAGAGGTATTATGGGGTTTCTTATTATTGCTTTTTCATATGTACTGGTGAATTTGCTGGTGTATACTTTGCTGGGGCTTGATACGAATTCAGGGGTGGCAAAAATATTGAAGGACTTTGGACTGTAGTTGACTTACTGCACGCGGCATGGCAGGCTGTGAGTAGTCTTTCTTAAATTAATTTTGACGGGAGGTGTCGTTTTTGGCCCGGTGTAAACTGGGCGTACAACAACCTATGGTGGAAGTAAGGAAACGTGATAACGAAAGCACTGACAGTCTTTTGCGGCGCTTTAGCCGTAAAGTGCAACAAAGTGGAGTGTTGTTGCAGGCAAGAAAAGTACGTTTTTATGAGCGGAAGAAGGCAAAAAGAAAGTTGCGTGAGGATGCTATGCGCAAAGTGCGTTTTATGGAGGAACGTGAACGTTTGATAAAATTAGGGGAGTTAGATGAGTTTGCAGGTCCCCAGCAGAATCGTTCGCGCCCGACAGTACGGCGGACAAATATGCCTCGACGGTAAGATTATTATTGTTGTATACTGCTTGGCATGATAGCGCAGGGAGTTCCCCCACCAGATTTACCGCTGTCGTCTGATACGGCGGGGCAGGCGCCGAAGCCGCCGGTTGCCAAAGAGCCTGGCGGTGGTTTTGATGCTCCGGATCCGTTTATGGCGGGAGAAAAGGGAGGGAGTGAAAAGCCGGAGAGCATGGTTCAAAATACACCACCACCGAGTATTGCTGAAGCGTCTCCGCTTGCCCCAACCACCTTTCGTCAACCGGAGAAGCCGCACCGGACTCGTCGCCGCATTGTGCTGGCAATTGGCGGCTTGGTGGTATTGATTTTGATTTCTGCCTTGGTGGTAGTGGCTGTCCGTTTCTTTTTAGCCACTGAAGATGCTCTTCTGCCGGAGGAGGAACCTGTTTTACCGATGGAGGAAGAGAATACACCGCCGGCACCGACGAGTGATTCTGAAAATGCCGTGCTGGACGATGATGGTGACGGCTTGACGGCGGCAGAGGAAAGTTTTTATGGGACGGATCCGGACGTAGCTGATACGGACGGTGATGGGTTCAACGATGGCGAGGAAGTGCGAGCTGGTTTTGACCCATTAGGGCCCGGGAAGCTTGATTCCGATAACGATGGTTTTCCTGATCCTGATGAAAGAGAGTTTGGCTCTGATCCGTTTAACCCTGATACCGATGGGGATGGTTACAGTGATGGTGATGAAATTCAAAATGGGTTTAATCCATTAATACCATCACCGGGCGACAAACTTTAATGCCGGTGACAATACAATGTCGGGAGTTTTCTTTAACCGGAGAAGAGGCGGAGAAGCTTTGGTTAAAAGTAGTGGTGCTATGTGGATGTCCGGATGAGATAGTGACAGTCAGGTGTGTTGGTGAGCGAGAGATAAAGCGATTAAACAAGCGGTATCGGGGGAAAGACAAAGTAACGAATGTTTTAACTTTTTCGTATCAAAATGAGCCCCGCAAAGCTTCGCCGCGGGGCGAGCACGACGTGGCTATATGTTTGTCTGTAGTTGCGGAGAAAGATGTGGCTTGGCTGCTGGTACATGCTTTTTTGCATGTGGCGGGCATGGATCACGAAAAATCGGCAGAGGAAGCAAAGAAGATGGAGCAGGCGGAAGCGGCGGTTCTGAAAGACCGCGGTTTTTAGAGATTTATGTTAAACTTAGGGCAATATGGAAGAGAGGCGATTGTGGCGAAAACGAGACACGTTTAGTGATGCTTGTCGGCATGCATGGCGCGGGGTGGTGCTGGGTTGGCAGGCGGAACGTAACACCAAAGCCCAATTTGGGGTCGCTTTGACGGCGGTGTTGGCGGCGGTACTACTTGGGTTGCCAGCCAGTCAGGTAGCAGTGGTGATTTTAGTTTCCGCGGTGGTTATAATTTCTGAATTTTTCAACACAGCTATAGAGGAATTAAGTGATGTGGTGAGTCCTGAATATGATGAGGCGGTCGGAGAAGTAAAAGACATTGCGGCAGGAGCAGTATTACTGGTGAGTTTGGCAGCGATTATTGTTGGTTTTTTGTTGTTGGGTCCGCCAATGGTCGCGCTAGTAGTCAGCTAGGATTATAATGTGATAGTATGGCGCAGCCTGTATATCTAACTGGCGTTGATGTAGGATCTTCCGCGGTGCGAGTGGCGGTAGCCCAAATAGAAAAAGAGGGGCAGACACCGGTTGTCTTGGGTGTGGGGGTAGTTCCTATGGAGGGTATGCAAAAGGGAGTGGTGACGGATGTGGAGGATGCGGTGAAGTCGCTGGGGGCGGCTCTTGATATAGCAGAGCGGGTGGCGGGAGTGTCGGTAGAGCGAGGTTACGTTAGTATCAATGGTTCACACATCTCTTCGCAGAACTCACGGGGTGTCATCGCTGTCAGCCGGGCGGATGGAGAGATTACGGCTGACGACGTAGCTCGGGTTATTAACGCGGCGCAGGCAGTGTCGCTACCGAACAATCGTGAAGTGCTGCATGTGTTGCCGCAAAATTATATTGTAGATGGTCACGAGAATATTCATGATCCAGTTGGCATGACTGGTGTCAGGCTGGAGGTAGAAACGCATATTATCGAAGGCTCGACGCCTTTTGTAAAAAATATCACCAAGGTGGTTAATCAGGCAGGGGTTCACATTGAGGACTTTGTGTTTTCGCCCCTGGCGGCGGCGACGGCTGTGCTTGATAAGAGACAGAAGGAGCTGGGTGTGGTTTTGGTTGATCTGGGGGCAGGGACCAGTAGTATGGTTGTTTATGAAGAAAATGTGCTGTTACACACAGCTGTACTGCCGTTGGGCTTTTCGCATATTACTAATGATATTGCTATTGGTCTGCGTACTTCCATAGAAGTGGCGGAGGAAATAAAGCAGCAGTATGGCACGGCCTTGATAGATAACGTTAAGAATTCAGAGACAATTATGGTGGAGGGAGACGAAGAACAAGAACCTGTCTCGCGCAAGGAAGTAGCGAACATTATCAGTGCTCGGCTGGATGAGATATTTTCTTTTGTCGATCAAGAATTAAAACAAGTCGGCCGGTCCGGATTATTACCAGCCGGTATTATATTAACAGGGGGCGGAGCGCATTTGCCGGGAGTGGTTGAAATGGCTAAAAAGAAATTGCGCTTACCAGCTCGTGTTGGAAGACTGCAGGCGTTTGAGGGAGTAACAGAGCAAACTACTGACCCATCTTATGCTGTTGTGTTGGGTTTAATAATGTGGGCGCTTGAACAAGAGGCCGGGGTGGCGGGGCGTCGGGTATCTTTGTCCATGCCGGATGTAAGAGCAATAGCGGGTAAGCTGAAGGGCTGGTTTAAGACTTTTTTACCGTAAAAATACTAGTTTTGTTGCACACAAAGTGTGTTCATAATGAACACACTTTGTGCTTGACAGTTTTTTTCACTGGTTTAATCTTTAATAGAAATGCCATTAAAGAAGCCAACTATCGAAAACGTTGCCAACATCAAAGTAATTGGTGTGGGAGGTTCCGGAAATGCGGCTTTGAATCGAATGGTGGAGGCAAAGATTAAAGGGGTGGAGTTTATAGCTGTTAATACTGATGCTCAAGCACTGCATTATTCTGGTGCGCAAACGAAGTTGCATATTGGGCAAAACCTGACGCGAGGTCTGGGAGCGGGAATGAATCCGGCTATCGGCCAGCAAGCGGTGGAGGAGAGCAGGGAAGAAATCCACGATATGATAAAGGGGTCAGATATGGTGTTCGTTACCTGTGGTTTTGGCGGCGGAACGGGCACAGGTGGAGCACCGCCGGTGTGTGAGATTGCCAAGGAAACCGGGGCATTGACAGTGGCGGTAGTCACAAAGCCTTTTTCTTTTGAAGGGCAGCAGCGCATGACGGTAGCTGAAGAAGGACTGGCGGAGTTAAATGATCGGGTTGATGCGGCAGTGATTATTCCCAATGATCGCCTGCTGCAGATTATCGATAAGAAAACAAGTTTGTTGGACGCGTTCAAGGTGGTGGATGATGTTTTACGCCAGGGTGTACAGGGTATCTCTGACCTGATTACGCAGCACGGCATGGTTAATGTGGACTTTGCTGATATTAGGGCAATTGTTGAAAATGCGGGATCTGCGTTGATGGGCATTGGACGGGCTGCCGGGGAGAATCGAGCGGTGGAAGCAGCGCGGGCGGCTGTGGAAAGTCCCATGTTGGATGTAACGGTGGACGGGGCCAAGGGAGTTATTTTTAATATCACGGCGGGGAATGACTTGCGCATGTATGAAGTAGAAGAGGTGGCTCGTGTTATTACTGAAAATGTTGATCCTAACGCCAAGGTTATATTTGGAGCGGTTATTGATCCGAATCAGGTGGAAGAGGGGGAACTGAAAATAACGGTGGTGGCCACCGGGTTTGATAAGCCGGAGGTGATGCGGGGCGGACAGCAGCGGTACAGCGGGGCGGTGCAGTTTGGTTCGCCCTTTTCAGGATCGGCGGAAGCGCCGGAAGAACCAATGCATAAGGTGGAGAGACGTATGGTACAGCCCGGAAGCGAACGGACGACGACGACAGAGCCGGCTGCCGAAGAGGAAGACCTGGATGTGCCGACTTTCATCCGGCGGAAGATGCGGGAGCAGCGTGAAGCGCGGATAAAGAAAAAAGGGACTGGTAATTAGTAATCGGCGTGTTGCTCGTATTAATATTTGTAGGTGCGAGCTTTTTTAGTGGTTTTATTGTTGGCCTGGTTGGTTGGCGTTGCGTTGGGGATAGCGGGACTATCTGTGGTAGTGATGTTATTGGCGGCGGCGGCGTTTGGTTTGGGAGCCGTGCGGCATTGCTTTCAACTAGCTATAACTACTGCGTTGTTGATCTGTTTGGGGTATGTGTGGGGCGGTTACGCGGGCATTTCCGGAATAGGCGATTGCAATTTTGAGCCGGGGGCGACAGGCGGGATTATCGGTCAGCCGCGAATTGAGGCAGAGAGAGTTTTGGTAGTAATACAAAGTGAACATAGTTGTCGGGCGCTGGTTACGACTGGTCGCTTTAGTGAACTGGAAGAAGGAGATGTGCTCGAACTAACTGGCGGGCAGGTGCAATCACTTCAGGAAGTGCGGGATTATTCTGCGGGTTATGCTGGATATTTGGAGCGGCGGGGGATTAGTGCGACGTGGAGATACCCAAATATTAATGTGGCTCAGCCAAGCAGTAATTGGACAAATATGTTGCATGACAGAGTGCGAGAGCGGGTCACATCATTGTTCATAGAGCCAGACGCCAGCGTAGTGCTGGCGGTGTTGCTGGCCGAGAAGGGCACGTTGCCGGATCAGTTGGTGGAACAGTTTAGGACGACTGGCGTCAGCCATGTCTTAGCTATTTCCGGCCTGCATATATCGTTATTAACCGGTATGTTGCTGGCGGTGTTGATGGCGTTGCCGCTGGCACCACGGGTGCGGACGGTCGTGGTACTTGCCTGGTTGTGGTCCTATGTTGTTTTTATTGGATGGCCGACTTCGGCGACCCGGGCGGCTGCTTTCTGGACTATTGCGCTGGTGGCGTTACAACTGCACGTTTTGGTTAGCCTGCCGACAATTTTGTTGCTGGCGGCAACTGTGCTGGTTTCTTTGGATCCCTTGTTTTTATTAGATGTTGGTTTTCAGCTTTCGATTAGTGCAGTGGCGGGGATTTTTATAGTGTTGTTTTTAACGCGTGATTTGCCTAAGCGGAGCTGGGTTCTTGATTTAACATTGGTTTCCCTGGGGGCCTGGTTAGCCACGGGCCCAGTGATTGCCTATCATTTTGGCAATGTTGTTTTGTCAGGCGTAATGACGAACTTGCTAGTTGTACCTCTAGTGCCGGCGTTGTTGGTGTTGGCTGTGGTGGCGCTGCTGCTGTCGCTAGTATTTATGCCAGCGGCAATGCTGATGACCTGGTTGACGCATGGCGTTATCGGTTGGATTGATTGGGCTACTAGCCTTATTTCCGCCCAGCCTGGCCTTTTTTATGAAGGAGTAAATGTGCCGGTGTGGTCGGTGTTTGTCTATTATCTAGTTATGATCGGTCTAGGCGGAGTGGTTTTGCGGTATCAGAAGCGTAACTGGCGGGAGATATGGCAATGAAAGAGCAGAGGGCAGAGATTAAAGATAAAAGTTACGGGCTGGAAGCTGGGGTCTTGATTTTGATTATTATTTTGCTGCTGCTGGCAGTGGTGCCGGGGGTGGAGGATAAAGTGGTTTTTCTGGATGTGAGGCAAGGAGACTCTATTCTTTTGCAAAGTAAAACTAATCAAGTATTGATTGACGGTGGACCGGGGATGACGGTATTGCGTCGGCTGGGGGAAGAAATGCCGTGGTTCGACAGAAGAATTGAGGTGGTGGTACTAACTCATCCCCAACGAGATCACATGGAAGGGTTGTTGCATGCGCTGGACAGATATGAAGTGGGAATGGTGCTGCTACCAAAAATTGCTCATACCTCGCAAATGCAGGAGGCGTGGCTGAAGAGAATTACCAGTAAGGGAATTGCTTATCGTTTTGCCTGGGCAGGCGAAAAGATTGTTGCGGGAGATATGATGATGACAATATTGGGGCCGTTTGACACTGAAGCGGCCAGGGCAGCAGCGCGAGCCAATTTGAATAATGTGGCAGTGGTGGCGCGAGTGGACTATGGCGGGATGTCTTTCCTGCTAACGGGGGACATTGAGAAGCGGATGGAGAGGATGTTGGTGTTGGAGTATGCGCGCGCCTCCTCACCAAGGGTTTTCCCGGCACGCGCTGCGAATGTCCTCGACGTTGATGTTTTGAAGGCCGGGCATCACGGCAGTAAGACTTCTACTAATGAGATATTGATTGACAAGGCGAAGCCGGCGGCGGCGGTAATATCGGTGGGGGCTGATAATAAGTTTGGCCATCCTCATCCGGATGTACTGGCGCGTCTGGGCGATATACCGGTTTGGCGGACGGATGAAGCGGGATCGATTGGTTTTAAGTTGATGGATGATGGGCGGTGGATAATTGATGTTGACGGGTGAGGAGAATTTGTTAATGTTAGTAACCGGTAGATGTTGTTTTTAAAGTTTGATCAAAAGGGATAAGTGAAGTGGGTGTAACTCCCACGCTGTGCCGCAACGGTAACCCCGCCTTTAGGCGGGGGAGTCCGATCCTTATCCGGTGTGTTAATTATTATTTAGCTTCCGAGCAGGGGCGCAAAGAAAGAATATTTGTCTCCTTGCTCTGGAAAATCAAGAAAGGAGATTTTTTGTTAAAAGAGAAAAAAATTTATCGGGTGCGGGTTGAGATAGTAACGCTGTTGATATTGGTGCCGCTGGTGCTGGTGCTGGGGGCGGTGTTGAGTAGTTGGCCGCAAGACGCTGAAGAAAGTAAGCCGGCTGTTGCAGGCGAGGCACGACAAGTAGTGACGCTGAATATTCAGGGTCCTGGGGAAGTTATGGTGTATGAGGTGGCTGTTGAGGGTGAAGCAACTGTTCGGGAGGTGTTAGAGGGGGCAGTTGTGCGAAGCGGCCTACTGCTTGACGTAAAGGACTACGGAGAGGAGTTGGGAATTTTTGTGGAAGCGATTAACGGGGTAGCAGGAGATGCCGGTCGCGGCACTTACTGGCATTTGTATATCAACGACGTATTGTCGCCGGTGGGGGCATCAACGGCCAAAGTGATGCCGGGCGACAGGATAACCTGGAAATATGAAAAACAGCATGAAGAAAATTAGTTTACTGGTAGTTTGTGTAGTGGGAATAGCCTGGGGCGCGTTGACGTTACAGGCGGCCGGGGAAGCAACTGTTGATTTAAGAATAGAGGGGAGCGAGAGCACAGTGTTTGCAAGGCCGGTTACAGTGTCGGATTGCAGTATTGCAGATGTAGGAGGAGTTGAGCACGAAATGTCAGGGGTGGCAGCGTGCGCTCTGGCAAAGGCGGCGGAGCAGAGCAGTTTCGAGATGGAATTCAAGGATTTTGGCTTCGGTTTGTTTCTGGACAGAATTGGTTCGGATAGTACACCGGATGACTTTTCACAGAGCTGGTCTTTTTGGACCAATGACAGCCCGGCCAGCGTGGGAGTTGACACCTACGAGGTGGAAGAAGGGGATAACTTATTACTGGCTTTTTCCGCCTGGCCGGCAGTGCCGCTGCGAGTGACGGGACCGGATGCGGCCGAGGCCGGCGAGACCATTACTTTTCTGGTAGAGAAGCGTGTAGGGGAATATGACGATAGCTTTATCTGGCAGGGCGGGTGGCAGGCGGCAGAAAATGCGATTTTGGATGTGGGAAGTAATGAATACCAGGTACCCGCTGACGGCGTGGTTAGAGTGACACTGGATAGCCCAGGGACAATAGCAGTGCAGGCGCGGGGAGAGGGACTGGTGCGCAGCAGCAGGCATGTAGTAGAAGTGGCGGCAGTGGTGGCGAGTCCGAGCGCGGAACCGACTGTGTCGCCAAGTCCGAACCCTAGTCCTTCATCCAGCAATAGCTCATCACCAAGCCCAAGCGTGGTGCCGGTTAGTGTTAATATGCGGCAAGACAGCGCGGGGCGGGCGCTTGTCTATCTGCGCGGGCAGCAAAGCAGTGATGGCACCATTGGCGGCTCAATGACGTCGGCCTGGAGCGCGATGGCTTTTGGGGCTGATTATCAGAGGGCACAAAATATTATGAAAGGCGGCGCTTCTTTGCTGGATGGATTAGAACAGGCTGTCTTGAGCAGTGCCACTGATGTGGAGCGGCAAATAATGGCGGTGCGGGCGGCGGGCATTAACCCAAGGTCATTTGCTGGCAGTGATTTGGTTATGGAATTAAAAAGTTATTATCGACAAGGTCAATTTGGTGAGGAGAGCCTGATTAATGATGATGTGTTTGGTATATTGGCACTGTTGGCTGCCGAAGAGCCGATAGAATCGCCGGAAATAAGGGGGGCAGTAAAGACTGTGCTGTCTGCCCAGAAGTTTGACGGATCGTGGGATAACATTGATATGACGGCGGCGGCGGTGCAGGCGTTGAATGTTTATGCGAAACGGGGGGGCAGTATAGCAGTCGGTGGTGCAGTAATCAGGGCGCGTGATTATTTACGTAATAGTCAGGACAAGTATGGTGGCTGGGGAGAAAATTCGGCCACGACGGCCTGGACTATTCAGGCGGTGGTGGCGCTGGGGGAGAAGGTGGATAGTTGGAAAAATAATGATGGCATGACGCCATGGCAGGCCTTGCTTCGTTATCGGAATAATAACGGTGGTTTTGGCTGGAGAGAAAAGAATGATGTGTCGGCATTTATGACGGCATACGCGGTGCCGGCGTTGCTTGGCCGGGCATGGCCGATTACTTTATTGGAATTGGAGACATCCTTGGCCACATCTCCATTGCCGGCGGTGGCTGGTGCTGTGACGGCGATAGCTACCGTGGCGCCGGTAAGTTCTCTAGTGCCAGAGGTGGTATCGGAAGAGGTGGCTAATGTTAATGTTGGTGATGATTTTGTTGCGCCCAGGGCGGTGGACCGTAACTTTGCGATTACTTTATTTGGTTTAGCTAATTTGGGTATTGGGGTGGCGGTGGCTAGAATGATTTTGATATGAAGAAGGATTACTTGCTCTGGTTTTTCCTGGCGGCATTGATAGCGGGAGCGGCAATGGTGCGGGTGGGTAGTCATTTTCCCAACGCCACGCCGGTGGCGGCTGTTGCCTTATTGGCTGGAGCTGGTTTGAAGACGCGCTGGGCGGCGGCGGTGCCGCTGATAGCGATGGCTGTATCTGACGTGTTTATTGGTTTTTCTCCATGGCCGATTACGGTGGCGGTTTACGGGTCGTTTGCCTTGATAGCATTGTTGGGCCGCTGGCTTGAGAACAATAGAGCGGCGGGGCGGGTAGTCGCGGCGGCGCTAGCTTCGTCTATATTATTTTATCTGATTACTAATGGGGCGGTGTGGTGGTTCAGCGGTCTTTATGCGCACACGGTGGATGGGCTTATCCTTTGTTATTACCTGGCCATACCATTTTTCCGCAATACGATGCTGGGAGACCTGGCTTATACGGGCGGCTTGTTCCTGGTGGTGGAATATGTGCCGACGTTAGCGAACCTTTTCCACAATTTTCACAACAAAATTAAAATTCACTATGGTACACTGGTCGGATGAATTATTTTAAAACACTGCAGAAAGTAAACATCAGGTTTTCGCTTAGTGAGGGAGACGTGGCGAATATTCCTTCAATTCGTAAGCGGGATGGCCGAGTGGTGTCGTTTTCTCTGGACAAAATATCGCAGGCAGTGTTGAAGGCGTTGAAAGTGACAAAAGAGGGGGATGAGTCGGATGCTGACTTTATTGCCAAGAAGGTGGCACGAGATGTATTGAAATTGAGGCGAGCCAGCCACAGTGAGCGGTTTGTGCCGGATGTGGAAATGATTCAGGATCTGGTAGAGGAAGAGTTGATGTTGCAGGATTTTGTCAAAACGGCCAAGGCTTACATTTTATACAGGGAGAAACATGCGGAGCTGCGGGAGATTAAGGGAGTGGTGCCGGCTCGAGTGAAGGATCTGGTGGCCAGGAGTAGAAAATATTTCCGAAACCCGTTGGCCGAGTTTATTTACTTTCGCACTTACGCGCGCTGGATTGATGAAGAAGGACGGCGCGAGACCTGGATTGAAACGGTGGATCGCTACCTGGACTTTATGAAGGAGAATATAGGTGATCGTTTGAGTGAAGAGGAATACAGCGAAGTGCGCCAGGCTATTTTGAATCATGAGGCGATGCCTTCCATGCGGTTGATGCAGTTTGCGGGTAAGGCGGCGCGAAATACCAACGTATGCACCTATAATTGTTCTTACATTGCCCCTTCCAATTGGCAGGATTTTGCTGAGGTAATGTATGTGTCGATGTGCGGGACAGGAGTCGGTTTCTCAGTAGAGAGTCAAAACATACAGGCCCTGCCTCAGATTAAGAAACAGACGGGAGAGCAGCTGCCGAAACAGGTGGTGGATGACAGCAAGGAAGGCTGGGCTGATGCGCTGGCGCTGGGCTTAAACACGTGGGCTGACGGCAAAGACATTAAGTTTGATTTATCAGGACTAAGGCCAGCCGGAGCCAGATTGAAAACGATGGGCGGCAAAAGTTCCGGTCCGGAGCCGCTGCGCCAGCTGCTGGAGTTCACGCGCAGCAAAATGTTGAATAAACAGGGCAAGCGGCTGTCGAACATCGATGCCCACGACATCCTGTGTAAGATTGGTGATTGTGTGGTGTCTGGCGGAGTGAGACGCAGTGCTTTGATTTCTCTGTCTGATCTGGATGATACCGATATGCGTGATGCCAAGAAGGGACAGTTTTATGTGCAGGAGCCGCAGCGAAGTCTAGCTAATAATTCGGCGGTGTATCATGAGAAGCCGCTAACCACCGACTTTATTGATGAGTGGGTGGCGCTGATGAAGAGCGGCAGCGGTGAGCGGGGTATATTTAACCGGGGAAATTTATCGCAGACGCTGCCCAGGCGTCGGTTGGAACGGCTGGTCAAGGGTGAGGAGCCGCAGTGGGGCACAAACCCGTGCGGAGAAATTATCCTGAAGTCGAAGCAGTTTTGTAACTTAACGGAAGTAGTGGCGCGGCCGAAGGATACATTGGAAAACTTGAAGCACAAGATAAAAATAGCGTCGATTCTAGGTACCTACCAGGCGACACTGACTAACTTTCCTTATTTGTCCAAAGAGTGGCAGGAGAACTGTGAGACGGAACGGTTACTGGGTGTTTCTATCACGGGGCAGTGGGACTGTGAGACGGTGAGGGATAAAAAAGTATTGCAGCAGTTGCGGGAAGAGGCGGTGGCGACAAACAAAGAATACGCGGAGAGGTTTGGTATTCCTCAGGCAACTTGCGTGACCTGTGTCAAGCCTTCCGGCACGGTATCGCAGGTGGTGGACTGTGCTTCGGGTATGCACCCGCGGCACGCCAGGTATTACATTCGCCGGGTCCGTATTTCGGCTACGGACGCACTGTTTATGATGTTGAAAGATCAAGGCGTGCCTTATTATCCGGAAGTTGGTCAGTCGGTGGAAGATGCCAGCACATACGTGTTTGAGTTTCCGGTTAAGGCACCGGAAGGAGCGGTGGTGAAGGATGACCTCACGGCGTTGGAGCAGCTTTTGCACTGGAAAATGGTCAAGGAAAACTTTACGGAGCATAATCCGTCGGTAACTATTTCGGTGGGAGACGATGAGTGGATTCGAGTGGCTGACTGGTTGTATGATAATTGGGAGTTGGTGGGAGGACTGTCATTCCTGCCGCGGACAGACCACGTGTATCAGCTGGCGCCCTATGAGGAGATAGACAAGGAACGTTACGAAGAGTTGCTGAAAGGAATGCAAGACATAGACTATGCCAAAATCGTTACTTATGAAAAAATGGATGACACGGATGTGAAGATGGAACTGGCCTGTGCGGCGGGGGTGTGTGATATAGGGTGATGTTGTATACCAGGCAGGGGGACAGTGGTGCGACGTTCACCTGTCCGGCCGGGTCCAGAGTGTCGAAGCGGTCTAAATTAATTGAGGCGCTGGGGGCTCTGGATGAAATAAATTCCTGGCTGGGGTTTTGTAAGGCGCGGTTGCCGGAAGAGGTCGGGTCGCTAAAAGATATCATTCATGGATTGCAGGAGGATTTGTTTATAGTGCAGGCGGAGCTGGCCGGGGCGGACAAGACAATAACGGCTGACAAAGTAAAAAGGATGGAGGTTCTGACGGATCAAATAGAACAACAGTTGCCGAAGATAAATACTTTTTTTATCGCGGGGGAGACGGAGATATCTGCGTCTCTGGATGTGGCGCGGGCGCTGGCGCGCCGGGCCGAGCGGCGGGTGGTTGACGCAGTGGAGGCAGGGGAAGCGCAGGTGGGGAATGACACGAAAGCTTTTCTCAATCGCCTGTCCAGTGTGCTGTACGTCTTGGTTCGCTTCGCTAACCACAAACTAGGCGTCACCGAAAAATCACCAACCTACAGATAATAGCCCTAGGTGGCTTGTAGAGGTAATTCCGAAGATAATCTTCGGAATTGGTGTTACAATAAAAAAGCCCGACTTACCTCTTAATCGTCGGGCGTGTTGATGGTTTGAATGTGCATGTCAGTGTACGAACGAGCTACTTTACCTCTAGCCTGTCACCGAGAATGGCGTCGATCTCCGCGACAGTTTCGGCCGGTTCCTTCAGGTCTTGGAGGAGGGTATCCACGGAACTGATGTCGTTTTCTACAGCCGCCTCGTCCCATTTTTCCCCCTCTACCCTAAGTTCAGTTTCGACATTCACCAGCAGTGCTTCGATTTTTTCCTCAATACCAGCCAGCTGGTTGGACAGTGAAGTGCTGTTGCCTACGGCGTAGGAAGACTGGAGAGCTTTCAAAGCCACAGATTTGGCATCGATAGCCGCCAGCTGTGACTTGAACCGTTCTACTTTGTCCCGGGCAACTATCTGTTTTTGGCCAAGTCCTTCGGCTGTCTTTTGCATAACCAGCTGTGCCTCCTGCAATCCGGAAATACTCCCTGCCTTGTTTTTCCTGAGAGTAATCAATCGGTCAGACGTTCTTTGAATGTCATCCACGGAGTAGGTTCTACCCGCTATCTCGACCGGTGCAGACCCGGTAAGTTTTGTGCGCAGTCTACTTAGTGTCTGATCTATCTGCTGCACCGACTCCTCCAGAGACTTAATTTCTCTGTCCAGACGCTCCGCTTTGACTGTCGTCTGGATTCTTGTTCTGCGCATGGCTTCAATATCGCTCTTGACTTTCTCCATCGCCAAGGTGATTGCCTTGCGCTCCACGGCTAACTTGCCCAGAACCCTATCAATTCGTTCCAGAAAACTGTCAGCCACCAACTCGCCGCGGGCACCGAGATCCTTGACGAAAAAGGCGGCGCCCAAGGCGAGCAACGCAACAATAACCAGCACGATTACCAAGACTCTCATTTTAGTGTCTCCTAACAAGAGGAAGAAAGTGGTACTAGATACGTCAGTCCGTTTTGCCAGGGTTCCAGAGTTGTCTTTTACATCTTATTACCTCCTTCTCATAAACTGTTGTGGTCTTTTAGGAAACTACCGTTTGAGTTCTTGCTCGAGGATGGCTTCGACGTTGAGGCCGCGCACCACGTTGTTACCTGATAACAACTGTGTCATCTGCTCGTCCACTTCTGCCAGAATCGTTTCAATTTCCTGAACATCAGACTCTGACAGCTCCGTCCCTGCCAAGCCCTCGCGACGTTTCAAGCGACGTTCCGCCGACTCCAGTTGGCTGATCATGACAGTGTAACTGGCGTGCCTTTCTTCTGCCTCGCTAATTTGCTGTACCAGCTCGGTCAGCTCATTGGCCAGAGGCCGGGCGGAGGCCAGAGGCCGGGCGGAAGGAGAGCGTTGCAGGTCTGATGCCGACTTAACGCCCAAGAAACGTAGACCGCTAACGAGATTACTGCGGTCTTTCTTAAATCTCTCCAGACGGGACACTATGTTCTCGTCTTTCTGGCGGATTTCGGCCAGACGAGCATCAAGACGACCGGAAGATTGAGCGATATTGTTGTTTGGTGACTGTAGTGGAGTGTAGCGTCCCTCGAGCCGTTTAATGATAGTCTCATCTCTGTGATGACCTTCAGAACGGACTAGCAAGAGTTCACCGGAGGGCAATATTTCTTTAGAGAAACAATGTGAATAGAAACTATCATAGCTGCCCGGCTCGAGATGCACCCCCAAGTTCTTAACGCGGACCGAAATACCTGATCTCGTGGTTGAGTAGGTTGTTCTGTAAGTGTCGGAGCCAGCGGTGACAATCAGATGTCCCCCCGCGGTGAAATCTAAAACAGTTGATGAGTCGCCCGTTTTTTTCCATTGTCTGCAGAGAACGTCCCGTCGCCCTTCTATGTCGGGATCATCGTAGACACCGAGCAGATAACCACAGATGGCAAGGTAGGGTGCTGAAATTATAAATATCCTAAACCATCTTTTCTCGAGCCAATCCAACCAACTCATTTTTATGTCTCCAGTTTGAGGTAGGCGGTGGAAAAAACGTGTTTGTTACGTTCTCATATTCAATTGTGAAGAGAACAACACGGACGAAACGACTATTCATTTAAGCACGAATAAAGATGCTCTGTCAAGGTCTTTATTATGTCTAAGCGCTGGGGGCTTGCTTGAGCTTGTTAAGGCTTCTAGTGGCATTTCTAAAGCTAAGGTTTAGAAATGCGTCTAGGCGGCGTGTGGAGGTTGTATTTTGCGATTGACTTGTTGGCGAAAGAGTAATAAAAAGAGGGGTGTTGTTCTTTTGGGGACGTAGATCAATTGGGAGATCACTCCAGCTGGCCGCAAATGTGCACTATGCGGCAGGAGAGGTTAGGGGTTCGATTCCCTTCGTCTCCATTTCCCCTGCGGGGGATTTTTTCTTGCTTGATACTGAAGTGAAAGTAGAGTATTAATGAAAGTATTACTATGATTGAAAGGACTTTAGTCATCGTGAAGCCGGACGGGGTGCAGCGCGGTTTGCTGGGAGAAATAATCGGTCGTTTTGAAAGGGCCGGTTTGAAGGTTGTGGGCATGAAAATGGTGTGGCCCAACGAAGAGCTAGTAGGCCGGCATTATACTGGTGATGAGGAATACTTAGAGAGTGTGGGGGAGAAGGCGCTCGCCAGTGCCAGGGAGAGGGGAGCGGAGTTGAAGGAAACGGCGCTGGAAATTGGCCGGCGGGTAAGAGAGACCAACATGAAATATATTTCAACCGGCCCGGTACTGGCTTTTGTGTTGGAGGGGAATACGGCGGTGCAGACGGTGCGCAACATGATCGGTGGCACAAACCCGCTAAGTGCGGATATCGGTACAATCCGGGGCGACCTGACGATTGATGACTTTACTCAAGCGGACAGCGAGGAAAGATCAGTGCGGAACCTGATGCATGCTTCAGGAGATTTGGCAGAGGCCGAGCGGGAGATAAAACTTTGGTTTGAAGAGAGTGAGTTGCATAATTACCAGACGGTGATGGATAAAGTGTTGCACGATCCAAGTTGGGGCAAATGAGAAAAATAGGGCTGGCGGAGTATGGTCTGATGTTTGCGCTGGGGGTGTTTGTGTTGTTGAAAATTATATATTCTTTTCCCCGCTTCTCTGACGGTAATGCTTATATGTACATGGCGAAGCTGGTAGCAGGCGGGGCTGTCCCCTATCGGGATTTTTTTCTGGCTTCCCCGCCGTTGATTGTCTACGTTTTTGCTCTATTCGGTAAAATATTTGGCTTTAGCTGGAGAACATTTAATTACTTGCCAGTATCTTTTTCAGTCGTTGATGGCCTGGTTATTTACACGTTATTTCGAAATGTTTTTGGTAAGCTGGCCAGGCTATCGGCAGTGATAGTGTACTTGTTTTCTTTTACAGTACTGTCCACGACAGATTTTTATAGCGGTATTCATTTGGCACTGACACTGGCACTACTGGGAGTTTTGGCTATGGTACGCCGCTGGCCGCTGTTGGCCGGGCTGCTGTTTAGTTTAGCGGTATTGGGGAAGCTATACATGATTGTTATTATTGGCGCGTTGGTAGTATACATGTTGTTCAGACAAAAGTGGCTGGAGACGCTGAAAATACTAATAGGTTTTGTGGCGGTGACAGGAGTGGTGTATCTAATCTTTTGGGCCTTGGCTGGCTCGCAGTTTTGGAATGATATCTTTTTGAATCATTTGGACAAGGTGGAGGGAATACCCAAGGGACGGGTGATAAAGTTTTTTGTACTGCACGATTGGTGGTTGTTGCTGGCAGTACCGCTCTCTCTTTACTGGCGGCGGTGGATGTTGGGATTGATAGCGCTGCCGATTATATTTTGGGGCATCTTTTTAATGGTGTTTCCGAATATATATTATGTACACTTCAAGTTATTGGTGGTGTGGCTGGCGTTGCTATGGGGTTGGAACATAATGCAGATGTGGAAGCGATGGCCGGGGCTGAGAACAGCAACAGTCGCAGTGTTGCTACTGGCGGCAATTGCAGGGACGGGTGTGTGGCAGTGGCGGGGACAACAAGCAGAAGCGGCGGTGATTACAGATGTGGGTGACATGGTAAAGTCGATTGCCAGGCTGACAGAAGGAGAAAAGCCTGTTTATGGCGACTATACCCTGGTTCCTCTGCTGGCACTGGAGGCAAACCGGCCTATATTTGGAGATTACATTGATGTGAACCCGATGTATTTTGATGCGGGCATATTTGATTACGCCAGGCGGGGGGAGGAACTCAAGGAAGCAGGAGTAAATACAATCATCACTAAAGGTTTGGTGAATGAGAGTGGCCGCCTGCTAACGGGGCCGGAGACGGTTTTGCCGTTGGATTTTTTTAGTAAATACTGTCGGATGGCGCGGACTTGGCCGATTGCGAGAGACTATTCGCACAATGCGGTGATAATCTGGCGGTGTGAATATTAGGGAATAAAGGGCACAAAGACGAAGCCGGGGAACTCCTCTTTGGTGAAACCGTCTTTTTCTTTAATGATGAGTACCAGGCTGTGGCCGACGGGGGCGACCAGGCGGCCGTTGGTTTTTAATTGATCCAGCCAGGCCGAAGAAACTTCTTTAAGGGCGGCGGCGGCGATTATTTTGTCAAACGGTCCTTGAGCGGGCAGGCCGTCGGCGGCGCTTTGACATTGCATTTGGACGATACCCTTTTTGATAAAGTTATATTTGGAGATGTTGGTAATGCTTTGTCTGTGCAGTTCGAGTACTAATTCCAAGCCATATATTTTGCCTTGAGGACCGACGATATGGGCCAGGAGCGCTGTTTGCCAGCCAGAACCGGAGCCGATGTCCAGAATTTTTTCGCCGGGGGCAGGTTGCAACAGTTCCAGCATGAAAGCTACGGTCAGGGGTTGGGAGATGGTTTGACTGTGGCCCAGGGGCAGAGGGGCATTGATGTAGGCCTGGCCCTTCAGGTTTGTTGGAACAAAGTCGGCGCGGTCGATATTTTTGAAGGACTTAATTATGCGTGGACTCTTTAGTATTCCTTTGGTGATGAGTTGTTCAACTAATTGCTGGCTAGACATGTATTGTAATATTGATAAATTTACGGTAACTTGCAAATTCTGCGAGAGGGTGGTTTGTTCGTTGACAATTTATTAACGCCTGTTAAGTGGAGAAAAGAGAGATGATAGCTCAAGGCCTGGAGAGAGTGGAAGTTATTCTGATTAAACTGACGCATTATGATGACGATGGCTTTCCTTACTGCTATGCCAGGGGAGTGCAGCCGCCTAATACATTGGCGGTGATGGAAAATCTTGTGAGCCAGGCAATGATGCACATTCTGCCGGCAGAGGTGTCCTGTCGCGTGAGAGTGTTTGATGAAAGTGTGTGGCGTGATCTGCGTGGTCATAAGGCGCTGGAAAGATCGCCAAAGATGTGGCAGGAAAACACTATGGTAATTGTGTGCCTGGTGGGCGTGCAGTCATCGCAGTTTCCGCGAGCGTGCGACCTGATTCTTCGGTGGCAGAGAAGAGGAGCGGTTTGTGCTATTGGTGGAGCCCATGTCAGCGGGACTATTGCCACCATGCTGGACGGGATCAAAGACAAGGATCGTCCGGATGTGCCGTGTCCTCACATTATGCCGCCGGAGCTGAATGCGTTAATGGCAAGTGGCGTGACGGTGTTCGAGGGCGAGGCGGAGCCGCACGCTGATGGCAGCAGCGTTTTGCAGCAAATGTTGGCTGATATGACACATGGCAGGCAGCTGGGCTTGTATCGTGGCGGGCGGCCGGATTTGACAAGTGCTGGTCTGCCGATGGTTTCACCCGATCGTTTCGGTGGATACGTGACGTGCACTGACACTGTTGGTCTCGGCCGTGGTTGTCCGCACAAATGTAGTTTTTGCTGCGTGATTAACTTTCAGGGAAGGAAGATTCGCAGTCGGGAACCCAATGTTGTTTTGGCTTATGTCAGGGAGGTATGTGAACGGGAAGGAAGAATATTGTTCTTTCTATACGATGACAACTTTGGGTGTAACCCGAGACGCGAGCAGTTGCTGGGCGGCTTAACTGCTTTGAGGAATCAGGGATTTAACATCCGGTTTATGGTTCAGATAGATTCCAGAGCATTGGGGAGAACGGGGTTTATTGAGAAGCTGGCTGCAGCAGGATGCGGACAAATATTTGTAGGTATCGAATCGCTGGATGATGGAAATCTTGCCGCGGCTGGCAAAGGGCATAACCGTAGAGCTGACTATGAAGCTATCTTTGTCAGGTGTCACAGATATGGCATCATCGTTCATGCTTCCATGATGGTTGGTATGCAGCATGATACACCAGAGTCGGTGTCGGCAGAGATGGATCGATTGGCCGAGCTGGGCGCCGATGTGATGAGCCTGTATATATGTATGCCGGTGCCGGGCAGTGAGGACCATGTGCGTTTGTACTGTGAAGGCGGCCTTGGGGAAGTTGATTTAAATGCCATGGGTGGATATATCCCCACAGTTGATCATCCCCTCATGTCGCGCGAGGAGCTGGTGCAGTTGTATCGGAAATCGTGGTTGCAGTTTCATCGTGTTCGCAACATGGTTGCCGCCTTAAAGCGATTCAGCAATCGGGAGGACCGCTGGCGCTTACTGCGTGTGTATATGTGGTATCGCTGGGCCATGAAGGTAGAGCATACTCACGCCATGAACGCCGGGCTTTATCGGGTGAGACCGTACTTTGAGCGGCGGCCGATTAGTCCTAAATTGTCGTTTGCTCTCTACTTGCTGCAGGAAGCGTGGCGCCATATGCGATACCTGGGCCTGTTTCTGGCGGAGTTCTATGTTTTCCAGCACGTGTATCTGGAGACAGAGTTCGCGCCGAAGCTGGCCGAACAGCGGGGTAAGGTGATCGACCGGGTGAGTGGATTCCGCGACTGGTGGCGCCTGACGTTCGGCGACATCATGACCCGCGCCTGGCTCAACAACTTCTGGAAAAATTATGGGCGCAACCGCTGGAAGCTACTCGTGCCATGGCATTGGTGGAAACACCTGGTGGCTGTCCCGCACGCTTTTTCCGAGATAGTCTATACTATCCGGGTCGCGGCGTTGTTTCGGCGGCTCTTCAAAATGGCGAATTTGTGAGGTACTTTCAACCTGCCGGGGACGGCAGGTTTTTTTGTAGGCTTGGCGTAGGCGGGTATTTGTGCAACGATTGGGGCGGAGTAGAACGGGGTGTAGTATAGTGGTAGTACGCAAGGCTGGGGGTCTTGTAGTCCGGGTCCGATTCCCGGCACCCCGACAGATGATTTATGCAACTTTCTTGGTGGCGGTTTTGATGCACTTGACGCAGGCTAATATAGTACTGCCCTGGTAAGTGGTTTTTTGCAGGTTGGGTTTGAATGATCGCTTGGCGGTGATGTTGCGGTGGCCACGCAGAAGTTTCCGGTGGTGACCGATCGATTTAATTTTTCCGCAAATTGCGCAGCTTCTTGCCATGGGAAGAAGAATAAAGAAAAAGAGAAAAATAAGCAATAGCTTGTAGTAACTGCTCGCTTAAGTTGAAAGCACCCGTCATGGGAGCATCTAACCCGCTCATTTTAACCGTCGTTTATATAAAAAAGAGCTCGGAGCATAAGCTTCGAGCTAAAGTGCCAGAAGAAATCAGACGTGTCACTTTAAGGCAACCTTCTTTCGCTTCAGCAACTTCGCTGCCTCTTCAAGATTGTCCTCATACCTCGCTTCTTCCAGAGCCTGACCGATGGTATTGCCTGGCTTCAGATTCTTTTTGGCTATCAAAAGCAAGGCAACCGTGTAGAGCTCTGGGTCTTCCGCGAAGAATTCTTCAGCTTCCAGTTTTAGGGCAATCTGCTCCACGATAGGGTAAACCACGTCATTCAGTTTCATAGCGGCTCTCCTTGTTGGTTAGGGTACTACAGATACCATAACAAATTAGGGGCTACTTGCCAGGTTTAAGCACATTGATGCCAGCGTTAAAGAAACTGGTTACCCAAATTTCATCCTCTCTTCTGCCAACCTCGGCCACCCTCCTCCAGAATCGCCTGGTCAGGTAACCGAAAGTAAACAATACACAGTCATCAAACCACTTCAATATTTCGGTGGCTATGGTTGGGTAATTGTTATTGATGTAGACGAGCTCCTGTTCTGAAAAAGAAGGGTGCCCGATAACAAACTGCTGTATTTGTGTTTTGCCATAGGGAGGTAGTGCTACCCGGTGGTAGTAGTTCATCAACAGCCAAGAGGTTATCCCCTGGACAATGCGTTCAGCCCCTTTCTCCCTGGCGATTTCCAGTTCACTTTCAAAACGGAAGACGACTCGGACGACTTGAGTAAGCTCATCTTGAAGCTCGCCGACTTCAGTGTTGAGAAATGCCCCTTCCACACTGTATGAAGACCAGCCGAAGAAGGGATTCTTATACATCTCAACTCGCTTTTTGATGTCCTCTGCGCCCATGGTTTCCGTTCTTCTGCCGGCGTATCGCTGGGGGTCAAGCACGTAGGGATAGGCGGCCAACTCTTCGAGCAGTTCACGGGCATACATTGAAAGATACTTCTTGACCTTTATTCCCTCAATTCCATCTTGTAGTGCTTTAACGATCTCGGATTGATACACAATCCTCTTAGGAAAGTAGAACTCGGCAAACAGTCCCGGATGCCGGAGAGTGTACAAATAGGTGCGAGCTACCCTGACTGGAGACATTGGTTTCTCCTTTGCTTTGGTAAAGAACACGAAACTACTGCCTAGACTCCTAATATATTTTGTGAGATAAGTCAAACAGTCCCGGCTCTGCTTTCTTTGCGGATAGCGAGCTGGGTTGGTAGACTAAAGGGCAGTATGTTGTCTTTGGTACCAGGTTTAGTGGCGGCGCCGGCGGGGCTGCAGATCGGGGCGATGATTCTGGGATTGGCCGTGGCAATTATTTTGCATGAGGTGGCGCATGGCTACGCCGCGCTGCGGCTGGGTGATCCCACGGCCTACTACGCGGGGAGATTGTCGTTAAACCCAATCAAGCACGTAGACCTGTGGGGGACTATTCTGATCCCCGCCTTTCTTATTTTATCGGGCACGGGTTTTGTGTTCGGCTGGGCCAAGCCGGTGCCGGTGAACTATTATAATTTACGACATGGCAAATATGGGCCTTTGCTGGTGGCTTTGGCGGGACCGGCGACAAATTTTGTCATGCTGGCGGTGTTTGGCATGCTGGCGCGGATTTCTCCGGTTGGCACTGCCCTGCCATTTTTGTTTGTGACCATGGCGATGATTAATGGCGTGCTAATGTTGTTTAACCTCATTCCGCTGCCGCCGCTGGACGGATCGAAAGTGCTGTATGTGTTTTTAGAGAGACGGCCGGATGTTGTCCGTTGGCTGGAGAGATACAGTTTGTTTTTGCTGATTGCCGTTTTGTTGTTTGGCGGCGGGCTGCTGGCGGCGGTTGTTTTTTATCCGGCGATGGCCTTGACCCAATTCTTTGCCGGCGCGGGCGTTTTCTTTTCTAATTGATTTTTTATTGATATTGCGTATAATCATGTCAGCGCCGCATGAGCGGTGCGTTTAGTAATCAGTAATTTATGCCGACAGTGAATCAACTGGTCCGCCAGGGCCGCAGACAGAAAACGAAGAAATCAAGGGCGCCGGCTTTGCTGCGAGGTTTTAATGTGTTGAAAAATCGCCCCGTGGAGTTCAAAAAAGGCTCACCTTTTAAAAGAGGAGTTTGTTTGCAGGTGAAAACCATGACGCCGAAAAAGCCGAACTCGGCTTTGCGCAAGGTGGCTAGGGTGCGCCTGACCAACGGGATGGAGGTAACGGCTTTTATTCCCGGGGAAGGACACAATTTACAGGAACACTCAATAGTGCTGGTGCGAGGCGGCCGGCGGAAGGATTTGCCGGGCGTGCGTTATCAAGTAGTGCGGGGAGTACTGGATACCGCCGGAGTGGAGGGTCGCACCAGGGGAAGAAGCCGATATGGCACTAAAAAACCAAAGAAATAATAATGCCTAGAAAAAAGCGCGTATATAAGAATAAAAGATATTTAAAACCGGATCCAAAGTTTGGTAATTTGTTGTTGGCTAAATTTGTCAATCATATAATGTCCAAGGGCAAGAAAAGCAAAGCACAGGGCATTGTTTATGGAGCGCTCAACATAGTTTCAGAAAAAACCAAGAATGACCCGTTGGTTGTTTTTGATATGGCTATCCGAAATGTAACGCCGGCCCTGGAAGTAAAAGGGCGGCGAGTGGGCGGGGCTAACTACCAAATTGCTCTTGAGGTGCGGGGCGAGCGCAAAGAAGCCCTGGCCATGCGCTGGTTGAAGGAAGCGGCACTGAAGCGTTCGGGTAGAGGAATGGCGGAAAAGCTGGCAGACGAGCTGATTGACGCAGCGAAGAAAGAAGGCGGGGCGATGAAGAAAAGAGAAGAAGTTCATCGTATGGCAGAGTCCAATCGGGCCTTCTCGCATTTTGCCCGCCAGTAATCGGGGGGAGTGAAGGCGATATGGAGACCGCGGACAAATTTCTTCAAGTACCAATAGAAAAAGTACGCAACTTTGGTATTATCGCGCACATTGATGCCGGTAAGACAACCATGACGGAGCGGGTGTTGTTTTACACCGGGTTGACTCACAAAATTGGTGAAGTGCACGAAGGAGAGGCTGTGATGGACTGGATGGAGCAGGAGCAGGAGCGGGGCATTACTATTACCTCGGCTACCACGACGGCATTTTGGCGGGAACATCGTTTGAATTTAATTGATACACCCGGACACGTTGATTTTACTGTTGAAGTGGAGCGCTCCCTGCGGGTATTGGACGGAGCGGTGGTAGTGTTCGATGGCGTGGCCGGGGTGGAGCCGCAAAGTGAGACGGTGTGGCATCAGGCAGAACGTTATGGGGTGCCGTGCATGTGTTTTATAAACAAGCTGGACCGAACCGGGGCTGATTTCTGGAAAGCAGTAGAATCAATTCATGAACGGTTGACTAAAAATACGGTGATTATGACTTTGCCGATCGGAATGGAGGACAAATTGGAGGGAATAGTGGATTTACTGACGCAAAAGGCCTGGTACTTTGAAGGGGAGATGGGTGAGAAAGTGGTTATTAGGGAAATACCGGGTGAATTGCTGGCAGAGGCTAAACAGCGACGTGAAGAGACGGTTGAGAAAATATCGGGAACTGATGATATTTTGACAGAGAAGTTTCTGAAGGGAGGAGAAATAACAAATGAAGAGCTGGTGGCGGCGTTGCGGAAAGCGGTTATTGCTAATCAACTGGTACCCGTGTTTTGCGGCTCGGCTTTGAAGAATAAGGGAGTGCAAAGAGTGCTGGATGCGGTGGTAGATCTGTTGCCGGCGCCGACTGATTTGCCGCCGGTGGAAGGAACTCACCCGGCTGACCCGGAAACCAGGCTGACTCGAGAGCCTAGGGATAGCGAACCATTTTGTGCATTGGCATTTAAGGTGTTGACTGATTCCTACGTGGGCCAGCTGACATACTTCAGAGTGTATTCAGGCAGACTAAAAGCGGGATCTTATGTGCTGAATGCGTCAAATGGCAAGAGAGAAAGAATCGGACGGATTTTACGGATGCATGCCAATGATCGTGAAGAGGTAGCAGAAATCGGGGCGGGCGGTATTGGTGCGCTGGTGGGAATGAAAAATACTACTACGGGTGATACCCTGTGTGACGAGGACGAGCCGATTGTGCTGGAGCGAATCACCGGAGTGGATCCGGTTATTGCTATTGCGGTTGAGCCGAAAACAAAAGCAGACCAGGAAAAAATGGGGCAAGCCCTGAAGGCGTTAATGGATGAGGATCCGACTTTTCATGTACGGACGGATGAGGAAACTATGCAGACAATAATGGAAGGCATGGGTGAGCTGCACCTGGATATTAAGGCGGACAGATTAAGGCGGGAGTTTAATGTAGAAGTGAATATGGGTAAACCCCAAGTGGCTTACAAGGAAACTATTACTGACACAGTTGAGGTAGAAGGCAAGTACATTAAGCAAAGTGGCGGGCGCGGTCAGTATGGGCATGTGTGGCTGCGGCTGGAACCTTTGGAACGAGGAAGCGGAACGGAGTTTGTTGATGAAATCAGAGGCGGTGTTATTCCCCATGAATATATTCCGGCCATTGGCAAAGGTTTTAAAGAAGCGGTGGAGGGTGGTGTAATAGCGGGGTATCCGGTGGTGGATGTGAGAGCAGTTGTATTCGACGGCAGCTTCCATGAAGTGGACAGCTCGGAGATTGCTTTTAAAATTGCGTCTATTATGGCTTTTAAAGAAGGGGTTAGAAGAGCCAAGCCAATTTTACTTGAACCTATTATGAGGGTAGAAGCTATTGTGCCGGAGCAGTACATGGGTGACGTGGTGGGAGATTTGAACTCACGTCGCGGCCGGGTGGAGAATATTGAAGACAGGGCACAGGTTAAGATAATAACGGCACTGGTGCCGCTGGCAGAGATGTTTGGTTACGCCACGGCGCTGCGCTCGCTAAGCTCGGGGCGAGCTAATTATTCCATGCAGTTTGATCATTATCTGGAAGTGCCCCGCAACATTCAGGAAGAAATAGTCGGCATTAAAGCCGCGGAAAAGGGAAAAGGGAAGAAAGAGTAGTGGGTTTGACTTACTGATTTGTCAAGGGGTAGAGTTAACTGATGCGTAAAAAAGATTTAAGCCAGGCTTTGGTGAGCTTAAGAGAACTGGGAGGGTACTTTGTATTTAAGGACGAAGTGGGGGAGGAGTACGTGCTTTTGAGCAAGCGGGAGTTTGACGGGCGGCAGGCATCGGACGAGCCGGAGGTGCAGCTGTCGTTGGCTGATGCCCCTAAACTGGAAACAGAGGCGCGGGCAGACTATGTGCTGGAACGGATAAACAGGGAAATTGCTTTGTATCAGTTGCGGCAACAGGAGGACGAGATGGCAGAGATGACGGATGAGGAAGCGGAACAGCTGGAGAGAGGAGCCAGGGTGCGCTTTGAGCCGCTGCGAGGAGACTTGCCGCCGGAGTTGCAGGAGTAGGCTTTTTGACATTCCGTGAAGGAAATGCTACAAAGGTCTTATCCTCATTATTAGGAGGGGTTTTATTGTTAAGATTAAATAAACCATTAGAACTATGGCAGAAAAATTTGAGCGAACAAAGCCGCACGTTAACGTCGGAACCATTGGTCACGTTGACCACGGCAAAACGACTTTGACGGCAGCTATATTGCACGTCATGGGCATGAAGGGCGGTGCCAAAAAGGTGCTGTCCGTTGACGAGATTGATAATGCTCCGGAAGAAAGGGAGCGAGGCATTACTATCGCCACAACCCACTGTGAGTATGAGTCTGACAAGAGACATTATGCGCACGTTGATTGTCCGGGACACGCAGACTACATAAAGAACATGATTACGGGTGCCGCCCAAATGGACGGAGCCATTCTGGTGGTGTCGGCGGCAGATGGTCCTATGCCCCAGACCAGGGAGCACATTTTGCTGGCGCGCCAGGTGGGCGTGCCGCAGATTGTGGTGTTTTTAAACAAGGTGGATCAGGTTGATGACGAGGAGCTGGTTGACCTGGTGGAGGAGGAAATCAAAGACCTTTTGAAAAAGTACGAGTACGACGCTGAAAAAACACCGATTATTCGAGGCAGTGCCCTGAAAGCGCTGGATACTAAAAGCCCGGATGACGAGGCGGCCAAGCCGATTGTGGCGTTGGTGGAAGCTTTGGATGTGGCTATTCCGGAGCCGGTGCGCGATGTTGACAAACCTTTCCTGATGCCGGTGGAAGATGTGTTTTCCATTGAGGGGCGGGGTACGGTGGTAACTGGCAGAATTGAGCGAGGTAAAGTTAACTTAAATGAAGAAGTCGAAGTGGTTGGGTTGCGAGAGACACAGAAGACGGTGGTAACGGGAATTGAGATGTTCAATAAGCAGCTGGATGAAGGCCAAGCTGGTGACAACGCCGGTTTGTTGTTGCGCGGTTTGAAGAAGGAAGATGTGGAGCGCGGCCAAGTACTGGCGGCTCCGGGCAGTATCACACCCCATACCAAATTTGAGGGCGAGGTGTATGTTCTGACTAAAGATGAAGGCGGCCGGCACACACCGTTTTTCAAGGGATATAAACCGCAGTTCTACATTCGTACAACTGATGTAACGGGAGCAGTGGAGCTGCCGGAAGGAACAGAGATGGTAATGCCTGGCGACACGATTAGCATCAAGGTGGAACTTGGAGCTCCGGTGGCTATGGAAGAAGGCATGCGCTTTGCCTTGCGCGAGGGTGGCAAGACAGTGGGAGCCGGGGTGGCGACGAAGGTTACAGAGTAACTAGTAAGCGGTGGCGGCTAAAGCAAAAAAAGCGGAGCCTAAAAAAGAGGAAGAAACGTCGCCTCTGGCGCGTATTCGGATTAAGCTGAAGGCTTACGATTGTAAGGTAATCGACCAGTCGGCGCGGCAGATTGTGGAAGCAGTGGAGCGCGATGGCGCTAAAATTGCCGGCCCTGTGCCGCTGCCGGTCAGCAAAAAGAAATATACGGTGAACCGCGCCTCTTTTGTGCATAAAAAATCACGTGATCAGTACGAGATCCGTATTCACAAACGCTTGATTGATATTGTTCAAGCTACACCGCGTACGGTGGATACCTTGATGAGTTTGAATCTTCCGGCCGGGGTGGACGTGTCGATGAAAACCGGCTAGACATCTGGAGGAATATAATATATTGTGCTTATAACCTGACACTATAGGTGGTGTAAAGGCTTTATTTTTTATAACGCATGCCGGTGCTTTAATTACCTGCCGGCCGCTGGTTAAAAACGACTGTGAAAGCAATACTGGCTGAAAAAATTGGAATGTCGCAGATGTTTTCTTCAGATGGAGGGGTGGTGCCGGTAACGCTGGTATCTGCCGAACCAAATGAGATAATGCTGCGGCGCGATGAGAAGAAAGATGGATATACTGCTGTGCAGCTTCAGCATAACGATGTTCGCCGCGAGTTTAAAATTGACGTTGATGGAAAAACCAGTCATTTGACAGTGGAGCAGTTTGAGCCGGGGGATGTAGTAGAGGTGTCTGGCGTGTCGAAGGGTAAGGGTTATGCCGGAGTGGTGAAGCGACATGGTTTTGCCGGGGGCCCGGCCAGTCATGGCCATCGTCATGCTTTACGTAAGAGTGGCTCGATTGGTTCAGCTTTTCCGCAACATGTGCTGAAGGGTAAAAAGATGGCCGGACGGATGGGCAGTGACAAGGTTACGGTGAAGAATTTAACAGTAGTATGGACTGATAAAGAGAAGCATTTGCTGGCGATAAAAGGCGCGGTGCCTGGCAGGCGAGGCGCTATTTTGGAAATAACTGGTAATTAATGATGACTAAAGCAGTAACAATGTTGGTACGGGAATTTGGCAGCAAAAACACAGAGGAGATGGAAGTGCCGGAGTATCTAAGGATAAAAACTTCGCCGTACCTGTTGGCGCAGGCAATCAGAGTAAGTAGACAGCGCTCACGTATTCGGCGGGCGCATACTAAAGGGAGAGCCGAGGTGCGCGGGGGCGGGGCTAAGCCCTGGCGCCAAAAGGGTACGGGCAGGGCTCGTCATGGTTCGCGGCGGTCGCCATTGTGGGTGGGAGGAGGAGTAACTTTTGGGCCTCAATCGCGACGGGAGGAACGGGCGGTGATGCCGCAAAAAATGGCGCGTCGGGCTCTGGCTGGGGCATTGGGTGACCATGTGCGCCTTGGCAGCATTGAGGTGGTGCGTTTTGGTACCAATAATTTGACAAAGACAAAGGAAGTAGCCGCGGCCGCCCGCGGCCAGCGCGGCGTTTTGGTTATAGTGGCTGAAAAGAATAGCCTGGTTCGGGCAGCGCATAACCTTTCGTCGGTTAGAGTACGGCGGGTATCACAGTTAAGTGTGGCGGACGTGATGGCAGCGCAGCATGTCTGGATTGACGAGAAAGTTTTACCATTGCTAAAGAAACGAATAACAGCGAACTAACACTATGGCATTATTTTCTTTTGGTAAAAAACAGAATAAAGGATCGGCCGAGAAGAAAGCGGCTGCGCCGGCGGCGACGGGTGTTGGTTTACGATTACTGATGACGGAAAAAGGAACAGGGTTGCAAGAGAAGAATGTGGTGACCTTTCGAGTAGCGCGGGGCGTCAGCAAAAACCAGATTGCCCGGGCTGTTAGGACGCGGTATGGTGTGGTGCCTAAAAAAATCAGGACGGTAACGATGTTGTCCAAGAAGCGGCGGCGAGGAAACACGGCGGGTAAAACAGCAGCCTGGAAAAAGGCTTATGTTGTGGTGGACGATATGCAGTCTTTTAATTTGGGAGTATAAGCTATTATGGCACTGAAGATTTACAAAAGTAATAGGGCGGCGCGGAAGCAGGCGTCGGGAGTTGATCGTTCGAATTTGCATAGTGGCGCTCCTCATCGTGCGTTGACAACTGCTAAGACAAGGGGAAGTGGACGGGGTAGCCATGGTAAAATAACAGTTCGCCATCGGGGCGGAGGAGCCAAAAAACGGGGCAGAAGTGTTGATTTTGGACAGGACAGGTTGGGAATAGCGGCTAGAGTGGAGAGAATTGAGTATGACCCAAACCGTTCAGCATTTATTGTGTTATTGCTTTATGTTGACGGAGATAGACGGTATCAATTAGCCTGGCAAGGGGCGACGGTGGGCGATGTAGTAGTGGCTGATAAAAAAACGGCGGAGACGCCGGGCAATAGGATGCAGCTTATGAATATAACACCGGGGTTGACAGTGTATAACGTTGAGTTGAAAAGCGGCAGAGGTGGAGTGTTGTTTCGATCGGCCGGGGCTTATGCCACAATTATGGATGTAGCGGAAGAGCATGCTTTACTGAAATTACCTTCAGGTGAGATTCGTTATGTGCCACGGGATGTTTATGGCACGGTTGGCGCGGTTGGTAATGCAGACCATCGATTGGTGAGAGTCGGTAGTGCTGGCCGAATGCGGCGGCGAGGGCGGCGGCCGCAGGTACGGGGCAAGGTAATGAACCCGGTTGATCACCCGCATGGTGGCGGGGAAGGGGCGCAGCCGATTGGACTTAAACATCCGAAAACTAAATGGGGCAAGCCGGCCTTGGGAGTAAAAACAAGACGCCAGGGAAAGTATTCCAATGCGCTGATAGTGAAGCGTCGCTTGCCAAAGAAGAAGAAGTAATTAATATATCGTCATGGCTCGATCACTAAAAAAAGGCGGACCTTTCATAAATGAAAAGTTGTTGAAGAAGGTGAGGGGTATGCGGGCAGGAGATCGCACGGTCATTAAGACCTGGTCTCGGCAGTCTACTATTTACCCGGAAATGGTTGGTTTTCGGTTTGGTGTTCATAACGGGAAGGAGCACATAGAGGTGTTGGTATCAGAGGATATGGTGGGGCATAAGCTGGGTGAGTTTTCGCCTACCCGCAAATTCGTGAGACATGGCGGTCGCATCCAGCGAGAGGCTGAAGCGGCTCTCCAAACCGGCGGACAAGTAGCAGGAGCGAGCGAAAAGCCGGGTGAGAATAAAAATTAAGTAATTAATTATGGAAGTCAAAGCACACATTTCTAATGCCCGTATGACTCCTCGTAAAGTGCGCGGCTTGCGTGAAGTAGTAGTTGGTTTGCCGGTGCGTGAAGCTTTGGGCCAACTTGACTGGCAGGGCGGCAAAGCGGCAAAGGTGATCGGTAAAGTGCTCCGCTCGGCGGTAGCTAATGCGCAGCACAACCACGAATTAGAGGAGGATAATTTGCAAGTAGCAGAACTTAAGGTAAATGATGGTATGCGTCTTAAACGCTGGCGGCCGGCTAGCCGGGGGATGGCTCACGCTTTTGTAAAAAGAGCTTGTCACATAACGGTGGTGCTGGAAGAGATTGTGGCCAGTGGCGAGAAAAGGAAGAAGCCAAAAGCAAGACAGGCTGATATTGATACGTTGACGGTGGATGAGCTGGCACAGCGGGAACAGGTTGATAAGTCAGTGGAAGATGCTGCAGTAACCGGGCGGGCTGCTGTGCCGACAACTTCCGGCGTGTTTCAGAAAATAAAAATGCAGCAACAGGGGGGAGAGAAAAAGAAGACTCACAGAAGGAAGAGCATATAACTATATTTTATGGGCAGAAAGACTAATCCAAATATACTGCGAGTGGGTAATATTCTACGGGCTTGGGATAGCCGGTGGTTTGCGGATCGCCGAGGTAAGTTTCGGGAAAATCTTTTGGCTGACCTTCAAATCAGAGACTATTTTGCCAGGAAGCTAAGAAATGCCTCTGTTTCGCGGGTGGAAATAGAGCGCGGTCCGGCAAAGTCGGGAGGCGGAAAACAGGAAATTGTTTTAATGGTGCATACCTCACGGCCGGCTATGGTAATTGGCCGGGGCGGATCCGGTATTGAGCAAATACAGAAAGATTTGCTACGTAAGCTGGGAGGAGAAAAAAGGCTGCAAATAAACGTACAAGAGGTGCATAACCCTGACACCGATGCGGGAGCGGTGGCTACGCAGGTAGTGGAACAATTGGAGCGTCGTTTCCCTTTCCGCCGAGTGTTGAAGCAGACTATTTCTCGTGCTATACAGGCTGGGGCTCAGGGGGTGCGAGTATTGGTGGCTGGTCGTCTGAACGGAGCAGAAATTGCGCGTACAGAGTGGATGTCTGAAGGTAGCGTGCCACTGCATACTTTTCGAGCGGATATTTCTTATGCTGGGCGTACGGCGTATACCACCTACGGCACGATAGGAGTTAAGGTGTGGATCAATAGAGGAGACTTGTTGCCGGAGGAGGAAAAGCCGGGACAACAACGCAAGGCAAGGGTAAGTTCGCGGCGTCGTTCGCTGGCGGAAAAAGCAAAGGATTCTAAACGCTATGTTGCTACCTCGAAAAGTTAAGCATCGTAAGCACATGAAGGGTGTTGTGCGAGGGATGAGTAGTCAGGCGGCTGAGATTGCTTTTGGTCAATACGGGCTGAAGGCTTTAGAAAGTCGCTGGGTGACGGCACGGCAAATTGAGGCAGCCAGGCGAGCGATGACCCGTTTTGTGATGCGGAGTGGCAAGATTTGGATTCGGGTTTTTCCTGACAAACCAATCACGCGTAAGGGACAGGAGGTACCAATGGGACAAGGAAAGGGTTCGGTTGATCATTTTGTGGCGGTGGTACGACGGGGGCGGATTATTTTTGAAATGGATGGTGTTATTGAGAAAGATGCGCGGGAGGCATTACGTTTAGCTGGTCGGAAGTTGCCAGTTAAGACTCGTTTTATTAAAAGAGAACTATGATGAAAGTAAGAGATTTACGGGAATTAGGCACAGAGCGGCTGAAAGCGCGGACGGTGGAGCTGAAAGTTGAGTATGAGGCTTTGAAAGAAGCAGTGCTTTCGGGAAAAGAGAAAAATCATGCCCGGTTGGCGATTTTGAGACGAGACGTGGCAAGAGCCGATACGATATTGAAAGAAAAAGGAGGAAAGTTATGAAAGGCGTAGTGGTAAAGAAGTCAGGGGACAAAACGGTGGCCGTATCGGTGGCAAAGGAGAGGCATCATGGTTTGTATGGTAAAAAAATAGTAAAGACACGTCGTTTTCTGGTGCACGATCCAGACAATAAGGCGCAGGTGGGCGACCTGGTAACCATACGTTCGACGCGGCCAGTTTCAGCCCGCAAAAGATGGGTAATTGAAAACTATGGTTCATGAACGCAGTAAATTGATGGTGGCCGATAACTCGGGGGCGCGGCTGCTGGAAGTGATACGAGTACTGGGTGGCACCCGGCGGCGCTATGCTTACCTGGGGGACGTGATTGTGGCTGCGGTAAAGGTGGCAGAACCAAGAGCGTCGGTAAAGAAGGGCGAGGTAGTACGAGCTGTGCTGGTACGAGTGCGAAAAGAGCATAAGCGGCCGGACGGTTCGGCTATAAGGTTTGATGATAACGCAGCCGTTGTTTTACAGAAGGATAGTCATGACTTGATTGGCACGCGTGTGTTTGGCCCGGTGGCGCGCGAGGTCAGAATTAAAGGTTATCAGAAAATTATATCATTAGCGCCGGAAGTATGGTGAGCAAGATAAAACGTGACGATGTGGTAAAGGTGTTGCTGGGTAAAGACAAGGGCAAGACCGGGAAAGTCATGGCAGTGCTACCGGAAAAGGAAAGGGTGTTAGTGGAGGGGGTCAATATGGCTAAGAAGCACATTCGGCCGCGCAAGGCAGGGGAGAAAGGACAGCGAGTGTCGGTGGCGGCTCCTGTGCACATATCCAATGTGCAGCTGGTTTGCCCGACTTGCAAAAAGAGCACCCGGGTGGGCATAAAACGTGAAGCCGGCCAGCGTCAGCGTGTTTGCAAGAAATGTCAGGCAGTCATTGAGTAGAATCAGGAATTATGAACCAAGCATCAGGCAAAGGGAAATTAAATATCCATGCGGTGCCGAGGGTGACGAGTGTTGTGGTGAGCGTCGGGGTGGGTAAAAATCGAGATGACAAGGTGTTCCTGGAGGCAGTACAGAAAGACCTGAAGGCCATTACAGGACAAATGCCGCATGAGTGTCGGGCGAAGAAGGCCGTGGCTGGTTTTAATGTGCGGCAAGGTAATCTGGTGGCATACCGGGTGACGTTGCGCGGTCAGCGGATGAATGATTTTGTCCGTCGACTGGTGCATTTGACACTGCCGCGAGTGCGTGACTTTCGTGGTGTCGGGGTATCGAGTTTTGATGGTCATGGTAACTTGAATTATGGGCTCAAGGAACAATTAGCTTTTCCTGAGATTCATCCCGAAAAAACTGATGCAGTGTTTGGTGTGCAGGTGAATATAATTACTTCGGCACCGGACGACAAGTCAGGCATTAAGCTTCTGCGGGAGTTGAATTTTCCTTTGGCGGAAGCAAGTGAACTTGACTAGCTGAACGTTTTTAATAGATAGTGCTCCAATATATGGCAAAAGTATCTCAAATAGCAAAGAGCGCAAAGAAGCCGAAGTTTAGCACGCGCCTGACGCTTCGTTGCTCGGTTTGTGGACGCAAACGAGGCTATATGCGGGATTTTGGACTTTGCCGTATTTGCTTTCGGGAACAGGCAGAGAAGGGCACTATTCCCGGCATAAGAAAGTCATCATGGTAATATTTGTTTTATGGATCCGATAGCAAACATGTTAACGTCTTTGATTACGGCACAGCAGGTAGGCAAGGAAAGGGTGGCTGTGCCATATTCTCATTTTAAGGAACAGCTGGCTGGTTTTTTGCAAAAAAAGAAGATGATTTCATCGACTAGAGTTCAGGAAGGGACTAAAGCGAAGTTGATTATTAGTTTGGCTTACCAGGGCAAAGAGCCAAAGATTGGCCAGGTGCGCCGTTTGAGCAGTCCGGGCCGGCGGCGTTACGTGAAAGCTGGCGAATTGCCGTGGGCCGGCGGTCGACCTGGTTTTTATGTGTTGTCTACCTCCAGCGGACTGATGGATGAAGTAGAGGCTCGTCGCCGGGGTTTGGGGGGCGAGCTGGTTTGTGAGATTTGGGAATAGGCTCTCTATTATGTCACGAATTGGAAAACAATCGATAACTTTACCCGACGGCGTTACAGCGACGGTGGAAAATCAAATCGTAAAAGTGACGGGACCAAAGGGAGAATTAGGGTACGTGGTACATCCTGATGTTGAGGTGAAGCTGTGTGATAACCAGTTGACTTGTTCGGTTGCTCGATCCGGCAAGCGGGCAGCTGCTTTGTGGGGCACAACCAGATCGCGTCTAGCTAATATCGTGGAGGGAGTAAACGAAGGTTACCGTAAGGAGCTGGAATTGCATGGAGTAGGTTATCGAGCCAAGCTGGCGGGCAAAAATCTGGAATTGTCTGTTGGTTTTTCTCACCCGGTGGTCATAGAGGCGCCGGAAGGGATTAATTTCGCGGTGGAAAAAGAAACAATAACAGTGGAAGGGTATGACAAAGTACAGGTGGGACAAATGGCGGCTAATATCAGGGCGGTGCGCAGGCCGGAGCCTTACAAAGGAAAAGGAATTCGTTATCATGGCGAAAAGGTACGGCGCAAGGTTGGTAAGATGGTGGGAACAACTGAATAGGCCTATGCTTGAGCAGAAACGAAAACAACGACAAAGAAGGATACGGGCTCGTTTGAAGGGAACGGCCGAGCGGCCGCGGGCCAGTGTTTTTCGGGGGAACAGCTCTGTTAGTGTGCAATTAATTGATGACGTAAAGGGACATACTTTGTTGACAGTGCGAGGAGCT
Organism: bacterium; assembly: GCA_043811915.1. Lineage (GTDB taxonomy): Bacteria > Patescibacteriota > Andersenbacteria > UBA10190 > UBA10190 > CAYSWF01. Next base: position 92,749 of record JBDRMS010000006.1, read on the forward strand.
GGCGGTAAGGGAGGCAAAATCAAGAAAGCGGGCGAGGTGGGTAAGAAAGCAGGAAAAAAGGCGATTGAAATGGGCGTCAAAAAAGTAGTGTTTGATCGAGGAGGATATGCCTATCATGGCCGGGTGAAGGCAGTGGCGGAAGGCATAAGAGAGGCGGGAATAAAACTATGACAGAGACAGCGAAGCGACATACTTTTTCCGGCGGGAAAGCAGAACAGGAATATGAGAATGAGGTGTTGGATATAGCGCGAGTGGTGCGAGTGGTAAAGGGAGGACGACGTTTTAGTTTTCGGGCTAGTGTGGTGGCGGGGAACAGGGCTGGCAAGGTTGGTTTTGGATTAGGACGCAGTCGTGATGTGCAAACGGCTATCCAGAAAGCTTATAATCAGGCAGCAAAGAATATGATAAATATTAAGGTAAAAGACGGTACTATTGCGCACAAAGTATCGGCCAAGTTTAAGGGAGCCCAGGTTTTGTTGCAGCCGGCTCGGCCAGGAACGGGTATTATTGCGGGTAGCCCCATACGTCTGGTAGCGGACCTGATTGGGGTTAGAGACCTCGTGGCCAAGCGTTTTGGTTCGGCAAACAAAATTAGTAATGTTCGGGCTGCTGTGACAGCGATGAAGAAACTACACTAGGCTATGAAATTGTCAGAGTTGAAAAAAATAACAAAGAAGGCGAAGCGGGTGGGGCGTGGTATTGGCAGCAGGGGGGCCAAGTCTGGCCGGGGAATGAAAGGACAACGCTCGCGGGCTGGTTATACGAACAGGGCCGGTTTTGAAGGGGGCCAGACGCCGCTGTATCAACGTTTGCCGAAGGGGCGAGGTGTCAAGCAGGTCTTTGCTTCACAGGCGGTACGCCCGGCGGTGGTGAAAGTGGCACAGCTGAACAGGTTTGACGAAGACAGTATTGTTGGCATAGGGGCGCTAAAAAAGGCTGGTCTGGTAGCGGGTAATCGGGACAAGATAAAGTTGGTTGGGGGAGGAGAGATGAAGAACAAGCTAACGGTGCGGATACACGCTTGCAGCGCGGGAGCAAAAGAGGCTGTTGAAAAGGCTGGCGGCAAAGTAGAATTAATACATGCTTGATTGGAAAAAGGCGTTGCAGGTTTTCAGAATTCCAGAGTTGCGGAAGAAAGTACTGGTTGTCTTCGGGCTGCTGGCGGTGTTTCGGGTAATAGCTGTTATTCCTTTGCCGGGAGTGCCGCGGGAAAGCCTGGAAGCTTTGTTTGGAGGTAACCAGCTGTTTGGGTTGCTGGACATATTCTCCGGGGGCGGTTTGTCGAACTTGTCGATAGTGATGTTGGGAGTGGGACCATATATTACGGCTTCGATTGTGATGCAGCTTTTAACGATGATTGTGCCGCAATTGGAAGAAATGGCTAAGGAAGAGGGCGAGGCGGGGCGACGCAGGATTAATCAGTGGACGCGGCAACTGACGGTGCCGCTGGCGGCTTTGCAGTCTTTTGCTTTTATTAATTTATTACAAAGGCAGGGCGCCGGCGCAGGAGTGGGCCTGATGTTTTCTCCCTGGGATTTGGCGGTAGCCATTATTACCGTGACAGCGGGTACGGTTTTGTTGATGTGGCTGGGCGAGCTGATAACAGAGCAGGGTATTGGTAATGGTATTTCCCTAATTATCTTTGTGGGTATTATTGCTCGCCTGCCGCAAATAACAATACAAACTATTGCTACCTGGACGCCGGATCAGTTGCTGACGTACCTAACCTTCCTGGTAGTGTCGGTGGTGGTGATTGCCGGCGTGGTAATGGTAACGGAAGGACAGCGGTCCATACCGGTAAGTTATGCCAAGCGGGTGCGGGGCTCGCGAGTATTTGGCGGAGCTTCGACGCACTTGCCACTTAGAGTCAACCAGGCGGGCGTTATTCCAATCATCTTCGCCTTGTCGGTGATGTTGTTTCCCGGCATGGTAGCCAGCTTTTTGGTGGGGGTGGACAGCGCCATTGTGTCCAGAGGGGCGACCTGGGTGGTAAATATGTTTCAGAACCAGTGGTTTTACGGTATTTTCTATTTTGTGTTGGTGGTGGTGTTTACCTATTTTTACACTTCGGTAACGTTCGATCCCAAAAACATCGCCGAAAACCTGCAAAAGCAAGGCGGCTTTGTGCCTGGAATCAGGCCGGGCAGGCGCACGGCTAATTTTCTTAAGTATGTAATAAATCGGATTACGCTGACGGGAGCGATATTCCTGGGGTTGATTGCGGTGTTGCCGCTGATTATGCAGGGGATGCTGGGCATTGCCACGCTGACAATCGGGGGCACGGCACTGCTGATTGTGGTGTCGGTGGTATTGGAAACGATGAAGCAGGTGGAGTCGCAGATGACGATGCGCGAATATGAAGGCTTTCTTACCTAAGGTAATTTATATCATGGGCCCGCCGGGGGCGGGCAAGGGTACCCAGGCGTCAATGCTGGCGGAAAAGATTGGCTACGTGCAGTTTAGCACAGGTAATGCGTTTCGCGATGTATCCGCACAGGATACATCGCTGGGGCGCAAAGTGAAGGAGATAATCGACAGTGGATATTTGGCGCCGCCGGAAATGGCGGCGGAGATAGTAACCACACAGGTACAAAAAAATTTAGAGCGAGGAGAGAAACTGGTATTTGACGGGACGCCGCGTACGGTCAGGGAGGGAGAAATAGTAGATAAGTTTTTTGCGGAGAGAAAGTGGGGAGACCCGTTGCCGATTTTGTTGAAGATAGACAAAAAAGAGATGATAAGTCGTAACGCCAAGCGTCAGTTCTGCCTTAAGGCTCAGGGAGGAGATTTCCCTGTTTTTACATTGGTGGATGAGAAAAAGTGCGAGGAACGGGGTGGCCAGGTAGGCCGGCGTCCGGACGATGATCCGGAAAAGTTTGCCACGCGCTGGAACGAATTTATGGCGCAGACCTGGCCGGTAGTGGAAAAGTATAGGCAACGGGGCATTTTGCGGGAGGTGGATGGCATGTTGGCCATACCGGAGGTGCATGAGCAGATAATGAAAGTGATCGGGGAATTTGAAAAGAAGTGATTCGTTTAAAGACAGCAAAGGAAATAGAGTGTTTGGCTTCGGGCGGCGCGATTCTGGCAGAAGTTCTTGAACGGCTGGTGAGTGAGGTGAAAGCAGGGGTTACTCCCAGGCAGCTGGATGCTTTAGCACAGGAATTAATCGCGGACAGGGGAGCCAAACCGTCGTTTTTAAATTATGCGCCGAAAGGAAAAAAACCATTTCCGGCGGCGCTTTGTGTTTCGGTTAATCAGGCTATAGTGCACGGATTGCCAAATGATACTGTTTTTAAAGAGGGAGATGTGGTTGGGCTTGATTGCGGCATTGAATATAAGGGCTTGTACACAGATAGCGCGCAGACGGTGGGGGTGGGCAAAGTGACAGACGAAGCTGCCAGACTTATGATGGTAACTCGCCAGGCGCTGGCTGAGGCCATAGAGAAATGCCGGGTAGGAAATAGAATAGGCGATATTGGAGAGGCTGTGCAGACGCATGTTGAGAGAGAGGGCTTTGAAGTTGTGCGAGCGTTGGTGGGGCACGGAGTAGGATATGATGTGCACGAAGAACCGGCAGTACCAAACTATGGCGAGGCAGGAAAAGGAGTGAAATTAAAAGAGGGACTGGTTATTGCTATTGAACCAATGGTAGCGGTGGGTAACGCGGAGGTGAAGACCAGCGGAGATGGATGGACGGTGGAAACGAAAGGGGGAGGACTGGCGGCTCATGAGGAGCATACGGTGGCTATCATGCCGTCAGGACCAAGAATACTTACGAAATCCAAAATCCAAAATTCAAATGTCAAATAATATCCTTTGTCTGGATTATGGGGAGCGATATGTTGGGGTGGCCATGGCGAACATGGAGGATAGAATTGCGCTAAGGTATTCGACGATTGATCAAAAACAAGATGATGTGCTGGGTATAGTCAGAAACGTAGTTGAGCAGGAAGAAATAGTTAAAATTTTAGTGAGTGTGCCGAAAAGTTTATCGGGGGAAGAGACGGCGCAAACGCGAGTGTCGCTGGATTTTGTTGCCAGATTAAAGGACGAACTTGGTGATGAAGTTGAAGTGGAAGGCGTGGATGAAGTATTTTCCAGCAAAGAGGCGAGGCGAAATCTTCAAGCCGAAGGGGGAAAAATAGCTGAAGAGCATGTGGAAGCGGCCCGCTTGATGTTAGCGGATTATCTTGCTAAACATTTTAGTGATGGGTAACAAGAAGTTTGAGGAGAAGTTTGAGGATTATCTTCGGAATTGTCTTGATTTGGCGTATAATAGTCTTATATGGGGTATCGCTATGACGACTTAGCACCTGGTGAGGTGTATCATGTTTTTTCGCGTGGGGTGGAGAAGCGAAAAATATTCTTGGATTATAATGATCGTCAGCGCTTTCTGTCTCTATTGATACATTGTTTGCACCGGGGGCCAAGTCGTTGTTTTTCATTAAGTAAAAAAATGAAGGAAGAAAATAACTTAGTATTGGGGGGCGAAGGCTTGGTTGATTTACTGTGTTACTGTCTTATGGATAATCATGTGCATTTGCTGATACGTGAGAATATCGAAGGGGGCACTTCCTTGTATATGCGACGATTACTTACAAGCTATAGTCGTTACTTTAATATTCGATGTGATCGATCGGGCTCATTGTTTATCCATCCATTCAAGGCAATATTGATTGAACAAGATGAACAGTTGCTTCACGTGAGTCGGTATATTCATCTTAACCCATATGTGGCGAGAATTACCGGGGAGATGAGTGGGTATGAGTGGTCGTCTTTGGATAATTACACGTCGGGAGGTTTGAAAAGAAATATAATGTGTCACAGAACCCTTATTCATAGCATGATGTCAGCAAATAAGTATCGATCGTTTGTTGAGGATGAAGCTGACTATGCTCGTTCAATTGCAGATGTAGGACATTTACTCATTGATTTGGAGGATTAGAAGCGCTATAGACACAATTCCGAAGATAATCTTCGGAATTGTGTCTATTATTCGCCTGGCTGGTCCCGCGCAAAGTGGGGCTTTTTTCTTTTGGTGTTATACTGGCGGCATGGGAGTGTATTTGTCCGTAGTCATCCCGGCGTATAACGAAGCGAAGAGACTGCCGAAAACCTTGAAGGCGACGGTCAAGTATTTGAGTGAGCAGAATTATAACTGGGAAATTGCCGTGGTGGATGATGGATCCAAAGATAAGACAGCAGATTTAGTGCGAGCGGCAGCAGTTACCGACTCGCGGGTGCAATTGCTGCAATATGGAAATAATCGGGGCAAGGGTTACGCGGTGCGATATGGCATGACTCATGTGTCGGGTGAGTATCGGCTGTTTATGGACGCGGACAATGCTACCAGCGTTGATCAGGTAAGAAACTTTTTACCATACATGAGCATGGGTTTCGATGTGGTAATTGGTTCTCGCGATGTACCGGGGGCCGATATTGCCGTGCATCAGCCATGGTGGAAGGAGAAACTGGGCGACCTGGGTAATCTATGGATACGTGCTTGGGCAGTGCCGGGAATTAAGGATACCCAGGCGGGTTTTAAGCTGTTTTCGGCCAAGGCGTCGGAAGAGGTTTTTTCCCGGTTAACATTGGATCGTTGGGGCTTTGATGTAGAGGCGCTCGCGGTGGCTCGTTTACTGGAATATAAAGTGTTGGAACGGCCAATTCGTTGGGTGAATGATCCGAATAGTAAGGTGTCGATGAAAGCTTATTCCCAGGTGTTGCGCGAAGTAGTGCAAGTGAGGCTCAATATCTGGTCAGGTATATATAAGTGACTAGCAACCAGTGAACTATGAGAGAGCAGACAAAAATCGCCAGGAATAAACGTGAAAAAGTTAAGCTATTGTCTAGACAACAAAAAGAAGTTGGTGAAATCAGGCAGGACCTGGTGACCGGAAAATGGGTAGTGGTGGCCTCCGGTCGGGCTAAACGACCGGGTGATTTTACAAAAGACAGGACCCGGCCGAAAGCAAAGCCGAAGTATAAGGAAGGATGTCCCTTTTGCCAGTTGGACAGGTTTCCGCAGAAGGCTGATGTGCTGCGCTTGCCGGATGACCCGGATGAATGGCAGCTACATATTTTTCCTAATAAATATCCTGCCTTTTTGCCCAAGGATGATTATCGCAGCTGGAGCCAAGGGCCATATCGAGCTATTGAATCTGTGGGCTACCACGAAGTGTTGGCTACTCGCTGGCATCATCAAGTTGATGCGTTACTGACTGAATCGGAGCTGGCGCTGCAGCTGGAGGCGTTGGTAATACGCTACCGCCAGCTGCGGGAGAAACCATCGGTGAATTACATCCAGATAATAAAGAATCATGGGGAGGCTTCGGGTGCTTCTTTGGAACATCCTCATCATCAAATATTAACGGTGCCGGTGTTGCCGCGGGACGTGTACGATATTTTGCACGGGGCACAGCAGTACGCGGGGCAGCACAACCAGGAGCCGTATCAGGTAATACTGGATTTTGAGACAGGAGAGGGGAAGAGAATTGTGCAGGATAACGAACACTTTGTGGCTTTTTGCCCCTATGCTTCGCGAGTACCATTTGAGATGTGGGTGTTACCCAGGAGACATGATCCTTATTTTGAGAACATTGGGCCTGAAGAGCGCGAGTCTTTGGCGGTGATTTTACAGAATGTAATGGCAAAATTGTATAGGGGATTGAACGACCCGCCGTACAATTATTATATACTGTCGGCCCCCTGCGATGAGACTGGTTTTACTAACGACAAAAATAAGTTTTCGCATTTTCGCTGGCACGTGCAGATATTACCGCGTCTCAATGTGTGGGGAGGTTTTGAAATGGGGACGGGGTTGGAGATTACTGAAACAGTGCCGGAAGACTCAGCTATCTTTTTGCGGGAGATAACTTAATCTATGTGGAAAACTATGCTAGCCACGGTTGTTTTGGCGATGATGCCGGTGGGAGAACTCCGAGGGGCTTTGCCGGTGGCACTGGTGGTTTATAAATTGCCGGTAGCGCTGGCAGTGGCACTGGCTGTTCTGGGTAATATGTTGCCGATCTATTTCCTGTTGCGGTATATAGGGCCAGTGACAGAATGGATGAGTGGGCGTTCCGGGATAGTAGATCGTTTTGTGCTGTGGTTGTTTGAACGCACGCGGCGCAAGTTAAGTGAAAGAGTGGAGCGATATAGTTATTGGGCTTTGGCGTTGTTTGTGGCCGTTCCTTTGCCAGTGACGGGGGCCTGGACGGGAGCCCTGGCTGCTTTTGTCTTTGGTTTGCCTAGACAGAAATCGTTTATAGCAATTCTGATAGGCGTTTGCATTTCGGCATCGATAGTAACGGTACTAACCCTGGGTAGCGTGGCTGCTGTGTTAAACTTATTGGCGTAGTAAATATAACTATGGAGAAGAAATCATTAGTGGTAGGCAACTGGAAAATGGAATTGTCGCATAAAGGTGAGCTGGAATTGGCCCGGGCCTTAAAGCGACAGTTCAAAGATGTGGCTTTGCCTGATACGGAAGTGGTGGTGTGCCCCTCGCATCCTTCTTTGGGGGTGGTGAGTGAGGAGTTGGGATTAAGAGGGAAAATAATGGTGGGAGCGCAACACGTGCATTGGGAAGAAAAAGGAGCCTGGACGGGCGAGGCGTCGGTGTTACAAGTGGCGCCGTATGTGAAATGGTGTATTGTGGGGCATTCAGAGCAGCGGACTTTGACGAGAATGACGGAAGAAGGAGTACAGCGGACGGCCAACATGCTTATGCAACACGGTATAATGCCGGTAGTGTGTATTGGAGAGACGGGAGAGGAGCGTGAAGCAGACCAGACGACAAATAAAGTGACAGATCAAATTAGGGTGCTTTTAAGTAAGTTGATGCGTACGAGTCTGCCGAAAATTGCGGTGGCGTATGAACCAATCTGGGCTATTGGAACGGGAGATACGCCAGATCCAAATGATGTGGCTGGAATAATGTTGTTGATGCGGAAAATTGTAGCCGGGCGTTTTGGCAATGAAGCAGCCCAGCGCCTGCGTATTTTGTATGGTGGCAGTGTAAAATCGAGTAATGTGGGAGAGTATGTCAGAGAGCCGGGAGTGGACGGGGTATTAGTAGGCGGGGCATCGGTGGAGCCGCGCCAGTTTGTGGATATTGTGAAGATTGTGCAGGAAGCGGCGGAGGCTTAATTGTTATGTTGATCAGACCACACGAGTTGCTGACAAATGCCATGGATAGCGACTTTGCTATTGGGGCTTTTAATACATCTAATTTAGAAATAACCCAGGCAATCGTGGCGGCGGCGGCGGCGCAATCGTCGCCGGTGATTGTACAGACTTCGGAGGGAGCAATTGAGTACGCAGGCCTCAAGGTATTGACGCAAATTGTTAAGACGATTGCTGAAGAATGTGAAGTGCCGGTGGTGTTGCATTTGGATCATGGTAAAAGCCCGGCGGTGGTTAAAAGATGTATTGAGGCTGGCTATGGATCGGTGATGATTGATGCGTCAAGGGAGTCTTTTGAGGATAATATAAGCATGACGCGTGAGGTGGTAGCTTACGCGCATGAGCGGGGAGTGTGGGTGGAGGCTGAACTGGGAGCAATTTTGGGGGCGGAAGGAATGAAGAACCTTAAAGAAGACCGCACGCCGGACGAAATGTTAACTGACCCAAGCCAAGCGGAGCAATTTGTTGAAGAGACCAGGGTTGATGCTTTAGCGGTGTCGGTGGGCACGATGCATGGTGCTTTTACCGGCAAAGAATATATTCGTTTTGAGTTAGTAGAAAAATTGGGCCACCTGTTGATGCGAGTACCGCTGGTCTTGCATGGGGCGTCCGGGATTACGGCGGAGCATTTACAGAAGGTGGCTCGGTCTAACGTGTGCAAGGTAAACATCGATACGGAGATGAGAATTGCCTTTGAAGGGGCGGTTAAGGCTTATTTTAGCCAGGGGCATAAGGGATACGACCCGCGTAAAATTATCGGACCGGCGCGAGAGGCGGTGCAGAGGGTGGTCGAAGAGAAGATAAAGATACTTGGCTCGGCGGACCGAGTAAGGGTATGATAGACTGATAGTATGTCTGATACAGCAGAAAAGTTTGATGTAATTGCGATTGGTGACACCACGCAGGATATTTTTTTGGAAATGAGCGATGCTATTGTGCAATGTGATTTAAATGGAGAAAACTGTCGCATATCCTTTAACTATGCAGACAAGATTGTGGTAGACAAGAAAACAGATGTACCGGCAGTGGGTAACGCGGCCAACCACGCCGTTGGAGTAGCCAGGCTGGGTTTACATTCGGCGGTGTATACGATGGTAGGTGACGACGAGCAAGGGCAGCGAGCAAGGCACGTGTTTGCGGAAAATAATGTGGATACGCGTTATGTGGTGTTTGATAAGTTGCATGGTACGAATCTCTCGATGGTTATTAATTATCGGGGGGAACGTACAATCTTTGTCTACCATGAGCCTCGTGACTATGAATTACCGGAGCTGGCTGATACTAAATGGATATATTTGACATCGGCTTCCGGCAAAGGAGTATTGCGGTTGCACGAGCAGGTACTCAAGTATCTGGAGAGTAACCAGAAAGTTAAGATGGCGTTTAATCCGGGTACACATCAGATGCACCTGGGATTGGAAAAGTTAAAACCATTGCTGGCCAGGACTGACGTGCTATTTCTTAATCGTGAAGAGTCGGCAGAAGTGCTGGGAGTGAAGACTCGCGGAATTGATGATTTAGCCAAAGGCTTTCATGACTTGGGAGTAAAGACTATGGTGCTGACTGATGGGCCGGATGGGTCTTATGTGTCGGGCGGGGGTGGTATCAGGTTTTTGAAAATATTTCGCGGGCCGGTGGTAGAAAGAACAGGAGCGGGCGACTCTTATGGGGCTGGTTTTCTAAGTGCGATTATTCGTGATAAGCCGGTGGAGGAAGCGATGTTATGGGGTAATGGCAATTCAACTTCGGTGTTGCAGTACATTGGAGCACGCCAAGGCTTACTAGATGAGGAGGCAGTGAGCAAGATAATAGAGGAAAACAGTGATATAATTGTTGAGAAATATAATAATGTCGGTTAAATTGGCCGTTAATGGGTTTGGCAGAATAGGTAGGGCGGTGTTTAAGTTGGCGTTGGAGCAAAATGGAATAGACCTGGTGGCAGTAAATGATTTAGGGGACATTGAAAATCTGGTGTATTTGCTGAAATACGATTCTGTATATGGCAGGTATGGTCAGGGAGTAAAAGTGGAGGGGAGTGAAATTGTGGTGGATGAGGACCGGGTGGCAGTGCTGAGTGAACCTGATCCGACTAAGCTGCCGTGGGAGAAGATGGAGGTAGACGTGGTGATAGAGTCGACGGGCGTATTTACAGAAGAAGAAGAGGCGCGCGGGCACATTGAGGCGGGGGCCAAACATGTCATAATATCGGCGCCAACCAAGAGTGAGGGAGTGCCGACGGTGGTAACGGGAGTGAATGACAAGGAACTTAAGGGTAAAGAGATAATTTCTAACGCCTCCTGCACTACGAACTGTGCGGCGCCAGTGGCGGCGGTGATGGACAATGTGTTCGGGGTGAAAAAGGCGTTGCTGACAACGGTGCATGCTTACACGTCTTCACAGGGTTTGGTAGATGGGCCGAGTAAAAAGGATTGGCGTCGGGGCCGGGCGGCGGCCGTGAACATGATACCGGCATCGACGGGGGCGGCGATAGCGGCCACTCGTGCTATGCCGTCTCTGGAAGGAAAATTTGATGGAGTGGCGGTGCGGGTGCCGCTATCGGTGGTATCGATTAGCGACTTCAGTTTTGTGTTGAAGAAAAAAGCGACGGTGGAAGAAATAAATGAGGCTTTCAAAGAGGCGGCGGTCAATCCGATTTACAAGGGAGTACTGGCAGTGACGGATGAGCCGGCGGTGTCCAGTGATTTCATCGGCGATCCGCACTCGGCTATTGTAGATTTGTCAATGACGCGAGCGGTGGATGGGGATTTAGTTAAAGTAATGGCCTGGTATGACAACGAGTGGGGTTACAGCAATAGACTGGTGGAACAGGTATTGGAAATTAGTTGCCGCTAGTCAGGCGGTGTTTGCCTGCTCCCTGCGCATACAGTTGTTGGACCTGGGACAGGGTTATAGCCTCGCCATAAACACGGATGTCATCTAGGGTAGAGTTTATCATATAACCCATGTATGCTATGGCAGGAAGGGAAGATGATACCCAGCTGGCTGGCGTGATCTGCTCTGTTTTATCCTGTTCATCATTCACATAGATCGTCGCATACCTGGTGTCTTTATTGTAAGTTCCGGAGACAAAGTACCACTGGCCAACTTCAAGGACTTTATTGCCTGTAACGGATCGGCTTCCAATATATAGCATTATTTTGCTGGTGGACGTTAAATAGAGCAAAGTTCGGGTATCGATGTTTGGTGTGTAGTAGTAAATATACTTGTTGGTTGCTGGTATCTGGTTGATTTTGATCCAGGCGCTGATAGTAACGTTGGAACCTGATAGGTTTAGGGTATTGTCGCTTACTGTGGATACATAATCGTTGGTGGCATCAAATTCCAGTGCCTTTCCATTATTTACGCCATCAACGCGGGCAGCGCCATTCCTGATTGTACCGTTGTTTTTACCCTGACAGGTGTCGAAGGCGGTAGTACTGGAGGTTTCTTCAAAATCCCACATGCCAACGCATTCGGCCACCACGGAACGGTGAACCTGGCCGGCATAATTTATTTTGTTGGCCATAATGGCTTTTTCCCGCGCGTAGCCGATGGCGACGAGGACTAGCCCAACCAGTACGCCGATGATGGCGATGACGACAAGGAGCTCTATGAGCGTGAAGCCTTGTTTGTTCACAGTGATATTGTAACATGATTAATGTGAGTCTGAAGTTCATTTGTTTGAATTTATGGCATGGAGGGATGTTGTGGGATGAATTGGCGGATTGGTTGCAGAATGAGCAGGCAGATATTCTGGCCCTGCAAGAGGTATATAAAAGTGATGATCAAAGTCTGGAAAAGCGTTATCGATCGCTTGAGGAATTAAGTCAGGCTTTGGCTTTGCCTTATTATTCTTTTGCACCGGCATTCCGGGACTTGAGATTTGAGGTGGCGGAGATGGGGAACGGCGTGTTATCAAAATTTCCCGTTGAAGCAGAAAATGTGGTGTTTTATGATGTGCCCTACGACGATAATTTTACGGAAAGTGAGGACTTTACTTATGTGCCCAGGAATCTCCAGCATGTCACAGTCAGGATTGGTGGAAATACGTTAAATGTGTTTAATACGCAGGGGATATGGGGGCTTGACGGCGATGATAATGAGCGGCGGCTTAACATGGCCAAGACTATAGTTAAGGAAATAGGGGATAAAGAAAATGTTGTGCTGGCTGGAGACTTTAATGTAAAGGAAAAGACAAAAACGGTGGGTATTATCGAGGAGCGGTTAACTAATGTTTTTAAGGGCGAGTTGAAGTCATCTTTTAATATGAAGCGGAAAAAAGACGGTGGTTTCGGCACGGCTGTGGTAGATATGATTTTTGTCAGTAAAGAAATTAAAATTGTTGAGCACTACGTGCCCAAAGTAGACGTAACAGACCATATGCCGCTGGCGGTAGTGCTGGAAATATAAAAGCCTTCGTCATGTAGAGGGGATTAATCTAAAGTTACATGGCGAAGGCAGAGTACCGCAGCGTGGTTAAAGTGCACGAAAGGGCCCCCCTGTCGTTCCGATCAAGTCATCCCACTAACATTAAAGAAAGGAACGACAGGGGGGCAGGGAAAGCGACACAAGGTTATTGTATCAAGCCAATTGTATCAAGCCAATTGAAAAAATACAATTTAGGCGTAATAGAGGTATTATTAAGAGTATGGAAAAAAGGCGATTGAGAACAATGGACGATGTGTTCCTGGATGGAAAGAGAGTACTGGTGCGGGTAGATTTTAATGTAGCAAGCGGTAAAGACGGAATGATAGCTGAAGGAGATGATTATCGAATAAAGGCAGCTTTGCCGACGATTGAAGAATTAATACAGAGGAGATGCAAGGTGCTACTGCTGACTCATCGAGGTCGCCCGCAGGAGGGGGATAGTAATGTGGATGTGGAGCCGGTGCGCTGGCGGTTGGAAAGGCTGCTGGGGGAAAGGGTAATGATCTTGAAACACCTGGCCGGGAATGATGTTGAGGCGATGGTAACCGGCATGGAACAGGGGAGAGTGACTATGCTGCCTAATGTGCGGCTGGACGTCCGGGAGGAAACCGGCAACGAAAAATTTGCTGCTGAGCTAGCCAGGGTGGCGGAGGTTTATGTCAATGAGGCTTTTAGCGTATTGCATAGGGACCATGCCTCGGTGTCAAAAGTACCAAAGCTGCTGCCGGCCTGTGCGGGCAGGCGTACGGTGCAAGAATATGAAGTACTGTCTAGACTGATGGAACGGCCGCAGCGTTCATATGTGGCGGTGGTGAGTGGGGCAAAGTTACACACTAAAGTTAATTTATTAGACAAACTGCTGGTTTCGGTTGATAAATTGTGCCTGGGGGGGATTATTGCCAATGCTTTTTTAGCGGCGCAAGGTAAGTGTACGTTGGAGCAGTGTGATAGCGACAGTGTGGCGGTGGCGAAACGTCTGTTAGGGCGGGCGGCTGATAAAATTGTATTGCCGGAAGATGTGGTGGTGGGTCCGGCAAGTGGTGATAATTCTGCGGTTAGGGTGTTATCTGTTGATAATATCCCCGGTGATGCGGCTGGAATATGGGACGTGGGACCGGCATCGGTGGAGCGTTATATGAATGTTTTGCGGCAAGCCAAGACGATTATGTGGAATGGTCCGTTGGGCATGTTTGAGGTGAAGGCTTACGCAGCGGGAACGGCGGGATTAGCGCGGGGCATGGCAGACTTGGATGCGTGGCGGGTGGTGGGCGGAGGAGATACCATTAGTGCGCTGGCCAGGCAGGGACTTGTGAAGAAGTTTAACCACGTATCGGTAGGGGGCGGAGCGATGGTTGCTTTTTTGGGCGGCGAGGCCATGCCGGGACTTGAGCCGCTGTTTGATTAGATATACGAAGTATGCCAAAAATAGAAAAAATATCTGCCTTGGAAGTGCTGGACTCTCGTGGTAATCCGACAGTGCTGGCAAAAGTAGAGGGTGGGGGCGTGAGGGGGCAGGCTATTGTGCCGTCTGGTATGTCCACTGGGCGTCATGAGGCGTATGAACTACGTGATAATGACGAGGAGCGGTATGACGGCAAAGGAGTGCTTAGGGCGGTAAAGAATGTGGAGGGCGAAATTCACGCAGCTTTATTGGGAATGGACACGGCCAACCAGAGTAAAATTGACCGCATCCTGTTGGAGTTGGACGGCACGGCAAACAAGTCGCGTCTGGGGGCTAATGCAATATTGGCAGTTTCGCTGGCTTGTGCGCGGGCAGAGGCGGCCAGTCAAGGTTTGCCGCTATACCTATATTTACAGCAGTTATTTGCGCATCGTGCCCCGATTTTGCCAGTGCCGCAGATGAATTTAATTAACGGCGGTCGGCATGCCAGTAATGCTTTGTCGATTCAGGAATATCAGGTGTTGCCGGTGGGCTCGATTAACTTTGCAGAAGCTTTAAGGATGGGTGTGGAAATTTATTTTGCTTTACGGGAACTATTGCTCAAAGAAGGATTTCAGGTGGAAATTGCCGATGAGGGTGGCTTTGCGCCGAAGTTGGAGACGAGCGAGATGGTGTTTACTTTTCTGGTGCGGGCGATTGAGAAGGCAGGCTATGTACCGGGAGTGGACGCTTTTTTGGGTATTGATGCGGCGGCAACGGAGTTTTATGACGCGGAGACAAACCAATATCAGCTGGATGGGGATATGTTGTCATCGGTGGACTTGGCTTATCAGTACAAGACATGGCGGGAGAGATATCCGTTAGTGTCTTTCGAGGATCCCTTTGCCGAAGATGACTGGGATACGTGGCAGCAATTTATGAAGGATAACGGGCGGGTGGTGCAAGTGGTGGGAGATGATTTGTACGCCACCAACGCTACGCGTATTAGAGAAGGTATTGTGCGAGAGGCGAGCAACGCCGTGTTGATTAAGCCTAATCAGGTAGGTACCCTAACGGAAACGTTGCAGGCTATATTGTTGGCACAGGAGGCCAAACAAAATGTGGTGATTTCGCATCGGAGCGGAGAGACAGAGGATACATTTATTGCTGATTTAGCGGTGGCGGTGGCAGCCGGACAGATAAAGACAGGAGCGCCGACAAGAACTGATCGTACAGCAAAATATAATCGGTTGCTTGCGATAGAGTCGGCCGTGGGGGGGAAACTGTCGTGTAGCCTGCAGCCATATCTGGAAAGTTATCGACCAGCTTACAGCAGAGCATAGTGTGGTATACTGTGAGAATATGGCTGGTAATAAGACAGAAGAAACACATGTGGTTTGGGAGCGCCGCCAGGCGGAGTTGTGGGATCGTATTTTTCAGGTTACTCAAGATGTGATCACGGTGGCGGAGACATTGAGCGATACGGTGGGCTATGCGGTAGTGCGGCAGGAGTTGGTGAGAGCGGCTACGGCGGTAGGAGTAGAGTTGGTACGGGCTAACGCGGCGGACAGTGCCGGCGAGTTCGAGCGGCACGTAAAAGAAGCGCGGATTAGGGCTATTGAGTCGGATTACTGGTTGCGGTTAGTGTATGTGCTACAACAACAAGAAGATGTGCAACGGGATTTATCCAGTGTTATTTCGCAATACACGGCAATCATAACTCTGCTGCAGCGTTTTCTAACTCATACTCAAGGGGAGCCGGATGTGCTTTTCCGACATACTAAAGGGCCGAGAATAAATTGATATGCAGGATATGGAGAGGGTGTGGCTGGTTAGCGCCGGTGGCGGTGGGATTATTAATGAGGCTGGAGAGTTGCGTGAAGTTTTATTAGCGCAGCGGGGAGTGGCAAGTAGTGAGCGGGAAGCCTTTTTTGAGCCGCGTTACAATCGAGATATTCATGATCCATATTTAATGTTTGATATGGAGGTGGCAGTCGGCAGAATAAGAAGAGCGGTAGAAAAAAAGGAATGCATAGTTATCTATGGTGATTACGATGCTGATGGCATATCCAGCATGGCGGTGTTAATAGATGTGCTAAAGATGTTGGGGGCAAATGTTAGTCCATATTTACCACATCGACTGAATGACGGTTACGGATTAAGAATGTCTGTTTTGAGAAAGTTGGCGGTGGATGCGGATTTGTTAATAACGGTGGACTGCGGGGTGAGTGATTATGAAGAAGTGGCTTGGCTTATGGCACAGGGAATTGATGTGATTGTAACAGACCATCATAATTTACCGGCGGAGTTACCCCAGGCATTGGCGATTCTGCATCCCCGGCATCCTAGAGGCAGGTACCCGTTTGGTTATTTATGTGGGGCGGGGGTGGCCTGGAAGTTAGCGCAGGCATTACTTGAAGACAGGGAGATGGAAAAGTGGCTGCTTGATTTGGTGTGCTTAGGAACGGTGGCGGACATGGTGCCAATGATGGGCGAGAACAAGGCTATCGTGTCGTTTGGATTGCGCGTTTTGAGGCGAAGCAACAGACCGGGGCTTAGAAAATTAGTACAGACTGCCAGACGGGGCAGTGATGTGTTGGATGCGGATACCGTCGGTTATCGTGTAGTGCCGTTGATGAATGCACCGGGGCGGTTGGAGCATGGTCAACCAGTATTGGACCTTTTATTAACACAGGAGGAACGCAGAGCTGATGAGCTGGTGGCAGAATTGGTACGTTATAATCGTTCCCGGTCGACGTTGAGTCGACAAGTGGAACGTGAAGTGACAGAGCAGATCGGTAAATTGGATGGGCCAATTCTGTTTGCTAGTGGCAGTCAGTGGGCTGCAGGAGTGGTAGGTCTGGTGGCGGGGCGTCTTTGTGAGAGGTTTGCCCGGCCGGCTATTGTAGTAGGTGGTGGTAATGGACATGCGGTGGGTTCGGCCAGGGCACCGGCAGGCTTGAATGTTTTCAAGTTAATTGCCGATCAGGAAGAGCATCTGCTCAACTACGGCGGTCATCCTTCGGCGGCCGGGTTTTCTCTGGAATATGACAAGGTGGATAAATTTAGCAGGGCGCTGGCTGAAAAGGCGGGCCAAATAAAAAATGAGATAAATTATCGGGAAGAACAGGCCGACGCGATAGTGGAACATAATTTACTTAACTGGGATACGGCGGAAATGCTGGAGCAGTTTTCTCCGTATGGAGAAGGAAATAAAAGACCTAAATTAGTAGGGCGGCAATTGGAGTTGGCTGATTGGCGGCTGGTGGGAAAAACAAAAGAACATGTCAAGTTTGTTTTTCGTAATGGTGATGAGCCGCTGGATGGTATTGGATTTGGCTTGGCGGATGATGAATTATTAAAGACGGTGAAGAGCGGTGAATCAGTTGATGTTCTGTTTTATCTGGATATTAATGAATTTAAAGGGCGGCGAGGTCTACAATTGCAGATTAGAGATATTGCACCGGCAGGAAGAGTGAAGATAGTCGTTAGTCATTAGGCATATGAAGAAAGCAACGTTGCACAGCGACGGCGGAGCGAGAGGAAACCCAGGGCCGGCGGGTATCGGGTATGTACTTAGAGTAGAGGATAGCGAGGCGGTTTTTCATGGGGAGTATATTGGCGAGACGACAAATAATCAGGCCGAGTACACAGCTTTGATTATGGGGTTGAAGCGGGCATGGGCAGATGGCATTAGTAATCTAAAATGCTTTTTAGACAGCGAGTTAGTAGTGAAGCAATTGCAAGGTAGTTACAAGGTCAAGAATGAGGGGCTGAAGCCATTATTTGTTCAGGTGCAGGAATTGGCCGGTAAGTTTGCTGAAATATCTTATAGCCATGTGTCGAGAGATAAAAACAAAGAGGCGGATAAGCTTGTTAATGGGGCGATTGACAAACATACATAAATAAACCCCGCCCCTAAAGGAGCGAGGTTTGTTTAAGCAGACGGGATATAAGCCGGATTCTGTCGAGAATGGTCATCTATCTGGGATGTACTTCGCAGCACACCTCTTGCCTCCTACCGTGCCTGCTAGTATGGCAGACATACTTGGAGTTGCACCAGGTGGGGTTTGCCCCTCCACTCTGTTACCAAAGCGGAGCGTGAGCTCTTACCTCACGATTTCACCCTTACCCCGCCAAGGCGGGGCGGTATGTTTCTGTTGCACTTTCCCTACCCCACTTCGCCCTTTGGGCTTTGCGGGGCGGCAGCCGTTAACTGCCACCATGCTCAAGTTATGAAATAACCTGGGTGTCCGGACTTTCCTCCCCGCCAAGGCGGGGCGACCATTCACCCATCTGCTTGAATTATTATACTGCCAGATCCTGATTTGTCAAATCGGCTTGACAAAGATAGCCTTAGAGAACAGGTTTGCTGATATGAAAAGATCAGAATTATTTTTTGATGCGGTTTTGGTGCCGATTGATTTTGTGGCGCTGATGGCTGCCGGCATAGTGGCTTATCATCTGCGTACCAGCCAGATAGTTCAGAGTGTACGGCCGGCAGTCTTCGTACTGGACTTGCCGTTGCTGGAGTATTTGCAGCTGGCGACGATTGTGGCTGCGGCTATTGTGGTTATCTTTGCCCTGCAGGGTTTGTATTCCATGCAGGCGACAAGAAAGCTGCGGGAGGAGCTAGCAAGAATCTTCGCTGGCATTTCCATGGGGATGATGGGCGTGATTGTATATATCTTCTTGAGTGCGGAGCTGTTTCAGTCGCGTTTTATTTTACTGGCGGCATATGTGCTGGGACTGGTCTTTGTATCGCTGGGGCGCTGGCTGGTACGAAAGCTGCAGCAAATAATGCTGCAGCGCGGTTATGGGGTATACCAGGTGGTGTTAATTGGCAATGGCCGTTTTGGTAAACAATTGGCAGACGTTTTTGCAGATAGGACTGATTTAGGGTATCGCGTGGTGGGAATGCCGGCTATTGTACGGTGGGATGTGCTAGAAGATATTTGGCAGAAGCATGGTATTGACGAGGTAATTCAAACTGATCCCACCTTGCCGGAAGAGGACAACCTGGTACTGCTTGATTTTTGTGACAAGTATAAGATCGGATACAAATATGTGCCGAATTTGTTTGAAACATATGCGGCGCGGGTACGGTTTCAGGAAATAGGGGGAGTACCATTGATGGAACTGATGTGGACGCAGCTGGATGGATGGGGCAGAGTAACCAAGCGGATAATGGATATAGTTGGTGCCGTTTTTGGATTGGTTGTGTTGTCGCCGTTATTTGCTGTAACGGCAGCGGCCATAAAGATAAATTCGCCGGGGCCGGTGTTTTATCGGCAGATGCGGGTGGGGCGGCGGTGCAAGCATTTTGAAATATACAAGTTTCGTAGTATGCGCACAGAGTTTTCAGTGGGCGAGCGGTATGGAGGAAAGAAGGCAAAAAGGTTTGAACAGAAACTTCGCGCTAATGTGAATGAAAGATTGGGACCTTTATTTAAGATGAAGAGAGACCCGCGGGTGACCGGAGTAGGAAGAATCTTACGGCGGATGCGCATTGATGAGTTGCCGCAGCTTATTAATGTATTGAAAAGTGAAATGAGCCTATTGGGGCCGCGGCCACACTTGCCACAGGAGGTAGAAAAGTACAGTAAGCACCACAGCAAGTTGTTTACTATTAAGCCAGGGATGTCGGGGATGGCTCAAGTGCAGGGCAACGCCGGACTTTCCTTTGAACAGGAGGCCAGGCTGGACATTGGCTACATTGAGGACTGGTCGCTGTGGCTGGACATTATTTTGCTGTTGAAAACTTTTAAAATTTTATTTACGGACAGAAACGCGGTATAGGGGTATACTGCTGCTACAGGAAAGGGGGAATAATATAACGTGCGAGTAGCTTTGGTCCATGATTATTTGACGCATTTTGGAGGGGCGGAGCGCGTGCTCGAAGCATTAATGGAGCTGTTTCCTCAAGCGCCGGTGTTTACTCTGGTCTATGACGAAGATGTAGCGGAGCGAATAGGGCGGGAGAGACTTAGGCCGTCGTTTTTGCAGCGGTTGCCGGGAGCGCGGCGGGCTCACCGTTATTTTCCTTTGGCTTTGATGCCGCTGGCGGTGGAGCAGTTTAATTTGAATGATTTTGATGTGGTGCTGTCAAGTTGCCATAGTTTTAGCAAGGGTGTAGTGACGGGCCCCAGGACGTTGCATATTAGTTATTGTTTTACGCCAACTCGCTATGCCTGGGATGACAGCCATCGGTACGTGAGAGAATTTTCCCGCAGCCGGGTGTTCCAGAGGTTAGCGCCACTAGCTTTGTCATATATTCGTTTGTGGGATTTTGTGGCGGCGCAGCGGGTTGATGAATATATAACGTTGTCAAGTTTTGTGGCGGAGCGCATAGCTAAATATTATCGGCGGGAAGCACAGGTAATTTTCCCGCCGGTGAATGTAGATTCATTCCAGGTATCGCAGGACGATGACGGATATTACTTGATAGTATCCCGCCTGGTGCCTTACAAAAGAATTGAGGTGGCTATTGAGGCTTGTGAACGTCTACAGCGGCCGCTTAAAATTGCGGGGACGGGTCCAGAGGAGACATTACTGAAAGAACGTTCCGGTCGCTGGACCAGCTGGCTGGGTTTTGTACCGGATGACGATTTACCTTTGTTGTATAGAGGAGCGAAAGCGCTGTTATTCCCGCAGGAGGAGGATTTTGGCATCACTCCTCTGGAGGCGGCGGCCAGCGGTAAACCGACGGTGGCGTATCGGGGCGGGGGGGCGCTGGAGACGATTGTGGAAGGAGAGACGGGAATGTTTTTTGATGAGCAGACGAGTGATAGTCTGGTGGCGGCGCTTGAGAATTTTGAAGAACGAACCTGGGATGCAGGGCGTATTCGCAGACAGGCAGAGCGTTTTCGTCGGGAGGAGTTCTTGCGTCAAATGGGTGAGGCAGTGCACAATCATTGGATGGCCTTTAAGCAATGACAGACACTTTTTATCATTACTGGCAAGTGGTGCAGAGAAAATTGCCGGCTATTTTGTTGATTAGTGTGGCGGCGGCGGTTGTTGCCTGGTTGGTTGTATTGCGGCTGGGGCCAACGTATGCCGTGCACTATTCTTACCTGGTTTCATTGAGTGAGCGTGAGGAGGTAGAGGACTTTAGTTTTGATGGTTACTACGCGCTATCAGCTACGGACTTGTTTGCGGCTACCCTGGCCAGTTGGGTTAGTGCGCCAGAGGTGGTGGTGGCGGCGTATGAAGAGGCAGGCTTAACACTACCTTCGCATGATCCGCGTGATGTTGTGCAAGCAGTGGCGGCGGAGAAGAAATCGCCCCAGCTGGTAGCGGTGACGGTGCGCCACAAAAATCAGGAGGATGCAGAGCATCTGGCGCGAGGATTGCAGTCGGTGATGGAAGAGAATGTGAAGCGATATAACGACCAGGGTATACCGGCCCTGACCTTTCGAGTGGTGGCCACGGAGCCATGGACCAGCGTGAGGCAAATTGAAGTGGCGGTAGTGGTGATAGCGACATCCCTTTTTGTTTTTCTGGCGGCGATTAATGTGGTATTGCTAATTGAGAGTATTAGGCGACTGACATGAACATTGCCATTGATGTGCGATCTCTAATGGAGGATCGGCATAGTGGTGTGCAGGAATATACTGTTCAGATAATAAGAGCCTTGGTACGAGTGGCGCCGCGGCACACCTATCATCTGTTTTACAACTCGGCGCGCACGGTCGCGCTGCCGGACTTTGGATCCAGGTGCGTGGTGCATAAATTTAGGTATCCTAATAAAATCTTTAATGCGGCGCAGTTTGTTTTTGGTCTGCCACGTTGGGACAAGCTGGTGCCAGCCGATTGCTATTTTGTGCCCAATGTGCGGTTGATGCCCCTTGGCCCGATGGCGCCGCTAGT
Source organism: bacterium (assembly GCA_043811915.1). Lineage (GTDB taxonomy): Bacteria > Patescibacteriota > Andersenbacteria > UBA10190 > UBA10190 > CAYSWF01. The sequence goes on from JBDRMS010000006.1 coordinate 114,617, forward strand.
TGTAGTGGCGCACGATCTTTCTTATGAGAGATTTCCCGAGCTATATTCCTGGCAGCGGCGAGTGTGGCATCGCTTGGTACAAGCTCGCTTTCTACTGCAAAACGCTGATCAGGTGGTGGCGGTATCGGAAGCAACGGCGGAGGATGTGCGATTGCTGTATAGAGTGCCAGAGAATCAAGTATCGGTGATATATTCCGGCGTGCCGGAAGCCGGTGAAGTATCTAGTAAAACACGAGCGGCGGTCAAGGCCAGGTATAATTTACCGGAACGGTTTGTGTTGTACTTAGGTACACTGGAGCCGCGCAAGAATGTTGTTAGTATTGTGCGGGCATTTGATAATATTGCGGATAGCATACCGCACGGTTTAGTCATAGCCGGTTCTCCAGGTTGGCTGATGAAGGAATTTGATAAAGTACTGATTGGAACAGGACACCGCTCACGCATTCAGGTGACGGGTTTTATTCGGGAACAAGACAAAATGGCTTTGTACGAAATGGCGGACTTGTTCGTGTACCCCAGTTTGTACGAAGGATTTGGCTTTCCGCCGCTGGAGGCTTTACTTAATGGCACACCGGTTATTACTTCGTTAAACTCGGCGTTGCCGGAGGTGGTGGGGGAATGGGCGATTCTGATAGATCCGTATGATACGGGGGAGTTGGCTCTTGTTATGAAGGAACTGCTTCAGGATTTGCCGGTGGTGTCGGAGGAAGATAGAAGGGCGATTAGAGAAAAATACTCGTGGGACGAGGCAGCGCGCCAGACGCTGAAGATTATTGAAAGCGTGGCATAAAAATTGTCTGATAAAAAAGCGTGTCAGGGGAGATGACACGCATTAGAGCCTCGGCTCGCACAAACGAGATCTGCCGTCGACGGCACCTGGTGGCAGCGGGCTTCAGACGGTCCCTGATTGTAAAATGACCATATGCCAGTTGATTGCTTTTCCGCGATGATAATGGTGCCGTTGGGTTGATGGAGTTTATTCGGAGTGAAAAAAGCCCCGCGGAGGCAGGGCGGAAAAATAGATTAAAACTTTATCTCACGGTAGCCGTACTGCTCAATGCGGCCGAGAACCCATTTGTTGATGGCAGGGGTAACGATTAGTGTGGCGCGGTACTTACTGGGATTGTCGAGATCGCTTAAGCGGTCGACGTTGATAGTGAAAGTACCGTCACTTGTGTCTTTGAAGGCACTGTATGCGGTCGATGGCATCATTAGGTAACCGTCGCGCATGAGGGAGTCTTCTTGGGTAACTTCGAATAGGCGCAATGCTTTGGCATTCCAGTCATCTTCTTGGTTAGCAAATAAAATGAAAGGTAGCCAATGTAACCACTCACCGATTTTTTCACCGTTGGACACAATGAAACCGACGGGTTTAATTGGTGGTTGGAGGCTGGACAGGTAGAGAATTCTGGTGGGACCGCCTGGCTTATCGTAATGAAGATGTCTGGTCAGCTCATGCTCGACGGCTAACTTGCTGCGGCTGAAGTTTTGTGGGTAACCGCGTTCTGGTTTACCCATAAAAGTAACCAGGCGCTTACTATGGCTAGTGGGCGGCTGGCGGAATTTTAAGGGGCTACCCTTAGCCCTAAAAAAGTCGAAGTCGATCTTTACTTTAGGGTTTAGAGGCAACTTTGCCTGGTAGATCCCCGCACTACAGGCAACAACTAGTTCCCGCGTTATGTAGTTGAGGATTGCAGAACAAATAGGTTGTCCCCGCCGGATACAAGTGATGGCAGCGTTGGCTCCTGTGATTGAGACAGGCTGGCCGTAGGATCGTTCCCAGTTGGTAATAGTATCGCGCTGTCTGATTACGTCAGCGACGTGATCGCCAGGGCGAGAGTTTTTTTGCAGGAATTCGCACAGTTCGGAGGAGCGGTCGCAGGGGTCACAGCCGTAGAAAGTACGAGCTCCATGAACAGTGGTGGGACCAGTTGTGGCCAGGGGATTAGCGTCTTCGCCGCGTTCCTCGGTGATGAGGATGGCATATTGATCAAATTCCTTAAGGTCGGCGGTTATGGTGTTTTCCGGTCGCTGGTCAAGGCCCAGGGTGTCTCCTTTGTATGGCACGTGGGATTTACTGATGGCCTCTTCAACAAGCGTGTCCAACATGGTCTGATTGGCGTCGACGAGGGCATTGAGTACGGCGTTGCAATAGGCTCTTTCGATCCCATAAAACATAACAGGTCTCCTTGAGAATAGGTTGTAAAGGGCAAGACAAGACTGATTTGCAGGTTATGTCAGCAACAGGGAAGCTTAAGATATTTTTGATGTTTTTGGCAAGTATACTGGACGAGTACATAGAATTGACATTATTTTTGTAAGGGAGGACAGTGAGGGTGTTTGTACACTCACAATTCTTGAACATCTACATGCCAACCGGAGGTTATTATGAGTAAAGCTCCAAAGACACGCATTGTACAAGATTCCTGGTTCGTTATTAGTAGTCAGTGCCCAGAGGAGGTGAGGTTAGCACTTGTGTGTGGATTGCCAAAAGATGGCTACTGGGGACCAAACACATACAATGGCGACCGATTCGTAGGCAGCATTGGTGACATCAACATTGGCGTATGTTGTTCCGATAACCACATAGAAGATGACGACGGAATTCCAGTGAGCAGTTTATGCGGACTGGGTAAAACTTATCACCTGTTTGCTTATCGGGGAGAAGAACTGCTTTGGATGAGAATGATGTATCGGCATAGTGCTTCCATCGAAGGTGATAGAATCAAGCTAGTGCATGCTTTTCACAGGTTTGAACCCGGGAATCCTGAATATCGGTCGTACTATCTGGATCCAAAGACGGGAGAAAAGATTTCTGACCTGTCGTTGGTAAAACATTAACTGTCTGTTACCTCACCACCCCCGGGTGGTTTTTTTTCTTCACTCCATATAACGTTATATGGAGGATTAGGCGTGTTAGTGCTTAAGAAGCCAGTTCCAAACAGTTTTAAGGATTATCTAAATGAAATGGCAAGACAGGTTAGTTGATAAGCACGGCTGCCAGAAAAGCCACAATTATTCCCACTGCCAGAAGCAGCTGCAGCACTTTGGCGCCCAGCAAGCCCAAGACGGAAAATAAAGCCGCCCGGCTGGCTTTGTTGGTCGAACTTCCCTCGTAAGTGGCGCCCAGGAAAGACCCTAGCAACATGCCGGCTAAAATGCCAACGGGACCGGCGGAAATGAAGCCAAGCAACGCGCCGATAATCAGGCCGATCATGGCAAACTTTCCGCCTCCTCCCGCTCTGACGCCAATGGCCGCACCAATATATTCAATGAGCCAGGCCAGAATGGCCACTACACCAAAAATGATGATTGTGGCCGTGCTAATACTGGCGAAATTAGTTGCAACTGCATATATTAGAATGCCCAAAAAGACCAGTCCTACACCGGGCAGTATGGGTATAAAGATACCAGCTAGGCCAGTGATAAAGAGGAAGGCAACAATGAGCCAAAGCAAAAGGATAGACATATGGGGGGTATTGTGTCAAATAGATAGAGCTAGTATTATATGCAGTATAGGACAGTATGAAAGGGTTTGTCATTGACATTGAAAAAGCGACGGAGGAGAACACCGACTACCGGCGGGTTTTATATACGGCAGAGAATAGCCAATTGGTGGTGATGAATATCCAACCCGGGGACGAGATCGGGGAAGAGGTGCACAAACTGGACCAGTTTATTCGTATTGAGAAGGGCCAGACGAAGGCTATTTTAGATGGCGAAGAAAGTGAAATGAAGGAAGGCTTCGCGGTGGTTATTCCGGCAGGGACTAAACATAATATTGTTAATACGGGAAGCGGCGAGCTGAAAGTATATAGTGTCTATTCACCGCCGCAGCATCGTGATGGGGTGGTACATAGAACGAAGGCGGAAGCTGACGCAGACGAGGAACATTTTGGTGGATAAACGAATAAAAAAATCCCCCGGGGAGCAGGGGAGGTGAGTACGAATACAGCTTTAAGAATGTTGGCGCGCCAGTGTTTTTTCACGCTCAAGTTGGTTTTCTTCAGCTTGCTGCCTTTGTTGTGTGGCTGTAATAACCAGTCTTAGCGCTTTCTTTAATTGAACAAGACCACTAATGCCGATGTTGGGAATGGCTAGAAGGCTGTCTTCAGTAATTCCAAGAAGATCCTGGAACTTTACGTAGCCATTTTTTTCAAGAGCGTTGCTTGCCCGGACAGGCACCAGCTCGGAGATGAACGTATCTAACCCTAATTTCAACCATGCCTCGTTGCGTGCGGATTGTTTGCGAATGACAGTTAATATGCTGCCCCACTCACTTACTGATTTCTGGCTGTTTGAGAACGCGCGGGCGAGATTACACAGGTGGGGTTTTACGGTTGGATGTTGAAGGGCTGCCATAATCTGGCTGGCGCACGAGAAGAGTGTTTTATACTCATCAAAACGTTGTGCATTGTCGCCAAATTGGACACTTAAGCACGCTTCCTTGAGGATGGCTTGGGTTAGTTTCCTGATTCCTGTAATTGGTTCTGTGTTGGACAAGCCATACCTGACTTTCAGGAAAGCCTGACAAAAAGGCCATGGGTCTTGCTTGGTCAGGGCAGGGGGCAGAGTTAGCTCCAGAGCCTGGTCGATGGCTGGTCCGATGTTGGAAGGCCAGAGCTGGTGGGCGTAGGCGCGTTGTTGTTTGCGGTAGTGGATAAACAGGAGTCGGCAAAGTTTTCTGCTGTCCGGGGTGGATAAACCGAGTCTGGTAAAGGTAAGGTGACCGGGTTTTGACAGCAAGCTGGCGATGAAATGGTGGTCGGCCGGAAGGACCAGGGGACAAAGCTGACGAAAGTGACGCTTACCCAGAGTTCGTTCCAGAAATAGTAAGTAACCCAGGCCCGGAAAGTGTCGGTTAACAGGATGTCGGCCTTTTTTGGTTAGAATGTTGTACAGACTGCAGCTGACTATTTTGTGCTGAAGCCTTTGCCAGCCGGGTGCAGCGGTGATTAAGCCAGACAGAGCGGCAACGCTTATGGCGCGCCTATTTAAAGGTTTCTTAGCTATGGTTATGCCTCTTTTCCAGTGAGTTGTGAAAAGAACTTTCCGATTATTAGGGTAAGATAGTTAATGTAATAAGGGAAGAAATAGCCTTTTTATTGTTGAGCTGGGAGAGGTATAGATGCAACAATGAAGGAGTGAGAATTGTAATTGATGCACGGGCTTACAGTTGGGCGGGAGTGGGGCGTTATATTCGTAATTTATTGAAGCAGCTGGGTCAGTTGCAAAGCGGACACAGATTTGTAGTGCTGCTGGGTAAACAGGATATCCCGAAGTTTAAAAAAGATGTCGGTGAAAGAAGGAAAGACTTTTTTGATATACAGGAAGTCGAGGCTTCGTATTATTCCTGGCAGGAGCAGACAACTTTTTTATGGCAATTACGGGCAATTAAGGCTGACTTGTATCACTTCACACATTTTAATGTCCCATTGTTCTTTAACCAGCCCTACCTGGTAACGATTCATGACGTGACCAGATTTATTTTTCCTGGTCAGAGGCAGCAGGGCTTGGTTCACCAAATAGCGTATGAACAAGTATTTAAACATGCGGTGGAGAAGGCGCGCGGTGTTATTTGCGTGTCAGAGACGACGAAAAGAGATCTTAAAAATTTGCCGCTTAAATTGCCGAATGTGGTGGAGACTATTTATGAGGGAGTAGAGAAGAGTTTTACGCCGGATATAAGAAGGAAGCACCGTCAACGAGTGCGGTTGGTGCTGGGAACGCAGGATCCTTATCTACTGTATGTGGGTGTTTGGATGAATCATAAAAATTTACCGCGTCTGCTGGCTGCTTATAAGCTACTACTAAAAAAGCGTCCCAATTTGAAACTAGTGCTGACTGGCAGGGCAAGGATGGGTGATGTTGACGTATTAAACATAGCGAAAAAATTGAAGTTGGACAGTGATAAAATAATATATCCTGGTTTTGTGCCGCAAAAATTGCTGCCGGCGTTGTATGCGGAGGCGGCCTGTTTAGTGTTACCAAGTTTGTATGAAGGATTTGGTTTGCCGGCACTGGAAGCGATGGCTTGCGGAATACCGGTTGTGGCATCAAATGTGTCCAGCCTGCCGGAAATTTTGGGGCAGGGGGCAGAATATGTTAACCCGGAATACACGCCGGGAATAGCGGCTGGCATTGAACGGGCGTTGGGGAGAATTAACCAGTGTAATCAAACAAGGCGATTTAGCTGGGAGCGGTGTGCGTTTGAGACATTGAGTGTATATACCTGGGTGGGGTAAACTGAAGGTGTGTTGGATATAATACCAGCCGGCTCTTCGGGTGGAGAAGGAAAGGCAAAAAACAGAAAGCAAAAGCCCAACGTTGTTGAGTTGAGCTGGAAACTGCCGGTGCGTCTAAGGCGTCCGGTAAGTGATGATTTTAAAAGGAGAACTATTACGACTAAAAGGCCTACGCGAGTTCAGAAACAGATGGGAGTGGAGCATCACACGGGTGATGTGTACCGGAACTCCCGGGCGGAGATGCGTTTGCCGGAACCGCCGTATACGGGGAAATTTTCGCGGGGGTGTATTTCTTCGCCCAAGCCTGTCACTCATCGGGTCGTTCGACGAGCTACGCAACAGCCAGCTTTAGGTGTCGAGCGGGACCTGGCGTATAAGTTTACGGGTGAAGTAAATAAAAAGAGTACGCCCAGTGTGGAAAGAATTGTTTTGCCAAGAGGCAGATTGAGGAAAAAGGGCTGGACTAACCCTATAAATCGGAAGTTGGTCTTTAATATGACTGTGTTGTTAGTTGGTTGTTTGTTGGTGTACGGGTTGTTTTGGAATTTACAGGGACTGGGGCGAGGCCTGGCGCAGCTTGGCCCGATACGTGATCAAATAGGCGTGGCCCTGGGGCGTGTATTATCAGCTTCCGGTGCGCTGGCGGAGACAGATTTTGTTAGTAGCGAACAGGACTTTGCTGACGCGCAGGTGGTTTTGACTGAAGCACAGACTGAAATGGAACGGGTGATGGGATATACCGGTACTGTTTTGCGATATCTTGATGTGACAGGGACAGTGCGGGCAGGCCAGGATTTGTTGACGGCCGGGGAGGCATTGACGCGGGCAGGGCAGCATGTATCACGGGGTCTGGAGCCATTATTTAAGTGGTCGGAGAAGTCCTCATTAGTTGAGGCTATTGGACAGTCTCAACAGGAGCTGATTCAAGCAGTGGCCTTGTTGGAGGAGGCAGAGCAGGCGTTGAAAAACGCGGACAGTCCATTTTTACCACAAGACATAGCAGGCCAGATGGAATTGTTGCAGGAAAGTGTGCCGCGAGTAAGGCAGGCATTAACCATATATCTGGATCAGAGTAGCGTGTTGTTGACTGTGCTGGGCGCGGAAAGGGAGAGGGAGTATTTACTCCTTTTCATGAACAACCACGAGTTGCGACCGACGGGCGGATTTATTGGCAGTATTGCTTTGGTTAGCATAGACCGCGGAGTGGTGGAAAAGATTGACGTGGAAAGTGTATACGACGGTGATGGCCAGCTGAAAGATTTTATTGCACCGCCGGATCCCTTATTATTAGTGACTAATCGCTGGTACCTACGAGACACAAACTGGTTTGTTGACTGGCCGGTTAGTGCGGCTAAAACGGCTGAATTTTTTGAGAAGGAGGGTGGACCGACGGTGGATGGGGTCATTGCCTTGACGCCGGAGGTGGTGCGGGAATTACTGGGTATAGTTGGTGAAGTAGATATGCCGCAGTACGACGTGGTGGTGACGGCAGATAATTTCTGGGACGTTGTGCAGCGGGAAGTAACCTATGAATATAATGAGAAGTTGAACAGGCCGAAGCAGTTCCTGGCAGATCTGACACCGATATTACTAGGACGGCTGATGACGTCGTCGGCTGACCAGTCTTTGGCGGTATTAAATGTATTGTCTGGTATGTTGCAGCAAAAGAATATCTTGATGTATTTCCGTGATGATAATGTGCAAGAGCGGTTGAAAGCCGCTGGTTGGGCGGGAGAGATACCGCGTAATCGGCGGGGATTGCTGGCTATCAACAATGCTAACATCGGAGGACATAAAAGCGACCAATTTATAGAGCAGGACGTTGATTACCAACTGGATATGCAAAAAAATGGTGATGTTGATGTAATGTTGACGATACGGCGTACGCACCGGGGGCCGGAGGAAGCAATGGATTACGTGTATCCCAAGGATGAAAATCCTGCGCAAAAGGACAACGTAGTGTATCAGCGTGTGCTGGTGTCGGAGGGAGCAGAGCTTAAGGAAGCGGATGGATTTGCCACTGAAGCAGAGTTGCCGCACTTTGCGGTGCCGGAGCCCGACCTGTCATTGATGGTTGATCCGGAGGTGGCGGAATGGCAGCGAGGGCAAGTACGACACGAGACCGGAACGATGATTGGTCGAGAAGCCGGCTACACTTTTTTTGCCAACTGGGTGGTGACGGCGCCAGGCGAAACATCAGTGACTTTTTATCGTTATCGGCTAAAAAATGAAGTGACTTTGCCCACTGTGTTTGATCCGGCGCAATCTTTTGAGGCGTACGTGTTTAAACAACCAGGTCAGGAGAGAACACAGTTAAGAGTGGTGATGAACTTGCCGGAGACAACTCGCATAGTACACACGGTGCCAGAAGATGGGGTAACGCAGCATAATGCTAACGAAGTAGTTTATCGAGGTATGCTGCAACGCGACGGGCTGGTGGGGGCGGTGTTTGAAAAGAGTAATTGAAATATGAGCCAGATAAATAATGGCCGCCTGATTTCGGCAGCCACCATCCTAGGTATTGCTTCTTTGGTCAGCGCCGTAGTTGGTTTATTGCGCGATAGAGTGCTGGCCACTACTTTTGGTGCGGGGGATGTGCTTGATGCCTATGCGGTAGCTTTTAGGTTGCCTGACCTTATATTCAGCTTGTTGGTGTTGGGTGCTTTATCGGCCGCGTTTATTCCTTTATTTACGGAGAAGCTGGTAAAAGGCGGAGAAGGGAAACAAAAGGCGTTCGATTTTGCGTTACCGGTGCTTAATGTATTGGTATTAGTGGCGGGGGGGCTGGCTTTACTGTTTGTTATATTTGCCCCTTATCTGATTCTGTTGATAGCTCCTGGTTTTGAAGGCGAGAAACTACAAATGACTATTACGCTGGCGCGCATCATGGCATTACAACCAGTGTTGTTGGCAGTAAGCGCTGTCTTTTCTGGTATCCTTAATTCTTTTAAACGGTTTGTAGTTTATGCCCTGGCTCCGATTTTGTACAACGTGGGTATTATCTTTGGGGTGTTACTATTGGTGCCGCGCTGGGGCGTGGTGGGCCTGGCTTGGGGGGTGGTGCTGGGAGCAGGCATGCATATGTTAATTCAACTGCCCAGTGTAATAGCCTTAGGCTTTCGGTGGCGGCCAAAGTTTAATTGGGCACGAAAAGATGTGCGGGCGCTGTGGTGCATGATGGTGCCGCGAGTGGTGGGATTGGCTGCAACTCAAGTTAATCTACTGACGGTGTCAATATTGGGGTCAAGCTTACTGGCTGGCAGTATTGCGGTGTTCCGCTTTGCGAATAACGTGCAGCTTTTGCCGGTGGGAATTTTTGGTATTGCTTTTGCCCAGGCAGCTTTTCCAACCTTAGCGGAGCAAGTAGCACAAGGACGACACATGGAGTTTCGTAATACTCTGACACGGGTGATGCGTTATATATTGTTTTTTGTGGTGCCGGCGTCGCTATTTTTCTTTCTCCTGCGGGCACAAATGATTAGGGTGATGTTTGGCGCGGGTGCTTTTGACTGGGAGGACACTATTTTAACTTTTGAAACATTTGGCTGGTTGATTGTGAGTATTTTTGCCCAGGCTTTGATACCGCTTTTAGCGAAAGCTTTTTATGTACAAAAAAACACCAAGACGCCGGTGATCATTTCGGTAGGCAGTATGGTGTTGAATGTTGTGCTGGCGGTTTGGTTGGCGCCGAGCATGGGGGTGCAGGGGCTGGCGTTGGCCTTCTCAGTTTCAGCGATTGTTAATGTGTTTTTATTACTTGGTGTATTGCATTGGCAATTGAATGGATTAAATGATCGGGAAGTGCTGACTAGCCTGGCACGTATTGCGCTGGCGGCTATGGTGGCAGGTATAGTAGTACAGGTACTTAAATATCCAGTGGCGGCCCTCGTTAATATGCATCGTTTCTGGGGAATATTTGTGCAGCTAGTGGTGGCTGGCGGTGGTGGGGGTTTGGCTTACCTGGTGTTAATGTGGATGCTGGGAAGCGAGGAGTTAGCGGTTTTACGGCGGTACCTGCCGCGGCGGGCCACAGTGGATTTACCGCCAGGTACGGACACTCCGCGCTTTGAAGGATTACCGGATTGAACATTGTATTACTCTCATTCCAACCCTTAGGGTTGGAATTGCCTTTATATGTTGTCTAGTCCTCGTTGTCGATGAGTAGGTGTTTGATGTCAGACAACGAACGAGCGTAGTCGGCCTCGTCAAAAACAAATTTTTTATATTCTGTGGGCTTCATAATGCTTTTTAGTAGTGACTTATGGCACACGACTGCGCGTACCTTATTGATGTATTCTGGTAGGGACGACCAACGATACGTGGAGGGATTGTTGATCATGTGGGCTACAAAAGGGTTGAGGTGGATGTAACGACTGACATGAAGCAACTGTTCATCTCCGTCAACCAGTACAGAGTGAAATGGATTGACAAACAATGAGCCAGATCGGTGTTCTCTTGTGTTGAAATATTTAGCATAACTAGTTAGCAGTCGTAGTATATAGAGCGAGGTGCCGCCGCTGGCGTTCTCTCTGATTAGAAGATGAATATGATTTGGCATTAGACTGTAGCATAAGAGATCGATTAATCCTGACCCGCTGGGTGTTCTTTCGGCCTCCTGTTTTAATTTCCGTGCGACTGAAAAGCTCTGGATATTACCCTTTGGCAGACAGTGAGTGAGTAGTGCCACGAATCGATGTTTGTCACTGTCGTATCTAAAGATGTTTCGCTTTTCAACTCCCCGCGTGCAGATATGATATATCTCGCCTGGAACAAGCTCGTCATAGCGGTAACTCATAGAACTATTATATTATCACTACACGCTAAAACAAGGGTATTCCAACCCTTAGGGTTGGAATGTAGGGTTGGAATGTGGGTATGCGAGGAGCGAATCAGGCTTGTTGTTTGTCAAGACCTTGGTTTGAATGATATTCTCCTCCCATGGGTGAAAAAAAGAAAATTTATAACTTTGTGATAATTGCACACATTGACCATGGCAAGTCGACGTTGGCGGATCGAATGTTGGAGTTAACGGGAACGGTGGAGAAGCGCAAGATGAAGGAACAACTGCTCGATAGCATGGAGCTGGAGCGTGAGAAGGGAATTACTATAAAGTTGCAGCCGGTCCGCATGGCCTGGCATAATGAGATATTAAATTTAATTGACACGCCCGGGCACGTGGATTTTCAGTATGAAGTGAGTCGGAGCCTGGCAGCGGTGGAGGGGGCGGTTTTACTGGTGGATGCCACACAAGGAGTGCAGGCGCAAACAATGACTAATTTGTATTTGGCCTTGGAGCAGAGCCTGGAAATTATTCCGGTCATAAATAAAATTGACCTGCCGGCGGCACAGGTAGACAGAGTAAAGAGTGAGATTGGGTTGTTGCTGGGTACGAGTGGAGATGAGATACTGACAATTTCGGCTAAGACGGGCCAGGGGGTGGAGCGGTTGTTAAATGCGGTGGTAGAAAAGGTCCCGGCTGTTTGTGCACCCACTAATGCAGCGGGTGAAGCTTTTAGAAGCCTCGTTTTTGACTCGGTGTATGATGATTACAAGGGAGTAGTGGCTTATGTTCGAGTAGTTGATGGAGAAATTAGGACGGGCGACGAAATAGCTTTTCTGGGCACAGGAGCCCATGACCGCGCAGTGGAGGTTGGCGTGTTCACGCCAGCATTTAAAGCAACAGGTATTTTGGCGGCGGGAGAAGTTGGGTATGTGGCAACGGGACTAAAAGATATTCGCAAGGCCAGAGTAGGTGATACTTTAACACATGCGGCCCGCCAATACGGTGGGCGGCCAACGCCGAAGGCACTGGCTGGCTTTTCAATACCGCAGGCGAAAGTGTTTGCCGGGATTTATCCGGCTAGCGGAGATGATTTTGCTCGTTTACGGGAGGCCGTCAGTAAATTGCAGCTGAATGACGCTTCACTGACGGTGCAACAGGAGCAAAGCCAGGTGCTGGGGCAGGGTTTTCGATGTGGCTTTCTTGGTATGCTGCACCTGGAAATTGTGCAGGAGAGGTTAATAAGAGAGTACGAGCTTGACTTAGTGATTACCACACCCAGTGTGTTGTATCGGATCGAGACGAACGATGGCGAAAAGATTGATGTGCACACGCCGGCCGAATTTCCGGATCTATCCAGAGTGGAGCGGACGCTGGAGCAGTACGTAGAAGCCGAGGTGGTGACGCCGACGAAGCATCTGGGGCTGGTATTTGAGCTTATGAAGCAGCGCGAGGCAGTGTTAAAACAGCAGGAACAGTTAGGGCCGGAGCGGATGTTGCTAAAATATGAGTTACCGCTGCGGGAACTGGTAGTGAATTTGTATGATCGCTTGAAGTCGGCCACGAGTGGCTACGGGTCCTTGAGTTATGAGCTGACTGATTGGCGTGAGACTGACGTGGTGCGGCTGAATATATTGATTAATCATGAGGTGATTGAGGCACTTTCGGTAATTGTGCCGCGGATAAAGGGAGACAGTGTGGGACGGCGGGCGGTTGGTAAACTGAAAAAGATTTTACCGCGACAATTGTTTGTGGTGCCATTGCAGGCGGCTATAGGGGGCAAGATTATTGCGCGAGAGACGCTGCCGGCACAGCGCAAGGATGTCACAGGTCACTTATACGGCGGAGACGTGACACGAAAAAGAAAGTTGCTGGAAAAACAGAAAAAAGGCAAAAAACGACTGGCTAAAAGCGGTTCGGTAGAAATACCACCCGAGGCGTATAGGGCGATTTTGACGGAAGATTAATAGTGCGCTAAGCTGCCTGGCTTATGAAGAAAGTATTTTGGGCGGTGACCGTGGTGGTTGCCGGCTGGATGACGGTGTTCTGGCTGGACCTGGAGTCGCGGCAAGTAATGTTTGGGGTGATATTAGCGGCGGGCTTGTTTTTATTGATGTCGTTGCGACAGAAGGAAGATATGTCGGTGAGCTTTAAAGACGAGACTAGTGTTAATGAGTTGCTTAAAAGTGATGCTTTGTCGCCAGAGGATGCGCGGAAGTGGCTGGACAGCTTTTTAGTTGAGCAGCAGCAGGACAAGAAGTAGACAAGGTCTTATACTGTATATGTAGAGTATGCCGTTTATTTTTAAGAAATTGGCAATTCCTGATGTGACGGTGGTGCAGCCGAGGGTGTTTGGCGATGAGCGCGGTTCGTTTGTAGAAATTTATAAGGCGTCGGAGTTTGCCAGGCACGGCATTGATAAGCCTTTCGTTCAGTTTAATCTTTCAGTGAGTAAGCGGAACGTGTTGCGGGGCTTGCATTATCAATTGGGCCCGGCGGCACAAGGCAAGCTGGTGCGGATTGCAGTGGGTAGTATTTATGATGTGGTGGTAGATATTCGTTCTGATTCCAGTACATTTGGTCAGTGGGTGAGCGAAGTGCTTTCCGCAGAGCAGGGAAATATGTTGTATGCTCCGGAAGGCTTTGCCCATGGGTTTTGTGTGTTATCTGAAGCGGCTCATGTACAGTACTGCGCAACGGCCGAGTATACACCGGACAAGGAGCGGGGAATTGTCTGGAATGATTCTGATTTGGCAATTGATTGGCCGGTTATAGAACCGGTCTTGTCTGATAAAGACAAGGAGTATCCGGTATTCAAAAAGGCGGAATTATGAAGAAATTGACTTTTAGATAAGAAAAAAGACCTAAGGTTGGGTAGTGGGTCGAGGGAAGAAGTAGGTTTGAGAGGAAAGCTTAGGTCTTATAAGGTACGAGTTGTTTTTTTGTTTGAAGGTGCGGGTTCTGTTTGTTACTTACTATACTACAGGTACCTAAAATAAATGCAAGGGCATTTTGGCCTCATTTCTCATTTGGTGTTTAAAAGGCTGCGTCAGGGCTTCTAGAGGCAATTCACAGGATTATCCTGAGTAGGAGAAGGGGTTAATTACTTTTTACTTTAAAAAGGGTGTATAATAGGGTGATGATGATAAAAGAAAAAAATATAGTCAGGAGTTTTTTAATCGCTGTTGTTTTTTTGGTATTTACCACACTAAACCTCGTCCTGCCACAGCAGGCTAAAGCTTTTTCCGTCCAGCAAGTACTTTCTCCCGCAACTTCAGTTTTGTTAATGATCGGTGAAAAAGTCCAGTATGTCTTTGCCTTTACGCCAAGCAGTAAAGTCAAAGTTTTAGAAAGTCAGGCGCAAAGAAGACTTGCCAGTGCTCAAGGACGAGTTAAAGGCGACACAGACAGCGCCGAAAGTTTAATTGAGGAGTATCAAGATATAAAAAATAAGCAGAGTTCACTTCTTGATAAGGCTGATGACGATACCTTAAAGCAAGTTCAAGAGCAAACAGTGGAACAACAAAAAACTTTAGTTAGTATGGGAAATAGTGCTCCGGAAATAAAGAATACAGTTAAAACTGTGAATACAAACGTCGTCAATGACATCAAGGGTGTAGTTACTCTAAAAGAGGGGACAACGGCGGGTGAAGCGTTTAGCCAAAAAGCGACGATTGTTTATGCTCCAGGGACAGGGCCGGGAGCAGCAGGATCTGGCGGTGTAGGAACCAGGGTAATTGAGGGGGGAGTATTACAGATGTACGCATCTGGGGCAGATGGAAATGGCGGTGGAGGGCAAACTGTTACGAATGAGAAGATGGAGATGCAGAATATGGCGCCGGCAAATTCAGAGACGAACACAGGAGCAACAAATGTAATAGATAATAATACAGGGTCTGGGCCTGGCACTTCTGGTGGTGGAGATTCGTCTGGAGGAATGGGTATTGAAGCAATTGTTGGAGATTAACCACCCCGGGAGAGGAAATTGGTTTGCGCTAATTTAATTGCCAGATGGCGAAGTTAAGCACGGTGGCAAAGGAGACCCAGTACAGGTAGGGGATGAGGAGATAAGGGGCAAGCTTGTCGAGATACTGAAATTTAATGGTGAGGGCGGCTATGAGGACGAGCAGGACAGTGATGTCTATAAAACCCAGCAGGGGACTTTTAAGACCGAAGAATAAAATAGACCACAAGGCGTTGAGTATCAGCTGGATGAGAAATAAAATAATGGCCGGGCGGACGGCTGGCTGGTTTGTTTCAGTACTCCAAACGCGATAAAGAGCAATGCCCATGAAAAGATAAAGGATTATCCAGACGGGGCTGAAGACCCAGTTTGGCGGGCTAAAAAAGGGTTTGGTGAGTGAATCATACCAGGTATTGATGGCAGGCATGGTGGCTAGTGAACCGAGTAAGCCGGCGGCGTAAGGTAGTATTAGAGAGATGCCAAGGATGAAAACTTTTCTCATAGTGTCTTCAGTAAGTGTAAACGAATAAATAACAATTCCCTAGGGGGGTTTTAGTGTTAGACGGCGGGAGGAGGCGGTTTGGGAGATAGTTGAATCGATGGAGGCTGTGAGCTACGATTGAGTTGATGCGGGTACTTATTATTGGCGCGGGGGGGATGCTGGGGGGCACTTTGTGTAAAGCTTTTGAGGACCAGGAAATTATTTGTTGGGGTAAAGAAGATATTGATATTACAGATGAGATGATGGTGCGGGAGAAAATAGCGGGCGGTGTTGATCTACTGATCAATGCCGCGGCATACACGGATGTTGATGGGGCGGAGACGAACAAAGAGCTGGCGTTTGCTGTTAATGAACTGGGGGTGAAAAATTTGGCTGGGGCGGCGGCGGAAGCTGGAGCCAGATTGGTGCATTATAGTACAGACTATGTATTCGCTGGCGATAGTAAAGAGGGGTATGAAGAAGACGATGAGCCGGGGCCGGCGGTGAACGTGTATGGCGAGTCGAAACTGGCGGGGGAGCGGGCGCTGGCGGCAGCGAGCGACAGGACAGGCCTTGAATTTTACCTTATCCGAACGGCGTGGTTGTACGGGGTGGGCGGCAAGAACTTTGTGGACACTATGTTGAAGCTGGCGCAGGAGAAGGACAGCTTGTCGGTGATTGACGACCAGTATGGCAGCCCGACATGTACGCAGGATGTGGCGGAGGCGACGCGGCGGATTGTGATGGGAGAATATAGGCCGGGGGTGTACCACGCGGTGAACTCGGGGACAACGACGTGGTATGGTTTAGCCAGAGAGGTATTTAAGCAAAGGGGTGTTGATACAGAGGTAAAGCCGATTATAACTGACCAGTATCTCCTGCCGGCCAGGCGGCCGAAGTATAGTATACTTAGGGACACTAAAGGGCTAAATATGCGGCTGTGGCAGGAGGCATTAAAAGATTATCTTGACAATCGTGGCTGATTGTTTTACAACGTCATGGTTATCATGAAAAATTTATGTAAAAAGCATTCGGCGGAATTAAGGGATGTTTTGGGCAATTTGGACGTTTTTCATGATCAAGTAGAGCAGGTGGTGCAGCAGCTGAAAGAGGCTTTTGCCGGGGGTAATAAGGTGTTAATTGCGGGTAACGGCGGGTCAGCAGCAGAGGCACAGCATTTTTCCGACGAGATGGTGGGGCGTTATAAGGAAGAACGACCTTCATATCCAGTGGTGGCGTTGACGGCGGATAGTGCGGTGATAACCTGTATTGGCAATGATTATGGCTACGAAAATATTTTTAAAAGACAGGTGGAAGGTCTGGGAAAAGAGGGAGATGTTTTTATTGGCCTGACTACTTCCGGTACCTCAAGAAATATTCTGGCGGCAGCGGAGCAGGCACGGGAAATGGGCATGACTGTCGTTGCGTTTACAGGAAATCAGGGAACATTTAAGGATATGGCTGATTATGCAGTGGTGGCGCCGACTAAGGCAGGGGCGCGTATGCAGGAACTGCATTTACACGCTATTCATTTAATATGTGAGGCTTTTGAACCCGCCCAATAATGTTATGGAGACGACAAGAGCCAGTGAATTAATAAATAATTTTAGTAAGTATCGCGTATTGGTGGTGGGGGATGTGTTGCTTGATCATTACGTGCATGGCATTGTGGAGCGCCTGAACCCGGAAGCGCCGGTGCCGATTTTGCGATCGACACAAGAGCGGGAAGAAACGGGCGGAGCTGGTAATGTGGCTAAGAACGCGGCTCGACTGGGGGCGAGGACGTCGCTGGTGAGCGTGGTGGGTGATGACGCGGTGGCTTCTCGCGTGGAGCAAGCAGCCGGGCGTGAGGGATATAGAGCGACGCTGATTCGTGACGCTTCGCGGCCGACAATTCGCAAAGTTCGATATCTGGTAAACGGCCAGCATTTATTAAGAGTCGATCACGAGGAAACACATGATATTTCAGAAGATATTGAAGATAGAATAGTGCAGGCGATAAAAGAAGAAATAACCAGTGGCGTTGATGCCATTATTGTGTCGGATTATGCCAAGGGCATGATTACCTCCAAGGTGGCGGAGACAATATTAAGTTTAGCCAGTCACCGCGATTTACTGGTGGCGGCTGATGTGAAGCCTTCGCGGGCGCCATATTTCCTGGGAGCGACATTTATTTCACCTAATATCAAAGAGGCGCATGAGTATTTAGGCTTAAACCAGCATGAGCGGAAGCTGGAGCCGGCCGAGCTGGCTAAGATGGTATACATGAAGATGTGTGCGGATGTGTACTTAACTATGGGAAAAGATGGTATGTTTGTTTATTGCGGCGGCGAGTGCGGAGTGCATGTGCCGCAGGATAATGTAGTAGAAGTGGCGGACGAGTCGGGGGCGGGTGATACCTCGGTAGTGGTGTTGCTGTTGGGTCTTTTGTCGGGGGCTAGCCAGGAAGAGGCCTCTTATTTGGCTAATGCCGGCGGAGCAGTTGTCGTATCCAAGGTAGGAAGTGTGGGAATAACACGCGAAGAATTAATGCAAATGGTAGTGCGGCATAAGCATGAACAAGAAAAAAGTCATATTTCTTGATCGTGATGGGACGATCAATGTTGATCATGGTTATGTTCACCAGATAGAAGACTGGAATTTTACTGACCGCGCGGTTGAAGCGTTAAAGAAGTTGCAGGAGGCTAGCTATTTGTTGGTCGTGCTCACCAGCCAGTCCGGAATCGGCCACGGATTATATAAGGAGGGAGATGTACAAAAATTGCATGAGTTTGTGAAAAATGAACTTAAGCGGGAAGGGGTTGAATTATCAGCAATAATCCATTGTCCGCATCGCCGGGATGCTGGCTGCAATTGCCGCAAGCCGGAGGTGGGGATGGTAGACAAGGCGGAGCAACAGATTGGCCCGGTAGATTACGGGCAAAGTTGGATGGTCGGGGACAAAGTGGCCGACCTGGGTTTGGGTAAGAGAAAGAAGATGAAAACAGCTTTAATACGCAGTCGCTATTGGCAACAGGATGAATTGGAAGAGCAACCGGATATCATCGTGGGCTCGTTGTTTGAGGCGGCGAATAGAATAGTAATATGACGATTTTAGATAAGAGTTATTGGCTGGTAGACAAAATATTGACGGTGGACGAGGCCGAAGTGCTGGCGCGTGACTTGAAAGACAAAGGCAAAAAGTTAGTAACGGTTAATGGCGCTTTTGATATTTTGCATGCCGGCCATTTGAATTTTCTGGGAGAGGCCAAAGAACAGGGTGATGTGTTATTTGTGGGTTTGAATTCAGACAGTTCAGTGCGGGAGGGCAAGGGTGAGGGCCGGCCAATAGTTTCGGAGCAGGAGCGGGCGGCACTGGTGGCGGCGCTTGCGTATGTCGACTATGTGATAATAATTGACGCGCCTTACGATGATGTACAGAACGTGATGTTGCGCTGCGTGAAGCCAGATATACATGTTAATGGCAAGGAATATGGCGAGCCGAAGAAATGGATAGAGTGGCCGGTGATGCGGGAGGTAGGGGCGCGCGGCTATGCCGTGCCGCGCCGGCCAGGCCTGGCCACAAGTGATATAATCGGGAAGATTAAAAACATTTCATGATTATTGTCACCGGCGGGGCGGGATTTATCGGCAGCGGCCTGGTGTGGGGGTTGAACGAGCGAGGCCGGGAAGATATTCTGATTGTTGACTCGGCAAATCATCAGGAGCAGGAGCATAATTTGGCGGCGGTAAAGTATGAAGCGTTAATAGATGGGGAAAGTTTTCGTGAAAAACTTAAGCAGGATTTTTTTGATGACGGCGAGATAGAGGCGGTTTTGCATATGGGGGCGATTTCATCTACTACGGAAGATAGTTGGGAAAAGCTGGAGGACGTTAATATTGCGTTCACGCAGGAGATTATTCGCTGGTGCGTGGATAGGGCAGTGCGATGTATATATGCTTCCAGCGGAGCGACGTATGGTGACGGCGGCCAGGGTTATAGCGATGATCATGAAAAATTTGAGGAACTGAAACCGCTTAATTTGTATGGTAAATCGAAACTGGTGCTGGATATTTGGGCACGGGACGGGGGATATTTAAATGAAGTAGTGGGACTTAGATATTTTAATGTGTTTGGGCCAAACGAGTATCATAAGGGGCACATGCGCAGCGTGATGGCGAAAAAGTTTAAGCAGATAAGAGACGGGGGCGTGATTGAGTTGTTTAAATCGAATGACGAGAAGTATAAGGATGGGGGGCAAAAGCGGGACTTTTTGTATATTAAGGATGCGATAGGCGCCACACTGCATTTTTTGAATGATAATAAGGAAGTAGGGGGAGTATTTAATGTCGGGACGGGGAGGGCGCGAACCTGGAACGATGTGGCAGAGACTATGTTCGCGTCACTTGATAAAAAGGCTAATATTCGCTATGTTGACATCCCTCCGGAGCTGGCCAAGCAGTATCAGAATTTCACCCAGGCGGATATTACTAAGCTGCGAGCGGCCGGGTTTAAGGAGGAAATGACCAGTTTAGAGGAGGCGATGGGAGACTATATTAAAAATTATTTAGCTAATCATTTACACTTGGGGGAGGCATAAACTTATGAAAGGAATAATTTTAGCAGGGGGATCCGGGACGCGGCTATATCCATTAACTATTCCAGTCAGTAAACAGCTAATGCCGGTGTATGACAAACCGATGGTGTACTATCCCCTATCCACTTTAATGATGGCGGGAGTAAGGGAAGTGCTAATTATTTCCACGCCGCATGATTTGCCGCAGTATAAAAAGCTGCTGGACGATGGTGGACAGCTGGGGATGACATTTGAATATGTGGAGCAGTCTAGACCGGAAGGCCTGGCCCAGGCGTTTATTTTAGGAGCAGATTTTGTGGGTGACGACAGCGTGGCGCTGATTCTGGGAGATAACATATTTTATGGCAGTGATATGCGAGAGATATTGCAGGGGGCAAAAGACGATGTGGAAAAAGAGGGGGGCGGTATGGTTTTTGCCTATCACGTGTCTGATCCGGAGCGGTACGGAGTGGTGGATTTTGACGGAGAAGGACGAGCTGTTTCAATTGAGGAGAAGCCGAAGAGGCCAAAATCGTCTTACGCCGTACCCGGTCTTTATTTTTATGACAACAAAGTGGTGGAGTTGGCTAAGAAGCTTACACCCTCTGATCGGGGCGAGCTGGAAATCACGGAGGTGAATAAAAAGTATTTAAAGAAGGGGACCTTGAGAGTGGCAATATTGAGCCGGGGGACGGCGTGGCTGGATTCAGGAACGCATGACTCGCTGTTGCAGGCAGGTAACTTCGTGCAAACTATCGAAGAGCGGCAGGGACTCAAGGTTGGCTGTATTGAGGAAATAGCATATCGGATGGGTTACATAGATAATAAACAACTAAAAAAACTGGCCGAGAAGTTGACAAAAAGCGGCTACGGAAATTATTTACTGGAGGTGGCAGAAGAAAAACTGGATTAATCTATGGATTATTCAATAGTGATACCGGCCTGCAACGAAGAACGAAACATAAGGCTCTTATATGAGGCTGTAAAGAGCGTTATGGACGGTTTGGGCTCGTGGGAGATGATTTTAATAGATGATGGCAGTGGGGACAACACTTATGTGGAAATGCAGAAGTTGTGTGAGCGGGACGGCCGGGTTAAGCTAGTGTGTTTCAGGCGCAATTTTGGACAGACGGCGGCCTGGTCGGCCGGGTTTGACCACGCGCGCGGTGATTTTGTAATAGTGATGGATGCCGATATGCAAAATGATCCGCAGGATATTCCGATTATGCTGGAACGGATGCGAGAGAGGGGGTGGGATGTAATCTCCGGTTGGCGCAAGGACCGCAAAGATGACGGATTGCTAAAATTAGGCAGCAAAGTTGGTAATGCAGTGCATCGCTGGGTAACAGGTGAGAAAATTCACGATCATGGTTGCAGTTTAAAGATATATAGAAGGGAAGCTCTGGTGGATCTGGAGCTATATGGAGAGATGCATCGTTACATAACAGCTTTGCTTTCCTGGAAAGGTTTTAAAGTGGGGGAGATAGAAGTGCGGCATCATCCACGCCGGCACGGTCGGACAAAATATTCAATCAAGAAAAAACTGAAAGGCTTTTTGGATCTGATAATTGTAAAATTCTGGGTGCAATATTCGGCTCGTCCTATGCACTTCTTTGGCTCTATCGGTGCTGTGTTTGTGCTGGCTGGATTTGTTCTGGGCGGCACGCTGGGTTTCTTGTGGCTGTTGCGAATTATTGGGTTGGCCAACAGATCAACGCCGCTGTTGGCCGTGTTGATGGTACTACTAGGTTTTCAATTTTTATTAACGGGCGTACTAGCTGATGTCGTAGCGCACACATACTATGCGCAAAAAAAAGCGTATTCAATTAAAGAGACAACAGGTTTTGATGAATCTTCTGTTGATTAATAATGAGTTTCCGCCGATTGGAGGCGGAGGCTCAACGGTAACCAGATATGCTTTGCGGTATCTTACCAGGGCGGGGCATAAGGTAACGCTGATAACCTCGAGTTATAAGGGATTGCCACGGCGAGAAATTATTGAAGGGGCCACTGTTATTCGCATCCCTGCTGTAAGACGTTACAAAGATTTTTGTTCCCAGTGGGAGCTGGTGATATTTGGCGTATCGGCTCTAGTTTATGCTCTAGGGTATACATTCAGACATAAAGTAGATTTTATTCAGGCTTACTTTGCGGTGCCGGCAGGCTGGGTAGCTTGGCTGGTAAATATATTACGGGGTATTCCGTATGGAGTGTATTTTGGCGGATCGGATATTCCGGGGGCTAACCCTTCGCGATATAAAAATATTTATCCTTTTTTGACGCCATTACTGAAGGCGATATGGCGGCGGGCAAAGTTTCGCACGGTGTGTTCGCAGGAACTGGCTCGTTTAGGGGGAAAAGCTGATGCGGGAGTCGGGTTTTTAGTGATTCCTAATGGGGTGGAAACGGATCGTTTTAAGCCAATAGGAAGGTCGGCTAATCCCAGGGTAAAAATTTTATTTATCGGCAGGCTGATTCCGCGTAAAGGGTTTCAGCGAGTGGTGCGGTCATTGCCGAGGGTGTGTGAGTTGACTCGCCAGGCATTTGAGGTGGAAGTGGTGGGGACCGGAGCAGCGCGAGCGGAACTGGATGAAGAAGCGGAGGAATTAGGTATTTCTAGTTTAATAAAATACGTGGGCACAGTGTCATATGATCAGCTGGAGAAAGCTTACCAGTATGCAGATATTTTTGTATTAACCTCGCTTTCCGAGGGTATGCCGTCCGTTATCTTGGAAGCGATGGGGTGTGGGTTGCCGGTTATCGCCTCGGACGTGGGAGGAAATAACGAATTAGTCGAGGAAGGCGTGAATGGATATTTAATTAAAGGTGATGATATAGAGACCCTGGCC
Source organism: bacterium (assembly GCA_043811915.1). Taxonomy (GTDB): domain Bacteria; phylum Patescibacteriota; class Andersenbacteria; order UBA10190; family UBA10190; genus CAYSWF01. Next base: position 137,492 of record JBDRMS010000006.1, read on the forward strand.
AGGCAACTGGCTAAATTGATTGATGATGAGGGCTTGAGACGAAGGATGGGGCAGGCGGGAAGAGAAAAGGCGTTAAAGTATGATTGGGGGAATATTATGAAGAAGTATAATGAACTATACAGAAGCTATGGCTGAAAAAGTTCTTATAACCGGGGGCGCTGGTTTTATTGGCAGCAATATCGCGCGCGCTTTAGTGCAGCGGGGTGATAAAGTTACGGTGTTGGATGCTATGTTGCCGTTGTACGGAGGAAATTTGTTTAATTTAAAAGAGCTAAGGGATGAAATTGAATTTGTGGAGGGAGATATAAGAGATGCCGGGCTGGTGGAAAAGCTGGTTAAGGGTAAAGACATTGTATATAATCTGGCGGCACAGGTTAGTTATATTGATTCAAAAGATAAGCCGTTTTTAGATCTGGATATTAACGGGGCGGGACACCTGATTGTTTTAGAAGCGGTGCGCAAGCGGGCGCCGGAAGCCCGAGTCTTGTTTTCTTCTTCCCGTCTGGTTTATGGCAGAATTTTAACGGTGCCGGTGCAGGAAGAGCATCCGACCGATCCACTTTCTATGTATGGAATTCACAAATTGCTGGGAGAGAAGTATTATCGATATTTTGCTGATACTCATGGCTTGCACACGATGTCGATACGTATACCTAATCCTTATGGGCCGCGACAGCAAATGAAGCATAACAAGTATTCCATTGTGGGCTGGTTTGTGCGCCAGGCTATGGAGGGCAAAACGATTACGGTTTTTGGCGACGGGAAGCAAGAGCGAGATTATTTATATATAGATGATATTGTGGACGCGTTTCTACAACTAACCAGTAAAGGAGAAGCGGGTGAGATATATAACATCGGCACGCACGAGCGAGTACGATTTGTCGACATGGTTGATGCAGTATTGCAGGAGGTCGGTGGCGGAATGAAAGAACATGTGCCATGGCCAGAGGATTACGAGAAAAATGAAACAGGAAACTATATAGCAGATACGAGTAAAATTCGTGAATTAACGGGCTGGGAGTCGCAGGTGAACCTAAAAGACGGAGTGAAGAAGATGGTGCAGTATTACAAGGAAAATAGTCAGCATTATTTTCAGTAATTGGTAATTAGTAATTAGTAAATTATGACGACGAGAGAAAAATTGATTGGGCTGATAGTTTTTGTTGGGCTGGTTATTCTGGTGGGAACGTTGGTGTCAGTACGGGAAGTGGGCGAGCGGCAGGGAGAATATACGACTAATACCGGGGAGCTTTTACAGGGTTCATTAGTAGGCCAGACTTTTGTAGCTGGTAAGGATGATTTGTCGGGAGTGGCCGTGATGCTGGCGACTTACTCTGGTCGGGTGAAAACCGGGACGGTTGAACTGCATGTACAGGACCTGCCTGCCGGACAGGCGGGGTCTATTGGTTACGGACGGGACCTGCGGACAGACATGGTGGACGTGAGCCAGTTGGGCGATAACCAGTGGCATCGTTTTAAATTTGAGCCAATAGCTGACTCGGCGGGGCAATCCCTTTTCTTTTATGTAACCTCGTTGGAGGGGGTGGCTGGCAATGCGGTAGCAGTGGACATTAACGGCAAAGATCCATATCCGTTGGGATCTGCTTATTTAGTGCGGGGGCATAATGACGAGGAAGTGAGCGGGGACGTGCTGGTAAGATCTGGAAAACAAAGTTTAGACATGGCGTTTGAGATTTATTACACGGTACCATTGCGAGTAGCGGTGATGAATAAGACGGTGGCGACAGGGAAGCAATTTGTGCAGACATGGGATGAAATGCACGGTAAATATATTATCTGGGCCAAGGTGGGAGTGCCGGCATTGCTGTTTATTACTTTAATGGTGTGGCTGCGTCGCTTATCTTTGAGGCCGCGGCAGACGCTATTGGTTTTATTTGTTCTGGCAATAGTAGTGCGGCTTATATACGCGGTGGAATTACCTCTGACAAATGACGAGGGTAATTACCTGTATGATGCGCGGACATTGTTGGAAGGCGGACTGGCAGGAGGCGATGGTTATGTGAAGGCGCCGCTGGTGGTGATTTGGCTGGCGATTTGGCAATTTATATTAGGGCAAACCATTTTGGCGGGGCGGTTGTCGTCGGTGGTAATTGGGGCAGCGACGTTGTGGCCCATGTATTTATTGGGACGGGGATTGGGTAGTATAAAGACCGGGCTGGTTGCGGCCGGGGCCTGGGCGCTGATGGGCGTGACAACAGTTTTTAATATTTATGTACACACGCAGCCCCTGGCATTGTTTTTCGGGATATTCGGCCTGGCGGTTCTGTCGGCGGCATTGCGAGGGAAATTGGGTCCGCCAAGTCGGCGAGCTCGCTTCATTTGGCTTTTTGTAGCAGGTGTCTTACTGGGTTTGGGTGTAGTTTCGCGCAAAAGTATTTTGGCACTGGGACTGGTGCCACTGGCGCTAGTTGTGAGGGAAGGGCAAAGTTGGCGAGGGCGGCTCAAAGATTTAATAATAATTGGACTTGGTTTTTTACTTGTTGTTAGCTTGTTTCTGGGCGGGGCTGCGGCTGTGTATGGAAAAGAAGGTTTTTGGGAGGCGTTGGGCGCGAATTCGGCGGAGGATGGTATTTCGGCGGTAGACCCGGCGGAGGTAGAGCAGGTGAGGGCCTATTCCCTGCGGGGCATGACGCCATTTTTTAGAGAAAGCTTGCCGTTGATATTGCTGGCAATGATTGGGCTGGGGGTGGCATTGGAAAAATTATTCACTCGCCGCTTCGTAAAACTGATAGCGTGGGCTGTCCCTATAGCTATCTTCTGGTGGGCGTGGGGATTCTTCTTAGAGTATGAGGGTAGTTCGGTAATGGTGTTTGGCATGAAGGACTTGTGGTATGCGATGGCAGCTGGGCTGATCCTGGTGGCGATTTTGTATCGCGGCAAGGCTTCAGATAAACCGGGGCAGTGGGCGCCGGTACTGGTGCCGGTGCTGTGGATGGCGGGATTAATCTTCTTTTACACCAACTGGATAAAATTTCACGCCAACTATATCGGCGAGTTTTTGCCGCCGTTGGTGCTGCTGGGGGCCTTAGGGGCTCCTGTTCTGATGAGAAAGTCGGCGGGGCGGTGGCTGGTGCTGGCGGTTATGCTGTGGGCCTTATTTGTTTCCGGGTACGTGACACTGGTTTATGAGCATACGGGGACGTTTCAGCTTCAGGCGCTTCGGGAGGCGGCGGAGTGGACTAAAAATAATATCCCAAAGCAGGAGGAGATATTTACGGGAGCGGCGGCGGTGCCATATCTTTCCGGGCACCATACGGCACTGAATATCGCTCATCCGCGCTGGTACGCGTATGAGTTTACGCGTAAGGATCCGGAGCGCTTGAATACATTTTTGCCGCCGGCGGAGGAGATGGTACAGGCTTTTAAGGAGGCAGAGTGGTTCCTAATGGATAAGCAGACCGGGTTTTCGTTTTTGATGGAGTACTCGGAGATAGAAGGGGGGTTGGAACAAGAATTTGAGGCGGTTAAGGGAATTTCCAACGGATCAAACACGCTGACGTTTTACCGAAGAATAAAGTGATGACGGATAAAGGGAAAAAGGTGATTGCGGTAGTGGCACTTGGGCTGCTGGCCCTGGTGGTGAGACTGCCCGGCCTGGGAGAATTTATGACAGTGGATGAAGAAAACTGGATGCTGCGCAGCGGTACGTTTTGGCATGAGTTGTTCAGGCTGTCTGATCCCAGCGGAACATTTTTGACCACCCATCCAGGAGCTACGACGATGTGGCTGACAGGGACTGGAGTGTTCTGGCAAGAAGCCCGCCTCGGTTTTGACATTGATACGTCTAATCTGCGATATTTCCGGCTGGCGGCGACGTTGCCGTTGGCGCTGGCAACTTCCGTATTGATTGGGCTAGCTACATGGCTGTTGGTAAGGCTGTTGAATTGGGGTGTGGCGGCAATGGCAGGTCTGTTGCTGGCGGTTGATCCATACCTCACAGGTATGAGCCAGGTGGCTCATTTGGATGCATTGCTGGCCTTGTTTATGTTGGCCAGCATGCTGGCTTTTTTCGTGGGCAAGCGCGGGCAAAAGCTGCAGTACCTGGTGTTGGCGGGGGTGATGGCAGGACTGGCTATGGGGACCAAGTTTTTGCCGGCACTGTGGCTATGGTTGTTCTTTGCATTGGTGCTTATTTTTCAGCAACCTCGTCAACAGGTGTTTTCTCGGTTGCTTCGAGCTCTTGGTTTTATGTTTGGCGTGGCGGCGCTGACACTTTATGTTACTTGGCCGGCCCTTTGGGTTTCGGATGACTTCATGCGCTCTTTTAATCGCGATGTGCCGGCGATTATAACGCAGGAGCATGTGGCGTTAGAATTATCACAGGATCCGATAGAACCGGAAAGTTTTTACTTGCGAACGATGCTGGGACGCTCGACGCCGTTTGTGCTGTTGCTGACTGTTGGTATGTTGGTGTCGGCGGCGAGGTTCTGGATGAGGAAAAGAGAGGTGCCGCAAGCAGCGTGGTTGTTTGTCTATGCGATTGGTTTTCTGGTTTTGATGACGCTGGCGGCGAAGAAAGCGGATCGGTATGCGATGCCGGCTTTAGTCGTGCTGCCAGTGCTGGCTGGCTGGGGATTCGCTATTGCATGGCAGATTATTCGTTCGCGATCCTTCGGGAATCGAATTTTCTCGTCGCTTATCCCTCGCCCGGGACCGCTAGTGGTGCTGGTTATACTTTTATTGATTACTCAAGTTTTAGCATGGTCGCCATATGCGATTGCGTATAATAACCCATATTTGCCGAATATCAGGCCTCTGCCGCAGCAGGGATGGGGAGAGGGACTGGATGCGGCGGCACGATTACTAAATAACCATCCTTTGATTGATGAATTGATTATTGCCTCGTGGTACCCAGGGGTGACAGAAACATATTTTAATGGCAAGACGATGAGTTTGAGTTCACGGGATGACGAACGAGTAGGGTATGTGGTGACATATCGGAATATGGCGGGCCGGGCGCCGGATGATATTGCCAGTAATGTGTTGGATGAGTACCAGGATAAAAATCCTGTGCACACGATTAAAATCGGCGGGCAGGAGTACGTAGAAATATACGAGGTTATGGGGTTACACTACTTTCCGCAGCATGTGGGAGAGTTAGCGGGTGACATGGAAGTGGGGCAGGAGATTATGATAAGCGAAAATAATTGGTCTGCCATAGAAATTGGCATGGCGAATTTCAGCAGCCGGCAGAATACAAAAGATGTTTTTTTGCATGTTAGAGACAGTGTTAATGCGACGGATGATTTGCGGACAGTAAAAATAAATGCGGCGCAAATTAAGGATAGTACATGGCATAGATTTGAGTTTGAACCAATAGCGGACTCGGCGGGCAAAACTTTTTATGTGGCGCTGACTAGTCCTGATTCGATTAAGGGAGATGCGGTGACGGTTCGGTTTGTGTCGAAGAATATATTGCCGGGACAAATGCTATTGCGGCGGCAAGCCCTGAAGGGTGGAGAAATGAACAGTGATTTTCTGCGTGGCGGAGACATGGCGTATCGGTTACCATAATAGAAATAATAGACTATGAGAGGAAAATTAGCGGCGAGTATTTTAGTCGGGGTTATTTGGGCTGGGGCAGCTCTGGCGGACGAGGATTTTGGCGAAGACGATTTTTATGAACCCCAGGAGCAGGAAATTGTTGTGCCAGAGAGGCGGCAGACAGTAGCGGCGCCAGTAGTGGAAGTTGAAGGATTGAATGAGTTGCCTTTTGAGCCATTAGACAAGAGTCTTGATGGGGACAGGGATGGTTTGAGTGATGTGGACGAAGTGCGACTAGCGACGGATGCCAATAATCCGGACACGGATGGGGACGGGTATATTGATGGGCTGGAGGTGGTACGAGGTTATAATCCGCTGAAAGCTTCGCCGGGGGACAAAGTTGTGATGGCCGAACTGGACACGGCCAGTCCCAGCGATGTCTATAAAATAACGGGTGTGCGACTGAATACATTGGGAATAAAGAATACGCTGGTTGTCACGGGAGTGGGGCCGCCAAATTCGCTGGTGACACTGCTGGTTTTTTCCGAAGAAATGAAAACGTGGGTCGCGAGGTCGGATAGTTCGGGTCGTTTTATATACGTTTCGGAAGATACGCTGGGAATAGGGCAACACAGGATTTATGCGGCGGGCACGGCGGCAGGAGGGGCAGTGTTGGCTGTGAGCTCTCCGCTTGTCTTCATACGCGAGGCGGATTCATTGGAAATGTTGGAGGAGAAGGCAGTCCCGGAGCCGATTGTTGTTGGCAGTGAAAGCAGTGGGTGGTTATTCCTGGCTGCGGGTACCAGTATTTTGTCAATGGCGGCAATAATTGGCGGTGGCCTGGTGTTGTGGCGTCGAACTAGATGAATGTGCGGGATAGTCGGGGTTTGGAATAGAGGCAGCGGCGAGCCGGTGGATAAGGGTGTTTTGCTGCGCATGGCCGGCTCGTTGCGGCACCGGGGGCCGGACGACGCCGGGCATATGATTGACGGCGCTTTGGGCCTAGCGCACCGGCGCCTGGCTATTATTGATCTGACGGCGGCCGGGCGGCAGCCTATGACTACGCCGGATGGCCGCTACACCATAGTCTTCAACGGCGAGATATATAACTACGGGGAACTGGCTAAAAAGTATTGTGCGGACGTGAACCTAAGATCAACTTCAGATACGGAGATTCTGTTGCATGTGCTGGCGAAGAAAGGCAGAAAAGCGCTGCCGGAGTTGCGCGGCATGTTCGCTTTGGCTTTATGGGACGTTGTAGAGCGGCGATTGCTCATCGCGACTGATCCTTTTGGCAAAAAGCCGCTGTACTGGATGGATCATGGAGATACGTTTTTATTTGCTTCAGAGATAAAGGCATTGCTGGAGCATCCGCAAGTGAGCCGGGATATGGATCGGCTGGCCATGGCCAGGTATTTTTTATATGAATATGTACCGGCGCCAGCTACCGGATACAGGGAGATAAGACAGGTGCCAATGGGGCACTATGTGGAAATAACTGCGCCGGGGATTGATGTGCGTCAGTGGTGGAAGCCGACTTTTATGCCGAAAAGAGAGGGTAAATCGGAAAGGGAGGTAATATCAAGGTTTGACGAAAAAATGAGACTGGCGGTGCGCCGCCGCATGATAGCTGACGTGCCGGTGGGGGTGCTATTAAGTGGGGGGATTGATTCGACGAGCATTGCCTGGTACATGAAACAAGAGGCGGGAAGAAAAATCCATTCATTTTCCGTGTCTTTTGTGGAGCAGAGTTTTAACGAGGGCGGTTTTGCCGAGCAGGCGGCAAAGACTGTGGGGACGGAGCATCATGATTTGCGGTTTGGACTGGACGAATTTAAGTTTGCCTGGGACAAGGTGACGGAGAAAATGGACATTCCGTTTGGAGATGCTTCAATATTGCCGACGTACGCAGTAAGCGAGTTGGCCAGAGAACATATAACGGTGGCTCTGGATGGAGATGGCAGTGATGAACTACTGGGAGGATACGGGACGTTTAGAGCGGCGCAGCTGTCACAAAAGTTGCCGCGGTTATCAAAAAGTGTATGGCAGGCTTTATATGAAATATCAAAGAAGTTGCCAACCAGTTACGGATATTTTTCTCTTGATTTTAAAGCAAAGTCTTTTTTGAAGGGGATGGGTTATGACTTGCCTCATCAAAACCAAGTGTGGCTGGGTTCTTTTTCTGATGTGGAGTTAAGAGAGCTGTTGACGGATGAGTGGCAAGAGTATTTGAGAAGCTTATTTGCTGATGTTAATCAGTTATTGCCGGAGCTGGAAAGGCTGGATGTGGCAGATGTCGTGTCTCTGATGACGATATATCATTATTTGCACAATGATATTTTAACCAAGCTGGACCGGGCGACGATGTTTGTAAGCCTGGAGGCCAGGACTCCTTTTCTGGATGTTGATTTGGCGGAGTACGTGATGAGGTTACCGGCGAAATATAAGAAAAAGAAGTATATATTAAAGCAAGCGATGCGAGGAAGAATTCCTGATGCCATTATTGATCGTGAAAAACAGGGATTTGCGTTGCCGTTGGGGCAGTGGCTAAAGGGGCCGCTCTTTGAGTGGGCGCGTGAAATATTAGCGGAGGACAAGCTGCGGACGGCGGGAGTGATGCGGCCGGAGACAGTCAGGCGTCTTTTGAAGGAGCATCGGCGGGGTAATGCTGACCATCGGAAAAAGATTTGGACATTGATTGCCTGGCAGGCGTGGTATGACCGCTGGATGGTATAGAAGAGTATTATTGCTGCTTGGTGTGGCTGTGCTGCTGCTGGGCGGCGCTTTTGCGGTGCCGCTCAATTCGGAAGAGGAGCTGGTGATTACTGGGGCGGACATGGGCGGGAGGTCAATAGTGGAGCTCACAAAAGGGGGGTCGTATAGAAGAAAAATTATAGTTTCCGATCAATCTATAAAAGGAATAATGTTGTTTGTGCCCGATCGTGAGGGCGTACGGAGTGAGCTAGAGGTGCGGATCTGGTTTGGCAATCAGTTATTGACCAAAGCAAAACAGTATCGTCAGAGTAATCATGGAGAGCTGAATGGTTTGGTTTTTAGTTTCAGACCGATTTCTCTACCGGATCGTACACAGTTGGAGATAGAGGTTATACATGTAAGGGGAAAGCCTGTTGCTCTCGAAGTGGCGGCAGATAGCGGGGCCTTGTCGATGTCGTTGCTGCACCCGGCTTTGATGAATCCTGGTACACGTCAGGGGGTATTAGTGGGAATTGTGGCTTTGGTGGGCGTAGCCCTGATTAGTATTTTGCCTAGTAAGCGATGGTTGGCAGCTATGTTACTGCTTGTGATAGTTATTCCTTTGGCCTTGACTGGTTTCGTATTTTCCACAGGTGTAATGGGAGTGTCAGATTGGGACTACTTTATGTCCGTGCATGAGTCGTATCGTCGCAGCCTGCTTATTTACCATGATTTTCCGTTGTGGAATCCATTTACCTGTGGAGGAACGGCTGGTTTAGCTGACCCGGAATTTTCAATGCTTTCGCCGTTGTATCTGTTGGAGTTATATGGCGGTGTGTCTTTAGGTTTAAGACTGGCTGTCCTGGTGTCTATGACGACAGGAGGCGCAGGTGTGTTGTTACTGGGTCGAAGATTAGGTCTTACTCAATATGCGGCTTTGCTGGCAGCCCTGGGGTGGTCTCTGGGGTCAGTTACAATTCTTCACCTTGTTGAGGGTCATATAGGGTGGCTGGGTACGATGTGGGTGCCGTGGGTACTATGGGCTTGGGCTGGCGCTTATTGGAGAAAAGTCAGGAGCAAGCTCGCCTGTGGGGCATTTTTAGCTCTAATCTTTTACCAGGGTGGCATTCATATTCTGTTATATCTGGTGCCGGCTTTGATAGTCACAGGTTTGCTGGTATCTAATAGGAAGCTAGGATTAAAAGTTACCTGGCAAGCGGGTTGGTGGGCATTGGGGTTGTCGGCTGTGAAATTAGTACCGGCTCTGTTGTGGGTACGGCAATTTCCGGACCGGGTTTATGCTGTATCTGCGTCGACATGGCCCTACTGGCATGAAGTTTTTTTGGGGCGTCAAAAGCATGGAGCTGTAGTATTGCCTGGCCAGGGAGGGGGCTGGCATGAATATGGGGCGTATGTAGGACCAATTATTTTAGCTTTAGCGTTGCTGGCGTTGGCGCGTTGGCGGGATTCTCGCGTGGTGCGCGGGTTGGCAATAGGGAGCGGGTTGGCGCTTATTGTGTCTTCGCTGGGGGTGTATTTGGCGCCGGCACTTGATAGCTTGCCCTGGCTGCCGCGTTCGTATACGTCGCGAGTGATTATTTTTACTGTGCTGGGAATTTCTCTTCTAGCCGGATTTGGTTTGGACGTGATAAAGAAATGGAGTAGGGGAGGGCGCACCGAATGGTTGCGATTGCTGTTGGTTGGTTTAGTAGCGGTGGATCTTGCTAGCCTGGCGTATCCATTGTCTGAAAGTGCATTTGTGTTGCCGGAAGTGTTTGATAAACTGCCGGCGGCGTCGGCACCGATAGCTTTCAGCAGGGAAAAGCATGCGGTGCGAGTTGGAGACAGGGAATACGACCGTGCTTATGCGGCGTCTAACCAGGGTTATGGTACTTTGTCGTACTGTTCTGCCTTAGGGCCGGAGGCGGCAGTGGTAACAGTGGATGAAGATGGCAGCGACTACGTTTTACTAATAGAGGGCAGCGGTGATGTTAAGCTGCAAAGCTGGTCGCCGAGTCGTGTAGTGGTAATGGTGAATGCAGAAAGTGATGACCTGGTAGTAATTAATACCAATTATGCACAAGGGTGGTCGGTCAATGGCAGACCGGCTGTTGATGTGAAAGGACGGGTGGGGGCGAAAGTGCCTGCTGGACAGCGGAAACTTATATTTACTTACCGGGCGCCGGGCTTTATTTTTGGTCTTTTAGTGACGGCTATGACTGCGGCGATAGCGGTGATGATGGTTGTGATAAGACCGGGAATGGATCCGGGGGAATAATAGCGAAAAGTAACCGGGCCAGAACTAGTGACTGCGGTACTGACGCGGCCGGCGCGGTTGGTTGCTTTTTGACCGTTCGCGGTCCAACCCAAAGCATAATTGGTATTGAGGGTAACATTAGTCTGATTTTGAGTAGTGATGTTGACTGCAACCTTGTTGGGAGACCAATGAACCAGATGATAAGAAGCTGACTTATTGGACAGGGATATTATTTCGTTATCTTCTTCGTCGTGAATAGTTTGCACAGCTGGTTTTGGGCCAAGAACGGAGCAGTAGGCGAGAGTGCCGTAACCGGCGCGCGTGGCGGCATAGGCGCGGGTAGTGCGAGAGCCTTGTCCGGTCATGTCATAGCGCAGAGCGGTGAAGGCAAGAGGGGAGGGGGCGGGAGAGATAAGTGGATATACTTCAGGTAGGACGAAGGCTTGCTGGGAGAGTGGATACGACAAGCTCATTAAATCGATTGCGACGAAGCCGATTATTAATGTTTTAATTGTTTTTTGTTTAATGCTATTTAGGCCGTATCCAGCCAGTAGGGCAATGGGTATCACGGCAAAGAGGATGATGCGGGAGATATTGGAGCGGGGGAAGAACCACAAGTAGTCAAAGATTGGTTTGAGATAAGGGCCGAGGGAGGATAAGAGAATGGCTAGGACAGCAGCGATGACGAGAGCTTTTATGACGCGATCCCGCCTTAGTTTCGAGGCGCCAATTAATACTAAAGCGAACACCAGGTAGCCGATGTAGGCGCCGTATTCGTGCCAGCCGCTGTCTTGGTTGGGGATGAGATAGCTGCCGTGCAGGTGGCGGCCAAATAGTATTTCTGTGATCCAGGGCAGGGTGAAGGCGGAGGAGGCAAAGGCGTCGTCGGGGAATTGTTTGAGCCATAACAAAACGGGGACCAGTTTAATGGCCGCCAGTCCCAGAGCCCACAAGCCGGCTTTAACAGTGGCTACAATAGCTGCTTTGGGCCGGGAGACTAAGAAAGGCAGTAACAGAAAGGCCAGAGCTGTATACATGAGTAAATAGATGCCGCCCTGATAGAAAGTCAGAGCTAAAAATATTCCACAGAGTAACCCGCTACTTTTTTTTCTGTAAGCACCCAGCCAGGCCCAGAAGATCCAGGGAATCCACATGGCGGCGAAGATGTTGACGTGACCCTCAGTGATTTCCAACAGGTTGACGGTGCTGAAGGCGACGGTGATGGCGGCGAGGAGCGAGGAGTTCAGCGAGAGGCGCAGGCGTTTAGCGAGAAATAGCATGCCAGTGGTGCCGACGATGGTGGATAGAAAAATTGCCAGGCGGATGCCTTTGGGAACGCCAAAAATTAGTTCCAGCATGAAAGTTGGGGTGAAAAGGGGAAATTCAGGGTCAGCTAGTCCTGCTGTGCCGCCGCAGGTGTAAGGGTTCCAAAAAGGCAGTTGATTGTATTGGAGAATGATTTGGCGATAAGAATGATGGAGAGAAAAGTAGTAATCCCAGTCGGCAATGCCGAGCGGCCCATTCGAAAACCAGTAACCGGCCAGAGCCAGAGGAGTAATAATTGTGACAAGAACGATGGCTCCCGCCCAGCGATATGATTCGCGGGGAATGAACTGGAGTAAAAAGAGACCGAGCATGAATATAACTCCGGCCAGTACGCCCTGACGAAAACTGTCGGAAAGAGGAATGGGCTGCAAAAGAGACAAGGCGAGATCGCGACTGGTTTTGATATTATTTATAGTTAATTCACCGGAGGCATACAACTGTTGATTCTCAATGGACGTTTTAAGTGATAAATCATTTTTATCCAGATTGGTTACGTGAATAAAAAGATGGGTTGGTTTGGTGACGGCGAAATGTTTGGTGGGTATAGCTAGACGCATAAGGTTGTCGCTGTTGGAAGGGAATGAAGGCGCGACATAGTTGCCGGAGACAGATATTTGTTTTGTCTTGTCTTCTATGATGGTATTGAGTTCAGACCCAAGAAAATTTTCATTATCAGAATAGAGGACGAGGCCAGAGTATGTTCCTGGCATGGCGATGATTCTTTGAGTAAGTTTATTATTTAGAGCGAGATTAATTGATTTCGGGGTGTGGGCGGATGGGACATACACTTTTTCATCAGTGCCAAGCGGTAATGTGTAGGCTGCGACAATGATACCAATGACTATAACGACTGAAACAACCACTAGAAGGCTTCTAAGACTAATTCCAACCCTTAGGGTTGATTTTGCGTCTATAGGGCTTGTGGGCGCAATATTTTTAGACTTGATTATTTTTTGTATATCCATATGTAATCCAAGCCGTTGAGGGTGATGGTTTTTTCGGGGGTTTGGTTTGAAAACCGGTTGAGGATGTCGGTTTCCCAGGCGTCAGGACCACGTTCAAACAGGGCGCGGTACAGCACGACGTAGTCGGCATTGTTATCCTCGAAGTGGTTGAGCGGGATTACCTGGCCGATAAAATTGTAGGCGAATTCGGTGGGATATACAGAGGCGACGATAAGCTCCGTTGCGTTGGGTTTTTTGTTTAGATAATCGGCGGCTAAATCAAAGCCTTCGCCCCAGCCGAGACGGCGGTCGCCGTAAAACGGCTTGGTGACGGGATTAACGTAAGCCAAGAGGTGGGGGTGGAGGCGGGTGATGTCGATGGCCTGCCACAATAGGCCAGTAACTAGTAAACAATAACTAATAACTAGTAATAGACGACGGGTTTTGAATAGATTGATTAAATAGAAGAAAGTGATGACGACGAGGGTATCCAGCAAGAGGAAGCTGGGCAGAATATACCGGTCGCCTTTTTTAGCGCCCAGGGTCATGAGGATAGTAAATAAGGCAATAAAAAGGATAAGAATTAATAATTGGTTTTTATTTATTTGTATCGTGGGGGCCGTTCCCACTTTGCCCTGACGAGCCTCGCGGGACAGGCGCGGCACAGCTAGAAATATCATGGCGATTATTGCTGCGAGGTGAAGCGGCGTGGAGAAGAATATTAATGTTTCGAGATAATAAGTGTAATTGGCGCCGGCGTGATGGGTGTCTCGAGCGTCGCCGGCCAGGAGAAATTTCTGAGTGAGGTGAATTACTTCAGAAAAATTGAGCAGTAAAGAAGGAAATACTAGAACGAGCGCGAGTATGAGTACGACTAGCCAAAGGGCAGCGGGCTTGGGGCGAAAAATGACTAGAAGAGAGAAGGGGATAATAAGCAGGCCGGACAGTTTGGACAAAACAGCCAGAGCTCCGGCTACGGCGGAGAAGGCAAGATAGCGAGGGACCTTGTTTTTTTGCCACAAAAGTAAACAGCCGACTGACAGTAATAAGAAAAGGGCCAGTAGTGAGTCCATGGCGTAGACGCGGGTGTGGGCGACGAGAAAAGGATTAAGAGCTAAAAGTAAAGTTAATATAGTGGCTTGTTTTCTCCCCCAGAGTCGATAGAAAATATAACCAATCAATCCGATGATTATACTTTGGCCGATGACGAGCGGTAACTTGCGGGTGGTTAACGAGGAGGAATTTATAGTAAGAGCACTCAGCCATTGAGTAGTGATGCCAGGGTGGGCCTGTTGCAGCAGTTGGCCCAAGCGGCCGGTGGCCAGATTTTTAGTAAAGCCCTGGGTATTGGCTATCCACATTTTTTCGTCGGCGGTCTGGAAGGCGTCCAAATTAAATACCCGCGGCAATAGAATGGTAAAAGCTAATAGGATTATAACTAGGGGGGTGTAGTTCATATCTGACAAGGTTATACTAAAATAATGTCGCTGTCGTACAAAGTTTCTCTAATAGTACTGTTTATTTTGTTCCTGGCGGGCAGCGGAGTGTATTTGCATCGGGTGCCGGGACTGATGGGAGATGAGGCATCGGAGGGAGAGAATGTATATCTGCTTTTGCATGCGGATAGACTGGTTATTACGGGTGAGCGGTCATATATTGGTCCCTTACTTGATTATCTGCGAGTACCGTTCATATTACTGTTCGGCTATTCAGCTTTGTCGTTGCGTTTGCTGGTCTGGCTTTTTTCTTTGGCCACTTTCTGGCTGACTATGACGGTGTGCCGCCGACTGTGGGGTGATGCAGTCGGCTTGGTGGGAGCGACGGCGATGCTTTTTTCGCCCATTTATTTGTTATTTGGGCGTTTGGGTTGGGCGATTACTATCTTCCCCCTTGTTGTTTTTCTGGTGCTGTACTTTTTGACTTTGCCGGATAGTTCTCGATTGAAGAAGCATGCGCCGCTGCTAGCAGGATTGACGGCAGGACTGGGATTACATAATCATATTCTGATATTGCCGACATTGGCGGCGGTGGCGGCAGGCTGGCTGGTAATTATGTTAATAAAAAAAGAGTTCAAAGAATTAGTGTCGTTTTGGCCCGCTTTAGTTGGGTTGGCGGCCGGGTTTGGCACGCAGTTAGCCGTGATGTTGCTGGACAATGCGGAATATGTTGATGCGGTAAAAGCAACCGGTTTGTATGGAAATAGGTTGCGTGATTTACCAGGGCTGCTACCGATGGTGATTTCCGGATCTTCTTATGTGGCGCGGTATACCGGCATTGAGTTTGCGCCGCCTGTTTTTATGTTTATTACCTGGGGGCTGGCGGGATTTGTTATTTTAGCTTTATTGCTGCCTAAGCGCCGGGGGACAAGTTGGATATGGCTGTTGGGACTGGGGGTGCAATTGCTGGTTCTGCTTTATTTAATTTTTCAGTTCAGCCTGCGATATTTTGTCATGCCGGCGTTGGGCGTGTGGTTGTTGGCTGGAGTTGGTTTGGGTGCAATATTTGTTCGTTTGTTTAAAAAGCGTTGGCAGTGGTGGCCTGGAGTAGTCTCGGTGGGGCTGGCTGTGTTGCTTTTGGTTTGGACGGGTGTAACCACGCTTATTCCTTTCTTGGGAGAGGGAGGGAGTACGGGAGAATTTTCCATTGGCAATCGTAATGACAGTGCAGCGGCGCTGGTGGACACGCGCCAGTTGCTGGAATGTTTGCGGGGAGCCGGGCCGGTGTATGCGGAGAGTGTGCATATATACAATCGGTTGCAGTATTTAAGCCATAATCCCAATAATGGTTTGGATGTAGTAGGAGAAAATGAATCTAAGCAACGGGCAAAATGGGTTATTTCTTATCGATTAAAGGGAAAGGAATATCAGGATCTCAAATTTGAGAAGTGCCCATCGCTTAAACACTGGCGGGTAGTGGCGCGGGATAAAGGGTGATATATGAATCGGTCGTCTTTGGTGCTGACAGTGCTTTTTGTTTTATTGGCGGTTGCCAATGCGGCGTATCTGCATCGGGTGCCGGGATTGTTTGGTGATGAGGCGGGAGAGGGGGAAAATGTTTATGAATTGCGAATGGCAAAAAGATTTGTGGTGATGGGCGAGCGCTCTTATATAGGTCCTCTGGTGGACTATGCCCGCCTGCCGTTTGTGCTGGTATTTGGCTATTCGGCGCTGGCACTGCGGGTGCTGATGTGGCTGGTTTCAGCGGCCACGTTTGTATTGGCGGCAGTTGTTTTCAGGCGTCTGTTTGGGGAGAGTGCTTACTTATGGGCGCTGGCGGCGATGTTCTTTTCGCCGGCGTATTTGCTGTATCAACGCTTGGGATGGGCCATTACTCTGTTCCCGTTTTTTGCTCTACTACTACTGTTTTTTCTGACGGACAAGCGCGTGTGTGTGCCTTACCGGTCTGCCCTGGTGGGTCTGGCGGCAGGACTGGGTTTGCATAACTATATTGTCTTTTTGCCGGCAATAGCAGGCATAATCGGGCCGTGGCTTATTACGTTTTGGCGCAGGCCAAAAGAGTTATTGAAACATTGGTTGGTTCTGCTTGGCTTTTGGGCAGGGTTTGGCACGCAGTTTGCGGTGTTGCAATTGATATCTGAAGACCAGGGTGTTCCAAGAGAGGTAATTGGTGGTTTCTGGGGGCGGGTGGCCGACTTGCCGGGTTTGCTGCCGCTTGTTTTGTCTGGTTCTTCTTATGTAGCTCGCTATACGGGTAATGAGTTCTCCGGCTTGACGGCTAGATTTATTACTTTGGGCTTGGCCGTTTTAGTCGCCGTAGCACTTGGGTCGAAACGTTATCGCCGGATATCTTTTTTGTGGTTGCTGGGGTTGATTATTCAGTTACTGGCACTAACGTTTATTATTGACCGCTTTACGCTACGCTACTTTGTACTGTTTGTGCTGGGAGTGTGGACACTGGCCGGGGTGGGACTGGGTGTAGTGGCGCAATCCTTACTGACTCGCCGTGCCAAATGGCTAAACGTGGGGCTGCCGATTGTCCTGACTGTTTTACTTATGGCCTGGACAGTACAGACGACGTTGGTTCCCTATCTCAAGACTGACGGTAGTACAGGGCGTTTTTCGTTGGGTAACAGGACGGATACGAGTGCCCATTTTGCGGCTACGGTGCAGTTGTATGAATGTCTCGATGGCGTAGGCCCGGTTTATTCGGATGATCCGCACATACTGAACGCTTTGATATATACCAGCCACGGGAGGGAGCTCTTAAGCGTGCCGGTGAGCAAATATGAGGCTCACTGGCTGGTGGATTATGTGCTGCCTGGCGAAGAGAAAAAGGTGACCAAAGACCAGATCTGTCTGGAGTTGGAGCACTTCCGCGTGATCAAGCGCAAGTAACTTGTTTTTAAGCTGGATGTGTGCATAGTAGCATAAAGGAGAAAGTATGTTGTCTATTATTGTGCCCGTGTATAACGAGGCTAGGGGCCTAGAAGAATTACTGGCAGAAATTGGCCGGGTGGCTGGCCGGCATGCTTTGGCGGCGGAGATTATTTTTGTTGACGATGGATCAACTGATAAATCCTGGAATGTTGTGCGCCAGATGGCGCGGGCTGACGAGCGGGTGCGCGGCATTCGTTTAAGGCGAAACTTCGGTAAAGCAGCGGCCTTGAGCGCGGGCTGGCGGGCGGCTCGGGGAGAGCTAGTGATGACACTGGACGCGGATTTGCAGGACGATCCGGAGGAGATCCCCCGGTTTTTGGCAGAGATAAACAAAGGGTTTGATGTAGTGAGCGGATGGAAGATGATTCGCCGTGACAGTTGGCAGCGGGTTTTAGCGTCACGAGTGTTTAACTATCTGGTTAGCCGGCTGACAGGAGTGCGGCTGCACGATCACAATTCTGGCATGAAGTGCTATCGACTGGCTGTGGTCAAAGACATTCGTCTTTATGGTGAGCTGCACCGTTTTATTCCAGTGCTGGCTGTTGCGCGCGGCTGGCGGGTAGGCGAGATTAACGTTAACCATCGCAAGCGGAAATATGGTCGTTCAAAGTATGGTGTAAGGCGATTTGTTAAAGGATTTCTAGATTTACTGACGGTTAAATTTTTAACAGGTTTCAAACAACGGCCGCAGCACCTACTGGGAACTATGGGGTTGTTTTTCTTTTTAGCAGGATTGGTGGTGCTGTTAATGCTAACTGGATGGTGGGTGGTTTCGCGTCTGGATGGTGATGGGTTAAATGATATCCATTTGCATGAGCGGGCCCTGTTTTATTACGCAATAACCTCATTGTTATTTGGTGCACAATTTATGTCGGTCGGTTTGTTGGCCGAATTGGTGGCGGCCAGGCAGGGGGATGATGTTGATGCTTACTCTGTGGCTGAACAGATCGGTAGCTAAGCAGACTGGCGGCTAATAGAGTGGTGATTGTTATCACTAATCCAGGCGGGAAGCCAGGGGTGCGATATTGGAAAGTGAGGCTGTAGGTGCCGGGCTGAAGAGTGACGCCGACGCGGTTGGACAGTTCTTGGGCGGGTAGGTCGTTCACATACCAGCCCAAAGCATAATTAGTGTTGATGACAACATCTGTGGGTTGGTTGATATCTGCCTGGACGCGGACTTTGTTAGGTGACCAGGAGATAAGAGAGACGGTACCGTGGCCGGCGTCGGTGATGGATACATAATCTGGGACTTCGTCGCCGGCAACGAAGGCTATACCGATGAGGGGGCTAAGTGGAGTGCAGTAATCGAGATTGCCGTAGCCTGCTTTGACGGCCAGGTAGGAGCGGGTATAGTCGATGTCGTCCAGCCGCTTCTCATACGTATCTTTGGTAAAGGCAATGGGTTGTGGAGCGGAGGTTATTTGAACATCGTCTTTTGGCACGATGAAAGCCTGTTCGGAAAGAGGATATGAAAGGCTCATTAAATCTACCGCGACAAAGCCGACAATAATTAGTTTAATTGTTTTTTGCTTGATGTTGTTTAGACCTATGGCGGCCAGCATGGCGATAGGAATGACGGCGAACAGAATGAAGCGGGAGATGGTGGAGCGAGGAAGAAAGGAAAACTGGTCAAAGACAGGTTTTAGGATGGGGCCG
The DNA here is from genome assembly GCA_043811915.1 of bacterium. Classification (GTDB taxonomy): domain Bacteria; phylum Patescibacteriota; class Andersenbacteria; order UBA10190; family UBA10190; genus CAYSWF01. The sequence goes on from JBDRMS010000006.1 coordinate 156,271, forward strand.
GCGGAGGAAAGCATAATAGCCAGGACGGCACTGATGGCCAGGGCGCGAGTGAGTCGGGAGCGGCGGATATTGGTTGTTAGGCCGAGCAGAGCCAGGGCGGTGGCTAGGGGGCCGATGTATGCGCCATATTCGTGCCAGCCTGTTGCCTGGTCGGGTAATATGTTGACGCCGTGCAGGTGACGGCCCAGGAATATCTCATACAAATAGGGCAAGGTAGCGGCGGAGGAGGCGTAAGATTCATCTTGGAATTGGGACAGCCATAATAGGACGGGAACAAGTTTAATGGCTGCTAACCCAAGTGCCCACAAACCAGCTTTGAGGGTAACGATAACAGCGTCGCGGGGGCGGGAAGTAAGGAAAGGCAAGAGGATGAAGGCAAGGGTAGTATACATAAGCAAGTAAATGCCGCCCTGGAGGAAAGTGAGCGCGAGAAAGACACCGCACAAAATCGGTCCGCCGCGCCGGGAAACACCAGAGGTGCGGCTTCTATAGGCACCCAGCCAGGCCCAGAAGATCCAGGGAATCCACATGGCGGCGAAGATGTTCGGATGTCCCTCAACTACTTCCAGCAGATTTGCGGTGCCGAAGAAGGCAATGAGTGAAGCGAGGAGAGCGGCATTAATCGACAGGCGCAACCTTTTACCCAGAGCCAACATGCCCAAGGCGCCGATGGCGGTAGATAAGAATATGGCCAGGCGCAGGCCGATTGGAACACCGAATATTAACTCAAGCAGAAAAGTGAAAGTGAATAAAGGAAATTCAGGATCGCCAAGTCCGGCAGTACCGCCGCAGGTGTAGGGGTTCCAGAAAGGGAAAGTGTGGTAGGTGAGCAGACTGGCTCGGATAATTTCATGCTGGGCGAAATTGTGATCCCAGTCGGAAATACCTAATTTATCCCGAGATTGCCAAAAACCGCCCAGGGCCAGGGGAGTAACTATTACGAGGAGCAGGCCGGCGCTGATCCAGCGCCAACGGTGGCGGCCAGGTGGGATTAGCTGAATAATAAGTGCTCCGAGTAGAACGATTAAGCCGGCAGCAACGCCTTTTTTAATGCCGGACGGGGTGGTGGTGGGCTGGACGGAGGAAAGGGGCAGGTCTAAATTTTCATGTGGTGTACCGTTGAGACTAAAATTACCGGGTCGATAGATATTTTCTGCGAGGGTGATTAATTGAAGAGGCGAGCCGCTGTCCAGCTTTATATTGATGATGAGATCCTGATTAATGTTTGTTTCCAGCCAGTCAATAGGAAAAGTCAGCTTTAATTTTTCGTCGCGGTAGGACGGGCGCGCTGACGAGCTTTGGGCTAGTGGGTGCCCGCGTGAGTCAGAAATCGAAAGAGTTATTTTTTGATTGGTTAGCCGGTCGTTGGCGGAATAAACAGAGACAGAAGAGAGGAGGGGTTGAAGAGTGTGAAAACTTTGGCTAATTGTGTCACTGGCGTTAAGAGTGATGATTTCTTGGGGAGCACCCTCAACACTAATAACATCGGCGTGTTTTTGGCCGAGAGGATAAGTAGAGACGCCATACCAGGCTAGAGCGGCTGTAATAAAAGTGGCAAAGATGGTGAATAGGTGGCTGCGGGTCATATCTAGGTATCATTATAGTATTAGAATATCGCTTTACTTACGAGCATAAATCTGTTATTCACGAGGTACTATATGAGAGTGAAAAAGAAGGAAGTCGTTGTTGTTATTGCATTGCTGGTTTTGGCGCTGGTGCCCCGAATGGCCGATTTGGGTGTGTTTTTGACGGCGGATGAAAAGAATTGGATCGGGCGGTCTTACGAGTTTGTGCGGGCGTTTAAGGACTGGCGGTTTAACGATATGTTGCAGACTACTCATCCGGGAGTGACTACGTTGTGGCTATCCGGAGCGGCGATTACCGCAAAGATATTGATTAGTCACATCCCTTTTTCCTTCCAGAATCTGTTTTTCTTTGTCCGGGTGGCGCAATTTCCGATTGCCCTGGTTAATTCGCTAACGGTACCGGCTATTTATTTACTTCTGCGGCAGATTTTCCCGAAGCGAAGCGGATTAGCGGTGTTGGCGGGAGCTATTATTGCGCTGGACCCATTTTTGATTGGTTATTCGCGAGTGGTGCATGTGGATGCGCTTATGGCCGGTTTTTTGTTCCTGGCGGCTTTAGCCACTATATTGTATGTGCAAAAAAGTTATGCGCGAAATTGGTTAATAGCATCGGCGTGTTTGTCTGGCCTGGCTGTTTTGACTAAAGCGCCGGCCGTTTTTATTGTTCCTTTTTATATCCTGGTTGTACTGGTTCAGGAGAAAAGAAAGTTTTTCGGGTGGGCGGCGTTTAGAGAAAGAGGGCGGGACTTTGTTTTATGGCTGTTAATTATCGGCTTAATGTTTGTTTTGTTGTGGCCAGCCATGTTGTGGGTGGAAAATCCGGAGGGAAATTTACTGGTCCTGAAAAGAGACCTGGTAATAGCGACGTCCACGCCGCATCACATGTCAGAAGGCTACACAGTTAACCCTATTTTTTATGTTTATACTCTACTAACAAGGACAACGCCAGTGACGCTTGGGTTAGCTCTTCTGGTGGTCATTATTTTTGCCTCGCGGATCCCGCCTTCGCTAAAGCTACGGCGGGCAAGCCTATCGCCATTGTTCTCTGCCAGCGCCGTCCGCTCGGCTGTGTACCTGCTTATCGCTTACATTTTTTTCTTTGTTGTCATGATGACTTTGGGGGCGAAGAAGGGGGACAGGTATATTCTGCCAGTTTTTTTGGCTATTGATGTATTAGCAGCGGTGGGGGTGTTTTATGCAAGTAGAATAATTTCCAATTTTCCCAGCCTTCGCCCCGCCAGGGCGGGGTTTCGGCGGGCACGGCAATTTTCAAATACTGTGTTGGGTACTTTAGTTGTTTTGTATTTAGGCTTCACTGTTTATAGTTATCACCCGTACGCTATTGCTTACAGCAATCCATTTTTTCCGGATAACCTAAGCCAGGAACTGGGCTGGGGAGAGGGCTTGGAACAAGTGGGGGCGTGGTTGAATGTTAATGACCCTGATGCCGTGGTGGCGTCGTGGTACCCGGAAGAACTGGGTGCCTATACTACTGCCGGTGTGGCGCACATTAATGCGCATGAGCAGCCTCGGGTGCATTACGTTGTGCTGTATCATAATATGTTTGGACGGGCACCAGATCATTACGCGAACGATTTTATTGATGAATATTATAAGAAGCTTGAGCCGGTATTTGTGGCCCGGGCGCATGGCAAGGAATATGCCTGGGTTTATGAGAAACAAACATATGAGAGGGTAATAGGCGAATTGTTGCCTAATGTGCGAGCCGGCCAGGAGATACAAACTGCTGAGGGGGCTGTCAGAGGAGTTGAAGTATTGGTAGCCACATATAGTGGTCAGGCGACGCAGGGTGATATGATGGTTAATTTGAGAACTTCACTGCAAGGTAGTGTGCTTCACACCTGGCGGGTACCAGTGCAGGAGCTTGAGGATAACAGATGGTTAGAGTTGAATTTACCGGGGCCGGTGAAGGCTGACTCAGTATTTGTGGAGGTGTCGGCGATGGACACACAAAAAGGAAATGCTCCGACGGTGCGCTACAGTAGCGAATATGATTACCTGCCTTCGCAGATGCTGCTCTCTACTTCTGGCCGGCTATTAGGCGCCAACGTGAAGGAAGGCGACCTAGCAGTCCGTTTGCGCTAAATTTAACACTTGGTGTTAAATCTGTCTTTAGACGGGCTGTGGTGGCTGTGTGTTGCGACTTGTGGTTAGGTTTCAGCAGCCAATTTGAAGGGTGACGACTTAGCCGTTTGCCTATTTGAGAAGACGGAAGAATGATTAATGCAATAATGATGAGAAGGGAGGACAGAGTTAGCTTGGTGGACCGGGAGACGGCGGGAGAGTGATAGAGAAAGGTGATATTATGCTGGCCGGCGGGGACAAAAGCTGCACGCCAGACGGAGTTTGCGGTGTATGGGATTATTGTTTTTCCATCCAGGTAAGTGTGCCACTGGGGCGTCCAGGTGTCGGTTAACACAAGCCAGGTGTCATTGGGGGTGTCTACTGATATATCAACTCGCGTTGGTTCGTAGTGGGTGATATGAGCGGTGCCAGCGGCTAATTGATTATTAGTGGCGTCAAGGTTACCAGGCGGTATGGGACCGTTAATATAGATAAGATGTTTAGGTTGATAATTTGATTGGCTTAGGTGATAGCGGACAACGGTATCGTCCGGTTCAAAGATGGCATTTTCTACCAGAAAAGTTTTTGGGTAGGCGTCTGGATTTTTGTATAATCGAACTAATTTATTGTTCACTGGTGATTCTTGAATTAGTTGGTAGCCACTATCTACCATGGCGTCGTGAGAAATGTTTTGGGAGACAGCTTGGGTGAAATGGGTAATGCCGCTCATGTCTACCAAAGACTTATTGTGTGCCAGGGCGTGTACTCCGTCGCCGTTGAAAGGTTCGCGGTCGTTAGCAAAAAAATCTTCAATGAAGGTTAGGTAAGGATTGATGCTCAAGGCGCCAACCCAGCGAGCAGAACTGGTAGAAGCGGTAACGTGCAGGTGTCTCATTAGCAGGGCGGTATCATGATCAACAGGGTTGCCTGTTTCTGATTCAAGAAATAGGCGCCCGTTTTTTTGTGATTGAGTAATTTGCTGTGAATTGGGGTTTGGCACACGGACAAAATAGACTGATTTATCGCCACCGGAATAATAGAAAAGTTTTATGTTGCTGGTGTTGTCACTGGACGCTGTGAAGTAAAGATTTCTAGCGGGAGGAGTGAATCCTTTAGGCAGGCAGAAGTGTGGATTAGTGTGTTGCACTATCTGACTGCTGCTAAGTGTAGCGATAATCAGGTCGGGTCCATCTGGACTCTCGCGCAGGGAAAGTCGAATTGACCCATGTTTATTTGTCTCGACCTGAGCGGGAAATTGCAGGCACGTAACACCATTTTCTAAAGTTACCGGTTGGATAATTGTAAAGGCTGGTGATATTATCTCGGTCGGTTTTAGGGTTGACTGGTACTGACCGGTAATAGGTAGTGTTTCGGCGGCGTAAAGACGCGCCGGTATTTTATTTTCCACCAGGTATTTTTCCAGGGTGGCCCGGAACGGGGAAGGCGCCATGGCTATATAAGCCGGCTCTAGCGGGTTGTAGTTCCAGCCATAGGCAAGGAGGGTGGCGGAGCTTAGTAAAACCAGGAAGGGGGAGAGGATATTTTGGGCCGGACGATATTTACGCAAGTACCCGATAATGTCGTGGAGGCCGAAAGCGGCCAGGAGTGCTACGCCGAAATCAAAGAAGAATACGAAGCGGCCGGGTACGGAAAGGGATGTTAAATATTTGTGTTCAATAAGATATTTGTAGATGGGCGAGTATTTGCCGAGGGCGAAGGTAATGCCAATTAAAATAAGAATAATGGCATAGCTTCTGTCGGGTCGGTTTCTTTTCCACTGGAAGAGCGCCAGGAGGGCAAGGAGTAGAGGAATAGGACCGACATAGGCAGCCAGTTCCTGAAAATTCTTTGCACCCCAATAAGTGGTGTGGTTGCCGAAGAAGTAGGGCATAATGAGGGTAATGGCGTGGGAGGGGGGATAGCTGAATTCGAAGAGTTCGGCTTCGGGAAGCCCGGGGGCGCGGTCGGTACTGGGAAGAAATTCTATGAGGGGTAGAATAGCGAAAGAGGCGAGGCTTACTGCGAGAAGACCGGCGAGGAGAATATATGTTGCTAGCTTTACGCCGCGCCTCTGGTGTTTTCCCGACGCGGCGATGTCCTGAACGACGCTAATGACTCCGAAGATTGCTCCGATTAGGAGAGTATAAAGGGAGATTTGCGGTTGACCGGAAAGCGGTATCACCGCCGCCACAGCAGCCATAATGGCGGTTCGTCGCAGAGTTGGTTTTTTAATAAAGGCATCAATGGCAATTAAAAGCCACGGCAACACCATGGTGGCCACATAAAAGTTAACGTGGTTTAAGTGGCCGACATTAAAACCA
>JBDRMS010000007.1:0-13119 GCA_043811915.1 bacterium
GTGTACATCAAAGCCTTGTAAAGAAAAGATTTCCGCAATATTGTTGGTCATAAAGGTGGTTTGTTTTAAGGGTGTTTGTTTCTCCCCTAAGTAAACCGCCTTTTCTTAGTTTTGCACCACAGTTATTTGGACGGAGCCACAAGGATTTGACAAATCTCCTCACTCTGCTACAATGAATCGTGAAACAGGAAAACTTTTTGTTGTAGACGAAAGCCGAGGCAGCTTAAGCCCCGTTTTCCGTTTACCACGAACAGAGAATGTCACAACCTAAACCACCCCCGATTCGACCAAGCAAGCCCGCTGGCAGAAAGCGTGCTCGTCCTTCTCGTCCCCACGGTCACGGAGGAAATCAACGCAGTCATCGCAAAAATAATATGCCCTTCGGCCCATCTCGCACTAAAGACGTACCAGCTTTAAAACAACCCCGCCGCAATCCCGATGCCATGTACCTAATCCCCCTGGGAGGATTAGAAGAAATCGGCCGCAACTCCGTGGCCGTAGAATACAAGAGTGATATCGTTGTCATCGACCTCGGTCTTATGTTTCCCAGCGAGCAAATGTATGGCATTGACTATATTATTCCTGATATTTCACCCTTGTATGGTAAAGAGAAAAACATTAAGGGTGTTATTATCACCCACGCCCACCTTGATCACTTCGGCGCCGTTCCCTACCTGCTGCCCAAATTAGGCAATCCGCCCATTTACGGTTCCGAGTTCACCATGCGTCTGGTACAAAAGCGCCAAGCTGACTTCCCTCAATACGCCAAACCTACAGTCAACATCATTAAAGCCAAACAAAGGTTTAAATTAGGACAACTGGAAATCGAAACTTTCCACGTCAACCACTCCGTCCCTAATTCTTTTGGTGTTGTTGTCCGCTCCCCGGCCGGCTCCGTCGCTATTACCGGTGACTTTAAATTTGATACCCATCCCGTCAACGACCAGCCCGCCGACGAAGAACACATTAAACAATTAGGCAGACAAGGCATCACCGTCCTGTACCCCGACTCCACTGGCGCTGAACAAGAAGGACACTCCATCTCCGAATCCATTATTGAGAACAATCTGGCCAAGTTATTTGATCAACACCCTCAGCAACGTATCATCGCCGCTACTTTTTCCACTATGATCGATCGTCTCCAGCAATTCATCAGCGTCGCTGAAGAACACGGCCGCCGGGTGGCCATCGACGGCTACTCCATGAAAACAAATATCGAAATTGCCAAAGAAATTGGTTTTCTTAAAGTTCAAAAGAATACCCTTATTTCTCCCCAGGAAGCTACCAGGCTCTCCCCCGGCAAAGTCCTTATTCTCTGCACCGGCGCCCAGGGCGAAGACAACGCCGTGCTCATGCGCATTGTCAACAAAGAACACAAAAGTCTGACCCTGCAAGCCGGAGATGTCGTTATCTTCTCCTCCTCTGTTATTCCCGGCAACGAAGGTTCGGTCCAGATAGTTAAGGATCAAATCTACAAACAGGGCGCCGAAGTTTACCATTACAAAATGATGGACATCCACTCCGGCGGACACGGTCATCGCGACGATCTGCTGCACATGAACCATCTTATGCAACCCAGATATCTGATCCCCGCCCACGGTTACTTTTCTCACCGTGCCGAACACGCCAAGCTGGCCGTTAACGACGGCTTTCCCCGCGACCATGTGCTATTACCCAGTAATGGCGAAGTAATAGAAATTACCCCCGACAAAGTTCGCCTGTCTGGCGAAAAGTACGACCTTAAGTTTATTATGGTCGACGGTCTGGGCGTGGGCGATGTCGGTAATGTAGTTCTGCGCGACCGCCAGGTCCTGGCCTCCGACGGCATGGTAGTTGTTATCGCCATGGTCAACGGACACAGCGGCAACATTGTGGGCGAACCCGACCTTATTTCCCGTGGTTTTGTTTACATGAAAGAGCAGCAACAACTGGTCCGCGATACCCGCCAGAAAATCCGCGAGGTTATTCAAAAACAGTCCGGTAAAAAACACGGTGGTGAGCCCAACTGGGCCCGCCTCAAGACCAGTATCCGTGACGATATCGGCCAATTCCTGTTCCAGAAAACTGAGCGGAGGCCTATGGTGCTGCCCGTCATTGTTGAAGTATAATCCGGGCATGGATTTGCCCGCAGGCAAAACAATCTTCTCCGGCATTCAACCTTCCGGAACTTTACACATCGGCAATTATCTTGGCGCTATTAAGCAGTGGGCGGAGCTGCAAAAAGACAACGAGGCCTATTTCTGCATCGTTGATTTACACGCTATCACCGTGCCGTATGATGCGGGGCAGCTTCCCGACGCCATTCTCGACGCCGCCGCCATTTACCTGGCCTGCGGCATAGATCCGGATAAAAGTACCATCTTCGTCCAATCCCACGTGCCTGCTCACGCGCAGCTGGCCTGGCTGCTTGGTTGCATCGCCTCCTTGGGAGAGCTCAAACGTATGACCCAGCTCAAAGAAAAATCAGAAAAAAGGAAAAGTGAGGCCTCGCTCGGCTTATTTGCCTATCCCATCCTCCAAGCCGCCGACATCCTGTTATACCACACTGATGTTGTTCCTGTTGGTGAAGACCAGGTCCAGCACATAGAGCTCACCCGCGACATTGCCCGCCGCTTCAATAATCGCTTCGGCGAAGTTTTTACTATCCCTAAAGCCCAGGTTAATAAAGAAACAATGCGTATCATGTCGCTCACCGAGCCAACTAAAAAGATGAGCAAGAGTGATTCTACCAAAAGCTATATAGGTCTAATAGACACACCTGCCAATATTCGCAAGAAAGTTATGTCAGCCATCACGGAAACTGATGCTAATATCTCTTTTAAAACAAGTAGTCCCGGCGTTAAAAATTTACTCACTATTCTCAAAGCATTCAGAGACGATTCGGAAGAAAAAATAGAAAAGGAATTTAAAGGTCTCGGTTTCAAGAATTTAAAAGAAGAAGTAGCAGATACAGTAATAGAAAAACTAAAACCAATCCAGGGGCACTATACGGAAATTCGCCAAAATGAAGCAAATCTCACAAAAATCCTCGCCGACGGCAAAGCCAGGGCTGAACAAGTTGCCAATCAAACCCTGCGAGACGTCAAAGAAAAGATGGGTCTTAGTTAGTTATAAGCTTCTCAATTTCCCGCTGTTTCTCCTTCAACAGCTCTTCCGTATCCGCCTCCATATTAAGTCGTAAAAGAGGTTCTGTATTGCTCGGCCGCACATTGGCCCACCAATCTGAGTAATTCACAGTGATGCCATCCAGCGTTAGGATTTCCGCATCACTATATTTGCTTTTAATCCTTTTCATCGCCGCTTCCTTATCATTTACTTCAAAATTTACCTCTGGGCTCTTGGCGTATTTGAACAGCGGCGCCACCACAGCCGAAAACGGTTTCTGCCGCTCGCGCAACACCCGTATAACATAGTTCATCGCTAGTAAACCAGATTCCGCGTACCAGGGCGTGAAGTAGAGATGCCCCGAAAGCTCACCGGCAAAAACCGCTCCCTCTTTCCGCATCTGCGCCTTGATGTTCGAATGTCCCACTTTGCTCATCACCGCCCGGCCCCCTGCTCTCTCTATTATCTCCCGCGTCACTCGAGAAGAACGCAGATCATATAAAATTGTCGCCCCGGAATTACCTTTCAAAACCTTTTGCGCTATCAATGCCGTCGTAATATCACCCGACACCGTTATCCCCTTTTCCGTGCAAAAGAAAACCCTGTCCCCATCACCATCAAACGCCACTCCTAAATCAGCCTTTTCTTCTCCTACTTTACTCTGCAGATCCTGCATGTTTTCCTCTTTCAATGGATCTGCCTCGTGGTTCGGAAAATTACCATCCAGATCCCAGTACAGTGGCACCGCTTCGCCGCCAATTCGCTTAAACACATCTGCCAACAACATTCCTGCCATTCCATTGCCTGCGTCCACCACTATTTTCAAGCCACTGGCATCAGCTCCCTTGCACACCATGTCCAAATAGTCCTCTCTCACATTCGCCTCTTCTATTTTGCCGGCTCGCTTTACCTCTGACCACTGGCGTTTTTCAACCAAATCTCGAATGTCGCTAAGCCCTGTGCCCCCGCCAACAGGAATCGCTTTCTCTCGCGTCATTTTAATCCCGTTATATTCACCAGGGTTATGCGAAGCCGTTACCATAAGCCCCCCTTCAGCTTTCAGTTTATGAACCGCGAAATAAAACAGGGGACTCGTCGCCAAGCCAATCTGTATTACATTAATTCCTCCATCCGTTAATCCTCGTATCAGCTCCGGTTCAATTTCATCTCCGCTTGGCCGCATATCCCGCGCTACCACTACTCTTTTTACCCCCATATAAACTGCATACGCCCGTCCAATATGGTACGCCTCATCAAAACCAAACTCACCAGGCACAATTCCCCGAATATCGTACGATCTGTAAATGTCCGGATTAAACATCCCTAAATAGTAAAATACTACTTAATTAAAAGTCCAATATCACTAATCCCCCGGCAAGTATACACTAGCTCATCGCTTTTTTCCGCCAGCTCGGCGGCATTTTTTCTATCGCGTATCGCAGCGCCGTCCTCGGCATCCTATCCTTCCGCTTCATCACAAAATCAAAAACTTCTTTTCCATAAATATTGCTGGCTTCTTTTAGCATCCAACCGTAACCTTTCTGCACCATGTCGTCTTCATCCAAAAGTAAAATATCGGCTGCTTTAAAAACGTCCGCCAGGTTTTGCTTTCTCTTCACCGGCTTTATCAAAGAGACGGCCGCCCCCCGCCGCACCCATCTATTTCTATTCTTCCGCCACGGCACCGTCTTCTTAATCAATTGTGGGTACCGGGTAAGCAACTCCCCCAAAGGCCCCGTACACAACCCGTCACACGAGGCCCAGTTAGTAACATATTTCTTCAGCCACTTCTCAAATAAACTAAGGTCTCTCAGCTCGAAGTTCCGGCGCATAGCCAATGCCCATTGAAACGCAATAATCCTTGTCTCCTGTCTTTCCAGTTTCAGTAATTCCCCGCCTAAGCCAAATACTGTCTTCTTGTTTCGCGGCCTAATCTCTTTAAAAAACTTCCGGCCTATTCTACGCACCATCCCCACTCTCACTCCGTACAGATCAACGCCTTCTTTAAAAAACCACTGCTGTGCGTCTTTATATTTCTCATCGACTTCAGTCTTAAGCTCCTCAACAATATCTCGAATAATCTTCTTCATATAGATTGTGAACATTCTACATTAATAATTTTACCAAGTCATAAAAAACCCGAGGGCTTGTATTTTACAAACACCCGGGTTACTCCCCACATCACACTTCAACTCTTCCCTGTAGATGACCTTCTCTTCTTTCGCCATTCCTTGCGCCTTTGCCTCCTTAACAATTTTTTCTCTACTTTCACGGGTGCAATCGTCACAGACACGGATGAATGCGGTACCACATCATCCAGCGTCAGTTTTCTCTGCGGCAATCTCTCCTCCAGCGGCTTCTTCATAAAATTGCTCCACAAACCCATTATCAGGCCTCCAAAATAGGGGAAAAGAACAGCTAATTCAGCAGGAAAACAGCATACTCCAGATGAGGCCAACTTGACAAGTGCCTAGTTTTTTATATAGTTGAAAAGTCTTTTGTTCGTTCAATTCAGGCTCATGCATAAAGGAAAAGCATCATGTCACATTCATCTCCTATGCAGGAAGCACGCCTTACCCTTCCCAGTCAGTCCCAGATACAGGAATTATTTGTCTTCCAGGTCAATAGGGTAAACAGATGGGGAGTGCGGATTACCAAAAAACAAGTGGCGCATCTTCTTGGCCTCTTGCACTCTGACGAGGCAAAACAACTAACAGTAACATTGAGACCGGACGTGGTACCAGAATTCACTTTAGACGGAGTTGAGGTATTTAGTTTATATCGTGCCGTTAATAGTATTCCCGACGACCCCCAAGTTGCCGTTCTATACCAACACCCCCTTGTCGACTACTATCCCACCAGTCCCAGCCTGGCTACTCGCCTTGCCCAGCTAACCCAAGCTGCCCGTACCGGCTAGCCAATTTCGTCCTCTCCCCAGTCCGCCCTCCGCGGACTTATTTTTTACCCGCCGACTTATCCCCTAATCTAGCCTCCTCACTACCCCAGTCCTTTATATTTCTAGTAACCAACGTTGCGTTGCGTAAAAAGGCCGTCGCCGCAATCATTCCGTCAAGCAACGCTACCCGATAATTACGACGAAAAGCCGCCGCCACTCTAGCCACGGACGAATCAACTGGCACAACAATCAATGTCGCCAGTATATCCTCAATAACACTTATCTCATGACTGCTTATCTCTGGCCACGATAATAGTTCCCCTTCCACAATTGCCGACACCGCCAGCAACTCCCCGTCACTCAACCAGCCATCAACATCTTTAGTAACATTCTCGTCCCTCCTCGAGTAATAGATCAGAATATTAGTGTCGAGCACGAACATCTTTTATGCCCTGCCATCATCTCACCCGATCACGCCGCATTCTCCTCTGCCAAGCCACCGGATCTTTTGGACCCTTACCAACCAGCAACCCTTTTAAGCGACGCCACACACCTAATACATTACCAGTGCCATAAACCAGCTCTTTATTATGTTTAACCTTTGTCCGCATGCTATTAGTCATAACAAAACCTTACCATCTAATAATTCAATTCTCAATGTAGCTTCTTGACCATCCCCCGATCCGCATCCACCTCCACTAGAAGAGTCCCGGAAATCCCCGACACTTTATCTGCTTTAAATTTAAGTCTGTTCATAAATCTCTCGTCAGCGTCCGCATGTTGCCCAACATCAGTTCAACATAGCTATTCTTCTCGCCAAAGCCGCCAATTGGATCCAGCGTCCTGATTTGTAATCCAAACTCGTCTTTCAGGAATCTCACTGCCGACGTTGCCGCCTTCTGCGGTTCAGTATAAAAGACAGCAATCTTCTCCCTCTTAATTAATTCATCCAAATCTTTGAGCTCGCTCACCGACGGCTGCCTGCCTTCCACCGGTTCATACGTGGCCACCAAAGTCAACCCATACTGCTTGGCAAAATACGACCAGGAATCATGCATGGCCACAAAATTGCGTTGCCCTATCCCCCTCGCCATTTCCTGCAACTTGTTTTCCAGATCGTCAAGCTGGACCGTATAATTCTCCAGATTTTGCTGATATATATCCTTTTGTTCCGGGTCTAACTGGCTCATCTTCCGCGCCACCGTCGCCGCAATTATTTCCGCGTTTGGCACTGCCAACCAGTAATGAGGGTCCACATTGCTTTCTCCATGAGCATGATGTTCATCCTCGTGTTCATCTTCAAATTCACGCAATCCAATACCCTCATCAACTATTATTACTTGTGCCTCACTAACACCATTCACTGAATCAATAATTGGATCATCTAAACCATGCCCAATGGCAAAGATAATCTTGGCTCCCTCCACTTGGGCTACTTGTTGCGGCGTCAATGCATATGAGTGCGGGGACGCCCCGGACGGTATTATCTGCACCACTTTTATCTCTTCCCCAACTATATTCTGTACAATATCAGCCAAAGGAAATATCGTCGCTGCCACTATTAGCTCACCCGTCTGTCGCGGCTTATCAACAACAAAATTCACCACAACCACCAGTATCGCCGCCAGCAAAACAACTCCCGCCAAAATCCACTTACTTGTCATTATTCCGATATGCTTACCTCCCAGTTTTTCAGATCCACTTGAATTTTTTCCTGAAACACGTCGAGCATCACCCTAAAGCATCCTGGACACTTTATCGGCAACACCTCCACCACCGTCAATCCCTCCTTTTGGCCTATATGATCAACAGCTAGGCGCGCCGCCCGCCTAGCACTCTCATCCAATTCCCACTCCCGCACACACGCCCCTACTTCCTCGCTCCACCCGTATCCCGCCGGCCCCAAACAGCCATGCTCGTCCCTGTTGCCGCCAATTGTCGCCGGCGCCGGCGCTTCCATAGGTTCAACTTGGGCCGGCCTGGAACGCCCCCACCAGATTACTCCCGCCACGATCACGACTACTACTATCAACAACAAATTCCTGTTTTTCATATATTTCAGTATAAGCTAAAAGCAGCCATGTTAACACCATCAACAAAAACCGTACTACGACAGTTGCAGCACCCCATTCCAGACGCCAATCTATATCAGCCGGAAAAGTATAAAGTACACACCGGAATCGGCTCCGTCGGATTTTGTACCGGCTGGAACGAACCGGAAACCACTGTCAAAATTGCGCCTAGCCTGCACATCAGAGCCGCCCTGATCGGCTCGCTATACTCCAATCAGGGCGTCAACGTTATCGTGCGTAACCTGGCCCTCAACCCCTTTATCAAGCGCGTTTATCTGTGGGGGCACGGCCAGCTTTCCAACACCAAATTTGGCACCGTCGGCACCAGCGTTTTAAAAGAGTTGTGGCAGCAAGGAACGCACCCATCCTTCAGGCTGGATAAGGAAATAGACTTAAGTATTTTCGAGATCATGCGCCAGCATGTTGAACTAATAGACGTCGGCCAGGAAGAACTACCCGCCGCCATTGCCAAAATAAAACCCACCAACCTTGACCCCTACATGAGACCAGTCCGTTTCCCCGACGCTGCCAAGAAAGAGTTAGTAACCTTTTCCTCTGAACAAGTTGGCTGGCTAATCCATGGCCCCACCGTCATCACTGCCTGGACCCGAGTGGTCGAGCGCATCATGCGCTATGGTTTAGTTAAAGGAACCCAGTATGGCAGCCAGCAAAAAGAACTACTGGGAGTTACCTGGGTTATCCACAATGAAAATCCAAACAGTTTTCATTTGCCGGATGATTGGCCACTTTCTCTTCAAGAACTAACCGGCGCTACTTTAGACGCCATCGACGAATATCATCAGGTGTTTTTGTCACCCGACAAACCAGCTGGAGCAAGTTACACCTATGGTAACCGTTTAATGCGCTATCCCTTGCCCGGCAAAGGCAAGCGAGAAGTCGACCAGATAACAGAATCTATTATTGGCAACCTGAAAGCTTCCCCCGACACCCGTCGAGCTGTGGCCACCACCCTCGTCCCCTGGATCGATGCCACTAGCGATCAGCCCCCCTGCATCACCCAGGTGCAATGCATCCAGGCCGGGGGCAAAGTTAATATGTTAGTCACCGTGCGCAGCCACGACATTTTCAAAGCCGCCATACCCAACGCTTTTGGCCTGCGCGTGCTCCAGGCACGCATCGCTAAAGAAACCGGATATTTGCTGGGTTCTCTCCAGATCACTTCCCAGTCTGCCCACATCTATGAAGGTGATTGGAACAACGCCAACCAGCTGGCCGCCTGTTCGTTTTGGGATCGTCCTGGCTCTCCCGTCACAGAAGCAGACTTTGATCCCAGAGGCACAGTCAGTGTCCGCCTGGCTGCCAGCCAAATAGTTGTCACCTTCCTGGATCCAGACAATCAAATACTTTTTGAACTCAAGGGCACAAGCTCTGACCAGCTCGTCCGCGACATCAGCCAACACGAACCCTTCAGCAGAACCAACCACGCTCTGGACATCGGCGTTCAACTCGCTCGCGCTGAAGTAGCTTTAAAAAACAAACTCCCTTTCACCCAAGATAAACTCGTGCAAACTTTTTAACACTAAACTCTATTCTTGTAGTATAATTTGTTCTAAACTTAGTGTTATGAATAAAAAATCAATCGACTACGGTTACGAACTTATCATTAATGCCAGTGGCTGTGATCCGTCAATTATGAATAGAAAAAAACTCACCCAGTTCATTGATGAACTATGTATTCAGATAGACATGAACAAAGCGCTCGTGCCATATTTTTGGGATGAAGAAAATGGCGGCTCTACTCCGGAGCCCCATCTTAAGGGAACCTCGGTATTCCAGTTCATTGAGACGAGTAATATTGTCATCCACACTCTCACCATATTAGAAGTTGTTTTCCTTAATATTTTTTCCTGTAAGAAATTCGACCGAAAAGTTGCCGAGCAATTCGTTAAGGATTTTTTCGCAGCCAAACACATCGACAGCCAACTTATTAAAAGAACTTATGTTACGAGTTTACGAGAAAGAAATTGATCTCAACTGGCGTCTGGCGCCTCCCGAATTACATCAGCAAACACTACATCAACTCGATGATTCAGAGTCAGTCATCCGTTGTGTATTCGGCCAACAAACTTCAGAATTGGGTGTCGTCAACCAAGTTCTCGAAAAACGGACTCCCTTCGCTTTTAAACAACGGCCGCAGGAAAATCACAACAGTTTCAATGTTGCCTACATAGTGCCAACTGGTGTCGGCGCCGCCCAGGGTGGACACGCTGGCGACGCCACGCCGGTTCTCAAAGCTATCTCCTCTATTGCCAATTTAGTTTTTACTCACCCGAACGTCGTTAACGCCTCAGACATTAACGAAATCCCAGCTAATGCTATGTACATAGAAGGCAGTCTTTTAAGCTCGTTTCTTATGGGCACCATCGGCTTGGCCAGGCGACGACAAAACCGCGTGCTAGTTTTAGTTGGCCCTCATCCTGAACAAATGTATACCGATCTGGCCGTCAACGCAGTCAATGCCGCACGATCAACTTACGGTTTTGATTGCAGTACCATCGTTTCAGTGCCAGTCACTATGAAAGTTAAGTGGTCAGCCTCCGGCCGCTCCTCTGGCGAAATTAAAGGCATGGACAATCTATTTGACATACTGCGACAACACCAAGACACATATGATGCTATTGCCATCACTTCCATAATCGACATTGAGCCGTCCACCCGCGACCACTATTTAAAAGACGGGAAAGATAAGCTAGAATCTGTCAACCCTTGGGGCGGCGTTGAGGCCATGCTGACACACGCCATCTCCACAGCTACGAATACCCCTTCAGCCCACGGCCCCATGATGCCGTCTAGCGAAGTTGATAATCTAGACTACGGCGTTGTCGACGCCCGCGTCGCCGCCGAGATGATTTCAACCACCTACTTACAATGTGTACTCAAAGGGCTACAGCGATCCCCTCTGGCCGTCGATATTTCAGCCCCCCACGCCCTTACCGCCAGCGACGTTAATGCTGTTGTTATACCCAAAGGCTGTTTCGGCCTGCCCATCTATGCCGCTCTTCACCAGAATATCAAAGTTATTGCCGTGGCCGACAAAATTTACGCCGCCGATCAAACCGATCTAGTGCGCTCACTGTCCTGGCGTCCCGGCCAGTACACGGAAGTAGCCAATTATAAAGAAGCCTTGGGCGAACTTGCTTGTTTGAAATCCGGCATTACATCAGCTTCAATAACTCGCCCGCTTGCCACCATACGTCTTACCGTTAATGTGGAGCAGCAAAAGCAACCCTTATAAAGATTCGATTTTACCGATTATATATTCAGTAAAATAGCCCCTGTATTTGCCCTGCAACTTCTTCTGCTTCCAGTCATATCCTGTAACCGTCCCCCGGCATACTTCACTGCCGCATAAACACGCTAGTTCGTAGTCTGCATTTTCAAGCATGGCGTAATCTATAGTAATTTCTTCGCCAGACTTAATATCTCTCATGGCCACAATTTTATAATTTCCCTGCATGCCACAATTAGGTTCGCAACTGTGGTTAACCAGGTCGACGTCTTCCAGTTCGTCCGGGGTCGTATCAGAAAAATACATATCATCCGACACCCGGATCATTCGGTCATTACCTTGCTCGTAGAGTCTCTCCGCTTCCTCCAAATCTATCAGCTTCCCGCGCCCATTAGTAAAGTCAATAAGCAACTCGTCCTTATCAATCGGTTCAATAGCAAATAAGCCCCAACCTGCTTTACTTTTATCCTTCTTAACTTTCGGCGAAAGATATGATTTCTTTTCCATAGTCATAGCAATTCAAATTCAAACACCTAGAATTCAAACACCTGGTGTTTGAATTGCTGCCACAAGCCGTAAGACAATAATATATTGCAGGTGGCACACAACCTCAACCCTCAATCCTAATTGCTTTGCCCTTCACAATTGCCTCGGCTATCTTTTTATAGGCACTGCCCAGCACCCGCGCAAAAGTCGACTGCGAAATCTTCATTTTCTTTGCCGCCTCAATCTGCTCTAATCCATCAACATCATGCAACTTCAGCGCCTCCAGCTCATCCGTCTCTAAAATCACTTCTTCTAATTCGCGCATTGGCACCCCGCGCGGCTTAAAATAATAAACCTGCGGATCAAAACATAAACAACGCGGTATTTTAGGTCTGGTCATAACACATATTTAACAAATACTACTTTCTTCACCCAATAAATTAATTATTTATTTAAAACAACCCTCTCGGATCAAACTCTGAACCAAGAAAGATTGTTTCAGCATTATGGCTTACTTCTTTAACTTTCCTAATTCACCCTCCACTGCTTTCAGCTCTTCTCTCAACGCTTCAGCCTCACCCTGCAAATACTCAGTCTTCTGTTCATCGCTCACTCTCATTCCCCGGCCAAAGCAAGGACAACATATCTGATTACGCCAGCCAAAGCCACATGGGCCCATCCCGCGCCCTGTCATAGGGCTTGCTCCCATTGGGCCTGTTCCATCAAATCTAGGCATATTTCATCACCTCCTTGGTATATATTAATACTATATAATGAATATATACCCATATCCAATTAGTGTCAATAGAAATAAAAAATAGAGGAAAAGGGGTCAAGTACAATTATTACCCAACAGCACTCGCACGTATATTGCATTTTCTGCCCTCTCCAAGCAACACTTAAAACATGCTCAAAGTAGGCACGCACAGCGCACTACTCGTGTTTTAGAAATCAAGCTGCGGTTACCACTGCCCAATCCCCGCAAAGAGCGATTTATTACCCAAAGGGACAAATTAGGCCGGATTATCCACTCACAAGCACCGCCGCTTCAACTCAACACATAACCTGACAAAAAGCGTAGACGCTCGGTATAGTAGGAACGACGCTGTTCTTGAAGCCTTTGACAAAGTATGTCGAGAAGTGCATGATGCTCGGTTGGCTCTTTGACAACTGATCTGACCCCCATATTTTAGACACAGGGGTCTAATCCTTAATACCCTTGTGTCATGAAGAAAACACACCGCGTTGCTCCGGAGGTAAGAAAAGAAATCCTCCAGGGCATCAAAGACAAAGGGCTGACGGTAGCTCAA
>JBDRMS010000008.1:0-85869 GCA_043811915.1 bacterium
TACGCCGTGCACCAGGAGATCTACCGCTACAACACCAGCCGGATTCACTCGGCGCTCACCATGTCACCGGCTGCTTTCAGGAAGCTGTATTCACAAGAAAAAGTCTCAGACAAGGTGTCCGAAAAAATGGGGTCTTGACACGGAGCAATACAGAAGCTTCGGTGTTTATTGTATCAAAAAAACCTCTTCAACTCATTGAGGATTAACTCAAAGAATCAAAGAGGCAAAGGGACAAAGGACAAAAGACAAAGTGCCTAAGCGACAGCAGCCGCAGAGAAGACACGGTTGCCGACACCCCAAGGATCGCCGCCCAAGTGAGCGGCACGGACGCTCCACTCCCGGCTGTCACAAGGCCAGCAGGCGTAGACCGCAACCACCTCATCGGCTACTTTCACATAGAAGATATTAGCACCGCCGTTGGTAAGCAAAGGACCCCCTTTGCCGCCCGCCTGGTGGTCAAGCATACCGGCTAGGTGCGAGCAGAAGACGTTCGCGTCTTGGAAGACGTGACTGTCGGGCAGTTCAGCTCGGATCCGCTCGTCGGGAGTGTCTTTCAAAAGATCAAAGCTGGCGATTTTCGCAGCCGGGGTGGTCTCGGCAACTCCGACAGCCGACAGGACCAGGTTCTCGAAGCCACTCCAGACGTAGAGGCCATCTTTGGTCTTGAAGTGGTCGCTGGCCTGAAATGATGTTGCGTTCGCGGGGAGATCGACGGCTTCGACCCAACACAATCGTTTTGTCACCGTAATCTCGGCCACACCCAGCCTCACGTCGCGAATGGCACGCAGCGACGGTACATCCTGAGCCAGATCATTGACCTCGCTAGGAGCCCATCCTGCTTCTGCTAATGCCAGGAAAAGCTTGTTCAACAAGCCAACACTGAAATCGGACGTGGTAGCCATAGCTACTATCCTCCTGTAATGTGACCATCCTAAATAGAGGATATTGTCACAGTCTGTGCTGATCCCACAAATTGGGATTTACGGGTATAAGCTACATCGCTTTGCCACAGCAAACAAATGTCCCGAGCAAACAACTATTTGCTGTGGCAAAACCAGGATTTATTATCAATGAACATACCTGGGTAATTAATACATATTTGAATCATATTGTCAAACAAAAAATTATTTGTTATCCTTAGTACCACACAATAATTAGCTATATTAAGACAATAAATGCTCAAAGTCGGGATCGCAGCGTTACCACCCTAACCTTTGAATCGTTTCCATTCGCCTTTACCTTCTGGCCTCCCAAGCCCCGTAAGGAGCGCATTATCGTCCAGCGCGATAAGTGGGGAAGAATCGTGCATTTCCACCCACCAGCTGCCGGGGTATAAGACCGTAGGGCCCAACCAAATACAAGCTGAGGTTAGGAGTTAAAAAAGAGCCCAATTACTTAGACTCTAATATACGTGAGAACTTTAAAACCCTCTATGTACAATGATGTCCTAAAAGGAATCAATCAAATACATAAGTTGTTCCTGCGAGATTGGCTCACTGTCCCTACTCTCAGCAATGAGCCTCTCACAAAAGTGTCAAGACCCCCTTTCTTCAGACCAAAACTCTCAGACTTTTTTGCTGAACAAATTGGTGCCGGTACTGCGCCGGTGACATGAGCAAGGCGGAGTGGATGCGGCGTTTGTTGTAGTGGTGCATTTGCTGGTGAATGGCATATACGAGCTCACCAAGCGAAGCGTAACGATTTGGATCTCCGAGCAGTAACTTAAAGCGAGAGTAGAACGACTCCTGGTAACCGTTCTCCCACGGACAACCAGGAGTAATGCGAGAGATATGTGTACCAACTTCAGCGAGCGCGGCGACAAACGCTTTGGCGTCGTACTCACTGCCGTTGTCCGAATGAAAAACACGGGGACGGCTACGATGCAGCAGCGCGGAAAACAACGCCTGTTGTACGAGCGGCAAACCGTGGTTGGTGGAAACTGCCCAACCAACTATCTCGCGTGGATACACATCCATGACCGTTGCCAGGTAGACGAAACGATCTTGGTATGGCAGGTAGGTGAAATCGGCGACCCACGCATGACCGGGGTATGATGGTGTTACTTCACGCAGGAGGTTAGGGTAGAAAGTCACCTGTTTCTTTGGTTTACGCCACTTTCGGCCCCGGCGGCGATACGCCTTGATACCAAACAGGTGCATCACACGAGCCACTCGCTTTTTGTTCATGCCAAGTTCACGGGCTACCCGTCGGTAGCCGTAATCTTTGTTGTTTTCCAGGACCGCTTCAATCTGGCACTTGAGCTGCCAGTCTTTGTCGGGTTGCTTGCGGCAGTAGTAGAGAGACGATCGGGAGATGCCAAGCGACCGGGCAATGAACCGGGTGCTGGCTATGCGGGCCAGCTCTTTTTTTGGGCAGCCGACAGCTTGATGGTGAGCTCACCGACTAAGCTCAACAGCTGCTGGTTTTCCCGCTTGAGGCGGTTGACCTGGCTCCAGGTGGGAACGCCTTCGGCTCCTTTGGACAGCCAGCCGTAGATCGTCTTTTCCGAGACGCCATACTGCTCGGCTGCTTGGACGACAGTCACGCCTTTGTCTTTGATGCCGCTGAGTATTTCTTTCTTGACCTCAGGGGCAATACGGTAGGTCTTTTTCATATGCTACCAGCGTATTAAGGATTAACCCCCTATGTCCAAGATATGGGGGTCATACCATAATATCTATTACTGAAATATAGATTACTCAAAGAAAAGACAAATAAAGTCGAAAAAAGGTATAAAGGCAACCAAGCCAACCTTATCACTCCATCGAGATTGGTATAGTTAACTACAAATAATAAAGTCATAGTAATCACGTTTACGATTAACGTTAGAAATGCTGACCTACCAACATCTTGAAATTGCTTTTCGTCATACCACTGACGATTTTCCTCCTGCAGCTTAGTTAAAAACCAATACCCAACTACCAGCGCATATGGTGTTAGCAACAAAACCAAAGTAATAGAAACGTGCATGTGCAAATTCCAGCCTCCTGGAAATAAAAAGCCCAAACTGGCAAACATTAAGCCCATTGAGCTGCAGATTAAACCCACGTATTGAGCAACTAAAAAGATATTATTATCTCGCACTATACGATCAAGTTGGCCTTTCTGTTTGAAACCAAATAAATGAAGGTATGTAAAAAATACCGCAACAACTAACTGAAAACCCATTATTGGATATAAAATTGACCACTCAGGTTGAGCCAAGTTGAGTTTGTACTGTTTTCCAATATCGCTTAACAGTGCAACGTCACTGAAGACAAACAGGAACGACAGAACACCGCCGGCCAGCAGCAAAATTGAAGGGAAAGCAATTTTACTGGCTTGCTTAAGATATCGGACCAGGCGCAATAAAGATAACAAACAAAACGCCAGAAACAAGAGTAACCCAACTCCAACCCAATTCATCAAATGCTCCTCAGACGAACTAATAGGATAATAGGCAACCATCAGCGGCCGTAATTTTGAGAAAACAAAGTAGTCAAATATAAAAAAGCTTATTGAAGTAAATCCAAGAACAATACTTATATTTTTAAGTAATTTATTCACCATCACTCCTTTCTTCAATTAAATAAAATATGTCTTCAAACTTAAGTTTAAAAAAACGGACTATCTGTAATGCTAGCAGGGCCGATGGATTAAACTTGCCAGTTTCAATTGAATGAATTGTTAACCGAGTTACCCCCACAGCATTAGCTAAATCTTGTTGTGAAATCTCATTATGCTGAAAACGATATTCACGTAAATTGTTCCCAAGTTTTAACATCTTCATCATACAAGTTAAGCAAACTATGCACAGTGTATATAATACTATACTTTATGTCAATCATTTTGCCCCCCTGAAAAATAGGGATTTCAAAGGTTCAAATACAATTACTACTCTAAGTTGACGACAATAGCTCCACCCCGTACATTTTGGGCATGTCATCGCTTCAGTGTGAAATCACAGGACGTAATCCGACTTTTAGAAGCGACTTTTCACCTGCCGCTCCCGAAACCAAGAAGGTCAAAAGTTATCACCGCGAGAGACAAACTAGGCAGAATTATTCACTCCAGACCGTCTAAACCCACCCAACACTCGATGTTGAACCGGGTGTTAAGGTAGGTGTTCCAGACTTGCCTAAGCACCACGTGCAAGTTACATATAAGCAAGAAGTATGGAGGTGAACTTGCCTCCCGAGAACACCTACTAGTATACTCAAGAGCCACCCACCTAATGGAAAGGAGCCTGACTTGAAGATTGCAATCCATCAACTCCACCATGAGCCACTTCAGGTACTATTCGACAATCTCGCTGGATCAGGAGCGCCGGTTGCCCTTTTTGGAGGTGGAGCTAGAGACATTCTATTTCATTTGATTCACGGTCGTACACTCGACGAACTTAACGACTTTGACCTTGCCGCCATAATTGACAATCGCGCGATTTCTCCTCCCTTGCAGCATCGGCTCGATGAAGAGCGATTTGATTTCCTGCCGGAGATCGAGTCCGCGTTTCGTCCGCTGTTGTCATTATGGGAAATCGACATAGAGCGGTTTCGCACAACGGTGACCGGAACGCCCGGCTCGAGATTTAAGCTATGCTCGGTACGGGTCGGCATCATGGGCCAAGGAATTGCGGTGGACGGACGTGGCAAGTTGTGTCCCGATCTCGTCGTCCTCGATGACGGGCGCACCGCGAGTGCGATTCCAGCAGCGTTGTCAATCAATCAATACGCAATTTCGTGCACAGGAAAGATATTCGGCCCGTTGCACCTCCTCGATGATGTTCGCCAGCGGGTTGCTCGGTTTGTCAATCCACCGAGCGTGCACCGTCACTCAGTTGCGTTGCTGCTTCGTCTCGTCGACTACGTTCGTCGCTACCAGCTCCGATTCGATGAGCAGTCGCGACGCGTGCTCAATGTCCACTTCGAGGTACTCGATAGCGCCCAGGATGTGGTCGCAGCTGGTCTGGACATTAAACTCACGCGAAATCTGATACAGTCTGAATTTGGAGACAGCGCCGAAACTTGTCCCAAGAAAGTTCTTCGGCAGATTCAGCGGCGATTCGATGAGGTCGAATTCCCCGGTACTATTCTGAAGAGAGAATGATGTTAGAAATCAGCCAACTGAAGTCACTTGCTGCCAAGGTCCGCCTTCGTTGCCTTGAACTGTGGGAGCAAAACAGCGCTCCTTTTTCAGGGTCGCTCAGCATTGTCGACGTATACGTGTCTTACTTCGCCGATCACCTGCAGCTGACCGAGCGTGGGCTCTCGGGCTTCAAGGGCACGCGGACCATTTGCAAGGGAACCAGTGCGAACGCCGTTTATGCCACGCTGCAGGAATGCGGAATCCGTTGGGACGATACAGAGAATGTCGACAGCCTATTCCCGCCTGTGCTCGAGCATGCCTTTCCCGGCTGCAACGCTTCGGTCCTCAAGCTCGGAACAGGGATTGACCAGGCTATTGGCTTGGCATTCATGCTGAAGCGACAGTACAACCCTGCGCAGATCACCGTATTCATAAGCGAAGGTGACATTAATTGCGGTGTTGATCACCAGGCTAGTACTGCGGAGGCCTGGGGCCTAGACAACTTGACGGTTGTCTTGGACTGCAACGGGCTATTGAGCACTCAGCCCGCCTCGACGATCGACCGCACGCTGATCCCGGGAACCGACGGTAAGCTCAATCGTCTCAAGTCTATCTGGACAGCGTACGGCTGGGAGTATTATGAAGTCGATGGACACGATTTCGACCAGCTGCGTGATGCCTTCGCCGCCGAGCGTTGCAAACGTCCGCGAATCATCGTTGCCAGGACGGTAAAAGGGAAAGGCATCTCCTTTGTAGAATCGAAGATTGGTTACGAGCATGGGCTGCCAGAGCGCGAGCTGGTCCGGGCACGAGCGGAGCTTGCGAAGACCGCCAGGGAGCGATCGGCCTCTGTCGTTTTGCCACATGACTGTGTCATCTCCAATGAGTCACGGTTCGCCCACGCTCCGACACCCATAATGATGTCTGCACAGCCCGTCCCGCCGACCGACAAAATGGTTTCCGTCTTCGCCGACTTAGCACGGCAGATGATTGCGGAGAACCCCGACCGGGTTTTTCTGATCAACTGCGACTGCCCGGTGCCCTTTGGGGAGGCAGGAACTGTGTTTCCCACCGATCCCGATTCCCATTGGGTGTTTGTAGGAGTCAATGAGAAGATGGCGATGAACGTTGCTCGAGGCATGACCAATGCGGGCGCCTTGCCAGTCGTGGTCGCTTCGGCGCCACACCTGCAGGTCTGCGCGGAGGAAATGAAACTTTGCGGCCTGGATCGCTCTCCCGTCCTGATGGTCGGCTATGCACCCG
The DNA here is from genome assembly GCA_043811915.1 of bacterium. Lineage (GTDB taxonomy): Bacteria > Patescibacteriota > Andersenbacteria > UBA10190 > UBA10190 > CAYSWF01. The sequence continues at coordinate 6,328 of JBDRMS010000008.1, forward strand.
GAACGGAGCTTTGCCGCTGGGGCCCGTCTCACAATTGCCTCCACGATGTACATCTATTCCGAGGCCCCGGAACCCATGTCTACCAGCCGGCGACGACGGACGACCTGGTTCAACTCATGCGATATATTTACGCCGACCCGGCAAACCGCCTTCCCGGTTACTTACGACTGCCAAAAGCCGTCGTTCACATTTCCGACGACGCGACATCACCCTCAATCGACGATGTAGATCGAGGCTGGTATTTGGTTACCGGTACGCTCACACCCGACGTGTTGCTGGTCACCAGCGGACGGCTGTTGAAACCCTGTTTCGAGAGTCAGCTGCTACTGCACGCTAGGGGACTGAGCACATCGGTGGTCAACGTTCTCATTCTGTCATCCCTGGATCCTACGGAGCTCGCGCCGCTGGCGGATTCTGCAAAGACAATCGTCTCGGTGATTGACGCCGATCCCGATTCTCTGAGGCAAGTTCTTGCGCCCGCGCTGCCCAGAAGTGCCTTGTCACGAGTTGTGTCGCTCGGCGTCAGCGACTACGGCGACCAGCACACCCTGGAGAAGATTGACAGCCTCAACAAACTGGATGCGAGTGGGATTTGCGACGCCGCATCAAACTAACAGTGTATGAAAGTGAGGTAAAGATGCCAGGCACCTCCATTCACAACCACCGCCACTTCGCAAATCCAATTGCATTTCTTCCTCCCCCGAACAACATTTAAACCATGCTCAAAGTCGGCATCATCGGCCTGCCCAACGTGGGTAAATCAACGCTTTTCAATGCCTTGACCAAGCAAGCTGCCGAGGTGGCCAATTTTCCCTTTACCACCATCGAACCAAACGTCGGCGTCGTCCCCGTGCCCGACGAACGCCTGGATAAACTGGCCCAAATATCAAAATCAGCTAAGATCACTCCCACTGCTATCGAATTTGTCGACATTGCCGGCTTAGTCAAAAACGCCCATCAAGGCGAGGGTTTGGGCAATCAGTTTCTTTCCCACATCCGCAAAGTTGACGCCATTATCCACGTCGTCCGTTTTTTCGAAGACAAAAAAATCACTCACGTCCATAGTAAAATCGATCCGATCAACGACGCCGAAGCTATAAAAACCGAGCTGGAACTGGCCGATCTGCAAACCACTGAACGCATGACCAAAAAAGAGACTGATAAAGAGCACAAAATTCCCAGGTTAAGTGAAAAACCAATACTATATGTAGCCAACCTAGACGAACAACAGATTATGAATGCCGATGAGATAATTCTCCCCCTGGAGCCTGCCCGCCGAATTGGCGGGAAGGGGGAGCGAGAGGGAGTCGTTGTCCCGCTATGCATCAAAATAGAACAGGAACTAACTGAACTTCCCGAAGACGAGCAATTGGTCTTTCTAAGAGAGTACAATCTTACCGCCACCGGCTTGAATCGTTTGATTACTGCCAGCTACCAGCTGTTGAACCTTGTAACCTTTCTCACCACCGGCCCCACCGAAACCCGCGCCTGGACGGTAAAAAAAGGCACCAGGGCCCCCCAGGCCGCCGGTAAAATTCACACCGACCTGGAACACGGTTTTATCCGCGCTGAAACAGTTGCTTATAAAGATCTGGTCGCCGCCGGTTCTTATGCTGATGCCCGTGCGCGAGGCCTGCTTCGCGACGAAGGCAAAGACTACATCGTCCAGGACGGCGACGTGATTCTCTTCAAATTCGCAACCTAATAAAAAAGCCCCGGTAACTAAAAAGTCACAAAGGGCAAAGTGCTTTTTTCTTCAGATTTCCGCCGGCGCTTACTTGCCATCTCTCTTAATCTTCCTCCACAAAATCTTCCTCCCCAGGTCCAAGGTTGTCGTCTGACACTGTCGGCAACGATGGCGGCGCCATCTCGCCGCTATCCCCTGCAACCACTAGATCAAGCTCCTGCTGCCGTATAAACTCTTCATCCGCCTGCTTCAGTAATAGATCAACCTTGGGACCATACAACGCCTCCAGAACAAGCGCCCTAACCTGCTTCTTTGTCATCGGAACTGTCGCCTGCCCGCCGTCAGTTTCATTCATCAACGCATAACGATCTTCATTCAGTTTTTTTATTCTCGCTTGCATCGCCAGGACCTCCTTTTTTATATCTGTTGCTTGTTGATAAGGTACTAAACACTAAAACATCCTGCCACTATATAGAGCTGCCGCCTTTTGACAAGCCAGACGCTATAATGTAATATCATTGAGATTATGTCAGAATATGAAATTACTTATCTAGCCCGGCCAGAGCTGGATGAGACCGACAAAAACAAGCTCGACGAGACTGTCGACGCCGCTATCGCTGAACTCAAGGGCCAAATCACCCACAGTACTCCTCCCACTGACTCTCCTGGCAGTCGTCGCCGGCTCCACTATCCCGTCGAAGACAAACACGTCGCCTGGCTCCGCGCCGTCCAAATTGAGCTATCCTCTGATAAAATCGAGCAACTGCGCACCATTCTAAAAAAGCAGGATAACATTATACGACTCTCTATTCTGGCTACTCCTCGTCGTTCTGAAGTCTCCGCCGCTATTTTTGACAAAACACCTGCCAGGAAGGAGGCTGCTTCAACAACACCAGCCAAGAAAAAAGAGCCAACCAAAGAAGTTACCATGACTGAAATCGAGGAAAAAATTGAACAGGTCCTGGACGAGGAGGTAAAATAAGGATATGGATTTAAACAAAGTTATGATTATTGGCCGGCTAACGGCTGATCCTGAAGCCCGCACTACCCCTCAAGGCGTATCCGTTACCAATTTCTCTGTCGCCACCAACCGGGTCTGGAAAGACGATTCCGGCAATCAGCAGGATCGCGTCGAATACCACAATGTTGTCGCCTGGCGCCGATTAGCCGAAATATGTGCTCAATATCTTTCCAAGGGCCGCCAAATATACGTTGAAGGACATCTGCAGACACGCTCCTGGGAAGGCCAGGACGGCAAAAAAAATTATCGTACCGAAGTTGTTGCCGACAACATGATCATGCTCGGCAGCCGACCCGACAGCACCAGTCAGCCAGCGCCGGCTATGGCCACAGTTTCAACCGCACCCAAGCAACAACAACCAGCTGCTGATCAGACAAACTTAGCGAAGGACGAAGAAATTCGCATCGAAGATATACCCTTTTAAATTATGAAGAAGAATCCCAACCTGTCTTGCCTCCTGTGCGTTGAAAATATTGATGGCGTCACCCTTCGCGACACCGACGTACTGCGTCGCTTCATTAGCGGCCAAAACAAAATTCTGCCCCGCAAAAAAACCGGTTCCTGCTCCAAGCACCAAAGAAAGTTAGCCCGGGAGATAAAAAGAGCTCGCGAGATGGGACTGCTCGGCTATCGTGGTCAGTGAGAAAAAATTTCATCCCCCGCAACGACGCCTTTGTCTGCGAGCGCTGCGGTAAAAAGGTTGTGCCCGCCTCCGGCACGTTCAGAAACCACTGTCCCTTCTGCCTGACTTCCAAACATGTCGACAAATATCTTCCCGGCGACCGTCTTTCCATCTGCGGCGGTCTTATGCCCGTCATTCGCTATGAAGGCACCGATCCCGACAAATTGGAACTCATTCAACAATGCAAAAAATGCGGACGGGTTCGCCGCAACCGCACTGCCCCAGACGACAATAAACAACTTCTGTTTTAAGGCTTATTCATTTTCTTCTCTTCTTCTTCTACTTCCTGCCAGATAGCTTTCTCTAATTGTTTAGTCAACTTACTGTCCCCCTTCAGGGTTCTTTTAGACGCCTCGCGTCCTTGTCCCAGCTTTAAATCGCCATAAGACAACCAGCTACCAGCCTTCTTTATTAATTTGTATTCCACCCCCTTGTCTACCAAATCCCCCTCCCGGCTAATCCCCTCATTGTACATAATATCAAACTCCGCCACTTTAAAAGGCGGTGCCACTTTATTCTTTACCACCTTGGAATAAACCCGGTTACCGATAATTCTATCCCCTACCTTGATATTGGCCCGCCGTCGTACCTCTATACGCACTGAAGAGTAAAATTTAAGCGCCTTGCCACCCGTCGTCGTCTCCGGATTACCGAACATCACTCCAATTTGCATCCGAATCTGATTTATAAATATAACCGTTGTATTTGATTTGGCCGCAATAGCTGTCAGCTTTCGTAAGGCCTGCGACATTAATCGTGCCTGTAATCCCATATGACTGGCCCCCATCTCGCCCTCAATTTCCGCCCGGGGAGTCAACGCCGCCACTGAATCAATTACCACCAGATCAACAGACGCTGACTGCACTAGCGTCTCTACAATGTCCAACGCCTGCTCTCCCGTATCTGGCTGGCTAATCAGCAAGTCGTCAATATTCACTCCAACGCGCTTGGCATACTGCGGGTCCAACGCATGTTCCGCATCCACGTAAGCCACTATACCGCCTTTTCTCTGCGCACTGGCTGAAATATGCAAAGCCAACGTCGACTTTCCGCTAGATTCCGGACCATAAATCTCAATAATGCGCCCTCGTGGTACTCCGCCAATCCCCAAAGCAATATCCAGCGATATTGAGCCGGTGGGGATAGCATCAATGTCAACTTTTTTAGCTTCCCCCAATTTCATAATCGCCCCCTCACCAAAGCGTTCCTTAATAGCTTCTATCGCCGCGTCTATAGAAGATATTTGGCTATCTTTTGCCATCTCCTCACCCTACCCTACGAACGCGGTACCAGCAAGTCCCGCTTCAATACCCGAGTACGACCTGATACTCCTCTAGCCTCCAGTTGCAAAACATTAATTCCCGGCCGCAGCATCAACTCCATTTCAAAGGTACCGTCTTCGGCCAACAGTGCCACCTGGCCATTCACTGTTACATATGCTTCTGTTTCAGCCCGGCCCCGCACCACCACTTGCGACTCCTCTATTACCGTCACCGTCGGCTCCAGAAGCTCCAACTCAGGCAACCTCACAAACGTCTGCACTTGCAATCCCAAATAACCAATCACCAACAATGCTCCTACCAAGGCCCCCAGTACCAACACTCCAGCTGGCGTCCAAACGCGCCCTAACCACCTGGCCCGCTGTGGCAGCCGCAACGGCACCCGCTCCTTAGTCCCAGACAAAGAACGTAAAAAAGCATAATATGTTTTCTGGCGTTCTACTCCAAGATATCGAGCGTACCGCACATAGGCCCCCCGCGCATAAACCTCTGCCGCAAACACATCTAAATTATCCTGTTCCAAGGCTTCCAATTGCACTGGTGGTATGCGTAATTCCGCCGCCACTGCGTCCAGCGTCAACCTCTTTTTTTTCCTGGCCGCCTGCAATATGTCGCCTGCGCTCGCACCTACCATTTGGCTTTCTCGTCCTCTTCCTCATGCTCATCCCTCATCTCCGACTGCAGTGGTGCTTCTTGCAACACTGGACGGGGTTTGTTCCCCTCCGCACAGCCAATCACACCCTGTTCTTCCAACATATCAAGCAATCTTGCTGCCCGTGCATAACCCACTCGCAGTCGCCGCTGCAACAAACTGGCGCTCGCTTTGCCGGCCAGTACCACCAGCCGCTGTGCCTCCCCCAGTAAAGGATCATCCCCCCTCCCGCTCGTCAGAACGTCCCCTTCACATACCTGCGCCGTCACCGCTTCGTTATAATCCGGCTCACCCGCCTTTTGCACTTCCTTCACCACCCGACGCACCTCCTCTTCCGACACAAAGCCGCCTTGAATTCGAATTGGCCGCGCCTTGTCACCAGACAAATACAGCATGTCTCCATTGCCCACCAATTTTTCTGCTCCCGCCATATCAATAATTGTTCGCGAATCAACTTGTGATGCCACCGAAAACGCAATCCGCGACGGTACGTTAGCCTTAATTAACCCCGTCAGCACATTCACCGACGGACGCTGCGTTGCCAACACCAGGTGAATTCCCACCGCCCGCGCCAGCTGCGACAGTCTCACAATCGGCCCTTCCACCTCACGCCCGTGCCTAACCATCAAATCAGCCAGCTCATCAATCACAATCACAATAAATGGCCGGGCTTCAGTCGGGTTACTTAAGTTAAAAGACAACAAGTTACGTGCCCCAGACTCCTCCAACAATCTATATCTCACATCCATCTCTTCAATCGCCCATTTCAAGGCATGAACAGTTTTCTCCACATCCACAATCACTGGTGACAATAGATGGGGAATGTTGTTGTAAACCGGCAGTTCCACCCGCTTCGGGTCCACCATTATAAATCGTACTACGTCCGGCGAATTACGGTACAGCCACGACACCAGCAATGTATGAATATTCACCGATTTACCCGACCCCGTGGCTCCGGCTATCAACAAATGAGGCAAACGCTCCAGTGTATCCACCACCACTTGCCCCGACACATCCCTCCCCAAAGGAAAGGCCAGGGGAGACTCCGCCTCTCGAAATTCGCGTGACATCAAAAGATCCCGCAGACGCACCAGCGACGGCGTCTTATTTGGAATCTCTATTCCCACCAGGTCCTTATTAGGAATTGGCGCTTCAATACGAATCGGGTGAGCTGCCAAAGCTAACGCTAAGTCGTTTTGTAATGCTGTGATACGCGTTAACTTTGTTCCTTCTTCCGGTCGCAGCGTATACTGCGTCACCGTCGGACCCACATTTGCTTCTCCCATCTCCACCTGAATACCAAAATGTTCCAATGTACGTCGAATAGTCTCCTTGGTTTGTTTCTCCAAATCCCTATTCCGCGTGCCCACTCGCCCCGCAGATTGCAACAACTTCAACACTGCCGGGCGATACCGACGCCCACCGCTTAGGAGCTGCTGTGTCAGGCGACTCCCCTCCTCATGCTGACTTAAGGACAACCCGCTTGTCTCCATCTCCGGTTGCTCAATACCTCGTACCGCCTTCATTCGAAAACGAGGACCGGCCGACTCCTGTTCAAAATCCTCTTCTTCCTCTTCTATTTCATCTTCTTTCCGGTCAGACCGAAAAGCCTGGCGCAACCATCCCCACACATCCGCTGGCGAAATCCGAAAAGTCAAAATCATTCCAATAAAAAACGATCCAAGAAAGATCAGCGCCGCCGCCGCCCGAGACACTGCCTGGCTCAAAGGGAAGCTCAATAGAAAACCAAGGTAGCCACCCGCCCGTCCCTCATGAGCTGCCTGCAACGCATCGTCAGCCGACGCTCCCACAATATGAAAAAATCCTAGTAATCCCACCGTTGTCAGTAAAACTCCTACCACTCTAAGCCGCCCCAACTCAAAACGCCGCGGCCACACCAGGTGCAGCGCCCAGGCAACCAGAATCATCGGTACCAGGTAAGCAAACCAGCCAAATACTCGTCGCAAAAACCCCAGCACCAATGTCCCTGTCGGACCCGCAGCGTCAAAAAAGCTTAATATCGCAATCAAGGAAAAGACCAGCACAATAATACCAAACACAGCCCTCCTCGCCTGCGGTGAAAGCCAACTCTCCGCTTCAACACTAGAACGCCTGTAACTTTGCTTTTTCTTACGCCTAAACGGGTTCAGCCTCATGTTCCCCCATTATACACGCCTACTTCTCTTCTTTATACCCCGTTCCGACCGGGATCAGCCGGCCAATAATTACATTTTCCTTCAGGCCCTCTAAATTATCGACCCTGCCCGTTACCGCCGCATCAATTAACACCCGGGCTGTTTCCATAAACGAGGCCGCCGACAAAAAGCTACGCGTGGTCAGGGACACTTTTGTAATACCCAGCAACAACTGCTCGCCTATAGCCGGGGCCTTCTTCTCTGCTTTTGCTTTTTTATTCGCCGCCAGAAATTCCACCAATTCAACCACTCTACCTGATAGTAATTCCGTATCCCCCGCTTCGTGCACTCTAACCCGAGATAGCATTTGCCGCACAATAATCTCCAGGTGCTTGTCATTAATCGTCTCACCCTGAATGGCATAAACCTGCTGTACTTCTCGCAATATATAACGTTGCACTGCTCGCACCCCAGCCACCTCGTACAATGCCTGCACATCCAGGTGCCCTTCCGTCAACTGCTGGCCCGCCATCACCTCTTGACCATCCTTTATTTCCAACGTCGTGTTAGTCGGCACTGAATATTCGCGCACATCCTTACCCTGGCCCCGCAAAACTAAAGCGTCATCATTCACTGTAATCACTCCGTCAAAAGGAGCCCTCACATCTTCCCCATTCACATTTACGAACAATTTGTCCCCTCCACTCACTTTCTGTCCTGTCTTAACACCCGAAGCCACTTTAGCCCCGCTAATAACATATTCTTTTGCCTTCGAGCCCTTGGAAGTAACTATTAATCGCACCTCATTCTTTGACCGATTCACTTCTACCGTTCCATCAACTTCACTCATCACCACTTGTCCCTTCGGAGTTCTAGCCTCTAACAACTCCTCTACCCGAGGCAATCCCTGGGTAATATCCTCCCCTCCTACCCCACCACTGTGGAAAGTACGCATAGTAAGTTGAGTTCCCGGCTCACCAATAGCCTGCGCCGCTACCACTCCCACCGGTTCTCCAATCTCAACCAAACCTCCTCTACCCAAATCCCATCCATAACACATTCGACAAATACCCAGCGTTGCCTTGCACGTCACCACTGAACGCAGGGCCACCTCTTCAATTCCTAATTCATCAATTCGCGTCGCTTCCTTTCGCCCCATCAGCGTACCTCGCTTAAATACCACCTTATTAGTACGCGGGTGGCGCACCGCCTTTGCTAATACTCGCCCCATCACACGCGCACTTAGTGCAGTACCAACCTCCTGACTGTCAACTAAATTAACCACCCCTCCCTCTGTATCCTGACAGTCTTCTTCTCGCACCACTACATCCTGCGCCACATTCACCAGCCGCCGTGTTAAATATCCTGCCGTAGCCGTTCGCAATGCCGTATCCGCCATCCCCTTACGAGTGCCGTGCGTCGACAAAAAGTACTCCAAAGCCGAAAAACCTTCCTTAAAGCTACTTTTAATAGGTACTTCTACCACTTCGCCCGTCGGGCCTGATACCGTACCCTTCATGCCCATCATCTGCATAACCTGTGTCCATGATCCCCGCGCTCCCGAATTCACCATGGAAGAAACAGTTCCGTTGGCATCCAATGTCTCCTGCGCCAAACCATTCATTTCTTCTCTCACATCCTCCCATATGCCCACCGTCATCCTGTAGCGCTCTTCGTCGGTCAGCAGCCCTTCTTCATACTGTTCACGAATCGCGTCAACTTTTTCCTGGGCCTGCTGCACAATCTGATCCTTCTTATCCGGCACGGTCAGATCATCCATCCCCCACGACAAACCACTCGCCGTGGCGAAGGCAAAACCCAAATCTTTCATTTTATCCAAAAATTCCGCCGCCACCACCTGACCATGCTCATGCAACACATCACCAATAGTTCGCTTCAGTCGCGACTTGTCCAGCTCTTCATTAACAAACGCGTGCCCCTGAGACAACATCTCATGGAATAACAAACGCCCCATCGTCGTTTCCACAATCTCTTTCTGTTTGTCCGGACGGGGCGCCTTTATCCGCGCATTAACTGCCACATATCCCAACTCGTAAGCCATGCAAGCTTCAACTACTGAAGCAAAGGCTTTGCCCTCCCCCTTAGCTCCTGATTGTTCTTTTGTCATGTAGTAAATACCCAACACAATATCTTGCGTGGCCGAAGTGGCTGGCTGTCCATCGGCCGGCTTCAGTAAATTACGGCTGGACAACATCAGCTCGCTTGCCTCTTTAAGTGCCTTACTCGACAATGGCACGTGCACCGCCATTTGATCTCCATCAAAATCAGCGTTGAAAGGAGTTGTCACCATTGGGTGGACCTGGATAGCCTTACCCTCAATCAATACTGGCACAAAGGCCTGAATACCCAGTCGATGCAACGTCGGCGCCCGGTTTAGTAATACTTTGTGCGTACGGGTTATTCCCTCCAGAGCGTCCCACACCTCCGGAATGGCCTGCTCAATCAAGCGCGAAGCCGAGCGAATATTGTGCGCCAGCTCCCGTTCAATCAATTCGTGAATAACGAATGGCTTGAATAACTCCAGTGCCATCAGCTTCGGCAGCCCACATTGATCCAATCGCAGTTCCGGACCCACTACAATCACCGACCGCCCCGAATAATCAACTCGCTTACCCAGCAGGTTCTGACGAAAACGTCCTTGTTTACCCTTCAACATATCGGCCAAAGACTTCAGCTGGCGCCGCTGGCCTGTTATGGACGTTGTTGTAGAACCACGTCGCGCTGCATTATCAACTAATGCATCAACCGCTTCCTGTAACATCCGTTTTTCATTACGCGCAATCACCTCTGGCGCTCCCAGTTCCAGCAAACGCTTTAGACGATTATTGCGGTTAATCACCCGCCGGTATAAATCATTCAAGTCGGAAGCCGCAAACCTTCCTCCATCTAACTGCACCATTGGTCGCAAATCCGGCGGAATAACCGGCAACACCGTCAAAAACATCCACTCTGGCTTAATTCCCGCTTTAATTAGCGAGCTCATTAGCGATAACCGCCGCAAGATGCGCTTGCGTTTGGCCGCTGAAGCATCCTTTAGTTCAGACGTCAGCTCCTTCACCTTTTCTTTTAAATCCATCGACTCAAAAATAGATCTGATGGCTTCCGAACCAATCCCTGCTTTAAACACATGCCCATATTTCAAAGACAGCTCACGATACTCGACTTCAGAAATAATTGTGTGGGGGGTGAGCTCCTTCAGTCTTTTCTCGGCCTCCGAAATCGCCGTTGTCAGCTTATCCATCTCCACTTTTTCCTGACGCAATAGCGCGTCCTTTTTCTTAATGTCTCCCTTACCCAACTTAGACCGCAATTGCTTATACCCTTTTTTGATTGTCGAATGTTTGACATCTCCCTCGCGTCGCAAACGATCCAGCACTTCCTGCTTAGCCGACTCATCCACCTCAGTTACAATATACGAAGCAAAATATATTACTTTCTCCAACTGGCTGACATTTATATCAAGTAACAAACCCATTTTTGAAGGCACTCCCCGCAAAAACCAGATGTGAGAAACCGGCGTCGCCAGCTTTATATGCCCCATTCTCTCCCGACGTACAATCGAGCGTGTCACTTCCACTCCACACTTATCACAAACAATTCCCTTGTAACGAATGCGCCTGTATTTGCCGCAGTAACACTCCCAGTCTTTAGTCGGCCCAAAAATCCTCTCGTCAAACAGTCCTTCTTTTTCCGGTTTCTGCGTACGATAATTAATAGTTTCCGGCTTGGTTATCTCACCAAAAGACCAATCCAGAATTCGTTCCGGCGAAGCCAGCGTTAATCGCACTGCCGTGAAATCAGTCATCTCTTGTTGCGCGTCTTGTGCAGTCATAATAGTTTGATTAACGAATACGCACTCCCCGCTCTTTTCCCCTCTCCTGACCAGTTTTCACCGGTATCCTCATATACTCGCTTTCCTCTTTTTTCTCTGTTCTAATCACCTTTTGTCCCAATAATTCCACATCCAAAGCCAAGCCTTTAAGTTCTTTAACCAATACATCAAAAGCAGCTGGCACCCGTGGCGGCTGAATAGCAGTCCCCTTTACAATCGACTCATAAGTTTTACTGCGCCCCGGCACATCGTCTGACTTTATAGTCAGCATCTCCTGCAAACTGTGCGCCGCTCCGTATGCCTCGAGCGCCCACACCTCCATCTCACCAAAGCGCTGGCCACCAAACTGCGCCTTACCTCCCAACGGCTGTTGCGTCACCAGTGAGTATGGCCCTGTTGAACGCATGTGAATTTTGTCGTCTACCAGATGATGCAATTTCAACACATACATCACCCCCACCGTCACCGGGTGATCAAAAGCCTCACCTGATATACCATTAAACAGCTGCATTTTTCCATCCTCCGGCAAACCAGCCTTAATCAATTGCTCACGAATCTCACTCTCCTTCACTCCCACAAACGAAGGAGAAGCCACAAAAAACTTCAACCGCTGCGCCGCTATCCCTAAATGAGTCTCCAGTATTTGACCAATATTCATACGACTGGCCACTCCCATAGGATTCAAAACAATATCTACCGGGGTGCCATCACCCAGGTAAGGCATATCCTCCACCGGGCGAATTTCCGAGATTACTCCCTTGTTCCCATGACGGCCAGCTAATTTATCTCCTACCTGTAGTTTACGCATTTGCGCTACGCTTACTTGCACCTGCTGCAATACGCCACTGGGTAACTTGTCGCCTTCTTCACGAGAAAATATTTTTACATCAACCACCTTGCCCATTTCTCCATGAGCCAGGTACAACGACGTATCTTTAACATCTTTGGCTTTCTCACCGAATATGGCTCGCAACAGTCTTTCCTCGCTTGTCAGGTCCGTCTCTCCTTTATTAGTCACTTTGCCGACCAGGATGTCCCCGCTGTGAACTTCCGCCCCAACGCGCACAATGCCATCCCCGGCCAGATTTCGGAGCTTTTCCTCGCTTACATTGGGAATATCGCGTGTGATAACTTCCGGGCCCAGCTTGGTATCACGCACATCCACCAAAAAATCTTCCACATGTCCAGATGTAAACCTGTCTTCCTGCACTACTCGCTCCGACACCACAATAGCATCCTCAAAATTCCCTCCGTACCAGGGCACAAAAGCTACCAGTAAATTCTGCCCCAGCGATAGCTCGCCCCTATCAGTAGCTGAACCATCCGCAATCAATTCCCCTGCCTTCACTTTTTGTCCCACTTCCACCAATGGGTGCTGCGTCATTGCCGTTGAGTGGTTGCTGCGCTGAAAGTTTTGCAAACGATACACCTGCTTTTCGTCTCCCTTCCCCTTCACTGTAATATGTCGTGCATCAACCTCTGCCACCTCGCCATCAATGGTAGACAGCACCACCTGTCCCGAGTCATACGCCGCCCTGCCTTCCAAACCGGTTCCTATCCTTGGTGCCTCCGGTACCACTGGCGGCACTGCCTGACGTTGCATGTTTGATCCCATCAAAGCTCGTTGGGCGTCATCATGTTCAATAAACGGAATCATGCCCGCTCCAATACTGACAATCTGTTGCGGCGATACATCAATATAATCAACTTGCTTTGGCTTCACCTCCGCAAACTGTCCCCGTTCCCGGGCCTCTACTTTGCTGCCTGTTAATCTACCCGTGTTGTCTCTTGGTTCTTCCGCTTGAGCAATAATGTATTTTTCCTCCTGGTAAGCGTCCAGATACTCAATTTCATCCGTTACTTTTCCGTCTTCTACCTTGTGATATGGTGTCTCTAAAAATCCATACTCATTTAGACGAGCATAAACCGCCATGTGCCCCACCAGGCCAATATTCGGTCCTTCTGGTGTTTGAATAGGACAAATTCGTCCATAGTGGGAACGATGCACGTCTCTCACCTCAAATCCTGCCCGATGCCTGTCCAGGCCCCCCGGCCCCATCGCACTCATGCGTCGTTTATGCTCTATTTCCGACAACGGATTTGTCTGATCCATAAATTGAGACAGCTGTGAACTGGTAAAGAATTCCTTAATAGCCGCAATAATCGGCCGCGCATTAACCAGCTGTGCCGCCGTTACTTTATCCAGTTCCAGCGTACTCATACGGTCTTTAGCGATACGCTCCATGCGTGTCAGGCCCACTCTAAATTTGTTCTGGATCAATTCGCCCACTGGCCGCACTCTTCGATTGCCTAAATGGTCAATATCATCAGCTGGTTCCTGACTTACATTCAATCGAATAACTTCACGCAGTACCGCCACCACATCTTCGTTACGCAAAATACGATGTTCCGGAGCTTGAGATACCTTCAAAGACAATCGCTGGTTCATGCGATACCGCCCCACTTTGCCAAAATCATATCTGTCCAGGCGAAAAAACATATCATGAATCATCTGTCGCGCATTATCTACCGTAGCCAGGTCCCCTGGCCTTAGCCGTTTGTAAATTTCCCGCAAGCCTTCTGCCACATTGTGGGTTATGTCACGAGCTAACGTCGCCTCAATAAACTTAATCTCGGCGTCAGTATCAATATCCGCAAACATTCCTTTCATTTTCTCGTTATCGGTCTCAATTTCCAAAGCCCGAAGTAATGTCGTAATTGCTACCTTGCGTTTGCGATCAATACGAACGTACACCGCTCCATCTGCCGCTGTCTCCAATTCCAACCAGGCTCCTCGATTAGGAATAATCTTGGCTCCATACCAAACCCTGCCCTTACTAAATTGGGATGTAAAAAAAACGCCTGGGGAGCGAATTAGTTGAGACACCACCACGCGTTCTACACCATTAATAATAAAGGTTCCCCGGCCAGTCATCACCGGGAACTCACCTAAATATACTTCCTGCTCCTTTACCTCGCCTGTCTTTTTATTAATCAAGCGCACCGCGCAGCGAATTGGTGCCTCATATGTTGCATTGCGATCTCTGGCGGTTTCCTCCGTATGCTTAGGCGCATCAAGATAATGATCAAGAAATTGCAATTCCAGATTACCGGCGTGGTCAACAATGGGGGATACTTCTTCAAACAATTCCCCCAGGCCTGTCTCACAAAACCACCGATAAGAGTCCAATTGGGAACGCAGAAAATTAGGCGGCTCTACGACACTGGACGTAAAGGCTGAAAAAGTTTTCCGCTCACGGAGCGAGTGCAACATTTATTCGTTAGTGTCTAATAATAAACAAAACAAACCGCAGACAGTTAGTCCTCGTCTGTGGAAAAAGCGCCATATTCCAGGCACACAGACCAAACCCTCGTCAGAGACGATAAGAGTGAGTATAGAAAACCCGGTTTATTTTGTCAAGAAAATATAACAAAAAAGTCAATAGACCTTATCCACATACCTCGGCAACACCATTTTTTCACGTTTTGCGACGCTAGCTTCATCTATCAAGTCATCTCTATTAATTCCTGTCAACCCGACCACGTCAGCTCCGAGGGCATATGCCAGCATATTTGCCACCGTCACTCCAGCCCGTAAAGACGAATAGCAACGCCCCGGACCTACTTGAACAGCTATTTTGTCAATATCCTTCAGCTCCGCCTCGGCCCCTCTAAGCAGTTCACTTACAACATCCAGCACATACCGCCCTACATCAGGGCTGTTCTCCCATGTTTTCTCATCCAACACTTCACCGTCTCTAATCAAAGCAACAGAAACTTTCTCATCAGAAGTATTAATAATCAACACAAGGCCAAAAGTTCCTCTATTATCTCTCTATCATTCCATGACACAATCTCTTTTCCCACTCCCATCCCCGTCTCCGCGCCCTTTCCTGTCACCACCACAACATCCCCGTCTTTTGCCTTTTCCAGCGCATATTTGATTGCCTCCCGGCGATCAGGAATACGGCGCCACCCCACTTCGCCCTCCGGGCTTTGCGGGGCAAGACCTTGTTCCAAGTCCTTGAAAATCTGCTCCTCGTTCTCTGTCCAGGGATCTTCGCGCGTCAGCACAACCTCGTCAGCATATTTTGCCACTGCCTTTGCCATCAACGGTCGCTTCCCCCTGTCCCTCTCCCCAGCTGCTCCGAGAACGGCAAATATCTTTCCCGACGTCTCTTTTCTCACATACCGATAAAGCCTCTCCAATGACCCCGGCGTCACCGCGTAATCAATCAGTACCCTGGGCAATCCTTTTGAAAATTGTGGATCTATCCACTCCATTCGTCCCGGAACATTTTTAACAGCCGCCACCCCGCGCGCCACAGCATCTTCTTTCACTCCCACCGCCCGAGCCAACAGCCTTGCCGCCAGCACATTTTCTTTATTAAAATCACCCGGCAGGGGAGTAACCACTACCTCCGCCTCCCCCGCAGAGAATTTAATTAATCTGGTTTTTGAAAATTTTAAATTCAATGAAAATTTTAAATTGGAAATTAAAAATTCCTTATTAACTACCACAGGGGAACCTACCTTCACACAGTCTGCTATCCTAGCCTTCGCCTTCCCATACTCCTCCATCGTTTTATGATAATCCAGGTGCTCCCTTTCGATATTCAAAATAATCGCCCCTTCCATCTGCAGTCCCGCCAGTCTGTTCTGATCAAGCGCATGCGAAGTTACTTCTAACACCACGTGCTTCACGCCTTTTTTTCTCATCCGCCACAAACATCGATATACTTCTTTACTGTCCGTCGTCGTCATTTTTGTCTCATTTATACTCTCCTCCTCACCAATCCAAATTCCCACCGTCGTTAACATCCCCACCTTGTCTCGCCCATAAGCTTCTCGTAAAATACTGGCCAGTACGTAGCACGTGGTCGTCTTGCCATTCGTCCCCGTCACCCCGTAAATTTTTATCCCCCTGTCCGGCCAGCCAAAATAAATCTGCCACCAGTGCGCCTGGCAAAAATGATAAACATTCTTCAATTGCTGATACACTCTCACTCTCATCATCCAAAGAGCAGCACCCCGCGCGCCCGCCTGGCCAGGTTAAATAACGCGTACATTCCCGGCTGCAGCACATAATCATACGCCCCGGCATAGTTCTCCCGCCGCCCGCCAAATCCTTTTTTGAACCTCGTTACCCCTGACCACGGGTGGCTTTTGCCACTGCCAGGTGGGGCTACCCCAAAGAAATCAAAGTGCTTCGCCCCCTGCTGCTTAGCTCTCTTTATCGACTCCCACATTAAAAGATGCGGCGCCATTATTTCACGCAGCGTTGACGACGTTGCCCCATGCGCATACGTTACGGTCGTACCATATCTAATAAGCAAGAAAACGCCCAACACCACACCGTCATATTCCGCTACGGCCAGTTCCAACATCCCCGCCGGCGCCAGTACATCCAGCATCGTTCGATAATAATCATCCGGATGAAAGTGAAAATTGCCCCGTTCCATTACATCTTTTGATAGTCGCAAAAATTCTTTAACATCCTTGTGCTCTTTCGAAAAACGAACAGTCACTCCCTTGCGCTCCGCTAAACGAATGTTGTATCTCGTTTTGTGATGCATCCCGGCCAGCAATTTTTCCTCTTCCGCCAAGTCAAGCACTAAGGTATGACGCGGCTGCACTTCTTTTTCAGATTTTCGAAACGAAAATCTGTCCTCCAGTCTGGAAATTTCTGGCACAGGAGGGTCTACCCGTACAAATACCGCCTTCTCGTTCTTCGCCAGCTCCAACAATTTTTCCCGCAACAAATCACTTGGATCGCCTCTAGGAACGTACAACCAACACCGCCCCAATGGCATTTCGTGCCTTGTCACCAGTGCCACCGCCTTCAGCTCTCCCGCCTCTCCAACTACAAGTCTCCAGTAAGCAATCCCCAATCTATTTTGCATCTCACCCCAAGCCCAGGATTGCAGAAAAGACGGGAATTTGGATGAAAGTATAAATTTATCCCACCGCTCTCTCTCCCCGTCGTTTATTTGGTCATTGAGCATCGGGTATTTTCATGCACTCTGTTTCTGCAATGACAACTTTACTGCCTCTTCAACACTTTTTACATCTCGTGGCAACCTTTGCACCGCTTCTCTTGCCTGGCTAGCCGTAAAACCAATACTAGTCAGGGCTTCCATCGCTTCCTGTTGTACATTGCCTGATACCCCCATCACTGCTGATGGTAATATTTTCTCCTTCAGCTCAACTAGAATGCGTTCGGCTGTTTTGCGACCTACCCCTGATACCTTAGTCAACAAAGCTGTGTCTTCCTCCGTTACTGCCTGCGCCAGCACCTTCGGCGGCGCTACTTCCAGAATACTCATGGCCGTCCGCGGCCCCACTGACGGCACCGTCAATAACAAGTCAAAAAAGTCCAAGCCCTCCTTGCTTTCAAAACCATACAGGCTCTCGCCGTCACTCGTTATATGATGATGAATCCGCAAGAAAACTACCGATCCCTTCCTGGTTTTCTTCCACAACGAATTTAAGACCGCTACCCGGTAACCCACTCCATTCACATCAACAATCAGCGCCTTACTCTCGCGCTCAATCACTTTTCCAGATAACCTAGCAATCATAATATGAAGCGTAGTCTAATAAAGCAAAAATTCAATTTAAAAGCCCCTTTTAAGTCCGCCGGCGATCAACCCCAGGCCATAAAACAGCTTGTCTCTGGCCTAAATAAGGGGTTTACACGCCAAACTCTACTTGGCACCACTGGCAGTGGCAAAACCGCCACTATGAGCTGGGTTATTGCTAAGACTCAAAAACCAACCCTGGTCATTAGTCACAACAAAACACTAGCTGCCCAGTTGGCCGAGGAATTCAGACAGTTTTTTCCCGACAACGCCGTCGAATATTTTGTTTCCTATTATGACTACTACCAGCCCGAAGCTTATCTGCCCCGCAGCGACACTTACATAGCTAAAGACGCCAGTATCAACGACGAGATTGATAGGTTGCGTCACGCTTCTCTTGAAGCTGTCCTTACTCGCTCCGATGTCATCGTCGTCACCTCCGTCTCTTGTATATACGGCCTGGGCTTACCCAGTAATTATTTCGATCTACGTCTGGTCATCAGACTAGGAGACAAGCAAACCCGGAATGATATCCTGCGGCAACTCGTTCGTCTGCAATATAATCGCAACGACACCGATTTAATACGAGGTACCTACCGCGTTCGAGGAGACACGCTCGACATTCACCCGGCGGGGGAGGACGCCATTCTTCGACTTGAGTTTTTTGGTTCCAAAGTAGATCGCTTATCTTATCGCGACGACTTGACCGGCCAGGTATTCAGTACTCCTGAAGTTGCCTCCATCTTCCCCGCCACTTTTTTCATCTCCTCCCCCGATAGTTTACAACGCGCCTTGTCCAATATTCGCCTTGAGCTCGCGGGGCGTACTCGGCAACTTACCAAACAGAACAAACTAGTTGAGGCCGAGCGTCTCCAGCAGCGCACCAACTATGATCTAGAAATGATTGAGCAAATAGGATACTGCAGCGGCATAGAAAATTATTCCCGTCACATCGATGGCCGCGCTCCGGGTGCGCCCCCCGCCACTTTGCTCGATTACTTCGTTCACTCCTATAATAAAAATTTTCTTGTCTTCATTGACGAGTCTCACATGACCATTCCCCAAATCAGCGCCATGTCCGGAGGCGACGCCGCCCGCAAAGATAATTTAATCAATTATGGCTTTCGTTTGCCGTCTGCCCGCGACAATCGTCCTCTTAAATTTCACGAATTCGAAGACCGGATAAGCCAAACCATATTCGTCTCCGCCACTCCAGCCGACTACGAAAGAAACATCAGCCAGCAGGTAGCCGAGCAGATAGTCCGGCCCACCGGGCTACTCGACCCCACTATCGACGTCCGCCCTCTCAACCACCAGGTCGACGACGTCATCAACGAAATCCAGCAGCGAGCCAAGAAAAAACAACGAATTCTTGTCACCACCTTAACCAAGCGCATGGCCGAGGAACTATCCACTTACCTGATCGAAATGGGCATCAAAGCTGCCTATCTCCACTCCGACATCGATACTTTTGAGCGCCTGGAGATATTACGCAATCTGCGTCTTGGCACTTACGACGTCTTGGTCGGCATTAATCTCTTACGCGAAGGCCTCGACTTGCCCGAGGTTTCTCTAGTTGCCGTCATGGACGCCGACAAAGAAGGTTTTTTGCGCTCCACCACTTCCCTGGTTCAAGTCATGGGGCGCGCCGCCCGCCACAGCGAGGGTCACGTCATTATGTACGCCGACACCGTTACCGCCTCCATGCGTGAGGCCATTGATGAAACAAGCCGCCGCCGCGCTATTCAACAGCAATATAACAAACAACACAAAATCATTCCCCGATCAATCAAAAAATCCATTCAGGAGTCATCCCTTACCCGCTCCAGTAAAGATGATCATGAGGAAATTGACCCCGAAGATATTCCACCAGACGAGTTAGTCCGCGCCGTAAAAGAGCTCACCGCTAAAATGGATCTGGCCGCCCGGAACCTGGAGTTCGAAAAAGCCGCCCAGCTTCGTGATATGATTCAACAAATACTCAATCGGTAATGATGAACCTACTATCAAAAACGTCATGGGCGTTCTTGCTTCTTATTACCGCCACCCTTGTTCTCCAGGCCAACCACCCCACCTGGCAAAATCATCTTCAAAATGACGTCATCGTTCACCAAGAACAAGTCAAGTATTACCAAAAAACCGGCTCCTGGAGCAATATAAAAGCCAAAGACTACCAGCCCGGCGCCCTCTGGCTTTTCCTCCTTCCTAGTTTGTTTGGTGGACCCAGCCAATCCTTCAATGCTTATCTTAACATCACTCTGTTTATAAACATTCTTTTAATAATTGGCCACTTCTATTTATACAAACACTTTGGGCCACCCGGTGCTTCCATTTTTTTCCTCATCCTGTTACTCGCCATGGGACCTCTTCTTCTCTTCCGTTTTGACCTCGCAGTCACCTCACTTGTTCTGTTAACCTGGTTGTCCTTCACTCATCAACGCCTGTCACTAGCTGGCTTTCTGCTTGGCGTGGCTATCGCCACTAAACTATATCCAATAGTTCTGCTGCCAATAATGGCGGCACAACTCCTCAAAAATTACCTATTCAGAAAATTCGCCTTATTCTCTCTGTCTGTTTTTCTCGGCGCAACACTAATAGTTGCTCCTTTCCTTATATCCAGTGGTTCTCTCATTGATATTTCAGACAGTTTCGATAATTATCTGGTAAAACCAGTCGGCTTAGAAAGCCTTTGGGCGAGCGGGCTGACAATAATCTGGCAAATCAAAAGCAGCACACGCCCAGCCATTGACGGCTCCCACTATATTCAAGGCATTGCTCCTTCTGCAACCTTTTTATCACAATCGTTCTACAACAACTTCTGGCTATTCCCGGTAGGGTTAATTACTTTATTCATAATCCAGCTTTTTTGGTCAAAAAAATATGGGTATGCATACCCCATAATTCCTCTTACCCTGTTAACCACTTTCGTCATCTCTCTTAAAGTTTTAGCCCCTCAATACCTTTGGTGGGCCTTCTCGTTCGTGCCACTTATAAACTTCTCTAATCCCCGAGCTCCAAAAACAACTTTCATTATGCCCATCATTCTTGTCGCCACCCTAGTCCTCACCCAACTTATCTATCCGATTAATTATTCTCAATTCATCAGCTGGTTCCAAGACGCTACAACTGATCCCGGTCCCTTTCTCATCTCCCTGGAACGCAACATCCTGCTAATTATCTTCTTCATCCTACTACTATCCCAACTCTGGTCAACAAGAAAACCAGCCCTAGATACAAAAACCGGCCCCTCACAATAACATATTTTTACCCACCTTTTCTCCCCACAAAAAAGAAACTGGAGCTTAAGAAGCCAGTTTTTAATAACACCAACTTAAAGGGCGACAACAACTGTCTAATTTCTTTTTTCACATACTCATTATGAAATGGCTCGTTGTGATAATGAGTTGAAGACAAAAAACGAAAACGCCATAACAATGACCTGGCCGGCACTGATCCAATAAACACCCCCTCCGGCCTTAATACTCGCTTTATTTCTCCCACCGCCTTGTCCGAATCTACCAAGTGCTCCAGCACTTCCGTACAAATAACGGTGGAGAAAAAATCATCCGGAAATTCAAGCTGTTCTGCGTCTCCTTGTCTTAACTCCGATTCAGGAACATATTTCTTGGCCCGCTTCAAATGTCTTGGATTAATATCGATCCCCACCGATCCCGCTGGCAAATGCCTCAACATCAAACCAGTACCGCAACCTACGTCCAGATATTTGTCACCTCGACCAAAACGACCAATCAATTGTTTAATCCTTCGTTCCCTATACCGATGCAGCAAAGACTCCAGCCCCCGCCAATTATCCGTCACCTCATTCCAGTCATAATCTTCTATCTTACGATAGAAGTCCTTAACATACTCATTGTAAACATAGTCAGTGCGCGCCGGACGTCTCATAATCCAAGCGTCCGGGAAACCCACAAAACCTCGAGCGCAAACATAAACAGTAATAAGGCTAGAAAAGCCGGTTTAAGCACCAATAAACGATTACGCAACAACAAAGCAATTGTTACTATGCCATAGAACATCAGTACCATAATCCTCTTATCGGTCTGGCTATCTAAAACTCCACTATTCTGCAACATTATGCTTAACAGCGGCAAGAATAAAAACATGTAAACCTTCCTTTGTTTAAACAACTGACAAAACACATATCCCAGTCCCACCGCTATCAATGGATACACGGCATATTTATACCATCCATAAGCTTCGAACGGAGCTACATACAGAAAGAGAAATGAAAAAATAAACAATGGCGCAAAAATATATATTCCTTTTCGGCTCCGTTTCCTCGCTGCCAATGCCAACGATCCAATTAAACCAACGATAATGGACGGATCGTAAAACCCATAATTTCCAATATTCAAACTCGTAAACAAAGACCAGAAATTCCAAAAATTCTGCGGGCGATCATGATGAGCAATCATTGAGTTATAAAAAATATCCCAGCTATAGTAATATCCATATCCCGCCAACAACAATACCGAGCCAAGCGCCGCTCCCAATAATACAACTCCCAATGACCACCGACGCTTGTAGAGAGCCAGAAACACAAGCGTGGCCGGAATGACAATAGCCGACAATTTGATCAGCAAAGAAACAACGCACAAAAAAACCATCCCCGCCCCTGCCATTTTCCTCTTATATTCAGTCTCTATTGTTTCAAACAGCACAAACAAATACAGGCCCAGTATCAACAACAGCCCTACCAAATGCTCCGCCGCAACAATTCGTGAAGTCACTATGTGAGATGGGAAAAACACAAACGCCAGGATGGTGAAAAGAGCCAGCCTCCCACCAAACAATTTCTTCACCAGTAAATAGGTAACCGATATCGTCAGGACAGAAATTATAATCATCGGCACACGGATTAAAGCCCAGTTAAAGTTGCACCAATCATCCTGCCCGGTCAAACGCGCCCACCCGCCAATAAGCAGACCGAAAAGTGGCGGGTGCGCCAAAAAAGGAGTCATCACTTGCCCGCAGCCTGCCTCTCTGGCCACGCCAAGATGTGAAAATAAACTCCAGGAACTAGGCACTCTCTCATTCAACAGCGACACTCCCACCATCAACCACGATTTCTCGTCCGCATCCATCGGATGAAACCCCCCCAAATTACCCGCCCGCAACAGCACCGCTATTACAATCAAGGCCAGAAACAGCAGCGGCTTTAAAGACCCGACTTCCAAATTCATGACAACTAGTATACTACACACATCCCCCAAAAACCGTGCTAAACTAAACGGCCGCCTATGAGCTTTCTGCCCACCTTATTTTTAATCATCGTCCCTGCCATCTTTGGCACTGCCGTCTTTGCCGCCCTGCGACTGTTTAGAGAAAAAATTATTCTCCTGCTCACCGGAGCAATATCCGGGCTGTCTCTCACTATATTCCTTACTTATTTTACAACTGCTGTCTTCCCGTTAAGCAACATTACTCTACTCGCCATCCTTCTTATACTCGTGGCCATCACTGCGCTCCTGCTTATTAAAACCTCGGCCTGGGCTAACTGGCGAGCCTGTCATCTGGATAAAACAACTCTTATCATTTTTGCTGCTCTCGCCGTCCTATCCATACTCATTGCTCCCAAGCTTCTTATTACCATGCCAGACGGCAGTCTGCATACCGGAGTGCTCAATGCCTATGGTGATATTGGCTGGCACATGTCAAACATCACAAGCTTGCAAAACAACAATTCTTTTGTTCCCCAAAACCCAATCTTCGCCTCTACTCCTCTCACTTACCCATTCTTAACTAATTTCTTCTCTACCATGCTGTTGGAAACCGGTGCCACCCTTAGTCGGTCCATCACTATGCCAACCCTTCTGCTCTTCACTATTACTCTTGTTCTTATCTATTGCTTTGCCCTTAAATTAACTGGTAAAAAAATAGCCGCCGCGATCACCCTTCTCCTTTTTTTATTCGCCGGTGGCACTGTAGGATGGATACAAATATTTGGTGATTGGCAAGAATCTTCTGGGACGCTAATCAATTTCCTCTCCAGCCTTCCCCGCCACTACACCGGACATTCCGACAACCCACTGCAGCTGCATCTCATTAACCCTCTCATCTCCCTGCTGCTACCCCAACGGTCCTTCCTGTTCGGTATCCCCCTGGCACTAACCCTGCTGCTCCTGCTGCTTCAAACCAAAAGCAGGGGAACCCCGGCACTTATTACCGCTGGCGTGCTGGCCGGCATCCTACCCCTTTTTCACGCCCACACTGTCCTGACCCTCGTTCCCGCTATTCTGGGCCTGCTCATAATTTATCCCGCCAAGAAATGGCTATATTTCTTTTTCACTGCCGGTCTGATTGGAATACCAGGGTTGTTAATCTATCAAGCCGGTTCTTCGTCCTTCTCTTCTCTTTTTAAACTTCAATTGGGCTGGATGAGTAGCCCTGACAATTTCTTTATTTACTGGATAAAAAATACCGGCCTTATCATTCCGGCAACTATGCTCGCCATAATTTTACCCGCTCCGCGCGCTACTAAAGCCTTAGCCATCGCCGGCTTTGTTATTTTCATTGCTGCCAATATTTGGCTCTTTGCCGCCTGGGAATGGGACAACACGAAACTGTTTGTTTATTGGCTGCTTTTTTCTCTACCTCTTGTCAGCTATCTGTTAGTGAAGTTGTTCCGCTCTTCTTCTCTTGCCTTACGCGGAGTTATTATCGCCTTCTTTATTTTTCATACTCTGTCCGGCGCCCTTGATGTATTTCAACTAGCCCTGCCAAACTCTCCTACCTGGCAGGTGTGGAGCAAGCATGATGTCGACTTTGCTCAAGAGATTCGCGCCAATACACAACTTAGCGACACCATTATCACTGCCCCCATTCACAACTCAACCGTAGCCCTTACCGGCCGTCCCCAATATCTCGGTTACCCTGGCCATGTTTGGACTCATGGTGGTAACCACTGGAACAGAGAAGCTGCCACTAGGCAATTCTACGAAGGTAAAATCGACACCTTACCGGAAACTACCGTCACTCACGTCCTGGTCGGACCAGCTGAAAAATCCATGTACCCTTCCCTCAAAATACGCCCCGACTGGCAGCTGGTTATTCAGCAAAACGGATACGTCCTCTATAAACTCCGCCAATAATCTAAAATATCTTTCAGTGATTTATCCAAAAAAATAGTTGGCCGCCAGGCAGCAGCTTTCTTCAACTTGGTTGCATCTCCAACCATCACCGGCATATCTGATGGACGCATAAGTTTTTCATCCTGCTCCACTGTTATTTCAACTTCACTTAACTTCAACAATTTGTCTAAAATATGCTGGATACTGACTGCTTCGCCCGACGCCACATTATACACCTCCCCGCACACCCCTCTCTCCATCAGCAGTCGGTATGCGCACACGACATCGCGCACATCAGTGAAGTCTCTTTTCGCCTCCAGATTTCCTACTTTCAAAACCGGCTTTTGTTTGCCCCGCTCTATCGCCGCAATCTGTGAAGCAAAATCAGCCGTCACAAAACCCAAACTCTGACCTGGGCCAATATGGGGAAATGGCCGCACCCGGAGGACTCGATCATTAAAATCCCGCTCTATTATCTTTTCCATCTCCCACTTAGTCTGCGCATATGTATTGCGCGGCCTGGCCTGCTCCAAAGAAAGTTCCACTAGGGGATTATTATTTTCCTGCCCGCCATAGATATCCGCCGAACTGGCCACTAACACACAAGTATCGGGGCTGATTTGCTTAACTTCTTCAAGCAACTGCCGTGTTCCCTCTACGTTAACCCGCCACGCATACTCTTCGTTTTGCGACGCTAGAGCCGCTGACGGTACCGCCGCCAAATGGACTATCCACGCCGGCTGCCCCGCCTGTAAACTTTCCCTATATGACTCCGGATCTGTAATATCGATTTTCACTCCCTTAACATAGTCAGGCATTCCTTCAACAGAGCGATCCCAGACAATTACTTCTGTATCTGGTGTTTCCTTCCTCAACTCGCTAATCAAGTGTCGGCCGACAAAACCATTCCCGCCAGTAATAACAACAGTTTCTCCTCTCATAATTACCAGTTGCCAGTCACTAGTTACCAGTTACCGTATAACGATTGTCGACTTTCAATTTTTCCAGCTCCGCCTCCACCATCATGGCCACCAGTTCCGGAAATCTAACTTTCGGCTCCCAACCCAATTTTTCTTTTGCCTTGGTCGGGTCAGCCAGCAACTTGTCCACCTCTGCCGGGCGCATATACCTCTCATCCTGTGTAACATAGTCACGCCAATTCAATCCCACATACTGAAACGCCAATTCCACCAGCTCCTGCACCGAGTGATTTTTTCCCGTTCCAATCACAAAATCCTCCGGTTTATCCTGCTGCAACATCAGCCACATCATCTCCACGTAGTCGCCGGCAAACCCCCAGTCACGCCTGGACTCCAGATTACCCATTTGCAGCTCTTTCTGTAGCCCCATTTTAATGCGCGCCGCACCTTTCGCTACTTTGCGCGTCACAAATTCCTCTCCTCGACGCGGAGATTCATGGTTAAAAAGTATCCCAGAGCAAGCAAACATGCCATAGCTCTCCCTGAAGTTGACCGTAATCCAATGCCCATACACCTTGGCTACTCCATATGGACTACGCGGGTAAAAGGATGTTTTTTCATTCTGTGGCGACTCCACCACCTTGCCAAACATCTCACTGCTGCTGGCCTGGTAGAAACGGGCCTCCGGCTTTACTGTCTTTATTGCTTCCAGCATTCGCGTTACCCCCAAGCCTGTCACATCTCCCGTTAGTTCCGCCAGATCCCAGCTCGACTTTACAAAAGACTGTGCCCCCAGATTGTAAACCTCGTCCGGCTCGGACATCTCCACCGCCCGATACAGGGAAGTGCTATCCGACAGGTCACCGGTTATCATCTCAAATTTATCCAGAATGTGTTCAACATTCTCATATTGATTCGTGGCGCTCCTTTGCACCAGGCCAAACACTTTATAACCCTTATTCAATAATAACTCCGCTAAATACGAGCCATCCTGACCCGTAATACCCGTTATTAATGCATGCTTAGACATGACCTTACAAATACTGTATTCTAAGCCGAATGTCAAAAATAATCTTGAAAATATGAACGGTGTTCTCATCATCGACAAACCAGCCGACATAACCTCGCATGATGTTGTAGAACAGGTACGTCGAGTAACGGGTATTAAGAAAATAGGGCATGGCGGCACGCTCGATCCTTTCGCTACCGGAGTCCTTCTTATTCTCGTCGGCAGTACTACCCGTCTGATGGAATACATCAATATGATGTCTAAAACTTATGCTGCCGAAATCACTTTAGGCGCCACCAGCGATACTGATGATATCACCGGCGAAATTTTAAAATCCAAAACGCGCGCCGGGAAAACACCAGAGGCGCGCGCCGCTCTAGTCAGCTTCCTCGGCCGACAGCAACAAACACCTCCCTCGTATTCCGCCATAAAAGTTAAAGGGCAAAAAGCTTACCAGGCAGCCAGGAAGGGGACACCCCTCAAATTAAAACCGAGAGTCGTTAATATATACAATATTCAACTCATCGACTATCAATATCCCGTCTTGTCCCTCACAGTCACTTGCAGTTCCGGCACCTACATTCGGGCTCTGGCCCGTGACATCGGCGAAAAGCTAAAAACCGGAGCTTATTTATCAAAACTATGCAGAACATCAATAGAATTAAGCCTAACAAAGCCAAATAAAAATATGAAACAAAAATTTACTTTAGAAAACGCAGTTAAATTAGATCAACTCACAGCCAGTAACCTCACCTCGCATTTATTACCACCATCAACACTGGTAGCTCATCTGCCATTAATTATCCTCTCTCAATCCAACGTCGCACAACTTAGAAACGGTCAAAAGATAGAGTGGGGAAGTACTAACCTTACATGGTCCCCCGAGCAGCCAATCGCCTTGTTTACCAAAGATAACCAGCTAATCGGCATCGGCCACTTTGACCCTGCCACCAGGCTCCTCTCCCCTAAGAAAATCCTCTGATTTGCTTTTTCCGTCTACTTCCCTCATAATCACTATCACAATATTCCATGCCCCAGACTCAATCAGCTTTAAAAGCCCTCCGGGGAAATCACGCCAGACGCATCATAAACGATCGCTGGCGCAAGAAAGTCCGTGTTGCCTTACGTGCCGTCCGGGATGCCGTTACCGCCAAAGACAAGAAAACCGCCGCCGCCGCTTACGATAAATTTCAAAGCACCATCGACCGTGCCGCCCGCCGCAACATCATTCACCCCAACAAAGTTGCCCGACAAAAAAAGCGCCTGCAAAAAACCATCACTTCCCTTTAACCAGATTCAGCACCAGCATCATCAGACCAGTGCGCTGGTCTACTTTTCCCTGCTTGATAGAAAAATCCGCGGCCAAAATACGCGTTAAGGCTCCGCGCAAGAATCCTACCGGGAAGCGCTGCGCGTGAGCATAATTTTTCTGCACAGAGTAAGGCTTCATCCTGTTCTCTTTTGCTATGACCGCCTGCATCTGGTTTTTATCAATTCCGCGCCGCACTGCCAACAATGTACGAAACTGATAGGCTAACATCGACAATATATAAAATTCACTATTTCCTTCATCCAACAAAATTTCAATACTGCGAATTGCACTTCGTTTATCGCCCCGCGTCAGCGCATCAAGCATGGAAAATACTTCTGCTATCGGTGCCTCTGGCACCGCCGCTAGCACATCACTGACTGTAATACGCTCTCGCATCACCAATAATTTTTCCAGCTCCGCTACCAAACCCCAACCATCAGTGCCCACCCGTTCCACCAGCTCCCGCGCCGCTGCCTCGTCAATTTGTCCCCCCCGCTCTTCAGCTTGAACTTTGAGCCACGCCGCCGCCGCTCCAGGCGACATTAATTCAAATTCCCGCCCCTTTTCTCTTAACTTCTTATACACCGCCAGCCGCTTATCCGGCTTTCCCCGATCCCACAATACACACGAAGCCGCCCCTTGCTCTACGGCAATCAAAATATCACCTTGCAAAGACGCCGGCATATCAGCGATATCCCGAACAACCAGTAACTCCTGGCCAAATAAACCCCTGGTCGCCCCCTTGCCTAACAACTCGCCGGCTCCAGCCTCTTCAAAATCAGTTCTGTCAAGCCAGCGCACCCGCGCCTTCTTTTCCTCTGCCAGTTTATCAATTTCCCGCCGCGCCCTGTACGTATCCTCCCCGTAAAAATAATGAATCACGGCAACACTGAATCACTCGGCGACGCTGCTGGAGATACTTCTGTCAATTCCCAAGTAACATCAATATCAGGCTCTACCACCATCACCCATATTTGCCCCCTGGTAAACTTTATATTTTCGCCTCTCTCATCCATAAAGTGCACCGGGTCATTTTTGTGTAACACGTCCTTTCGCCACGTCCCTTTTATCACCCCACCACCCTGGTACACCACCGCCTCGCCCTCTCCTTCAACATCCACGTCATTGTAACCTCCGGGACCATCGGCATACTGATTATTCGCCCGCATAACAATCACCACGCTGGGCGCCACTGCCTCCTTGCCCCCTCCTCCGTCAAGCTGCTTGGTGCCTCCCCAATAACGCTCATATCGATTAGTCTCCTTGTTGTATTCATAATGCACCCGGTAAATTCCCGGCCAGTTTATAGACAACGTTCCCCCCGCCGGCCGCTGATCATACGCTTCGTCATCCTTAAAATCATATTCGTTAAATTTAGTCGTCGTTCTGTATTCCAATTTAGTCAGCGCATCCCACAAATTATCATACGTAGTAAACCCATTGTACGGCGCCGGCAGGTGATTTTTTCTAAAGTACGCCCCAAACGGATTGGTTAACGCGTTAATAGTATCGAACTCCCCCGCCGCAATACGATTAAGCGCATGATAGCTGCCGCCCCAATGGGCCATGACTGCGTCGGTACCTTCTGCCAGAAACAGATAATCATGCCGCGCCGAACGCACCGAGCCAATATCATCCGGCCGCCCGCACTGATAAACCGCCATTAATCTGATTACGTCACTTATCAGCACCGGCAGCTCCCACACCATGTCCGCTTCCGCAAAACCAGACACCGGACGGGTGATCGGGTCCGAAGCCAGCATCACCGCTATCGGACGCCGGTCCGCCTCCTCGCAAGAACGGCCAGACAAACCACTGATTGCTGCCCGCCGGTCACTGTCCAGGGCTTCGGGCAACAAACCAAAGCTCTTTTCCCCGTTCTCGCTGGCTCGCCCCCCCGACCAGATCATTGCCAGCAACACCGCCAAAATCGCCAGCAATACCGCCAGGCTGCCTCCCAATATTAACCACTTTTTTTCTATTCTATTTTTTTCAGTCTTAGCCGCTTCCCTGTCAAGACCAACCACCACGTCAGAACGCAAGTCCACTTTTCCCGACACCTCGTTTGATGGCTTCTCTCCTTTCTCACTCATAAAATGTATGCGAAAATTCTACCATAGTCGCTTCCTCAATCACAATCAGCTTACGTCAAACAACGATTCACTCAAATAGTCACTGCTTCCTCCCGGCTCTTCGCCAGCAGTGCCATTAACACCCTTGTTATAATTAAATCTCTCTAAAATCTGCTCCTCGACCTGCTCTACCGGCCGTCCATATTTCTCGCTCGAAAATTGCTGCACTTTATCACGTATTCTCGCGTCTCCTCCGCTCGGGGGCGGCGCCGCCATCAGACTAAACGGCCGCTGCGGCGTCCCCGCCACTAACAATCGCATTATGGCCACGAATCGTTCAAGGTTTAGTAAGTCATACTCGCCAAAAACCGGCTCAAACTGCTTCGCCAGTATTTCCGTGTCTTCCGGCCCCACCCTGTATGCCACCATTGTCCCCACATTACCAAACACTGCCTCTCTAATTTTGTCTTCCAGCTGTCGTATAAATTGGTGCGTTAAGTTCAGATTGAGTTTGTACTTGCGTGCCTCCGACAAAACAGTCACAATACTGTCCGTCGTAAAATTCTGAAATTCGTCCAGGTACAAGTAAAAATCAGGCCTCTTTTCCTCCGGCATGTTAGCTCGGGCCAAAGCTGCTATTTGAATTTTCGACACTAGAACAAACCCTAGCAGGTCAGAATTAATATCCCCCAGCGACCCTTTCGACAAATTACACAATAAAATCTTACGCGTATCCATAATCTCCCGCATATCAAAGGATGAACTCGACTGCCCAATCATATTGCGCATTGTCTTATTGCTGACAAAACGTCCTAGTTTACTAATCACATAACTCAACATGTCAGCCGACATTTGTCCCTTCTGCGACTGTTGAAACTCCTGCTCCCAAAACTGCTTCACCGTTGGATTTGTATTGTTTTCAAGTACTCGCTCCCGAAACTTTTCGTCCACAAACATACGCGGCACATCAACCAGCGTGGCCCCCTTGTCTTCCACCAGTGCCAACAAAGCATTGCGCAGGTAATGTTCAAACATAGGACCAATCGACTCCGGGTTCAGTCGTGCCGCCAGTTTCTGTAAAATCTGCACCACCTCATTAACCACCAGGTCTTTTTGTATCTCATCACGTACCTCCAGAATATTAAAGCCCAGCGGTCGCTCCTGGTCTCTAGGATCAAACAAGACCACATCCTCCACTCGCTCCGGCGGGACTCGCAATAAAATATCTTCAATTAAATCTCCGTGCGGGTCTACCACTCCCACTCCGTGACCGGCCCTCATGTCCTGCTCCACCATATTCAAAAACAGTGTTGTTTTTCCTGTTCCTGTTTGGCCAATCACATAGAAATGCCGCCGCCTGTCATCCGAAGCAAAATATACTGGCGTCTTTACTCCCCGGTACACATTATCGCCTAACAGCACACCTTCTTGTTTCAAATTATTTGGCGCCGGAGCTATTTTAGCCCCCCGCCATAACACATGCGGTGTCTCCGTCGTCGGTAGGGGAAAATGAAAAACCGAGGCCAGCTCCGCTACAGACAGCGTGCTGGCCGTGCGCTCCCGCGGCATCCGCCAAACCAGATCGCGCAGAAACTTACGTGAAAGTCCGGCTCGCCTTGCTACCAATCCATTCAAGTCCGGCAGGTCATACTGCGCAAAAGCGCCAACCATCGCACCAAAAATTCTCTCTGCCTCCTCTGCCTCCCGGGCCGATACTCCCACTCTGATATTCACCGCAAACTGCTGCTGCGCTTGCTTGTCTTCCACCAGCTCCACCCGCTGTTCTGCCCGCGGTGTCAGTTGCGCCGCTTTAGATTCCGCTTTC
Source organism: bacterium (assembly GCA_043811915.1). Taxonomy (GTDB): domain Bacteria; phylum Patescibacteriota; class Andersenbacteria; order UBA10190; family UBA10190; genus CAYSWF01. Next base: position 38,448 of record JBDRMS010000008.1, read on the forward strand.
TCCCGTTGTTGTTCCGTCTTCATCACCCGGCCGCTCACTCCAGTAAATCCCCGCTTCACGCCAACATCTCCCTGTTCTCCCCGTACTGTCCGCCTGGCCGCCTCCCGTCCTCGCCGCCGCACATTTCCTTTGGCCACCCGGCACACTAATTGCAACACCGCCGCATCCTTCTCCTGTATTTTAGCCAGCGCCCCCGTCAATGCCTGCAGCGGATCTGCTCCCAGCTCTTTATATGTTGCCATCGGCAAATGCTGCTTCCCCCGCAGCCTTAAATACCCGGCCCGAATAGTGTCTCCCGGCTCAAACACAGTATACCCCTCCGCCTCCTGCACCTCTGCTTCAGGATACAAAGCGTATATCTGTTTCTCTATGTGGTCCAGAAAACGCCTCTCCGTCCCTACCTGGAACACAATCATGCCATCGGGACGCGCCACAATTTCAAACACAATCAACGGCCGGCCATACAACCAGCGATCCGTTGTGGTCACCGGCAACTTCACCAGAGTTGTTAAAAACTGCTCTGCCACACTAATTTTTTCCCTTAATTCCTCAATCGGGGTGTCTTTGGCTTCGCCCGTCTTTACATCTTTTGGTAATAATACCTGCAGCATAGTAACGTCCAGCGCCCGGCGCAGCAGCGCCCGTTCCCGTAATGTTCTTGCCAATAACCAGGTTGCCATAGTTGCTGCCGCCGTCAGAACCAGGCTAATCAATATTGCCAGCATCACAGACATATCTTAAGCGCTAATAATAAATAAAATAAAAATCAGCAGCAACGTCACAACTATAATTATCACTCCAGTTTTAACCGGCCAGGAAAAAACTTTTTGCCTGTTTATTCCCCGCTGTTGTATAGCCTCATACAATTCTCCCGTTAGCACATCATGCAATAAATCAACATTACGCGGGTAGTTGCCGCTCTTCCGCGCCCGCCCCAGGGCCATCGCCAGGTCCTGGTCAAAAGCCATATTCACCAGGCCCTGCACCTCTGCATGTTCTTCCCTGGTGTGCTCCCATGGACGCGACAGCGTTCCGACTGCCTCGCCCTGGCGAGCAAACTCCCTTGCCACTTCCTGCCCCACTGCCTCCCGTTGCCTTACCACCCCCGGCCCCGACTCCCGCCGCATCCTTTCCCCCACTTGCTCCTTAAACTCCTGCGCCTCCTCCGGCGTAGAAAAAATCAACGTCTCCTTTCCTTCCGGCTGTCGCTCTCGCCCTGTCATAGTTTTCTATCCCTCCTTAGAGGCTTTAGTTTCTTACCCCGCTTCACATACGGCGCCGCTTTTCTTTTTTTCTCCTCCCTCTCCACTCGGCCTCTCTCTTCCCAGTCATGTTCCTCGGCCCAATCCAGCGCTTCCTCCGATGAAATACCCGTATCTCTCCCCAACTCCTTCTCAACCTCCTCCAGCCACCCAATCGTGGCACCCCGCAATCTTTTCCTGGTTACCCTGGTATGCAGCTCGTTGCTAAGTTCCTGCCAACGCTGCCTAAGCCTATTTATCTCCGGCTGCCTTCTCGCCCTCACCCGCTCACTCAAAGCACCCGATCCGCCCGCTTCACTAACTTTCTGTATTTGGCCATAAACGATCCTCATCTCATCTTCTATTTCCTTCACAGTCCTCTCGCCCTCCGCCGGCCGGCTTTCTACTACGGTATCTACTCTCGTCGGCTCTATCTCTTTTCCTCCCAGCAGTCTCGCCACCTCCAGATATTCACTCCGCTGTTCCTGCGGAATATCGACACTCCTCGCATAACATGAAAAATTCCCGGCAAACACCCGCGCCGTTTTCTCATCCAGACTCTTATTATCCGCCTTTTCCCGCAACGCCCCCATCTCTGCCGCGTGTATCATCATCTCCGCTACCCGCATTGTCCTTTTCTCCTCCTCACTCATCTCCTGCCATTTCTTGCCTTGCGTCTCCGGGCGATGTTCCTGTAACAATCGTGCCCCCACTAACTTGAGAGCCACCAGTTTTTGCTTATCAGCCCACGACTCCTTGACTACCTCCTTGAGCGGCTTGCCCTCCCGCAACGATCTCAAAAGATTATTAACTTCCTTTCTTGCCTCCACTCCGTCACCACCAAAATATCTTTCCGGAATAAGGGACTTCACCGCTCCGCTCCGCTGCCGGTCGCGCCCCTTCACAAAAAATCTCCCATCATCAATATCATCAAGAAAGGGTTTAGGCAACTCCTTTTCTCCTTCAAACACTTTTTCCAAAACCACCGCCCGGTCGGCCTGCGTGTTCCTGTATAGCACATCATCAGCCGTCTTCTCAATCACATACTTATACCGCCCCGTATCCGGCTGCCCTTCAACCGCCTCCGGCGTCGCCTTTTCTGCCGTTTCCATACTTCAACTATATCACAACCCGCCAAGGCACTACGTGTTGTATAATACGCACATCTTATGCCCTCTCGACCTTTCTTCTTTCTTTGTATACTGGCCATATTAATTGGCACCGTGTATGTTGCCTCCAGGGACTATCCTTCCGGCACCCCCCCGCAATTACTCCTCCAAAGCCTCGTCGGTAAAGATGTCATCGCTCCTCCTCCTCTGCGCGGAGACCTGGATCAGGCCGGCAACTCTCTATTAGTACAAGGCATTCTGGCCGAAACAAATCGGCATCGTGCCGCGAGTAACTTACCTTCCTTAAAAGGCAACTCCGTTCTCAACCAGGCCGCACAAAAAAAACTTAATGACATGTTCGAGTTAGGATACTTCGACCACGTCAATCCTGCCGGCGTCGGCCCCGCTGACCTGGTCGAAGAAGCTGGCTATTCTTATCTGCGCGTCGGAGAAAACCTTGCCCTGGGAGGGTTCGCCGGCGACGCCGGTCTGGTGCAAGCCTGGATGGACAGCCCCGGCCATCGGGAAAATATCATGTCGGCCGGTTTCAGTGAGCTCGGCATCGCCGTCGGGCAAGGCAAATTTGAAGAAAAAGATTCCTGGCTGGCCGTCCAGACTTTTGCTCTACCCCTGGCCGCCTGTCCCGGCGTCAACGCCGCCCAGCAAGCTACTCTCGAGCAAAAACAGTCCCAACTAGAGAAGCTGCCCGCCGAGCTCGATAACCTAAAATCCCAATACACTACCCTGACCACAGCGAGCCAGGCCAAAATCAACCAAGGCAATGAGCTCATCGAACAAGGTAACCAGTTAGCCCAAGAGCAGAAGTCCAATGAAGAGGCCCAAAAACTCTGGGACGAGGGCCACCAGCTGCAAGAAGAGGGACAGGCTCTCATCAACCAAGCCCAGACCATCCGCGACACCTACAACGAAAAGGTTAGCCTCCTCAACCAATTAAACAACGAAATTAAAACCCTCATCAGTCAGCTCAATACTCAAATCAAGGCCTACAACAACTGTTTAAGCGGCTACAACAAATAAAGAGCGCAAGACGTATAAAGGCAATTCAAAGGATTATCCTTTGAATTGGGACCAAGAAAATAAATTTGACATACCGCCGGTTTTAAGGCCGGCAACTTGGTGGGGTTCTACTTTTTATCTAGCCATAAGGAAACATCGATAACAGCTGCTTCTTGTTACTCCGCCGGTCTTCTTTTACCAGCACCCAGAACTGCTTCCCCTCGGGGGCCGCTCCCAAAAAACGATGGACAAATTGATTCGGCTGCGTGGGATCCATGAATGTAATTGGGTCATGTCGCGTGTTGCGCAAAACCTCAAGTGCGCACGGGAAATAGCGTAATCGTCGCGCCCTGTCAGATGGCAATTTCTGCTGCAAATGCTGCCACAGGATAATCCTGTATATTTCTGTAAATTGCTGAATTAGAGCTATTTATGTTTCGGCGCTTTATATTTCCCTGGAATTATCGCCACCCTGATTATAAATAATGCCGTCAGCACCATCGCCAGCGCTGCCGCTGCCGCCCTTGACCAATCTCTTCCTTCCCCCGCCAGCCACCTGGCCGCGCTGGCCGCTCCAGCCCCCGGAAATCTATCCAGCAGGCCGTCAATAATCCCCCCCGGCGGCGGCCCTTCGCTCATCATGCCTAACGCCCTCGGCGTCGGTGATGGTGATAGCGACGGATCCGGACCCGGGCAGCAATCCGGCTCATCATCTCCGCCCCCCGTTCCCTCCACACAAGTAAACGCCATGTCGAAATCAAATGTCGTTTTCTCCCCCTGCCATTCGTTGCCCGTATCTTTATCAAACGTCACTGCCCACTCGTAGTCCGTCACCGATCCAGCCGCCAGCGTTCCCAGCGCAATCGGCCCGGCCGTGAACACATTCGACATTGTCTTGTTATTCGTCGCTCTGCCCAAGCCATCGCTTATCCCGAACCGATCCACCATGCTCCGTATCACCGTCCATAATCTATCCGCTAAACTGAACGTTCCCACCACCTCGTTCTCCGTGTCTAATACAAAACCGCACGGCTCATCATGATTATTCGTCACCGTTAAAATTCTCATTACTGTCGCCCCAGGCACCAAGTTAGTCTCATTAAAAAGCGGCGCCCCCGGCGGCACGGTATCACAGGTAATTCCTCCGCCAACAGATGTCTCACACGTCACGTCCAAATCCGCCGCTATAGCCAGCCCCGGCACCAATAACAACCCCGCGCCTAATAAATAAAATAACTTATTCATCGCTTTCGTCCCCTTGCCCCGTGGAGTCATCCGGCGCAGCGGGGTCATCTCCCTCACCCGCTCCACCCACATCCACAACGTCGCTCTCTTCATCACTCACCAGAATAACTTCGCTATCCTCGTCACCACTGCCATCTCCCGTGTCGCCGCTGTCTTCATCTTCTTCCGCGTTCTCCTCTTCTTGTTCTTCTTCCACCGCCGGCTCCTCAATATCCACTTCAGTATTCTCTTCGACAACAACATCAACGACAGCTCCACTGTTCACTTCATCCCCTCCGCCGCCATCGCCCTCATCCACGTCCCCAACCATTTCAGTTGGTTCAACTGCCGCACCTGCATCCATCAGCTCTTCACTTCCTTCATCACCAGACGTCGGGCCTGCCCAGCGAAGCTCGTAGAGCGAAGTTGGGTCATTTTCCGACAAGTTCGCCGCCCCCGGCGTCCCGTAGTTATCACCATCAGCCGTATCCCAGAATGTGCCATCGTTACAGCCAGTATTCAAACACGTGTGCCATGACCCGGCCAGCGTGCCGTCGCCGGGGTCGCTATTCCTCTCCATTGAATTATACTGATCCGCCGGATCATCCTTGTTGTTACCCGCCGGCCACGCGTCGCCCTTCGCCTCGTCAACAACATTTCCCTCCGCGTCCTTTAACACCAGATTGCCATTGCCGGAATTTTTAAAACTCAAACTAGCTCCATGAACGTCAGGCGCCACGTTCAAAGCCGATTTAGCAGCATTATTTTCTGGCCAATTAGCAATCAGGAAAAACCCGTAAGCCGGAATGATATTATCACTAGCCGACGGGACCATGTAAGTACCATTGCTCTCCTTCGCGTTCTCAATCGTCCACTGCCCCACGTCAATTTCGTGGTCCGTCGTGTTCTTTAGTTCAATCCACTCATCGCCCGAGCCAACTGTCGACCCCATCCACATCACTTCGTTAATAACCACGTCAGGAGAGGCGTCTTCCTCGCCCCACGTCCCCACCGTAATTGAGGCCGGGATTGTTTCCGTATCGGACATAACAGCCACCGTCGCCCCGGAAGAAAGTGCCAAAACGGAAAAACTAAAAACCAAGAATAGCAAAGCCATCTTCACTTTCTTCGCCCCGGACGCGGCGCTCCCCAACGCCTTCTTCAACTTCTTCTCGTAACTCTTCTCAATTTCTTTCTTTATCTCCCAAAATTCACTAAGAATAATCAAAACGGCCGGCAAAATCACCAGCAGCATAAAACCACGCACACTCTTGGCAAAGTTGACGGCGTAACCAAGATAAGGCGCGGAAAAAATTACCTTACCCTCAATATCCTCTTTAGTAAGTTCCCAGTTGTCCGGCGCGTCATTAGCGTCCCCCTTGGTCACAATCTTCTCTCCTTCCACTCCCACTATGCGGTGGGTAACTAAATCAACTCCGCCCAGTTTTTTACTTATCGTTACCACCTCGCCCGCTCCGTAGCTTTCCCGCGGCTGCACCACAACAACCGAGCCCGTCCTGATGGCCGGCTCCATAGAACCGGAAAGCACAACCAAAGATTTATAACCGCCCGGAAAATCAAACCGGGGGGAGAATCCTATGAAAACGACGACCAACAAAAAGACTATCCCTACATACTCCAGACCGTAAAAAGTAATTCTAATGGCCCTGATCGGCAAATACTTCTTTACTTTCTCTACTCTATCAAGCGGCCAGCGCTCTTTTACTTTAACAAACAGCCAGCTCTCCTTTATTTTCTTTATTTTAACGAAAAACACTCGCGCCCCTACTCCGCCGCGCTTCAAAGCATCCGCCCCGCGCGCAAAAACCAGCCAGTACCGCGCCGGCATCCGCCTCTTTATATCCCTCCTTATACTTTTATAGATTTTCTTAATTTTTTTCACCAAGTTTTCTTTAACAACTTTACTATTCCCCACCCTCCGGCCAAGGCCTGCGCCAGTTTACGGTCCGCCAATCAAGCGTACCAAACCGGCGCAGAAACCCTAACCCGTTTAACACGATCTCGTTATGGGAGGTCAGTGTCACGATACTCTATCAACCCCGTCTCGAAGAGGTAGGCACCTTGATCCCAGCGTATAAACTGGGTCCCACTCCAGTGCGAACTCGGAATCAACCAAACTTTGTGGTTTACGAGGTTTTGGTTAATATCCGGAGTTCCGCTGAACGAGATGGCACCGGTTCCATCAGAATTAGCCGTACCAAGAACAACTGAACCAGTTTGTGGCCACGGGTCCTTAACTGCAAGTAAGGTGTAATTGGTGTTTGCCTGCTTTACTTTGCCAGTGAAGCTGAAGTCAAACTTCGGATCCATCACTGTGTAGCTGAGCGTACCCTTGTATACATCACCCTCGTTGATGTCATAAGCGGCGCCTTCCTTGTTCTCAAGAACCACCGAAGCTCCGCGAGTGCCTCCCAGAAGCTGCTCGGCGTCAAGAACGATATCAAAGGTCATTTGATCGCCTTGATATTCATTGCCGGCAGTAGCATCCATGTGATAGCTCTGGTGAACCTTCATGGAGTACCCTTCGGGAATCATCCCTAGATACATCTTCTTGGTACCACCCTTGATAGCCGAGACCTTCACGTCATCGTTGTAAAGACGTTGAATCCAAACCGAAGCTCCCGTTGCATCAAGAAGCTCCACCGAAAGATCGTAACCGATAACGGTATCGATGTCATCCTTAGGAACACTTCGAGGGGAGCAGACCGTTCCATTCCAAGTTCCCTGCTCTGCGACACACTCCGGCTCAGACTGAACATTGTCGGAAGTATTCACGTTCGCCAAAGTCTTCCAGACATCCGCCGGGTTGGTGCCAACGTTATTGATCGTGAAATCAATATAGTCAGTGTAGCTCGGCTTCATGTCCTCAAGCTTGTACTCATTGGTGGAAGTCCACGGATTCTCACCATCAACCGCGATGTCAATCGTCCCGGCGGTGAAGGTGTTGCCCGTGCTCGTCTCCGTGTCGGAGAAAACCGCATAGGTCGCCCCCCCCACCAAAGCCAGAACCGCGCCAATCGTCAGGAAACTAATCATAATTTTCTTCATATTTTATTCACCCCCTTTCAAGTACATATCCATCAAATCAACCCTCCCTTGATTCTCCAAACAAAAAACGCGGCTGTAAGTTCAGCCACGTCCATCCGCTAACCACACCAAAAAAGCTTCCCTCCAAAACCTGCCAACCAAACCACCCTATCTTGGCAAATTTTGACATCATATCTTCTTATCATACCCCCCTGTTTCCCGCAACCCCCGCCAAAAGACTTATCCACAGGGAACCTCACCCTTTTCCCTTACCCTCTACTCATTATTTACATCAAAGAAAGTCTGCACACGATACAACGCCAAATCTCTTAACTTACCGTCATCATAATTTTTAATATGACCACCCATACACAAAAAGAAGACTTCAGTTCCCCGACGAGCAAAATATATTCTCGGCATTTGTGACCTCCGCAACCCCTTTGTAGCAACACAATTTACTTTCCAAAGTTCATATTCAACTGAAACATGTACTTTATGAAGATTCTTTGGCGTGATGACTATTTGTGGATTGACTGGATTAAACTGAACAGTTAACAACCGCTCCAGTGCAGCTAAGGCCTCACCAAAAGACCTAACCTTCCCCGTAAATCTCTTCACCTCTTTTTCAAAACCAGTGTGCCGTATGAAGACAACTCTAGTCTGTGAATTCGGTACCCCTATAGAGGGAGAGTTCATACGGAATCTGCTGATGTCGCTCAGTCCCAACATAGGGAGCCTCGCTATGCGAAATGTCCTCCAACTGTTTCCCCGTCAGACGACCATATTTTTGTGCGACCCGCCTTATTATTTTTATCTCATTCTTAGACAGCAACGAAATGTCAGCTCCAGCTTTAACCTTATAAACTACCGTGGGCTCAAAGCCTCTATTCCCAGAGGTTTTTTCTTTCCTTACAGTAATCAGATTCTCCTCTTCCATCTCGCTAAGCCGCTCTTGCAAGCTCGCGCCCAAAGGCCCCATATCACGAGCGTAATAAACATCATTTGTTACCGATTTTTCGTAAAGCTCATAGGAGTCAAAATCCACAAAATACAACAATTTAGCGAGCTTTTTTTTGCCTCGCACCGAACCGCCCAACTCTTTCAAAAGTTGTAATATAACCGTTTTATACTTTTGAGATTTAGTAGACATCTCTTTTACATCTTAACAACTTATATAGTTATACTCTATAGAACTCTTCTATATCACATAAATTTACCACAGTCAACGTCCGCACAATTCTCATCCCACATCTCCACAATAGGTTCTGGGTCGGCTGGCTACCGTGTGAAGGTGAATAATCTTATTATTGGTCTTTCTTCATTCGATCAAGAGCACGACGCACAATATCAGCAACAGCATCTTTCCGATCAATACCAATGACTGATAGTATAGCCAAAACGGATGCGTTAGTAGTTGGAAGCAATTCCACCTTTCCGCCTGCATACTCGGCAAGTTGCGTTAGAAACTCATCAAACCATGAAGGGGTGACAGTCAAAACATCATTAAAATCAATCTGAATAGGTATATCAGGATCAATGGAAGCACGAATGGCACTAAACGCCTCAAGCCCTGCTGGACGCGAGACAAGTACCGTGCCAAATCTTTTGAGTTGAATAGTTTGCATATCAACAAAAGTTCTTAAAAAGTAATGACCGCATAGACTCCACGAACATTCTCTTCAGCCATTGAGATACCCATAGAGCCAGGGCTTTTAGGAATACGCACGACACCCAAGCCTGAACGTAATGATAACCCGATCATATTTAATTCCGTTACTCTCCGGACAACCTTAAGCCCATTACCACGCTCCTCGGGACTTCTTCCTGAAACAATTTCCGTAAACGCAACACGAAGAGCGTCAATATCACTATCTAAACTTGGTCGGACATAGCGAAGTGTTTTCAAAATACCCCTGCCACGATCCGCAAGAACGATAATTCGCTTATCCACATTATAGGTAAAGAATATACCTGGCACGTCCGGCCAATTTCCAATATTGTGCGCGAAAGAATTATCACCTATCTCTCCCGCTATCTGGATAAGTAACGACACCAGATCTTCTGCGTCATTTCCCAGCTCCTTCAACAAAACAACACTCATTTTCTCAAGTCGACTCAAAAAACGATCATGTCGTTCGCAATAGTATTCATCTGCAATCTCCGGCGCCTGTGCACTCGCAGCCCAAACCCAACCCAAAGCTTCAATATCAAGCATAAAACGTTGAATGTCTCGCAAGTCATAGTAACGCTGTCCTCCCGCACTTCTTTGCGCACGAAGTTTTCCCGACTTCTCCCAATTCCGCAATGTTTGAACAGTAACACCAATCATTTCCGCTGCCTTACCTATACGTATTTTTTCCTCCTTCATGCTTAGTAGGTTAACAGATAAACCTATAAAAATCAAGTTTATTTTATAGGTTCATGACAAATACCTATCTACAAAGAATCCCAACATTGTATAACAGCGAAGTGAATAGTTACCCCCCTAGCGCACCGAAAAACGCAACAGGCGTTCCGAAAACTTTACTTCCCCCACCCACAGAAAACTCCCGTCAAAAGCCAGGGCATTGGGCATAAACATCGAATCCCGCCCAATGGCCCGCGTTGTATCAACCAGATTTTTCTGTCCCAGAATAACATCTGGATTGCCGCCGCTGATGGCTTTTTCCACGTCGCGCCAAACCAGCACCCGATTCCCGCCGGAGTCGGCTATAAACAAGGAGCCGTCGTGCGCCAGCGCCGCGCCCGGCAAATTCAGACGCCAGCTGGAAGAAGCCAAGTAGTGCGGCATCGCCCGAGAACCATTTTTCTTGATATCCTCCACCCGCCAAATGGCCACCCCGCCTCCAGGACGGTTCTGGCAGCAGGCCGCCGCCAAATATTCCCCGTCACTCGTCATTTTAAGCGAGTTTTCTACGCTAAGCGTGGCCACCGGATTTTTTGTGCTATCGGGCATGCCCTCCCAAACATAAATAGCATTTGCCTTCTGATCGCCCAGATAAAAATATTGCTCGTCCATGGCCACCCCCCGCAAATCCTGCCAACGCACATTGCCAGCGCCGCCTCGAATCTCCTCATCCGGCTTCTCGCCGTTTTTCGGCAGTTTGTCCCACACGGTCACGCTTTGCCGGCCAGCAATAACCAGCCTGTTTTCAAATAAGGCAATATCATCGCCCCCCATATCCTCATAAACAAAATCCGGATGAGCCCCGGACTCGTCCGGCAGTTTTTTCCACCCATAGAGCTTGCCATCGAAATCAGACAGGACATATAAGCTCTCGCCATCAGTGGCCGGCACCGGATTAGAAATAATAAACTCTGTCTCCAGCGTATTGGTATCAACATCCGGCGCGCCAATAGCGAAATCAGGTTTCGCGGTGCTGTTGGCCGGCATCTTATCAAACCCAACAATTTTATTGCCATTGGCCAGCGACAGGTACAGCCGTCCGCCCGCCCAGGCCGACCCGGAGCCGTCTCCCCCTTGCAGATTTAATGTCCTGGCATTAGCAAAATCTCTGGCCTGCTGCGGAAATGCATCCCACACATATAGCTTGCTTCCTAAACCCAAAAATTTTCCGTCCGGCAAAAAGTTCATGCCCCAAAGTATTTCCCCCTGCGCCAAATTCTTGTCCGCGGGAGATTCTTCACCCGACGGCATGGCCATAAAAAAGTCGTACGGCTCATTCTCTCGCGTCGGCCATTCAGACCAAAAAAACGTACCTTGGACATCGCCGTCCACACCGCCAGGCTTCGCGTTATGGTCAGAAATAGCCAAATGTTTACCATCACTGCCGATAGAGCGCGGCGTACCAAATTGCGGCAACTTTAACACCAGATCAGCTGGTGTTTGGCTAACCTTCGGCCACTCATTCCAAATCAACACCTGCGCACCAGACGTGCTGGTAACGATTAGCTTCTCCCCATTACTCCATGCCGCCCAGGGCCAGGCAATCCGTCCCCGCCGGTCAGCTCCCTCATCACCAAATCCTCCGAACACCAAATCAGCCGCCTCTCCGTTTTGCGTAGGGAATTCCTGCCACACCAGCACCCGGTGGTTCTGCGTATCACACACTATCAGCCACGTGCCATCGGTGGCCACGCATACCGGCCAGTTCAGCTCGTCCATGTTGCTGCCCGCCGCAATAGAATTAAAATCCTTCTGGCCAAGCACCAGGTCCGGCGGTTCATTACCGCGCGGCACCTCATTCCAAATCAGCACCCGGTTATTGTTGCGGTCCGCCAAAACCAATCGCTGGCCGTCCGACGCCAGGCTACCCGGATGATTGAACAGCAGCGGGCCGCCCGCGTCATCAAAATCAATCGCCGAAAGAACAATGTCTGCCTCTTGCCCGGTTGTAAACCAGCCTGTCGGTTTTTCTGCCACGCTGCGATACTTCACCCCGGTTCGAGTCACCGATTGCCCGTTGCCTATTAGTGAACCAAGTCGCACCACCGGGCTCAACTTCCACGCGGCATATCCCAGCGCCAATACCACGAACACTATGGCGGCATACGTACTCAATTTTTTATCCGCGGGCATACTCTACCATTCCCGCATACTACCATAACCTCATCAACTGCATTAGAATTATAATCAAACATATGGCCCCGGCTAAGAAAAAACTCATCATCGTTGTTATCGTCATTATTTTCGTCCTTGTGTTATACAGCACAATTAAACGTAACAGCGTCACCCCAGACACCACCACCAAGCTCGGCAACTTTGGCTCTGCCCCCCAGGCTATGATGGAAGAGCTGTCAGCCAGCCGCGCCATCGGCCTTTCCCCTATCCAGCCCGGCGGCACTGCCGACCTTGAAGACGTAACTAAAGAAGACCGCCTTATCATCCGCACTGCGGCCTTTTCCATAGTCAGCGCCAATGTGCAGGCCTCCGTTGACCAGCTCACCAGCTACGCCGCCTCCGCCGGCGGCTTTATTGCCAACGTCAATGTCACAAATCTGGAACGCTCCCCCTACGCCGTCGTTAACTTTCGCGTGCCTGCCGAACGCTTTGAAGAAACGCGCCAGCTCATCCGCTCCCTCGGCCTTAAAGTAGTAATTGAGGGCGTCACCGGCCAGGACATTACCGAACAGTATGTCGACACCGAAGCTCGTTTGAAGAATCTGCGCGCCAGCGAAGAGCAGTTCCTCGCCATCATGAAACAAGCCGTCAAAGTGGAAGAAGTGCTGGCCGTCCAGCAGCAACTGGAGCGCGTGCGCGGCCAAATTGAACAAAGCCAGGGCCGCCTGCAATACCTGGAGCGCTCGGCTCTGCTGGCCACTTTCACCGTCACTATCTCCTCCGACGAAGAGGACCTGCCCATCATTGACCCCGTCGACCGCTGGCGCCCGCTAGCCATCGCCAAGGAAGCCCTGCGCGCTCTGATCAAAACATTTCAGGGTCTTGGTACCAGACTAATCTGGCTGGTCATCTACGCTCCCATCTGGCTGCCTGTTCTGCTAATCGTCTGGCTTCTCTACCGTCGCCTCAATAAAGTATGACCCAGCGTCTTTTTATTCTCCTGCTCATCCTCATTATTCTCATTGGCGCCATCTCTTATACTTCACGAGATAAGTTGTCACAGCTATGGCTAAATACCGTGGCCATCTCCTTAGACAATTCAGACAACCACCAACCAGCTTTTTGACATCAAAAAGAGCCGGCCTCACTATTGCCTATCGCTGGCGCAAATTCTACTGACGGTATCAGATGACGTATTTCCCGCAAAACCCGACGATCTTCTTCTACTACGGGAGAAATGTTATATGGTTCCCCGGCATATAGCGCCCAGTTCCAAATAAATAGGCCGCTTACACTATTTGCTTGTGCCTCTTCTAAAACTTCCGCCAGCCAGTCACCACGGTCGTTTCTCCCCTCTCCATCACGCGCAAAACCTACTTCCCCGATAAACAAAGGCTTTGACAGAGATCGCATATTGTCCGCCCAAGCTGCAATTACTTGCCTTAAATTCGCTTTACTGTTTGGGTCCAACAGGTACTTACAGTACAAATGCCCAGACGCAACATCAATATTATTAGAGCTGTTACCGACCGTTTGATCTGGTCCTGACATATCAGGATAAACTTCATCTATAAAGCCTTCCACTCCACTGATAATGAGGTGATTATTGTCTAAGCTTTTAACATATTCACCTAACTGATCCAGCCATTCCTGCACAATCTCCTGGTTAACCCGCTCGGCACTGCGCGGCTCATTCATAAGCTCCCAGGCCAATATAGTCGGATCGTTCTTATAAGGAATGCCGGTAACTCCAGACTCCCGATTGACGATTTTTTCCACATAGTTCCAATACAAACCCCGCGCAGCGGGATCAACAAAAAATTCATCCCGATCTTTTAGCTCGCCGCCCGGTTTACCTAACCAGCCTAAATAGTTCTTTACCCCCCCGTAATCGTTCCAGTAGTTACCCAGCACTGGTACTACTCGTACATTTTCGTCCTGAGCGATAGCCAGAAGAATATCTAATCTTGTCACCACGCTATCATCAATTTCGCCCGCGTTAGGCTGGATTGCCCCCGGGAAACCTTCGCCAAAGGCCCAAAACCGAATTACCGGAAACCCATAGTTTCTGGCCTGACGAATAGTCTCGCGCATATATTTTGGGCTTTGATACAGCAAATCGTATGAATTCACTCCCACAAACCGAAACGGCTGGCCTTTATAGTAAAGAATTTGTCCGTCGCTAACCACATAATCCGATCGCCGGTAAATATTCAGAAATCTTCCCTGGTAAGCGATAGTATAATTTTGTTTAAACAACTCATTACCAGTCTTTATAAAGGCGTCATAAAGCGGATCGCCCACATCTCCGTTCATCATTACCACCCATTCCACCCGTGATGCGGGGTTTTCGAGTGATTCCTTCCACAAGGCGTCGGTTCCCTCATGCACAAATTGCTTCATTAAGACACCCGTTTCATACGCAAAAGCATTATGGTACGCCAGCGAGGCCATTACTAACTCATCTGCTTTTATCTGCCTGGCTAACCAATTAGCTTCCTGATCTACGACCAACGCGCTGGATCCTTTTGTGGCATCAGTCAGGGTGACAATATCAGAGGATGCCAACGAATAAGTTGCTTGTCCCAGCAACAACAATACTACGATGATCTGCCATTTCTTCCGCCTCAAGAAGTAAGTGCCCCAAATAGCTGCCGCCGGCAGCATGACCAGTCCATACCGCACATTAAACCACGCGCTGGCTGGATCTTTAGGGTCAGACAAACCCAGCTCTGGTACCATTAAAATACTCTGCCCGCGATACAAGGCTAGTACATGAAAGAAAAAAGGTGACAATAACACTGTTATGGGCAAGAGTGATTTCCATTCTTTAAGAGGCCATTTTCCCGGCCAGACAACCAGACCGATAATCAACAAGGCTATGGTTACCAACCCCATATTATCAAATGTTGCCCAACTATATGCCCTTAGCGAAAGCGGCAGATTATGAATCGTGTATAGTTTGCCACTAGCTGCAATAACTGCCTGCTGTGCCCTTGCTGAATAAGGCCCGTTGGCAAAAAATAGCGGGTCACCGTAAATGGCAAAGTTCCAGCTCAGCCAGAAAACCACTCCGGCAAAAGCCAAAGTCAAAAACATCAGCAACAAAGCCCCTGCCTGTTCTATCGATACTGCTTTTTGCCGCACCCAACTAACCAGCACAGTAATCACCACCGCTGTCACCCACAACAATAAAAACCAGCCATCGTACCTGGTTAAAGTAGCTCCTACACACGATAAGGCAGTAGCAGTTAACCACCACGGGTCTTGCACCGTTACCCAACGCACCAAACAGTAAGCGGTTAAAATGAAGAACATGAGCAGTAAAAGCTCTGACATAGGAACGCTTTGCATATACCAAGCGTTAACATTCAACAAAAACACCAAAGCGGCCAAAAGCCCGACACTGCGCTTCCCTGCAACCAACTCGCCCAAAGCAAAAATGCCTATCCCGGCTATGACATAACTAATCATAGAAACAATGGCTCCAGCCAAACCGCTTTGCCACCAAACCCGACTCCAGACAAACGGCAACATCAGCCAGTGCTGCAAAGGTAGCCATACACCACCCAGTTGAGCCAATCCCGGCTTTTGGTTATCAAACACTAGCCTTGCTAAATTCAAATGCGAACGAGCATCGTTATAAGTAGTAACCACTCCCAGATTCGCGAAGTACCAAGTGCCGGCCACCGACAACACCACTGCTAAAAACATAACTAGGATGTATGGTTTAATGTCTATTCCCCTTATTGCTGCCAGAAAATTCATCATGCCTGTTTAATTAAATTTCACTGCTCTTTTTAAAGGAACAAGCCAGGACGCCTTTGGCCGCACAGACAAACCGTGCCGTGTCTTTTCCCAATAATGCGGCTTTACTATTAGTTGCCACATCCCATACCAGCCAGCCACACTCATTAGCAGCCAATAAAACGGGATAACAAACGTGTACTTAACCATCCACCACTGTTTAGTTTTGATCGCCGCCAACATATGCGAGTAGAAATACAGAAAATTACCAACAATCATAGTAAAACTCCCGATATAACCAATCGGCCCCGAGAATAAAAGTTTAGTCACCGGCTCAATCAAGCGCGGCTCCAAGAAATAACCGAGCGTTAGCAGCCAGAATATTGGATTAACAAAAAGCGAGAAGACCTTATGAACAAATACTAAAATAAAAATCAAAAACTTGTCCCACCCTTGCTGCACTATGGCATCAATGTCACGCCAGGCCACCAACTGCGTCTGCGCATATCCCTTAATCCAACGCGACCTTTGTCTTAACCAGTTTCCTAATTGGCTGTTAGCCTCCTCGTGGGTGCTAGAATCAATAATAGCCGTGCGGTAGCCCAAGCTAAACAAACGAATGCCCAAATCACAGTCCTCTGTGACATTGAACGGATCCCAGCCAGATAATTCATTCAGTACCTCTCGACGAAAATGATTCGAGGTACCACCTAGTGGAATAGGTGCATGCAAAGCATACAGCCCAGGCAACACTACACCGAACCACAGGTTGTACTCGGCCGCAAATAAACAAGTCAACAGATTCTGCCTGGCGTTGTAATAATCCAACCGCGCTTGCATACAAACCACTTCTGGATCAACTTTTTGAAAAGCTAAATAAGCCTTTTTTAGTTGGTCTCGTTCTGGTATATCCTCCGCGTCAAATATAACCACATAGTCTCCCCTGGCATAGGCCAGGCCGTAATTACACGCTTTTGGTTTGGTTTTTGGCTGGCCGTCAGGTACCACCCTAACTTTGATATGTGCCGGCAAACGCATTTGATTAATAACCTTTTTTGTAAGATTATCATCCTCCTCAACCAACAACTGCACATCTAACTTGTCCGCTGGCCAATCAATTTCCATCATAGCTTTCACAAACTGTTCCACCACTTCTGGTTCCTTATAAAGAGGGCATAAAATCGAATAAACCGGCAAGTGTTCATCTACTAACACATCCATCTCCCCTCGCCCTATCGATATCTCCGGTGATGTGGCTAGGCTTTTTATCGACAACAAAAACATAAAAATAACATCCAGTAAATAAACCAATGAAATAATTCCCACCAGACTCACCAAGGCTAATTGCCAGTTTGCTAGAAAAGCCACCAATAAACCGGCAAAAAACAACAGCAGTATTAATATTTGCTGTCTATTAAACCGTTTAAAAGCAGATTGATTGGACGGCAAAAAATTGTGAGTGATAAATTTTTTATCTTTATACAATACGCCGTTACCCGCCTGGCGTGGCTGATCTTTATCCACCACAGACAACGGTGACAGCCCACGCAGCTTTAACCAGATCGCTTCCTTCACCATTGCCAAACCATCAGCAAAAAGCCTAATCTTGCTCACTCCTTTTTCCCGTTCATAAAAAATAATGTCCTGCTCGGCTATTCGCGCGCCCGCATACTTGACATGCCACAAAAAAGGTAAATCAAAACTCCATGGCCCAGTAGGCAACATTGCCGCCGGCAAAAACTCGCTAGTAAACATTTTTAGCCCCGATTGAGTATCATAGATCAGACCAAAGAGAAGCTTCGTAATCAGCTTGTTATATAGCTTGGAGGTCAACTGACGGGAAGCTTTTTGGACCCACTCCTTTCTTCTTGTTACCACTATGTCTGCCTCTCCTGTTTTGATCCGCTCAAACATAGCCCCTAAATCTTCCGGGTGATACTGTAAATCCGCATCAATAAAAGCCAGCACCGGATATCTCGCCACTGCAAACCCCTCTCTTAGCGACTGCGCTTTACCCTTTTCTCCTTGCTTAGTTAAAACCTGTATCGGATAGCACTCGGTTAGTTTCTGCGCAATTTCTTTTGAATTATCAGTTGAGTGATCATCAACAATAATAGCTTCCCAGCCACATCTCCAAGATAATGTCTTATGAACACGCTCTATTAGATCAGTCAAGGTTTCCGCTTCATTATAAACTGGAATCACTATACTTACTCCCTGGACTGATCTGACCGTTGTATCTTTCATAATCCTACCCCGCCATTAAAGGCTTATTTTTCAGCTTCTGCGCCGTATTTACCTCTAAGCCTTCTACGCAAATTCTCTCTTTAAACATAAAAAACGGGTTATTAAAATAACCCGTCATTATGCCTAAGTACCAAATTCTGTCAACCCCCCCCTATACTTTCTTTCATCTCCTGCCAGTTTTTGCCTATTGCTACATCCGCTACCAATGGCACATCAAGTGTATAAACTCCCTCCATAACTTCTTTCATCATTCGTGCCAGCTTCCCGGCTTGATCCATCGGGACCTCACACACCAGCTCGTCGTGCACCGTCAGCACCATTTTCGCTTCAGGAAAATCTCTCTCCAACCGCTCATGCAAAGCAATCATCGCTTTCTTTAAAATATCAGCCACCGTGCCCTGCAGGGGAAAATTAAACGCCGCCCGCGCCGCCGCGGAGGCTACCTCCGGCGCCCGCGCGTTAATCTCCGGCACGTACCTCTTGCGCCCGAATAAAGTTTCCACAAACTCCATTTCCCGCGCCTGCTCCAACACCTCGCCTATATAATTTGTTAGCCCTTTGTATTCATCCTGATACCGGCCAATAAACGAGCGAGCTTCCTCTACACTCACTCCCGCCGCCCTGGCAAAAGCCTGCGGCCCCATTCCGTACAATACGCCGAAGTTGAGCGTCTTGGCTACCCGTCGCTGCTTATCCGTAACTTTTTTTGGATCTATACCAAACACCCGGGCCGCCGTACTGCTATGAATATCCTCCCTTGCCCGAAACGCATCCAGTAATTTTTCATCCCGCGACAAATGCGCCGCCAGCCGCAGCTCCACCTGTGAATAGTCAGCCTTCACTAATCTATTACCACGCTCTGCCGTAAAAGCGCTGCGAATCTCCTGCCCCAACTCCGTGCGCACCGGTATGTTCTGTAAATTCGGATCAGAAGAAGAAAGCCGTCCCGTCGCCGTTACCGTCTGATTAAACGAGGTATAAATCCGTCCTGTCTCCTTATCCACTAATGCCGGCAGGGCTTCTATGTAAGTGTTAAGCAGCTTATTCAATTCTCGATATTCCTCCAATGAACCGATAACCGGGTGCGCCTCTCTAAGTTTTTCGAGCTCTGCCGCCGCCGTTGAATATCCCGTTTGCGTACGTGATATACCCTCTGTCGGCAACTTCAGTTTCTTGTATAAAATCTCCCGCAACTGCTGCGTTGAATTAATATTGAACTTCTCGCTCGCCTCCTTCCATATTCTTTCTTTCAACATACTCAATCGCCGCCGCACCTTGTTCTGTAATTTCATCATGACCTCCACATCCAGCCGCACTCCACAGAGTTCCATGTCGGCTAGCACCGCAATCAAAGGCAGTTCCAGTTCTTCCAACACCCGCGTCAATCCCTCATCTTTTATACGCGGGGCAAGGATCTCATACAGCCTCCACGCCAGCTCCGCATCCTCACAGGCATAATTAGCCAGCAGGGCCAGCGGCACCTGTGACATTTTCTTCTGCTCCTTCCCCTTTTTACCTATCAAGTCGGTTATGGGAATAGAATGATGTCCCAACTCCTGCACCGCCAGCGTATCCAGACCATGTTGACGCGCCCCCGGGTGCAGCAAATAGCTGGCAATCATCGAATCAAAAACAATTGGTTTCAAATTAATATCCGATTGAGTCAGAACTTCTGCGTCATATTTCAGATTGTGCCCCGTTTTGCCCACTTTCTTGTCCTCCAATAGTTTTTTCCATTCTTTCACAGTCTCCGGCGTCACCGGCACATACCACGCCTCTACTTTTCTAGCCTCCTGTTTACCTTGAGCTTGTCGAAGGGCGAAACTCATTCCTACGATTGGGTATTGCCGCGCCCCCAGCCAATCTGTCTCCGTATCAAAGGCAATTATCTCTTCCTTGGCTAATCGTTTTTTTAAATCCTCCCGGTCTTCTTTACTCTCCACTAAATGATAATTATCCTGTAAAATGCACTTCCTCTCTTTGGAGGTACGTGTAAATAACGTTGGTTGCATCTCCCCTTTTGCACTCTTTGGCAAACGTTGCATGAGACTCTTTAGTTCCAGGCGCTCAAATAACGCCATCACTTCTGCTGTGTCATAATCAGTCATCACCGCATCATCTAAATTAAACTCAATCTTAACGTCGCGCCTGACAGTTGCCAGCTTCCGGCTAAACAAGGTCTCTTTCTTTTTCCCCTTAAGCCGGCTCCGCACCCTGGGCGATAATTTATCTAAATTTTTATATATATCTTCTATCGAGCCATACTTGACTACCAACTCCTTTGCTGTCTTTTCTCCTACTCCGGCCAGGCCCGGAATGTTGTCCGACGGATCCCCCCGCAATCCCTTATAGTCAACCATTAAGCGCGGCTCAAACCCAAACCTTTCCCTTACCGCCGCCTCGTCATACATCACCGTATCCGTTACTCCACGCTTCAAAGTAAACACACTGGTAGATTTGTCCACCAGCTGCAACGCATCCAGGTCACCCGTTACAATAATCTTGTCAACCTCGCCATCAATTTCAGTTACCAGCGTGCCAATAATATCGTCGGCCTCAAAACCCTTTCTTTGCATAACCGGGACATTAAAAGCCTTCAACACATCCCTCACCAGGTCGAATTGAGTTATCAGCTCCGCCGCCGCCTCTTTTCTATGCGCCTTGTAATCCGCAAACTCTTTGTGCCTGAAAGTAGGCCCTTTCATATCAAACGCCGCCACCACGTGAGTCGGCTTCAGCGCCGTTAATATTTTAAGTAACATCATCACAAAACCATACACCGCCCCCGTCGGTAATCCGTCCCGCGTGCTCATCGGCGGCAAGGCATGATACGCCCGGTGAATAAGCGCATGCGCGTCTATCAACGCCAGTTTTAATTTCTTAGCCATTCTCTCTAAAGAGTAACAAGCCTCTCTCCGTTTGTCGCCCCGTGGGCAAACTTAATTTCCCTGGCCCCCGCTGGCATGCTTTGCCCTAATTTATCCGCCCACTCTACTACCACAACCACGCCCTCTCTTTGTTCCAGCGCCTCCTGCACCACCGGCTCTTGGGCCGCCTCATCATCACTTAACCGATACAAATCAAGGTGAACCAGCCTCTTAATACCTGCTCGCCCCACCACGTCATACTCGGTCACTAATGTAAAAGACGGCGACGTTACCTGGTCCCCCACCCCCAGCGCCTCTGCTAATTCCTGTACAAAAGTCGTCTTGCCGCTGCCTAACTCTCCCTTTAACAACAAAACATCCCCTGGTTTCAAGCTACTTGCCACCCGTCTGGCCAAAGCGCGCATTTTATCAATGCTGTTTACCCTGAACGAAGTCGAAGGGTTAACCAACATAAAGTAAAAAACCTGACAGTAAAAACAGATAAATAATAAACGGCCAAAACGCCACCCGCTTAATCAGTCGCAACAACAGACGTATAGCTGCCAACCCGGCCAAAAAAGAAACAGCTAAACCGATTAACAGCTGACTCACTGCAAAATTACCCGTCGTCAACGACAATAGGCTAGCTAAACCTGCCCCGGCAATAATTGGTGCTGACAATAAAAAAGAAAATGTAGCCGCCTGGCCTCTCGACAACCCCCATGCCCGACCCGCTGCCATCGTCATCCCCGAACGAGACACCCCTGGTACCAAAGCCACTACTTGAGCCAACCCAATAAATAGAGCAGCTCCAAAGCTAGCCCTACGTATAGTCGCCGTGCGTCGCGCTGCCACGTCAACTATCAACAAAACAATACCTGTTAAAAGCAGCCCTCCTGCTACTACTTGGGACGAGCGCAGTAAACTGCCAAACATGTTCTGCCCCAAATACCCGACCACTGCCGCCGGTACTGTGGCAATAGCCAGCTTTGCCGCCAACTCTTGTTTATCACGGCCCTCTCCATCATTTACTACCAGTCCTCGCCCTATTCCCCACCACACCCGCCAGTAATATAGCAGCACAGCCAACAACGTACCCAAGTGTAAAAAGGCGTCAAAAGCGTTACCCCCCGCATCAGGAATATCAAACAACATCCGCGCCGCCACCAAGTGCCCACTGGAGCTAATAGGCAAAAACTCCGTCAGTCCTTGGACAATAGCTAAAACAAAAACTTGCCCAATTTCCATAATACTAAGGTAAAGCCCCGCGTCGTTTATTACCAGTTACTGATTACTAGTTACCGATTACCTGGGTTATTCACATTTCCACAATTCCTTTTTTCCCGTCCAACCAGTACCATACATAGATTTATGTCGTTGTCCGAATTACAACAAGCAGTCTCTCTCCTATCTCGAGCTTCCGATGTCCTGCTCACAGTCCCCCCCAAAGCACTGACTGATCCCATCGCTTCTTTAATAGCTCTTTATCTATCGCTTACCACCGGCCCCACCGGTCAAGCTCAAGATGTTGACCCGGTGAGTCCTTCCCATCTCCCTCGCTCTCTGCAATTCCTCGCTGGCTCTTCCCAAATCAAAACCGGCCCTACCGAACGCCCCGAAGTGATCCTCGACATGGCCATTCCCCACCAAATTGAATATACCCGACAGGAAAAACTTCAAGGTGGCACCAGGTTGCACGTATCTTTTCCCACCGGGGCTACTATTACCAAAGACCAGATGGAAATTACCGTCCGTCCCCTGCCCTACGATGCCGCCATTGTTATTGGCGCCTCCGACCTCGAGGAGCTCGGCGACCTGTTCACCAAACATGCCGATTTCTTTTATAACACTCCCATTGTCAACATCGACCACCGAGCTGCCAACGAGCACTTCGGCACCGTCAATCTGGTGGACATTACCGCTGGCTCCTGCGCCGAAGTTACCCACGACCTTATCGCCAGCCTCTGCCACGATGTCATTTCTTCCGACATCGCCACCGCCCTTTATGCTGGCATCGTCGCCGGCACTGATTCTTTTCAAAAACCCTCCACTACCCCCCGTTCCTTTCAAGTGGCAGCTCGCCTCATTGAACTGGCAGCCGACCGCGAAGCTGTTATTCAACACCTGATTAAAACCAAGCCCCTTAGCCTCATCAAATTAACCGGGGCCATCTACGCCCGCCTGCGCCACGAAGAACAGGTGGGACTCTTCTGGACTATTCTTGAGCAGAACGACTTTCAGACCAGTGGCGCCACCGAGGACGACATTCCAGCCGCCGCTACTGAACTTATCAGTAATATCGCCGGCTTTAACGCCGCCTTCCTGCTTTATCAAAAGCCCTCCATTCAAGATCAATACTCTGTCTACCTCATTCTGGGTAAGGGACTCCGCGGACGCCGCCGCGAAATACAGCAGGTTTTGTCCGCCCAAAAAGAAAACGGGGCTCTCACCTTCAACATTATCGCTCCTTCTATAGAGGCCGCCGAGCGCGAAGCCCATAACAAAGTCAAGCAAATCCTGCCGTAGCTATTCTTCCGAAATCCTCTCCACTTCTTCTACTGTAGTAATTTTTTCTATTACTTTTAAGTAGGCGTCCTGCGCAATTGTTGTCATACCGGCCTTTTGGGCCGCTGCCTTGATTCTACTACTGTCTGCTTCCTGTAGGATAAGCTCCTCAATTCCACCTTTGACCGCAAAGACTTCAAACACACCGACCCGCCCTCTATATCCTGTTCCGCCACAAGCCTTGCACCCCTTGGCTTTAGCAAACTTAAGTCCGTCTCTATCTAAAACCCGCGGATTAAAAATCTCCGGCGTCACTCCGGCCATTACTTTCGCTATGCGCTGTCTTAATCCCACCCCTGGCTCGTATTCTTCTCTGCATTCCCGACACACCACTCGTACCAGGCGCTGAGCTATTATCACATTGAGCGCCGGCGCCAGAACATATGGCTGCACCCCGATGCCAACTGCTCGCAATATCACCCCCGGCGCATCGTTGGCATGAATAGTGGAAAACACCAGATGTCCCGTCATCGCCGCGTGAATAGAAGTCTCTGCCGTTTCAACATCACGCATCTCGCCCACAAAAATAATATCGGGGTCCTGGCGTAAAATTGAGCGCAGCCCCACTGCCATTGTATAGCCGGATCCTTCGTCCACCTCGGTTTGCTCCACTCCGGCAATACGATACTCAACCGGATCCTCCAGCGAAATAATCTTCAGTTCTGGTTTATTTACTTCTCGCAAACAAGCCACAATCGTCGTCGTCTTGCCTGAACCGGTCGGCCCGGCTGCCAGTATCATTCCCGTGCTCTGCTTAAGTTCCCCCCTTACCACCTCGATGTCTCTTGGCTTCATGCCCAGTTCGGACAAAGTATATACTCCCTCCTTCTGACGGCTAAACAGGCGCATCACAATATTTTCCCCAAACGCTCCAGGCAGAATAGATGCCCGTACATCATACTGATCCCCGTTCACCTGCAAAACAAAACTGCCGTCCTGCGGTACATCCTTCACGTTCAGTTTCAGCTCTGCCAGCACTTTCACTCGCGACAGTATCTGCCGCCATCCCTCCCGTGCAAATTCCGTAATATTCTGCAATACTCCGTCAACACGATAACGCAGTATTACCCCCTCCTGCCGCGGCTCAACATGAATATCCGACGCCCCCAGTCTGATTGCCCCGGCCACGATAGTAGTCAAAATTTCCGTTGGAGCCATTGCAACAATGCGCTGCCCCAGCTGTCTAAAATTCTGAATATTTTTTTCAAATTCTCCCAGCCGCTCCTGCGAAATTAACATTATGTCCCGGCGAGCCGCCCGTGATGCCGTTTTTTCCGGATAACGCGACAAGGCCACCACCAAACTATGTTGTGAAATCACATACACCTGCGGCTTTACTCCTATTTGTTCCGCTACTTCTTTCAGCAACTCGGTAACAACTTCCTGTTTAGGATTTATCGCCCCCATCCGCACATCATTTCCTTTCTTGTAAAATAACACTGCCCCCGCCGCCTGCGCCCTGTCCCGCGGCACCATTCCCAACACAGTTACATCCATCGGAAACACCACCAAATCAATGTATGGCAAACGCAACACTCCCGCCCGATGACGCGCCAGGCGCTCCTCCTGCTGCGACGTCAAAGACTTGAGCCGCGCCTCAATCTCCCGTCGCTGCCCATCTCGTTGCATGCAAGTAAGTATACTGCATTAACATCAACTCGGAAGTGGCGGGTGGCGCTGCTTTATTTCTTCAACAAACTCCGAAAAATTTTCTCCAGTTTGACTGGATCGTGAACCACCACTGCCCGCGGCACCACGTCCCCCGCCTGCGCCTTCTGTCTCTCGCTACTCACCACATTCTCCTCAATTAAATTATAGTCATGCCTCCTATTCTGAAATCGCACCCAGTCCTGCCCTGCCACCAGCTTCACTTCCTCCGGTTCTGTATTGGCCACAACT
Source organism: bacterium (assembly GCA_043811915.1). Classification (GTDB taxonomy): domain Bacteria; phylum Patescibacteriota; class Andersenbacteria; order UBA10190; family UBA10190; genus CAYSWF01. The sequence continues at coordinate 63,934 of JBDRMS010000008.1, forward strand.
ACATCAAATTTTTTCCCCAAGTAAGACTCATAAACTCGCACAAAGTCTTCGCCTTTCCATCCCGCCGTCTGTCGCGGCGTTGTCAGCAGTGTCATTACCACACCCAGCCATGCTTTGCTTTTTGCCACCGCCTCACCCAATTCCAGCAACGCCAGTGTTGGCAAGATAGTTCCATAAGTATGCCCCGGCGCCACTATAATATGCGTCGCTCTGTCTAGTACCCGGCGCGCCCGCGGGTTTAACTCCACTTCTTTCTCTGCAAACCGCACCCGCACCGCTCCCGGCTGCCAACGCGGATCGGCTTGCATGTTCACCCGGTGAGCAATCGTATGCTGCCCCTCCCCCAGCAAGCTGCGCCTGTTTCCTACCACTACCTCCACCTGCTGTGTTATTGAAGTCAGTGTTGTCGGCACCACCCCGGCATACTTTGGCACCTGCAACAAACGAGCCATCATAGCCAACGCCGCATCCAGATCACTCGTCTTAGTCAGCGATGTCAAAAAGACATTACGCAACGTATGCCCCGCAAAATCCCCCCCGTCAAAGCGATAATCAAGCGCTTGTAAAAATTCTTCACCGCGTATATCTCCTCTGAAACCACTTAGCGCCATTAAACATTTCGTCAAATCTCCCATCGGGGCTACCCCGTACTGCTTCCGCAAACGCCCCGTTGAACCGCCGTCATCCGACATATTTACCAGCGCATGCAACGAAGCAATTTTTTTCTCCTTCAAAAGCGGCAAAAGTGCCTTCAGCAATACCGAAGTGCCATTCCCGCCCCCCAGCAGCACCACTCGCGGCAAATCGCTTTTAGCAACAGAAACCATGTCTCACCACCTTATATTAAAACAATTTTTCTAGCTAGATTTATTTAACACTTAGTTATTTAACACTTAGTGTTAAATTTAGTGCTATATGAGCTATACTAGCAATATATGAGCTATCGGTACGACAACTTCGCACCCGGTGAAATTTTCCACATATGCACACGAGGAGTAGAAAGTAGAGTTATTTTCCGACACAATAGCGATCGCCAGCGCTTCCGCTCACTAATGCTCCATTATTTATCCGCGGAGCAGGTAATAAGTTTTTCCATCGCCCTCAAGTTCAAGCAGGATTTTGTCCGAACCGCCGAAGGCGAAGGACTAGTGGATATCCTTAGCTATTGCTTGATGCCTAACCATATTCATCTGTTGCTAAAAGAGAACATCGAGGGCGGTATTTCAAAATACATGCAGAGACTTTTGAACAGCTACGCTAAACATTTCAACATGAGTCAGGGTCGATCAGGCTCTCTTTTTTCCAATCCATTTAAAGCTGTCCTAGTAGATAGTGAAGAACAGTTATTACACGTAAGTCGCTACATACATTTAAATCCGTACGTAGCGCACATAGTAAAAAATATATTCAATTACCCATGGTCTTCTCTAAATGAATATATGAGTAAAGTGAGAAAACCAATCTGTCATAAAAGCCTGATTAACTCGCTCTTAAACAAAGATGACTATGAAAAGTTTGTCGAAGACGACGCTGATTACGCAAAACCACTAGCGGATATTCAGCACGCACTCATCGATTACGAGGTCTAGAGCCGCTCTAGCAGCATATTTAACACTAAGTGTTAAATAGCGGCTCTTTCGCCCGCCAAGCCAACACCAACATCAATACTGCCACCAAAAACGCTCCGCCGAACGAAGGGTACAGCCAGCCTGCTCCCGGAAAACTAGCCAGGCCGGCCACTAGTCCCAGCCGCACATCCTGCTGCCAGCGCGGCAGAATGCGATACCCTGTATTGGTGCGCGAAACCACTCCCATTACTGTCACCACTGCTCCTTTTTTCATTTTTGGCTTATCAATACCCGTCGTCTTTTTTATAAATACCTTCACTTCACCACTGCCATCATCTACAAAAAACGTATCGCCGCTCGTCCGCGCCACCCGCCCGGCTATTACCACCAACGACCCTTCCAGTCCCTCTCCCACCTCGCCCGTTGTCACCCGGTGCGGCTCCGGTGCCACACCTTCACCTATCACCGCCACGTCCCCGGCCGCCGTCAGTTTTATCCGGTACTCTCCCAGAGAGGCCGCGAGCTCTCCCCTTACCCTCACCTTGTCTCCCGCTTCCAGCTCCGGATACTCCTCGCGATAAAAATATACCTGTATGCCCGAGCCCGCCAAATACATAATCTTATCCCCCAGCACTCCCGGCGGAGCACTAACCACCCCTTCTGTCTCCACGATTGTGCCAATCGCCTGGCTACGAATATCTTTCAACAACACTTTAGTCACAGTTATTCCCGCCGCAGCGCCTGGATCATCACCGTCGCCTTCTCCGTCCTCCGACACCGGTTCCGTAATGACGTTTTCCTCACCCGGTGTAATTGTTGTGCTCAATACATAGTCCCCATTTTCTATTCGGTTATACGATAAGCCTTCGTCCACTGACTCTTCATATACGTAAGATGCTTTTATCTCGCCACTGGGACTGAATAATCTCACCTCATCTCCTCCGTTGTTTAGCGCTATCTTCGTATCCGGCCGCCAGAAAACTTTTATTCCTCCTGCTGCCAGGCTTTCTCCTGCCGGTATATTATACTTACCACTCCCGCCCTCCCCGTCATCTAATCCCCAGCCCTCCAGCTTTATCTCTTCTTCTCCCATATTCTTCAATTCAACAAACTCTTTCTCCGTATCTGATCCCACCGGATTAGGTAAAAACTCGTTGACCACAATCGCATCCGAATATTCTTCATCCTGAGCCTGTTGAAGAGCTTCCTCTTCCATGGGTAAGATAATAATATTGACTTCTCCTGGTGTGGACGCCACCGTCCACTGCCAGACACCCTCCTCGTCCCTCGCCCGCGCCCAACCTTCTTTCACTGATTCACTATACTGTTCTTTAGCCTTCTCCTCGCCATCCGGACTAAACAAACGCACCTCGTCCCTCTCATTATTTAGCGCCAACCCCGTCTCCGACCGCCAAAACACTACTATTTCGTCCGCTCCCATAGGCACGCTTTCTGCAATCACATAGGCTCCGCTCCCGCCTTCCATATCATCCAACTGCCAGTCTTTCAAATCCACTTCAGCTTCTCCCATATTCTTAAGTTCAATAAACTCGCCCTCTGCATCCGCACCCACCGGATTAGGCAGAAACTCGTTTATCACTATTTCATCTGAATATTCTTCCTCTTCCTCCTGGACCTCCGGTGCCGCCACCTCGCTGTTTGCTTCTCTCGGTGTGCCAGCTCTCCCTCCTGCATTACCAGTCGATGTGTGCCAGCCGTCGCCGCCCCATTCCATAGATATTCCCTCCTCTGTGTTTTCACCTGCCAGCCAGGCTCCAAGTTGATTAGCCTGATTAACAACCTGCTCTATGTCGTCCAATAAAATTATCAATTCTCCGGTATTAACTAATGTCAAAGCCGACGCAATCTTATCTGCCGACGCAGTAGTTGCCTCCTCATCTCTTTCCAATAAAAAATACCCTCCGGCGGCTATAACGTCTCCTTCATCAAACTGTATTATCGTCTTTGTCTCTCCGCCCGCCTGCTGTCGCGTCAGTGCCCAACCGTCCAATACAACATCAACTTCTCCTGTATTTAAAAGTTCCACGTATTCCACTCCATCCCACATAATCTCATTTATAATAACCGCTGGCGGCGCCTGCGCAGACCCCAGCAGCGGCACTCCCAGCAACACAAAAATTGCAGCCAGATACTTCATTGGCAACCGACAGCCTTACACCAGCCTCCCCTGTTCAGTTGAAACCCTCAAGTGTTTTCTCCCCGCCTCCGTTACCACCCGTCCCCTCGGTGTACGTTTCAAAAACCCGCACTGCAGTAAAAACGGCTCCACTACCTCCTCTAATGTTCGCTGCTCCTCCGCCGTCACCGCCGCCAGTGTTTGCAGCCCCACCGGACCCCCGTCAAACTGTTCAATCACTGCATGTAGCACCCGCCTGTCCACAACATCCAGTCCCACCTCATCAACCTCCAATAACCGCAACGCTTCCCGTGCCACTTCCGGCTGCACCGTTTTATGTTTATGCACCTGGGCAAAGTCACGTATCCGCTTTAATAGCCGGTTGGCCACCCTCGGCGTACGCCGGCATCGTCTGGCTATCTCACCAAGCGATGCTTTACCAATAGTCAGGCCAAGCAGCCCGGCTGAACGGCGCAATATCTGCACCAAATCCTCTTCAGTATAAAAATCCAGACGATATGTCATACCAAATCTATCACGCAAAGGTGAACCCAAAAGGCCAACTCTGGTCGTCGCCCCCACCAAAGTAAATGGAGGTAAGTCCAGCCGTAACGTTCGTGCCCCTGGCCCTTGCCCCACAATTAAGTCCAAAGAAAAGTCTTCCATCGCCGGGTACAACACTTCTTCAATCGACTGCTGCATCCGATGAATCTCATCAACAAACAAAATATCCCCTTCTTGCAAATTAGTTAGCACGCCAGCCAGGTCAGCTACCTTAGTTAAAGCCGGACCGGCCGTCACACGAATATTGGTATTAAGCTCTCGCGCCAGAATGTGGGCCAGGCTTGTTTTGCCAAGACCAGGCGGCCCTGCCAGTAATACATGCTCCAGTGCTTCCCCTCTCTCCCGCGCCGCCGCCAAAAAAACCCCCAAAGACTCTTTTAGTTGTTGTTGTCCAACAAACTCTTCCAAATTGCGCGGCCGCAGCCTGGCATCCAGGGATGGATCTTCCTCTTTCGCACCTGCCCCCACCGCCACCACCGACGTTTTTGCTTCCTCTATTGCCATTAACCCTAATATACACTATATTCGAAAGTTCCCCTGCTGTTCACTGTAGACATTCCTTGGGGGTTTGTGCCCAGAATGGGAGTAGGTGGTTCAGCTTTACAGCCGGGCGACCTCTCTCCTCGACACTCACCTTCTCCTGTCTACAGTAAATAGGAGGGGATTTTGATATGACACTACTATAATAAAGATAATCAATTTCGTATGAAGGACTTATCAACAGGCTTGCTCGTTTGTGCTCTCATTTTACTTCCCCTAATTGCTTGGAGCGAAGCAAGAGACCTAAAGAGCTGGAACAATCGATTAGTTATTCCTTATCTAACATCACAACCGGACCGGCACACCCAGAAACACACAGCCGGGACCACTCTTCCTCCCGTCATAAACGAAGATCTGATTCTCACTCCAGCCAATAACCCCGTACTGCTCACCGCCACCACGCGCATTAACGCAGGGGCAACTTTAAGTCTGTCCCCTGGCACTGCCATATACGCTCACGAATTTTCCGGCATAATTATCGAAGGCAAACTAGTTGCCCAGGGCCTCAAGGATGAACCCATTCTGTTTACTTCCAATGAACTACACCCCCTTAATCAAACCTGGAATGGCCTCATCGTAACAGGAGAAGGACAAGCAACTATTACCCATGCTATTTTCCATTACGCTTCCCCCGCCCTAACTTGCCTGGCTGACAGCAACACCACTCTCAATAGTTCTTACATAACAGATGCGTCTCTTGGTATTTTTACCGATAGCTCTGCCTGTCATATAAAAGACAGCCGCATCAACAGCATCCGCGACGGCATTATAAGCATCGGCCTTGAACCTCAAATACTCGACACCGCCATAAATGCCCTGCACAATAAGACCACCTATGTCCGGACATTCTAAATGGTCACAAATAAAACGAAAAAAGGAGGTCGCTGACGCCAAGCGCGGGCAGGAATTCACTCGCCTGTCTTCCCAAATAAAGCAAGCCGCCCGCGTGGGTCCCGACCCCGCCGTCAATCCGGCCTTGGCCGAAGCTATCACTCACGCCAAACGTGCCAATATGCCCCAGGCAAACATCGACCGGCTTCTTACTCAAGCCAGTTCCGTTTCCAGCAAAACAGCCGTCTATGAAGCCTTTGGTCCAAGCGGAGTTGCCCTAATTATAATTGCCGCCACCGACAATAGTCGCCGCACCGTAGCCGAGATCCGCACTATATTAAAACAACATAGTGCCAATCTCGGCCAGCCTGGCAGTGTCGCCTGGAAATTTGAGTCAAACCTCCTTGGGCATTACACTGCCAAATACCCTCAACCAGTCAGTCCCGAGAACAAAGAAAAGCTCGCCGACCTGCTGAAAGAACTCAACAGTCACCCGGATATTGAACAAGTATACACAGACACATGATAATTATTGGCCTGGATCCTGGTATAGCCCGCACCGGTTTTGGCGTGCTCGACACCGAGCAGGAGCACCTCTTCGTTCGCTGTGGTTGTCTCACCACGCCCGCCCACAACAGCCTGGCCGATCGCCTGGCCACTCTTGGACATGATCTCTCCGCCCTAATAATTGAAACCTCTCCCGATCAGGCCGCCGTCGAAGAAATATTCTTTGGCCGTAATGCCAAGACAGCTATCGCCATCGCTCATGCTCGCGGCGTGCTTTTGTGCATTTTGCGCCAACACAACATTCCCATCAGCACTTTCACCCCCCTGCAAATCAAATCCCGCCTCACTGGCTACGGCAATGCCAGTAAAAAACAAGTGCAACTACTAGTCATCAGGCGCCTTAATCTCAAAATGCCTCCTCAACCCGACGACGCCGCCGACGCCCTGGCCGCCGGGCTCTGTTTAGCCGACACAAGACTTCCCTTGACGAAAAAGGCTACAATACCTAGCGTAGGAAAACCACTATGAAATTTCGCTTTTTAATCGCCTCTCTCGCTCTGATCTTTTCCGGCGTCTTCGCTTGCCTGCCCGCCTTAGCCCAGGAAGTAGCCAGCCCGATCCAGGAACAACAACCAGTCCTCGACGCCGGGTCAGACCGCCGTGCCATTACCGGTCAATCTGCTTCTTTTGATGCCACCGATATACCGTCGCCAGACAGCAGCCCCATCACTAACGTGCTTTGGAACTTTGGTGACGGCACACAAGTCGCTAGCCCCAGCGCTGCTCATATTTACCAGACACCCGGTTCCTACTTAGTCACCCTTACTGTCACTACTGAAAACTCCACCTACAGCGACACGGCTGAATTCCGCGTCTTTGATCATCTTATTATTCTCGTCTCTGACGGGAGTGCCCCTGCTAATCAGTTGGAGCTGCACCAGCAACGGGCCGCCCAGGAGGGAGTTCTTCTTCGCCCCCTCATAGCCAAAGGTAGTGGACCGGAAGTTCTTATCGAGGAAGAGCTCACCGGTCAACTTCGCGATATTCGTTCTGATATCGGCCAGGCTCATCTTATCATTATGTGGACTTCTGGCGGTGTCGGCGCCAACGTTCTCACCAAGTTTGCCCAACAATTACACCAGGCAGAACAGTCCCCCTCTGAAGAATTGTTGTTAAGCAGCAAAGGCATTGTCCTCCTATCCGAAAAAACTCCTTTCGCCGTACTGGCTCCCGCTGCTCAATCAGCCTTCGACCAATTACGCCCCAGTTATACATTCCTGGCCCGACCCCAAGTGCTTGATCTGTTGTTAAGCACCACCACCGCCGAAGAAGCCAGCAGTATTATTTTAAACAGTCCTCTGGAATATCGGCTACTCGGCACTTTCAGCGCGCGCACCGTCTCCGACCTTGGTCTTACCAATTTCATGTCCTTTGGTATTAATTTTCTAATAAACCGTGGCGTCCCCGTCGGCAGTATTATTCTCATCCTCATGCTGCCTGTTATTGCCACTATCCTCGCCTTCGCTCGCCAGGCTATCGGTATTAAAGCCTTTGGCCTTATCACCCCCGCCATGACCACCGTGTCGTTTCTGGTTATGGGGCTAAGGTACGGCCTTATTGTTTTCGCCACCATTCTCTTGGCCGGCACCTTAACCCGCCTTGTCCTGCGTAAACTGCGCCTCCTCTATCTGCCCCGCATGGCTTTGGTATTAACCAGTGTTAGCCTGGCCCTCCTCCTGTTATTAGGCCTCGGTGTGGCCAATGATCGCAACGCCGTCCTTTCCTTTTCCATTTTCCCTGCTCTCATTTTAACCATTCTGGCCGAGCACTTTATCGCCGCGCAATTTAAATCTGGCTTGCGCGCCGCCTTCACCGTCACTGCCTGGACTTTGGTGCTAGCCACTGTTTGTTATTTCATCGTCAGCTCCGAGTTATTCCGCACTCTTATTATTTCTTACCCGGAATTAATCCTGCTCGCTATTCCCTTTAATTTAATTCTCGGGCAGTGGAGTGGCTTAAGACTCACCGAATATATTCGTTTCCGCCAGCTTTTACGTCATGGCCAAGTCAATTCATAAACAAGCGGGGCAGGTTCTTGGTTTTAATGCTCGCGCCCTGAAATACACCACCCGGGATAGCGAGACTCGGGCCACCGCCATTGCTCGTGACAAACTAGCCTCCAAACGCATTCTGCAAAAAGCCGGGCTGCCCACCCCTCGCCTTTATGCTTCAATTTCGTCCCGTCAGGAATTAAAGCGCTTTCGCTGGACTAAATTACCTTCATCCTTTGTTCTTAAGCCCCGCTCGGCTTACGGCGGTGGCGGCATCGTCATCATCTTTGGTCGCAATAAAAAAGGCAATTGGGTCAAAGCCGACAAAACTGAAGTTTTCATTCCCGAATTAAAAAAACATGCCCTCGACATACTCGACGGCAACTTCTCGCCTTCCAACGTTCCCGACACCGTCTTCTTTGAACAACGTATAAAAAACCACCCCGACCTCAAACAACATAGTTACCGCGGCATCGCCGATATTCGTATCATTGTTTATAACCTGGTTCCTGTTATGGCCATGCTGCGCCTCCCCACAATTGAATCCCATGGCCGATCTAATCTTCACGCTGGCGGCATCGGTGTCGGTGTAGACCTGGCTCGCGGCGTCACTACCAACGCTATCCACCACGGCCAACCTATTGAAACTCTGCCCAATCGCCGTCTTAGCCTGGCTGGTCTTCTTATTCCTCACTGGCCGGCCATTCTTTTAACTTCCGTTAAAGCCGCCCAGGCCGTCAATCTGCCCTTTGCCGGCGTTGATATCGCCATCGATCGTGATGACGGCCCCCTCATTCTTGAAATCAATGCTCGTCCCGGCCTTGACATCCAGCTCGCCAATATGACTCCCCTGCGCTCCCGCCTCGCTCGTGTCGATGACCTCACCGTAACCAGCCCTGCCAAAGGCGTCCAAATCGGCAAAAATCTTTTTGGCAGCGACATGGAACAGGAAATCGAAGACTTAACTGGCCGACCAGTCCTCAACGTCACCGAGTCTGTCCAAATAATCGCCGCTGACGGCACACCTCATCTCCTCACTTCTAAAATAGACACTGGCGCCTGGCGCACAACCATAGATACCTCCCTGGCCAGCCAACTCGGCCTTAACACAAAGATAATAACTCACAACAAAGTGCGCGGAGCGCTTGGCAAACAAGAGCGCCCTATCATCGACCTTCCACTCACCCTGCGCGACAAACCCATTAAAACCCGGGCCTACTTAACCGATCGCTCACATATGAAATATCCCATAATCATCGGCCGCCGTGATCTCAAAGGCTTCTTGGTTAATCCCGGCTAGCCGCCACCGCATGGCTACTCGTCGCCTCTCTCGCCCTCGACACATTCGGCGCACCCGACGCCGCCTCTTCCCTTTGGCTATGGCTATTTTTGGCGCCACCTTCTTAGGCCTAGCCAGCACCATTTTGTGGTGGAGCAAGGATTTACCAGACTCCCAAAGCATTAGTGACCGCTCCGTCGTCCAGTCCACCAAAATATTTGACCGCACTGGCACCCATCTTCTTTATGAAATCGGCGAGGTCAAACGTACTCGCACTGCCCTGCGCGACATTTCTCCCTACATCATAAATGCCACCATCGCCACCGAAGATGACCAATTCTACCGGCATCACGGCTTGGATTTCTTTGGTATCATTCGCGGCGTAATTTTAAAGCCCCTTAGCGGGCAACGGGCACAAGGCGGCTCTACTATTACCCAACAATTAATAAAAAATTCTATTCTCACCCCGGAGCGGACTTTCCGGCGTAAGGCGAAAGAAGCTGTATTGGCTCTCGAATTAGAACAACGTTTTACCAAAGACCAGATTCTAGAGATGTACCTTAATGAAATACCCTACGGCTCTCAAACCTACGGCGTGGAAGCTGCCAGTCAGGCCCTGTTCAACCAGTCAGCTTCCAGTGTTTCTTTAGCCCAGGCTGCTATCTTGGCCGCTCTGCCCAAAGCTCCTACTTACTACTCCCCGTACGGCTCGCACTTCGAAGATCTCAAAAGACGCCAGGAGAGTATTTTGCAACGCGTGGCCGATCTGGACATGGTCGCCCCGGAAGAGGCCGAGGCCGCTAAGCTCGAAGCTCTCGACTTTCAACCTCGCGCCGAATCTATTTCCGCTCCCCATTTTGTTTTCTACATTAAAGAGCAATTAGAAGAACAATACGGTCAGCGCATTGTTGAGCAAGGCGGCCTCACCGTCACCACCACGCTGGACATGCGCCTGCAAACACTGGCTGAAAATACTTTAAGCGAGCATCAGGACTCACTAAATTCCATGGATGCTTCCAACGCCTCTTTAGTGGCCATTGATCCCAAGACAGGTGACATCTTAGCCATGGTTGGATCAATAGATTATTTCAATGAAGAAATCGATGGTAATGTTAACGTCGCCGTCCGTCATCGTTCCCCGGGCTCTTCTATTAAACCTTTTATTTACGCTGCCGCCTGGCAAAAAGGGTACACTCCGGATACTATTCTCGTCGACGCCGAAACCGACTTTGGCCAGGGCTATAAACCACAAAACTACGACGGCAGGCAACACGGCCCCGTTACCATGCGCACCGCTCTGGCCAACTCTTTAAATATCCCGGCCGTTAAGACGCTCTACCTGGCCGGCATTAAAAACGCCACCGACCTGGCCCAGCAAATGGGCATGACCTCTCTAAACGACCCCGATCGATACGGCCTCTCTCTTGTCCTTGGCGGCGGAGAAGTCCGCCTGCTCGATGAAGTATCAGCTTACAGCGCATTCGCCAACGACGGACTTCGCCATTCCCCCCAGGCCATTCTTAAAGTCACCGACGATTCAGAAACCATCTTTGACGCCGCCGAAGAAGAGCCTGCCCCCGGCCAGGAAGTTGTCTCCCCCCAGCTTGCCCGTCTGGTCACCAATGTTATTTCCGACAACGCCGCCCGTGCTCTGACCTTTGGTACCAGAAGTTACCTTCAATTAGGCAGTCGCCCCGTCGCCGCCAAAACCGGCACCGCCCAGGAATATCGCGACGGCTGGACGCTCGGCTATACACCATCCTTGGTCGCCGGCGTCTGGGTGGGCAACAATGATAATTCCCCCATGAAGAAAGACGCGGCCGGCGCAAGTACCGCCGCCCCTATCTGGCACGACTTTATGCAGTCCGCCCTGGAGGGCACTCCCATAGAAAAATTTGTCGATCCCGAGCCTCTCGGCAGTATTCCACATGGCATATTGCGCGGTGAGCTCCCCGAAGAAAAAGGCAAATGGGAAGAAACCGCAGGTCTCTTTTATCCTTCTGACTGCCCTGTTAACCTGGGCCAGCCTACTACCTTCAAAGAGCTCCATAGTATTCTTTTTTATGTTCAGCGTGATAACCCCCTCGGCCCTTCTCCGGCCAATGCCGAAAATGATCCTCAATTCAAACGCTGGGAAGAAGGCATAGCCGCCTGGCGCGATAAACACAATGAAAAGGAAAAAAACAACTCCGCCGAGCCTCGCTATGTAGATTCCCTGCCAACCCCTATTTGTGATGCCACCGCCTCCGATGATCTCCCTAAGGTTACTATTACCGAACCCAATACCTCGATCCTAAAATCAAGCCCCGTCGCAGTCAGTGTTGACATCGACTCTCCCCGCCCCCTCAAAGAGGTGCGCTTTATGTTTGATGGCAAAGAGATTGCCCGCCGCGGGCCAGACGACTCTTTTAACGCCTCTTTCTCTTTCGATAACAACTTCTCCGGTCGTAAAACTCTTCTTGTTCTGGCTGTCACCGAAAACAACCTTATCGGCCGCGCTCACCGTACTTTCATGATCAACCCTGACGACTCTCCTCCCTCCATTACTCTCCACACCCCCCAGAACAATTTGTCACTCCGCGCCGAAAATTTCCCTCTTATAGTTAAAGTAACCGCCCAGGACAAAAGTGGCATTGAGGCTGTTGATATCCTCTACACAAAAGACGGGCAGCCCGGCGCCAGTCGTATTGGCAGAACAACCACTACTGCCCCCATTGCCCTAAACCGCTATGAAGTATCCTGGGCCGATTCTCCCGGCCCCGGCACCTACACCATCTACGCCATCGCCTACGACAACACCGGCAACTCCACCACCTCAATCAAACACACCATCACCATTGAGTAACTTTTAAACTCCTTAATGTGTAGTCCAGTTCCTGGGCCAGCGCCTGCCCGACGTCATACTCCAGTAAACAAGCTTCCTGCTGAAGTGTCGGCGAACCGGCCCTCACCCACGCCCGCCCCTCTTTTACTTCTCTGCAATACAAGGCGTCAGTTACCAGCCTCTCTCTAAGATAACACTCAACGAAATGCCTGACGTCTCCCTCATCCAACAACGGGGTTTTCTTGTTTTCCAGTAACGCGCCAACAGTCTGCCACGCCATATCTATCCCGCTACCGCTTGCGCCACTTCATGTCGCTCAAACTGTGGATTGGGTTGTCTTAATATCGCCCTTAAGTCCAATAGATAAGTGTCGCTTCTCCCCCTAACACCTGCCGGCATAGCCGTACACGTCAAAACAGTTTGGGTAGACGGCAAATTATTAATTAACGTTCGCTGTCGATGCTCATCCAGCTCACTTAGCACGTCGTCTAACAACAACACCGGCTCCTCGCCAATCACCTGCGTTAAGTAACGATGAGCAATAAATTTAAGAGCTACCGCCAGGCTGCGCATTTGACCGGCAGAGGATGCTATCCCGACCGGCCGCCCGTCTGCCAATATAGTCATATCGTCCCGGTGGGAACCGTACATTGTATATCCCAGTCGCCTCTCTTGAGAAAAGACCGCCGCCAACTCATCGCCAAAATCCTCCATCCGCGACACCCCCGGCACAAACCTTGTTTTAAATTGCCTGGTTTCACCCGAAAGGCGCTCGTACAATTCATTCAACTGCGCATCAACTACCGCTGTAAACCCCCTACGGTGCCGCCACAACACTTCAGCCTGCTCTATTAATAAACTCGTCCAGCTCTGCACATCCTCCGCGCTTTCAGCTTCTTTAAGTGCCTTGTTGCGCTGCTTTAATACCCTGTGATATTGCACCAGCGCCGACAGATATTGTGGGTGGGCCACTAATATTTGATTTAGAAAATTACGCCGCGTGCTCGGCCCTCGCGAAAAAAGAAAAACATCTTCCGGTAAAAACATCACCAATGGATAATGCGCATAAAACAACACCGCTGAAACCGGCGCTCCGTCCTCTTCAATGCGCAGCTTACGGGACGGCCGATGATATCGTACCGCCACCTGCCGCACACCCTCTTCTCTTCGCACCATCCCTTTCAATAAAAAACCATCCTCTCCCCAGGTAACACAATCTTCTGTTTTTGTCCGCCACGATCTTCCCCTTAGCAACACTGCCGCGCTTTCTAAAAAATTTGTTTTGCCCATGGCATTCGGCGCCGCCGCCACTAAAAGCCCGCCTGCCGGAAACTCAACTTCCTTCACTTGGCCCAGGTTACGGAAGTTAACCATGCTAAGGTTTTTAATATCCATAACCTAGGCTTGGATAGGCATCACCAAATATATTTGCTGCAATGAGCTTTTAACAGGGCGCATAACAACCGGGTCGCTCTCCCCCCCCAGCTCCAATTCACACTGCTCCCCTCCTATATGTTGAATGCCATCTAGTAAATATTGAACATTAAACAGCACTTTGATATCTTCCCCTTCACCCTCAAAGGTCAGCGCCACTTTCCCCTGGCCCGCTTCCCCGCCTTCCACTTGAGCCGTTAGTTTTTCCTTACCCGGCTGCACCAATAAAGACACCCGCCTCGACTCCCGCGACAAAAACACGCTCAGGATTTTCAGCGCCCGCGCCAATTCTTCCCTCTTCACTACCCCTTTGGTAACAAAGCTAGTGGGGATGATTTGTTGATAGTCAGGATATGATCCATCAATTAAACGAGAGGATAAATACATTTCCTCTCCTCGCCATACTACATAATTATCCTGGATAAGTAGCTCGAGCCGCTCACTGGCACCAAACAACCTGCTCACCTCTTGGGCCGCAGTTACCGGTAATAAAAATGAAAACTTTTTCTCATTATCCACCGGCACTACCCTCTCCGCCAGACGAAAACTATCCGTCGCTGCCAGTCGCACTTCTCCTTTGTTACCTTGAATAAAAACACTATAAATCTCCGGGCGCGCCTCGTCCCTGGCCGCCGCAAAAACTGTATTACTAATTCCCTGACAAAATAAACGCCCATCCATAATAATCCCCTCTTTATTTGGTGGTGTTGGTAAAAGCGGAAAATCATCCGTCTCCGATATGGGAAATACGGAAGAGAAACCTTTTGTAGTTATAGTTAGTTTGTTTTTTTTACGCTCAATATTTATTGGTTCTGTTACTGGTAGTTGTTGCACATACTCTAGCAACTGGCGAGCTAAGGCGGCACAGTTTCCGTTTTTTTCCGCCTTTCCTCCCACTGACACATGCGCCCCTACTTCTAAATCGGTGCATGTTAAATGTAAAACACCATCCCTCACCTCTAATAATACATATTGAAGGATTGGTAATTGCACATTGCGGCCCGCTAACGGCGAAACTACCGTGAGTCCTTTTAGTAAATTTTCCTGTGTGCATGTAAACTTCATAAAACTATTTTTGCCAATATCGTTAGTGTAATAGATATTACTTTTAGTGGTAGTTACTAGTTGGGGGGCATAAAACTGTGGAAATCACAAAAGCCGGGCTCTATAAAGGATAAAAAAAGTGGATAAAGTGTGTAAAACTAGGTTGGAAAAAATGTGCAAAAAACAAAACAGGAGCGGATATTATGTGTATTGTTTTCTATATCCACCACACCATTAACACAATATACACACTTATGCATATAGGCGCTCACGAATAAAATTAATCTCTCTCAACATATCCTCATCATGCTCAAGCATCTTCTCGATTTTATCGCATGCATGCATAGCTGTGGTATGGTCTCTTCCCCCAAAATAGTCGCCAATAGTGGGAAAAGACGCATTATTCTCCTTGCGAAGTAAATACATAGCTATTTGTCGCGGTTGCACTATCTCTTTTTTTCGTGACTTTCCGCATAACTCCTCCATCGTCAAGGTATAATAAGAGCTCACTACTCCCATAATACTTTTTGAGTCGACACTCTTTTGGTGGGGCTGTTCTAAAACTCCCATCAAAACCTTTTTTACATAATCAAGAGTGGCGCGCTTTCTACTTAATTCACAATGAGCAACCACTTTATTAAGTGCCCCCTCCAGCTCACGTACATTTTTCTGTATATTTTTTGCAATAAACTCTAGCGCTTCAGCGTCAAACAACTCTCCATTTTGGTTCATCTTCTCTCTTACAATAGCTAGGCGCGTCTCATAGTCTGGTTGTTGAATATCGGCAACCATTCCTCCTGCCAAACGGGAGCGCAGGCGCTCTTCAAATGTGGGAATAGCTCGAGGCGAGCGGTCACTGCTTAAAATTACCTGCTTACCCTGGCCATGCAGCGCGTTAAAGGTATGAAAAAGTTCCTCTTGTGTTTTCCCTTTGCCAGCTAAAAATTGCACGTCGTCAATAATAAATACATCAATATCCCGATAGTAATGTTTAAAAATCTGGGTAGTCCTTTCCCTTATAGACTGGACAAAGTCATTAATAAACTTCTCTGACGAAACATAAAGTACCCTCACCCCGGGGTCTCGCTTCAACAAAGCGTTGCCGATAGCCTGCAGTAAATGGGTTTTTCCCAACCCCACTCCCCCGTAAATAAAAAGCGGGTTGTAGGCCTTCCCTGGCTTTTCGGCCACCGCTCGGCAGGCGGCGTGAGCAATTTCATTGCTCGGGCCAATCACAAACAAGTCAAAGGTGTATTTTGGGTTTAGTGTTTTGGCCAACTTGGAAACCTTGGCTTTAGCTGTTACTGACAGCGCTGGCGCATCCGCGCTCTCTACCACAGTCGGTGATTTTGCCCTTTTCCGCGCTAAAATCCTAAAATTTTTCTTTAGTGGTTTTTGCACTAGGGTGTGTGATTTAACAATAAACTCCACTGCACCAATTGTACTATCCAGATTTTGCAGCACTCCCAAAATAGATTGATGATACTTTTTTGAAAGCCATTCATAGGTAAAGGCGTTCGGGGTCTCAATAATTACCAGCTGTCCCTGCCGCTCTTGGATCCTTGTTGCCTGAAACCACGTTAAAAAATTACCCTGGCTCACTTTTAGTTCTAACTGGCCAAGAGCCGCTTTCCATAATTGGTCTTTGTTCATAGTGTCACTCGGCTCATCGGAGCAGCATACCATACTTTTCCACAGCTAAGTAACCCCCAAAAGTTATCCACATATCCACAAAAATTTGACCATAGTCGCCAAACTATGTACAGTTACCAAACATATGCCAAAGCGAACCTATCAACCAAAAAAGAAAAAACGCGCTCGTCGTCTCGGTTTTCTGGCTGCCAAAAAGCGCAATCGCCGAACCGGTGTAGTTGCCAGCCGCCGGCGCAAGGGGCGACAGCAACTCACACCCAATGCTGCCCCGTAAATTCAGGCTGGCTAAGCACGCCGACATCACAGCCGCCATTCGCCAGGGAAAACGCCTTGTTACTCCATACACCAATATTCATTACCTTCCAACTGCCTGCTCTCACACCAGAATTGCCTGCATCGTCAGTAAAAAAGTGTCGCCTTCGGCTGTGCAACGCCATAAATACCAGCGCTGGCTGCGCGTCTGCGCTTACAATATTGTATCTAAACAAACCGCCTATGATATGGTTTGGATAGCGGGCCCTAAAATAACACAATTAGCCAACCAGGCAGAGCTCCAACAAAAACTACAGCCGTACTTATCTAAGTTATGATAACAAAACTCGTTCCTAAAATTATCCGCGTTTACCAGGCTACACTCTCGCCAGACCATGGGATATTTAAACAAGCATTTCCCTATTGTGCTTGCCGCTACACGCCAACCTGCTCGGAATACTGCCTGCGGGCTATACAGCGATATAGTTGGCGGGGAGTTTTATTAGGCTTCAAGCGTCTACTTCGCTGCCACCCCTTCAGCCAGGGCGGTTTTGACCCAGTTTTATGAACCCTTTGTCTTTTATTTATCACGAGCTGCTATTCCGCCCTCTTTTTAATTTATTGGTTGGCATTACAAACCTTATTCCCGCTCACAGCGTTGGCCTAAGTATTCTCCTGGTTACCATACTTGTTCGCTTCATCCTTCTTCCTTCCTCCATTCATCAGGCCAAGCAGATGCATAAAAACCAAACCAAGATGGGGGAAGTAAAAGACAAGTTAAAAAAGATTCAGCAACAACACAAAAATGACAAATCAAAACAGGCCGAGGCCACCATGGCCGTCTATCGCCAGGCCGGCATTAATCCTGCCAGCGGCTGTCTCCCCCTGCTCATTCAGCTACCCATTCTTATTGCTCTTTATCGCGTCTTCCTTATCGGCATGGAGCCGGATACGTTTATTAATCTCTACTCTTTTATTTCTCCCCCCTCCATTGTTAATCTTTCTTTCCTCGGCATTGACCTTACCCAAACAAGTCTGCTGCTTGCCCTTCTGGCCGGCTCATTTCAGTTGATTCTCATGCATCTGGTCAAGCCGGCAGCTCCCGCTGCTCCATCAACCGACAGCGACCAAAGCGCTCAAATGATGGCGTCCATGCAAAAAAATATGACGTACATATTTCCCGTTATGACTGTTTTTATCTCTATGCAACTTCCTGCCGCTCTGGCTCTATACTGGGTGGCCTCAACAATCTTTGGTATAGTGCAGCAGTATACTTTTAAGCATTATCTTAAAATATCCAGCGGTGTAGCCGTATGACCCCAAATATCAACCATCAGACAACAGCGCTCATCGAAGAGCACGTTCGCCACTTAATAAGTATTATGGGCTTCACCCGGATCAAGGTTGGCTGTTCTTTTCGTGACGTCAAAGGAGATCAGCGTCTCCATATCGCTATCGATGCCGGGCCTTCCGGCCGCCTTCTTATCGGCGCCCGCGGCGCTCATTTATTTGCTCTCCAGCACATTGTACGCTCCCTTATGCGCCGTCAACTTAATGAGTCCTGCCGCATTACCGTCGATGTTAATGGCTACTTGGCTGGCCGCGAGCGCATTTTGCTTCGCCTGGCCGAAGATGCCGCTCGCCAGGCCGGCCGCACTGGCCAGGCTGTTGTTTTGCCGCCCATGGTAGCCTCTGAACGACGCACTATTCATAACTCACTGGCTTCCCGCCAGGGCGTCAATACCGAAAGCCTGGGGGATGAGCCCAACAGGCGGGTAGTTGTCAGGTCAGCCTTCATTTAACTAGTGCCTCAATCAATTCTGGCTAATACAATTATCGCCTCTTCCGGCAGAGTGGTTAATGTTGCTTTGGGCGTTTTTGTTCTCTCTCTTGTCTCGCGCTTCCTTGGTGTAGCCACGTATGGGTCATACGCCCTGCTCCTGTCCTACGGTGCCATTCTTCAGATAGCCGCCGACTTCGGCTTGTACCTCACCCTGACTCACGCCATATCCCGGCACCCTGGTCAGGAAAATTACTACATTTCTCATATAGCCTCACTCCGCCTTATCCTGCTGCTAACCATTTTTGGCTTCGGCTGGCTGCTTACCCTAATCACTCCGTCATTGCGCAGTCTTGTCCCCATTTACCCTATTATTGCTCTCGGTTTTATGGCCCAATCCTTTAGTCAGCTCATGATGGGTATTTATCAGAAATACGGCGTTGTATGGCGAGCTACTGCCGGTGACCTGGCCGGGCGCCTGGTGCAAGTCGCCGGCATTATTCTAGTCGGCGCCGCCAGCGCCACCCTTGCCTCCATGACTACTTTATTCACTTTAGGGCTGGTCGTCGCGACTTATTTTCATCGTCGCCTCCTGCCCCCCGGTATTCGCATCCGTCCGGCTTTTTCTCAATCGGCCTGGCGGAAAATACTCATCACCTCCTGGCCGCTGGGTGCAGTACTTATCTTTAATGTTATTTATTTTCGCATTGACACCATCATTCTGTCTTTATTTCGTCCCGCCCGCCAGGTTGGCCTATACGGCCTTGCCTACCGCTTAATCGAATCCAGTCTTTTTGTCCCCGCCATGTTTGGTGGACTTCTTTTGCCTCATTTGACCGCCGCCTGGCACGAACAGCGCCTGGACGCCTTCCGGCGCTATTTTGAACAGGGCGCCACTCTTACTATCTGGACCGCCGTCTTCATTACGCTAACACTGGTTCTCTTTGCCGAGCCTGTTATTATTCTCATTGCCGGCACTGCCTTTATTGACGCTACCATTCTACTGCAGATTCTTGGGCCTGCCCTCGGGGTTATGTTTTTTGGCAACCTGGCTGGTTTCAGCCTCGTCGCCTGCCGGCGCCACAAAACATTGTTAGTTATAGCCGCCTCCCTGGCGGGCATCAATATCATTCTGAACCTGATCTTCATTCCTCCCTTTGGTGCCCCGGCCGCCGCTCTAACTACTTTACTCACTGAAATAATTGCTACTCTAAGCGCCAGCTTCGTTCTTTGGCGGCTGGCTCGTGTCTCATTATCATTAACCTATCTGGCTCGCCTGGCCTTCGTTGCCATTACTACTTCCCTTATCTATGTTGCCCTTCCCGCCTCCTGGCCAGTGCTTATAACCATAGCCATTGGTGCAGCAGTCTATTGCGCCGCTAGCTGGTTTACCCGTCTTATTTCCAAAAAAAGTATCGGTTTACTCATAAAGACCTAGTATTAAATTATGCCCACCTGCGACGTTGTCATTCCCACCTATAATAATGCTGACGTTCTGCCTTATACCCTAAGAGCACTCTTCTCCCAATACGTGCCGCCCAACTGGACCCCCCGCCTCATTACTTCCGATGATGGTTCTTCAGATGATACCGTCGCTATTCTCAAAAAATATCCCACTTCAGCCTCGTGGCTTCCCACCGGCATAGTTGCCGGTCCTCACACTGGAGTTGCCGGCGCCCGCAACCGCGGCCTGTCAATGGCTAATGCAGATATTATCCTGCTGCTGGGCGCCGACATTATTTTATTGCCGGGTGCCCTGGCCGCTCATTTTAATTTTCACACCGAGCGCCCAAACCAGCTCGCCGGCGCTCTGGGTATGATCAAATGGGACCCGCGCCTTAGCCCCACCCCGCTCATGGAGTGGATGGCACATGGTGGTCCGCAAAACAACTTTGATGCCTTGCTGGGCAAAACCATAACCGACCCCGCCCACTTTTTTTATGGCTCGCACATTTCTCTTAAAAACACACTCCTTGGCCCCAACCCGTTTTCCGAAAACTACCACTCCTACGGCTGGGAAGATGCTGACCTGGGTCGTCAACTAGCCAATCGCGGATTCACCCTCCATATTCTTCATAATGCCTTATCCCTTCACCGCCACTATTACACAGTTCAGAATATAACACAGCGTCAACGCTATGTGGGGAAAAACATCGTTGTTTATCAAAAAAGATATCCCGGCACCAGGCTTATCCCTCCACAAACCAGGTTACAAAAAGCCAGGCACGCAGCCTTGACATTTGGTCCTCTAAATAGCGCTCTTCATATTCTCCTTTCCCTTACTGCTCGCACTTTCAGTACTCCCTGGCTCTTCTCCCGGATTACCAGTACAGATTTCTGGTATGGCGTCAAAACAAACAAAAATAGACAGTTTTCCCCATAAAAAACCCACTTATCCACAGAGTTTTCCACCTATGTGTCCACAGACCAGAAAATATTATACAATTATTGTCCATTACGGAAGCTCTGGATCAACCAATGCGGCCCTGGCCTCTTTGGCCAACTGCCAGCTTCCACCAGACGACATTATCGTTGTGGACAACGCCAGACAACTCTACAATTCTCCGGAAAACGTTAAGCACCGCCTCATCCGTCCCGGCCGTAACACCGGTTACGCCGGCGGCATAAACACTGGCATCGGAGCGCTGGCCTCTCGCGGCGCCGCCGAAGACGATATTGTTGTGGTTATGAACAATGACATATCTATTCCTTCCGGCGCTTTTCGTAAATTAAGAAAATGGTGGCAAACCCACCCCGCCGACTCTTTACTGGGAGTGTCAGGCGGTCACATTAATTTGCGTACCGGCCGCACCTATCCGCACCAGCCGGCCAGCCGAGCTCACCACTTGGGCTATATTGATGGCGCTTTCCTGGCCGCTCCCTACAGTGTTTTTTTAAAAACCAAAGGCTTTCCCGGCCACTACTTTATGTATTGGGAAGACGCACTCTTTAGCACACGCGTTCGCCGCCTCGGCCTTCCTCTACGAATAATTCCCGACACGCAACTGCACCACCAGTCTTTCTCTGATACCGACAAAAACAGCGACAAACTTTATTACCTGGTCCGCAACGGCGCTCTCTTTTTAGAACAAGAAACGCCCCTGCCCTGGCGGCTCTACTGGTATTTAGCCAACCGTGCCCGTCTTGTCTACCACACCACACGGCCCCACGGCTCTCCCATCGTACGCCGGGCGCTATTCGACGCCGTGCGCGGCATCACCGGGCCACGAAAAAAACAATAGTCTTACAATTTCAGTCTCCCTCCTCAAGCCTCAAACCGCTCCCTGGCGATCTTTGCAGTGAGAGGCTTCATAAAACTATTAATCAGTCGACTGATCTGACCCCCATATTTTAGACACAGGGGTCTAATCCT
The DNA here is from genome assembly GCA_043811915.1 of bacterium. Taxonomy (GTDB): domain Bacteria; phylum Patescibacteriota; class Andersenbacteria; order UBA10190; family UBA10190; genus CAYSWF01. The sequence goes on from JBDRMS010000008.1 coordinate 85,771, forward strand.
TAATACCCTTGTGTCATGAAGAAAACACACCGCGTTGCTCCGGAGGTAAGAAAAGAAATCCTCCAGGGCATCAAAGACAAAGGGCTGACGGTAGCTCAA
>JBDRMS010000009.1:0-81143 GCA_043811915.1 bacterium
TGTCACACCAAGATCAAGATGCTGAAACGAATGAGCTACGGATTCAACAATCGAGAACGGTATACACTCAAAATGTTACTGGCCTTTCATTCACTATCAGACTTCAAGTGGCAGCACACTTAATTGGACATAGCCGTTACATTCAATTTTCAATTTAAAATTTCCAACGAATTTAAAATGACTCAATTTAAAAACAATCTCTATCATACCGATGCCAGGCCCTTCCGCGGATCAAGCTGGAACGAGATCGCTCCCCAAGCCCGCCATTTGCTCCGATCTGTTACTAGACGCACTAGACGCCGTTCGTATATTCGTTCCGCCTACTTTCGCAAGGACAAAATATTTCTTTCGTTCTTCTGGCGTCACTTAAGTCAAAAGCCTTATCCCGAGCAGCTTCGTCGCATGCGTTATCTGCCCTGCGCCATTGAACTTATCCAGAGGTCACGCCAACATCCCACATCTAAACAAAACCCTAACCACGCCGACGAAACCTTACACCGCTTCGCCGGTATCACGCCAAATCAGCAACTCTTTATGGTACAGATCAAAGAATACAAACCCACTGGCCGCAAGGAACTAATGTCAATATTTCCCTATGATTAAAATGTTTAAAATACAAAAAAATCCCCCGCTAACTGAGGTATATAAACCTCGGGCCGGGGATTTATCACTAATATACGCCTACGGCCTAAATGTGTCAAGGCCAAGCGGCTCCGTCCAAATAACTGTGGTGCAAAACTAAGAAAAGGCGGTTTACTTAGGGGAGAAACAAACACCCTTAAAACAAACCACCTTTATGACCAACAATATTGCGGAAATCTTTTCTTTACAAGGCTTTGATGTACACGTCATTGCAACCACCAATGCAACAATTACGCTCCATGCCAAGAGTCCCCGACGCACAGCTGAATGCACAAAATGTGGTGTTAGATCGCAACGTATCCACCAGTATTACCAGCGAACCGTCAATCACGGCTACCTGCACGAGAAACTCATTTTAGTGCAATTACGGTACCGACGTTTTCGTTGTAAAAAATGTTGTCGACCGTTTACTGAAACCCTCACCGGAATCAGCCGTCGTCGTAGTACCGAATGGGGTCAACAACGTCTACTGGAAGATGTCGCTAATATGAGTTTTCGAGGCACCGCCGCAAAACACGGTGTTGCCCCTACTACCGTCAGTAACAAGCTTGATGACATTCGGTACGAAATCGATTGGGAGAATCAAGGCCAAAGAATATCACTGGGTTTAGATGAACACAGTCTCAAGAAAAGACGACAGATGGTAACGACGATTACCAACCTGACTAAAGGGAAGAGGAATCTACTTACAATTTTGCCTAATGACCGTAAAGACACAATCATTAAATTCCTCAATCAAGTGCCAGAAGACGTCCGAGAGCGCATAACGGAAATCTGCATCGATTTGCGCGGAAGCTTCCGCGCGGCCATTGAAGAAGCTTGGTCTAACGTAAACATCGTGGCTGATCCTTTTCATGTGGTGCAGCTGGCCGGCAAGAAACTGGAGGAAGTGCGATCGGTAGTGTTGGGCAACATGGGTCGGGAGACGCCGCGGGTAAAGCGAGCTTTGCTGACTCCGCAAGAAAAACTTAAAGAACAAGACCAGGTTAAGTTGATTGCTTTGTGGGAGACAACCAAACCATGGCCACATCTTAAGGTGGCTTGGATCATCAAAGAGAAAATACGCGATCTGTACAAGTCACGTAACAGACGAAGTGCTGAGCAGAAATTTCAACTCATCCTAGCCTACTTGGAGGGTGTTGAATCTAAGCCACTGGTGACTTTACGAAAAACACTAATTGCCTGGCAACCCCAGATTCTTAATCACTTTGATTATGGTACTTCCAATGGTTACACCGAGGGCTGTCACACCAAGATCAAGATGCTGAAACGAATGAGCTACGGATTCAACAATCGAGAACGGTATACACTCAAAATGTTACTGGCCTTTCATTCACTATCAGACTTCAAGTGGCAGCACACTTAATTGGACATAGCCTACGGTGTTACCGGACTGGCGCGATAGTCTTTCTTTAGCTATCGTTAGCTTATGAATATTCGGCCGGAAATACAGGATTTTTTAAGCCGTTTAGAGCCAGCTGCCCCAGAGCCATCCAGCGAGGATATTATTGAAGTTTCCTCGGCCACCAAGCGCATTGCCTTCGCCTACGAGCGCTTTCGTAATACCCTGGAGCCGGACGAAGAAGAAATTCTCCGCCGCCGCGCCATATCACGCATTCTAGAACGCCGTCTCTTTGAAGACCGTCCCCCGGCTACGATAGCCACCACGTTGCTGCAGGAGCTCATTCGCGGCAACTACATCAAACCGCCCCCTCGCTCCCTCGCCGTTACTGTTGGCCGCTACTTGAAAAAAGGAAAGCAAATTTATGCACAACTTGAGCGCAAACACCAGGCCTGGCTTTTAGAAATGATTACTGTGGCCATCGATCATCAATTGTTTTCTCCTCATAAGCAGGAAGCCCTGGTGCATCTTATGTATAACGATATTTTTCATCGTGTTGTCTGGACCAGTAATTTTGTTGCCGAAAAAGATCGGCCTACTCAACTGTATCTAACTTGCCACCGTGCTCTGTTCGCTGCTGACAAAAATGAACTGGCTTATCACTACTTCATTCACCAGTTCCCGGTCTGGAGTAAGGACGAAATATCTAATAAAGAAGTAGACAGGCTGCTTCAGGAGTTGCCTCTTTTTCATGATCATATTGAGGAAATTCTAAACCATGTTGCTACCGATCGTCTCACCCGCCTGTTGCGTCCAGCCTCCGTGCCATACCTTATTCTGCGCGACGTTATATCTGCCCAACAGAACAAGCCTTTTTCCTCTGATGAAGCTTTTGAAGTAGCCGTGCGTGAAGCTTTCGACAATCGCGTGCATCACATCAGAGGTCGCATGACCCGCCGTGCCTGGCACAGTATCCTCTTCCTGTTTCTTACCAAAACACTGCTAGCCCTATTTATTGAGATACCCTACGAGCGCTACTTATTGGGTGATGTACACTATCTTGCCCTGGCTTCCAATATTGCCTTTCATCCTCTTCTTCTCTTTATACTGGCCACCACCGTTCGTTTTCCCGGCCACGCCAACAGTGACGCTGTGATGGAACAGTTAAAAAGAATTGTCACCGGAGAAGGGGAGCTGCCCAATATTGCTATTAGCGCTCCCCGCCGCTACGGTACCGCCACCTGGTCAGCCTTTGCCATTATTTATGCCATTCTCTTTATGCTTATTTTCTGGGGGCTGTTCTCCTTCCTCGACTCGCTCGATTTCTCCCTGCTGGCCATGTTTTTCTTCGTCATTTTCCTGGGTTTAGTCAGTTTTCTGGCTACCCGTATTCGCCGCTCTGCCGACGACATAAGAGTTATTTCCCGGCGCGAGGGCGCCTTATCTGCCATACTAGGCTTCCTGGCTTTGCCCATTCTGGAGTTTGGACGCTGGCTGGCCCAAAACATACGCCAGATCAACGTTTTGCTTTTTCTTATGGACCGTGTGCTCGAGGCACCTTTCAAACTGCTAATCGACATTGCTGAAGAATGGTTTGACTTTGTCCGGGACCGCCGGGAAGAAATTATTAAATAATCTTTTTATCAGCATGTCTGCTGAAATTATCTGGTTGTTGCTTGGTCTAGGAGCCGGCGGTGTCTTCGCCTGGTTTTTTATCGCTCGTCAATTATCCGATAATTTTAAATACCTGAATGAACAATTAAACCAGCGCTTGCGCGAAAACGTTGCTGCCATGAACGAGTCCAAATCATTTTTAGCCGATCGGGTCAGCAGCGCCGAGCGCAGCGTCAGAGAAGTCAGCAGCGGCCTGGGTAAGCTGGAACATGCCACTGCCACCCTGCAAAAAACCAGCAATGAAATTACCTCATTTCAAACTATGCTCAAGAATCCCAAAATACGCGGTAGTTTTGGTGAAGTATTGCTCACTAATCTCCTCGCCGAAGTGCTGCCTCACGACCGCTACCACACCCAGTACACTTTTCCCCACGGTGAAATTGCTGACGCTGTTGTTCTTCTCCAGGATGGGCACCTGGTTGCTATCGACGCCAAGTTTCCTCTGGCCAACTATGAAGCCTACGCAGCAGAGGAGGATGAAAACGTTCGCCACCAGCTGCGCCAGCAATTTTTGCGCGACGTTAAAAAGCACATCACCGACATATCGAAAAAATACATTAGCCCTGAACACAAAACCCTGGACTTCGCTTTTATGTATATTCCTATCGAGGGCATTTATTATGAGACTATGATTCATGACAAATCCGGTGTCAATCTGTGGGAAATCTGTCAGCATAATAAAGTTATACCCACCTCACCCAACAGTTTCCTGGCCTATCTGCAAACGGTGTTGATGGGTTTACGCGGTCTGAAGATCGAGCAGCAAGCCAAAGAAATATTGCAGCACCTCGGACAATTGCGCGGCGACTTCGGTAAGTTTGCCGAGGATTTTTCTACCGTCGGTACTCATCTCACTAATGCCAAAAACCGCTTCGACGACTCTGCCCGCCGCCTGGACAAATTTGGCAACCGCCTTGAACAAATTGAACTTGGGGACGCCCCACCAAAACTCGATCAATAACGCCGCATCACGGCGCGGACGACACCCTGGATAACCGGATTCTTGGTATAAATCGGCTTCATGGTCTTGTTCGCCGGCTGCAGTCGAATACGAGTCTTTTCCCGGTAGTACCTTTTTAAAGTGGCGTTCTCATTATCCAACAGTGCCACCACCACTTCACCGTTCCCCGGATAAAAGTTGCGTTCCACAATTACATAATCTTTATCTAAAATGCCATCCTCGATCATTGAGTCACCACTCACTTGCAGTACATAACAATTTAAATTAGGCAGCATCTCCAGCGGCACAGAGATGTTCTCCTGGTTCACGATAGCTTCAATCGGCTTACCCGCCGCGATCATGCCCATCAAAGGCAGGGTAATACTGCGTACAAACGTGTTGGCCTTTTCCGTCAGCTCTACTGAACGCATCTGGCCGCCCCGCAAAGTCAAATACCCTTTTTCCTTAAGTGCCTGGATATGATTGTACGCCGTCGCCGGCGACTTTATGCCCATCATTTTCATAACATCCCGATAACTTGGCGCGTAATTATGCTCGGCCAAAAAGCTGCGAATAGCATCCAGTGCCTCGCCTTGCTTTTTAGTCAAATCTTTCCGTCCTTCACTACACTTAATCATACGAACACTAGTATAACAAACAGAAGGAATAAATACTACGAACTTTTCCACATGCTGCTATAGTAATATCACTGTTATGAAAGTACTTTTTCTGGCCCTGGTCCTGGCTCTAATAATCACTCCGGTCTTCGCTGCTGAAAACAACCTTGATCAGAATCAGAAAGAATTAGCCAACAAAGAACAGGAGCTGGCCGACCTGGAAAAGAAAATTGAGGAGCTAAAAGGTAAACAGCAAACAGCCACCAACCAGGCTGAATTGGCCGCCGAACAAGTAGCTAAAGTCTCTCGTCAACTGCAAACAGCCGAATTACAGCTGGAAAGAACCCTACTTGCTCTTTCCCTTAATCAGTCAGAGAGCGAAAAAATTGCCCGGCAAATACAGGAATTACATGGCCAAGTAGAAGACAGTCGAACCCGGCTGCGTGCTACTATCCGCTCTCTATATCAATATGATCAAGTATCACTCATCGACCTCGTTTTGAGTTCAGATAACCTTGGTATTGTTATAACGCAGCAGCGTACATATCATGAGCTACAAAAAAGAACCATGAAACTTATTCAGGAGCTGCGCGACAGCCAGCAGCAACTGGAACAGCGCCAGCAGGATCTTGCCGAACGGCAAAAAGAACTGGATGAATTACGCGGCCTCCAGGCTCGCCAGCAAGGTGATTTAAGCCTGCAACGCCAGGAAAAGAAAAACTTTCTTAACCTGAAACAGGAACAACAAGCCGAATATCAGCATTTGGTTACCGAAGCTCTGGCCGCCCGCCGTGAAATTGAACAACAGGTTTTTACTCTGCAAAGTGTCGGGTTGCAACTGGCTCTGGGTGACGTATTCGATGCTGCCAGGTATGCCAGCGGCTTAACCGGCGTCAGACCCGCCCTGCTTTTGGCCATCATTAAAGTAGAGACGAATGTTGGTGAATATCTGGGCAGCGGCACCTTTCCTGATGATATGCACCCCGCCAGCCGCGATGCTTTCCTGCGGCTGACGGCCAGGCTGGGTCTCGACCCGTACAACACCCCCATCTCACGCCGCCCCGTCTCATATCAGGGTTGGGGAGGAGCCATTGGTCCCGGCCAGTTTCTACCCGATACCTGGGAGAGACTGGAGTTGCGTTTACAAGCACTGATGAACAAACAACCCGACCCTTTTGCCTTGCCCGACTCCCTTGTTGCTATTGGTGTTATGATGGCGGATCGGGGAGCCACCGACCCTAATAAAGAGCTTGAGGCAGTAAGTCGTTTTTTGGCCGGCCCCAATTGGCAATATCACACCTGGTATGGCAAACGAGTCCTGGCCGTGGCTGAAGAATATGCCAAAGAAGGTTTGTGAAAATTGAAAATTATAAATTGAAAATTAGCCATCTTAAGACTCCATTAGTTATTATTTTCAGCATTAACCTGGCTTTAAACATATTGTTGTGGCTATTAGCCTTATTTCTTTTCCCCCACAACAATCCCAGTGCTGTTCTTCATTACAACATCGACGTCGGCATTGACTTTATCGGTGAAAGCAAGCAAATTGTCATGTTGCCCATAGCCGGTCTATTGCTGTTAGCCGGCAATAGCCTGTTGGCAGCCGTGCTGCGCTCCACCAATCAGCGATCCGCCTTGCTTCTTTGCTATATCATCCCCATTTTACAGCTCATCCTTATCGGCGCGTTTATCTTAGTTTGGCAAGCCAATCAATAACATGACCATAAACCTGGAATTTAATATCACGAGCTTTCAGCGCCGATTTTTTGAAATACTCCCCGGCCTGCTTTCCTGGGGTACTTTAATTATTCTCACTGCCCTGGCCTTTGTTGTGCCTTTTTGGATCGCCATATTTATTATTGCCTATGATGTCTATGTCTTAATCCGTGCCGTCTACATGTCCGTCCATCTAATATTTGCTTATGTGCGCCTGCGTCGCATGCGGCACATCAATTGGCTTGAGCGCTGTCGCAAAGCCCGTACTGATCTACCCTGGGATCAGGTTCACCATGTCATTATCCTGCCCACCTATGACGAGTCGTTAACAGTTCTCACCACTTCGCTTAATTCACTTGTCGCCTGTGATTTCCCTTCGGAGCGCATGCATATCGTTGTCGGCTTTGAAGAGCGCGCAGGTAATGTTGCCAAACAGCGAGCAGCTGCTTTACACAGACTGTTTGACAATTCTTTCGCCACTTTTCTCACCACTTTCCATCCCGACGGATTAAAGGGAGAAAAGCGCGTAAAAAGTGCCAATGCCACCTGGGCTATGAAAGCCATGGAAAAAAGACTCGCCAGTCATCATATTTCAACAGATCACGTCGTCGTTAGCAACTTCGACAGCGACACCGTTGCCAGTTCCAATTACTTTTCCTACCTCACTCATGCCTTTATCACTCACCCTGATCGCTACCATGTCAGCTACCAGCCGCTGCCTATGTATAACAATAATGTCTGGGACGCCCCGGCCTTTTCCCGTGTCATCGCCACCGGCTCAACTTTCTGGCAGATGATAGAGTCCACCCGCCCCGAGCGCCTGGTTACTTTTTCCTCACACTCCATGAGCTTGAACGCTCTCCGAGACGTGGGCTACTGGCAGCGCGACATTGTTTCCGAGGACTCTCGCATATTCTGGCAATGTCTTCTCCATTACGACGGGCATTATCGCACCGAACCGCTCTACACTTCTGTATCAATGGATGCCGCCCTGGCCGGCACCTGGTGGCAAACTCTGAAAAACCAGTATAAGCAAAAACGACGCTGGGCCTGGGGTATTGAAAACTTTCCTTATCTGGCCGAGGGCTTCTTGCGCAATAAAAAAATATCATTCCGAATCAAAGCATTGTACTCGCTTCGTACTTTAGAGGGCCACTACTCGTGGGCCACCACCGCCATAATTGTCGCTGGCCTTGGCTGGCTGCCTGTTTTCTTCGGCGGCCCTACATTTCATGCCACTGTTTTATCGTACAGCCTGCCCTATATGGCTCGCGCCATTATGTCTGTAGCCATGCTGGGCTTGCTTATCTCCACTGCCCTCACCTTTCTGCTCCTGCCCCCCAAGCCGGACAAATATACTGCCTGGCGCTATTTCCCCATGGCTTTCCAGTGGGCTCTGGTTCCCGTCATTGCCACTATTTTGTCCGCCTTTCCTGCTCTGGACGCCGAAACAAGATTAATGTTGGGTCGAGATCTACAGTTCAACGTTATGGAAAAGACGAGAAAAAGTAACCAGTAGCCAGTTACTCTATGACATCTAATTATTTTCTCCTGTTAAGTAGTTTTGTTAGCGTTTTTCTACTGCTCAAACTTCTATTAAAACCAAGCCCTCGTCGCCTGGCTGGACCTGTCATCATTACCGTCATAACCATAGCCGCCTTCTTCGTCTTGATAGACAACGACTCATTGCGACTAGGCTTGATATTAAGCGCTGCCCTCACCCTGCTGATCGGTGTGCTGGATGATCGTCGAAATCTTCATCCTGCCACCCAACTCCTGGGCCAGGGACTTATTGTGGCAGCCGTGGTATTGAGTGGCTGGTCCTTCTCTTATGTTACTAATCCCGCCGGGGCCGGCCTTATCTATCTAAACCAACTCCAGGGCGCTTTGCTAGCCGGCTTATGGCTTATTTTCCTCATCAATGCCGTCAACTGGCTGGACGGCAGCGATGGGCTAGCTAGCAGCGTTGGGGTTGTGGCCTTTATCACCTTAATCATCGTTAGTCTTTTGCCTGCCACTCGGGACACGCCCACTTTAAATCTGGCCCTTATTGGCTTGGGGGCCCTAGCCGCTTTTCTTATCTGGAACTGGCCGCCGGCCAAAGTTTATTTGGGCACCTCCGGCAGCTGGTGGCTCGGCCTCTACCTGGGAATGGTTGCCATAATCGGCCGGGGAAAAATTGTTACCACAGTATTAGTCCTCGCCTTGCCCTTGCTCGACGCCGTTTATGTCATCATCAAGCGGCTGCTAAAAGGCCAGCCGCCCTGGCGCGGCGACACTGTCAGCCACTTTCATCATCGTCTGCGCGCCAGGGGAGTATCCCCGCGAGCTATTTGCCTTATTGCCGCTGCCCTGTCCGCCATTCTCGGCACCGGCGCCTTACTGCTTACTCTTGATGCAGGCGATACAAACACTTGTCCAGATTTCAATGAGGCTACCGTTAACATTGCCGGCCAACAGTTTTCTGTCGGCCTGGCGGCCACTCCGGACCGGCATAGTAGGGGATTGTCCGGCTGCCGGCGTCTGCCGCCCAATAGCGGTTTGTACTTCAGTTTCAACACCAAACAAGTACGAAGCTTCTGGATGAAAGATATGCTCATTCCTATTGACATCATCTGGATTGCCGATAGCGCTGTTATCGGTATTGAACACAGCGCCCCGCCGCCTGGCCCGGATCAAACTGACTTACCGCACTACACTCCGCCGCAGCCCGTCGACGCCGTCCTGGAACTTGCCGCCGGCGCCACCAGCAAGCTAAACATAAAAACCGGCAGTCGCACCAGTTTGACAAAGTAAATATTACCCGCTATTAATTACTCATTATGAAAACAGCCGTTATCAGGACCGGAGGCAAACAACACTTAGTCCAGGAAGGGGACAAGATTAAGGTTGAAAAGCTGGCCGTGGACGAAAATAAAAAAACCGAGTTCAAAGAAGTCTTACTAACCGCCACTGACAAAACCGCTAAAATTGGCACCCCTTTTCTCAAAGGCGCCACCGTTGAAGCTAAAGTCCTGCGGCATGGCCACCACCAGAAAATCACCGGCGTCAAAATGAAAGCTAAAAAACGCCATAAGAAGTATTTCGGCCACAAACAACACTACACCGAAATAGAGATCACCAGCATCAAAACCAGATAGTGTGTTAAACAGCATCCAGACATCGTATAAAGCCAATTCCAACCCTTAGGGTTGGAATTGCTGATTATTGGCACAGGCCCGTCAGCCAGTTAAAGACAACACTGCTTAGCTGGGTAGGGGAGCCATAGCACGCCACCAAGCGCAAATTACTGGGGCGAAAAAATTCTACTAACTCGTTGTAAGAGTCAATAGTCGGTTTAAATACTTCATAAACAATAGAAGGGGAGCGTTGTTGCACCTCCAATCCGGCGTAACGCGAACCTGGCGCTGTTCGAAATAATAGAGGATTTTGCACTAGCGCCACTAGCAGCAATACTACCAGCAATAACAAAACAATCAACAACACTTGTTCCCCCCTGTTAAGTTTTCTTTTCATAGAGATGTGCGGCCGGTAAACGCCGCCGCCAGCGTCGTGGCATCAGCAAACTCAATATCACCGCCCGTCGGCAAACCGCGCCCCAACCTCGTAGTCGAAAGTTTTTTTCCACTTAGCCCCCGCACTATGTGACGCGCCGTTGCTTCACCCTCCATTGTCGGGTTTAAAGCTAAAATTACCTCCTTTATATTCTCCTGGTCGATTCGCTTAAACAACTCTTCCATTGTCAACTGCTCTGACCCTATTCCTTCCAGGGGAGACAACACTCCGCCCAGTACGTGGTACAAGCCATGATAAGAATCAGTCCGTTCAATTGCCTCCACGTCGAGCGGGCTTTCCACCACGCATACCAGCGATGCGACCCTGGTCTCGTCGCGGCACACCTCACACACTTCACGTTCTGCCAGATTGTAGCAACGCTGGCAAATCCGTACATTAGCGTGCAAATTCTTCAACTTATCACCCATCCTCGAGACCACCGACCGTGGCTGGCGCAAAAGATGTATAGATAAACGCTTGGCCGTTTTTGGACCAATACCCGGTAAACGGGTCAACTCTTCCGCCAGCTCACGCACCGCTCTTGGCAAAACCGAGCGCATATATATAAGTCAGGTAACCGTTATCTCTTCTATCTCTTCTGCTTCTTCATATTCATCGGCATTTTCCGGCGGCACTTCTGAACCCTCATACCTATCATCAGGTGGCAGACAGGTAACATACCTGGAGTGAAAACGAAGAGGTATTTCACCCGTCGGCCCGTTGCGATGCTTTTCAATCAGCAGCGATATATCATGTACATCCGTTTTCTCCGTCGAAGAGTCAGGATCATCAGCTCCAACCCGGTGAATAAACATCACGATATCCGCATCTTGCTCGATCGATCCGCTTTCGCGTAAATCAGATAGTTTCGGTCGCTGGCTGGCGCGCATTTCCACCGCTCGCGACAGCTGTGACAACGCAATAATTGGAATATTTAGCTCAATGGCCAGTTTTTTAAGGCTGCGCGAAATATCGGACACTTCCTGCACCCGGTTATCCGTATAACGGCGCGATTCCATCAACTGCAAATAATCAATGATTAAAAGTCCCAAGCCGTGCTCTGCCTGCAGCCGCCTGGCCATAGTCCGTATTCCCATCACGTTATTAGAGGCCTGGTCGTCAATATAGAGCGGCGCCTCTGACAAGTCTCCCATCGCGTGTCCCAGGCGCGCAAAATCATCAAACTCTCCTTCTGTTTGTAACTTGCCCGTTCTCATCCGCCATAAGTCCACGTGAGCGTGAGCAGCCATCAACCGGTCTACCAGCTGTTCTTTGGACATCTCCAGACTAAACACCCCCACCGACACCCCCGCCAAGGCCGCGTGACGGGCAAAATCCAAAGCCAGCGTTGTTTTACCCATCGAAGGGCGAGATGCCAATACGATCAGATCAGAATTCTGCCAACCAGCCAAATGACGATCCAGGGCCGGAAAACCGGTTGTCACGCCACGCAGTTCCTTATCACCCTTCTGTAATTTATCTATACGTTCGAATGCCTCCTCCAACGCTTCTGAAACCTTAGTAAAGTGTTGAAAGCGATATTCACGCGAGACAGAAAATAATAACCGCTCCGCTTCGTCTAGCGTTGTTTCAATATCGGCCGCTTCCTCAAAACCAATGCTGGTAATAGTAGAGGCTGCCGTAATTAATCGCCGCAAGGTGGCATATTTTTGCACAATACGGCCATAGTGCGTTACATTCCCCGCCGTCGGCACCACCGTAGCTAAATGTGCCACAGCGGCTTCCGAGCCAACTGCCTCTAATTGCTTTTTTTCCCTAAGGCGATTAGTCAGCGACACCACATCAATCGGTTGAGCTGCTTCATACAGCTCATTGCATGCCTGATAAATCTGGCGATGCGAATCCCTGTAAAAGTCTTCAGCTGTCAGAAAATCAGCCACCCGCATCATGGCGTCCTTATCAATTAAAAGACTGCCCAGCACCGACTCCTCCGCCTCATAGCTATGCGGCGGAATCCTCAAACCGACATTACCGGGCATACGACCTCATATCTATTATATCAGAGGTAGTATACTCCCGCTCCGTCCGCGCCGCACGTGGATAAGCTGTGAATTACTATTTGTTTTGCCACGCCGGGAAAACACAGGTGCGGCTAAATCTTTATTACCCTTGGTTCTGAACCGGTATCCTCAATTTTATATCCCATTTTTTCCACTTTTTGACGCAGTCGATCAGCCTCGTCAAAATCGCCGCCTTTTCGAGCCCGTTCACGCCGATCAACTAACATCCGTACATCATCCGGCACCGCTTCGCCCTCCAGCTCCAACTTTAATGGCTCTATTACGCCCAACACCTTATCCATAACCATTAAGGTTGCCAGGCCGTCTTGTTTTTGCTCCCTCTTATTGATCTCGCGCACATAATCCCGGAACACCGCCCAGGCCCGAGGAGTGTTTAAGTCGTCGGCCAAGGCTTCGCCGAAACGCTTAATGACAGCAGTCTCCGGGAAAACACCTGGTGTTGACGGAGCAACACCAGGTGTTGAGAAGGAGACTGCACGCAACAACTGCTTTATTGTCTCCAAATTACCCTGCGCTTCGTCCAGTGCTTCCCAGGAAAAATCTATTTTTGACCGGTAATGGCTGCCAAATACCAGCAGCCTAAAAGCTAGAGGGGAGTATCCCTTTTTCTCCACAGTATCCAGTGTAATTTGTTTACCCTCTCTCTTGGCTAATTTATTGCCAGCCATCTGCAAATGACTATTATGCAGCCATAGACGGACAAACTTTTCACCCGTCGCTCCTTCTGCCTGGGCTATTTCATTCTCATGATGAGGAAACTTATTGTCCTCGCCGCCAGTGTGAATATCAATCCCGCTGCCTAAATACTCCAGGCTCATGGCCGAACATTCAATATGCCAGCCCGGATAGCCCACCCCCCAGGGCGATTTCCACTTTTGCTCGTGCTTGTTATCCAGTACCCACAAAGCAAAATCAGCCGGATGCTTTTTTTCTTCCCGCACTTCGATTCGTTTGCCCGCCTTCAAATCCTTCAGCTTATTACCTGATAGCTTGCCGTATTGTGGAAAAGATTGAACGTCAAAATATACACCGGTCCTCGTCTTATATGCGTGTCCATTTTCAATTAATTTTTTTATTAAGCTCCTCATTTGCCCAATATGCTCACTTGCTCGCGGGTACCGTTCGGCTTTCCGAATATTTAATTTCTTCAAATCTTCAAAAAATAATCCAATTTGCTCTTCAGCCAACTCCTGCGGAGATAATTTTCTTGATTTCGCCTCCTTCTCTACCTTGTCCTCGCCTTCGTCAATATCATCTTCTGTCAGATGGCCCACATCTGTAATATTCATAATTTCTTTCACTTCATATCCCAGAAACTCGAGTGTCCGGTGCAGGAAATCAGCAAATAAATACCGCCGCATATTGCCAATATGCTGTCGCTTGTACACCGTCGGCCCGCAGTTATATATCCGTGCCTTACCCTCAACCTTCGGCTCAAAGGGCTCCACGTTCTTCGTCAGTGAATTATAGAATTTTACTTCTTCCATTGGGGATAACTTCAGTTAACTCCAATGATACACTAATACGGCTGATTTTCAGTTTGCACCTTCACCAAAAGGAGATAAACGTGCAAAATTCACGTTTCCCTGTCGGCTTGGACATTGATGACGTCCTGTTGTGGTATGAAGTTAGTCTCTTCCTCGGTTACTGCCAGCAGCATCTTGGCTGGGCAGTAAATCTTCAAGCGTATAATGAGACTCATTCCTGGCAGGAAGCAACCAGCGGAAGAACCCCGGCGGAAATATCACCAGTCTTCGCAAAGTTTTTGCTAGGAAATGCAGGCACACAAAACCTCGTACCGGGGGCCTACGAAGCACTGCGTCAGTTAGCGCCTTTTTGTTCTTGGCACTGTATCACTGCCCGGCCCGTTGCGCTGCGTACTGTTACCTTGAGCGTTTTGGAACGGTATTGTCCCGGTATAAACTTTGCTTCTTTCGACTGGCACAAGAGCCTGACCAAAGCCGACGTTATTCTGCAACGCGGCATTCTGGCCCATGTGGAAGACTCCACTCAAGAGATCGAGCTCATTCTGGACAGAGGAGTGAATATCACCATTATTCAGTTCCCGGCTTTCCGGGGCTGCCCGCAGCGTACCTTCAAGGATAACAGGGTAATTCGCCTCGCTGCCTGCGACTGCGCGCAAACAGCAAGCTGCCTGGCCGATCAGAAAAAGTTATGGCGGCACGCCTGGCAGCAAGTACAGCAGGAAATCCAGCAACGGCTGCCCATTCTCTCATCTACTGCAGCGCCCTAAAAAGCGCTTTTTTCTTGCCCTGTTTTTTTACAGCAACCTCTTACGGCCAGCCTTAATCAAAATAAACAGTAGCGTTATTGTCATCAATCCCACCACTACCCAAAAGGCAATATTGTCCACCATGGTGGCGTTTGCCGCCCGGGGATTAAAGAATGGGCCCACCAGCACCAGCATCGGAATAACCACGATTGAGTAAATAGTAAGCAACCGTAACAGTTCATTCTCCTTATACTGCAGCATAGTAAAGTTGGCGTTGGAAAGTTCTCTCACACTCTCAAACATACTCTCCAGGGTCTCCCACATCCGAAGCAATTGCCCGTGCACCCGCTGCCACTTAGCCGCCACCGCCGGTGTAATAAAAACATGGCGCGGCACTGCGGCAAATAATCTGGTATGAGGACGAATTATTTTGCGGAAATCCATTACATCCCGCGTTAACACAGATATCTCCTCCACCATCTTCCTTTCATAACCCTGAAAAATTGCGTCTTCGGCAATATCAATGTGCTTGGCCAGCCGCTCCAGTTTATGAAAAGATGTTTCATTAAGTGACGAGATTATATACAAACATAACGCCAGCCCTTCATCCGCGAAGTATTCCTCCTGCTGTTCCGGTGATAATTCAAAATCCTGACGAATTTTATCCAACACCACCAGCGGCTCGTAGTGTAAACTAAACAACTGCTGTCGCTTGACTACAAAAAAGACCGACACGCCATGCGTAACTCGCACCTTGCGGTCGAACACCGGTATTTGAATCAAAAGAAACAGATAATCATCCCGCACCGCAACCTCGGGACGGTGGTGTCTCTCCGCCACAAATTCTGCATCAGTCGGAGTTAGGCCCGCTTCCCGCACAAATTCAACCAGCTCGCGCGACTCCGGACTTTGTACGTTAACCCAGGTCAGCCCCTTTGAGGTAACTGTGTGCTTCATGATATGCTTAACTGATACATGGACCAGTATACCACGAATAAAACGTCTGCACGCCTGGTGGCCTTCGCCCTGCCTTTTCTTTTCATCGGCACCCTTCAGTTGGCCGGCTGCGCCAGTAATAAATTACCACCGCCTCCTCCCGGCGGCGCTTACCGTTCCACTAGTGGTGGAGCCCAATTTGACCAATCCGTAAACCTGGTTGATGAAACCGGCGCCCTAACCGGTTATATTTCTCAACTTTCTCTGCGCACTATTCATCGCACCTCTGCAGACCCGGCCATCATATATGCCACCGCTGCCGGGCAGGGGATAGTGGTTTCTCGCGATGACGGTGTAACCTGGCAAAAAGCCAACCAGCCTCTCGCCTCCGCCATGGGAATTAGTATGATCGGTGACGGCGTGCTTTTAACTTCAGGCACAAATGATGATGGTGAAGGAATTATTATTCGCAGCCTGGACAGCGGTTACAGTTGGGAAAGAGTTCTCACTATACCCGCCTTTAAAAAAGACAAAAAACCGTTCTTCATGGAAATTATTAAGCCGCCCCCGCCTCCTCCTGTCTATGTTTCAACTATCGTTCCCAATCCTTTTCATCAGGACCGCGCCTATGCCACAACCAGTACCGGCGACCTGCTGGCCGGCGAGCAATCGGGCA
The DNA here is from genome assembly GCA_043811915.1 of bacterium. Classification (GTDB taxonomy): domain Bacteria; phylum Patescibacteriota; class Andersenbacteria; order UBA10190; family UBA10190; genus CAYSWF01. The sequence continues at coordinate 16,374 of JBDRMS010000009.1, forward strand.
AAGTGTGGTATAACATACTCACCGTTTCACCTATCGGTAAAGTATTCCCCTCACCTCATCAGGATGAAGAATTGTTGTTAGTGACAACTGACGGCAAATTATTCCGATCACAAGGCGAGGAAGAAGAGGCACTAACCCTGCCGAGCGGGGCCAAGGCTCTCGATGCCGCCTATATTAAACAATTTCCCGACGCTTTGCTTATCGGTACCAATCAGGGTGCCTACATCTCGCGCGACCGCGGCGTCAACTGGTTAAAACTAGCTCTGCCTATTAGCACCTCGGCTCCTCTGCGGAACATTGTAGTTAGGGTAAGTCCCACCAATGCCAATCGTTTCTTAATTAGTGTCGACAGTGTCCTGTACCGTTCTGAAGATGGGGGAGAGACCTGGAACGCTCTTTCTCTGAACCTGCCCAATCACGTTATTACCGATATTTCCATTGATCCCCAAAATGCCGCCCGCGTCCTGGCCGTCACCACCCCCATCCAGACTTAACAAGGTTAACATAAGACTTGCATATTAGCACTCGTAGTGTTAGAGTGCTAATAATCTATTTATATGGACAAACATCACGCCCTCATTTTGCAGCATCTGGTCAGAGAATACATTAATACCGGCCAGCCGGTCGGCAGTCGGCTGTTGTCCGGCACTATCCGAATATCAGCCAGTCCCGCCACCATCAGGTCGCGCTTGCGCAGTCTTGAGCAAGACGGCTACCTCGAGCAGCCGCACACCTCCGCCGGCCGTCTGCCCACCGACCAGGGATATCGATATTTTGTCGATCAGCAGCTACATTCCTTCAGGCCCAGCGCGCGTAAACTTTCCGAATTGGCTCGCCGCCTCCATATCATTCGCACGGACCACCCCCATCTGGAAAGAGCCGCCACTCATTTACTTGCCAGCCTGTGTCAAGCCATTGCTGTAACCGGCTGGCTGCCATCTCACCAGGTTCAGGAAGCGGGCTTGGCAGACCTGTGTACGTCTGAAGACAGCGTTGATCACAACACACTGCGGGAACTGTCATTTTTACTCAAACATGTTGATGTCCATCTCCCTGAGCTTGCTGCTTTAAGCCAGAACCATACCCATGTCTTCATCGGCCGGGAAAATCCTATTGGCAACGCTCGCTACACCAGTTTTATGACCCGCGCCGCCAATTTACCAAATGGGCAGCAGGCCGTCTTTATGCTAATTGGTCCCAAGCGCATGCCCTACCAGCGCAACGCAGACATTCTGGACAATCTGGCTCAATTGTTTGAATATAATCGCCTATGACACACGCCAGTACTTTACACAGCCCGGCCAGGCTCAAAGAACAGGAGTACTTAGCCGGTTGGCAGCGCGCCCGCGCGGAACTGGACAACTTCCGCAAACGCATGTTTGAAGAACAAAGCAGCCAGCAACAGCGCACGCGGCAGGAAGTAGTTACCTCTCTCCTCGAATTGGCCGACAACTTTCAATCTATGGCCAACCACCTGCCAGATGAATTAGCCGGCCACTCCTGGACCCAGGGTGTTATGCATATTGCCCGCCAGTTGCAAAATCTTCTTCATGATTACGGCGTGACCCCCATCAACACTGTCGGCGACCAGTTTAATCCCAGTCAGCACGAAGCGATATCTCACACCAAAACACCAAAAATAAAAAGCGGCCGAATAACCAAAGTCGTGCGAGTCGGCTATAAGATGGGGGACATAGTGATCAGGCCGGCTAAAGTTAAAGTAGCTAAATAAATTTTAAATTTTAAACTGCAATTCATTATGAGCACAATATTAGGTATAGATTTAGGAACAACTAATTCCGCTTTCGCCCACATAGAAGGCGGCAAGTCTACCATTCTGGAAAACAGCGAAGGCAACCGTACCACACCATCAGTCGTGGCTGTCAGCAAATCAGGCGAAAGACTGGTTGGTATCCTGGCCAAGCGTCAGGCCGTCACTAATCCTGCTAATACTATTTTCTCCGCCAAGCGGCTAATCGGCCGTCGCTTCAGTGACGAAGTTATCCAAAAAGATAATGAACTTTTACCTTATGAGCTGCGTGAAGGCAGCGACGGGGGAGTGGAAATAAAATTAGGAGAAAAATGGGTCAGGCCAGCGGAAGTTTCTGCCCAGATTCTCCAGAAAATCAAGGCCGATGCTGAAAGGAAACTAGGCACTGTCATTACCGATGCCGTAATTACCGTACCGGCTTACTTTGACGACGCCCAGCGCAAAGCTACCAAAGATGCGGGAGAAATTGCCGGCCTGAAGGTTCGCCGCATTATTAACGAGCCTACCGCTGCTGCTCTGGCATATGGACTGGATAAAAAGAAAGACGAAAAAGTTGTCGTCTTCGATTTTGGTGGTGGTACTTTCGACATCTCCATTCTGGACATTGCCGAGGACACCATTGAAGTTATTAGCACGCATGGGGATACTCATTTAGGCGGTGACGACTTCGACCAGCGTATCATTGATTGGCTTGTTGGAGAGTTTAAAGCTCAACAGGGCATAAACCTGTCGCAGGACCCGATGGCTCTGCAGCGCCTCAAAGAAGCCGCCGAAAAAGCCAAATTGGAACTTTCCAGTGCCAATCAGGCCGAAATAAACCAGCCCTTCATTACCACCACCCCTGACGGCCCCAAGCACCTGGTGCTTACTTTGTCACGAGCCAAGCTGGAAGAACTGGTTTCTGACTACATAGACAAAGCAATCAACTTAACCAATGATGTCATGGCCGAAGCTAAGCTGAAACCTGGCGATATCAATGAAGTCATTTTAGTCGGTGGGCAAACCCGTATGCCGAAAATAATCTCCGCCGTCAAAGAAATGTTCGGTAAAGAACCACACCAGGGTATTAATCCCGACGAAGTAGTTGCCATTGGTGCCGCCATCCAGGCCGGTATTCTTCAAGGTGATGTAAAAGATGTTCTTCTGCTCGACGTTACTCCGCTTACTCTAGGTTTGGAGACGCTCGGCGGTATTCGTACCCCTCTCATTGAAAAAAACACCACCATTCCTACCCAAAAATCACAGGTTTTCTCCACCGCGGCTGACAACCAGCCCCAGGTGGAAATTCACGTGCTGCAGGGAGAACGCGATATGGCCGCCGACAACAAAACCCTGGGACGATTTGTCCTGGACGGCATCCCTCCTGCCCCGCGCGGTCTGCCGCAAATTGAAGTTACCTTCGACATCGACGCCAATGGCATACTAAACGTTTCTGCTAAGGACAAGGCTTCAGGTAAAGAACAAAGCATTCGCATCGAAGGCAGTTCAGGCATGAGCGCAGAGGAAATTGAGCGAATTAAAAACGAGGCCGCCCAGCACGCCGCCGAAGACAAGAAGAAAAAAGAAGCCATTGAAACTTTGAACCAGGCCGACCAGCTTATCTTTACCGCTGAAAAAGCTCTTAAAGAAGCAGGGGACAAAGTTGATCAGAACACCAGGAAAGAAGTTCAAGATAAAGTGGAGGCCCTAAAGAAAGTAAAAGACGGCGACGATATAGAAAACATCAAAAAAGCCACCGAAGACCTGTCTCAAGCCGCTCAAAAAGTCGGTCAGCAAATGTACCAGCAGCAAGCTCCAGCCGACGCCAAGGCTGACGTCGTTGAAGGCACGGCCGATGAAAAGAATGGTAAAATAGGATAATGACCCGGCAGCAAAAAAAAGAAGCAGGCCTTGTTACTGCCACTCTCGTCTGCAGTCTACTGTTATTCTGGGCATTTGCTGCCAGTATCGCTAGCCTCCCCCACGTCATCCTGATTATTCTCCTCCTTATTCTCACTCTCGCCTGGGTCGGCCTTGCCGCGATTACTTTCAGTTTGGCCACCAGTAAAATCTCCCGCTCCGCACTCGTTCTTGTTCCGGCTGTCTTTGTTGTCCTCGTCGGCCAGGTCCACGTTGGCTCTCTGGTGGCCGCCTTACTGCTTGTTATTCTTCTCGCCAGCGCCCAGCGTCAGCTCATACAGAATATTCAAAGCAGAATTAAGTACAACACCGCCCAAATTTTCTCTCCTGGCGCTCGGCTGATTCTTATTGGCCTTGTTGTTGTATTAGCCGGACTTTCCATTGCCCCGGTAAATGAAAATCTCTCATCCAGCAGTCTTAAAATACCTCAGAAGTTTGTGGAAATAATCATTAAACCGGCCGAGCGTATCATCACCAGTATGCTGCCCGGCTACACCTCGAACAGCACCATTGACCAGCTGATCGAAGCCAAGCTTCAATCAGATACAGGCACTTTATCACCAGGCTTCTCTATTTCTCCCGAAGAATTTGCCTCATTCCACCAGGACCTTACCGCCAGCTATGGCCTGCCTATCAGCGGCCAGGAAACATTGCCCGCTTTAGTTACCGCCTACATTAACCAGGCTCTGCTTAATTTAACTAAAAACTCACCCCTCTTTACTGTGTTGTTGGCTCTGGTTACCTTCTTGTTGGTAGCTCGTCTGTTAGTACCCATTCTTCTTTGGCCTACTCTTGGCATTATTGTCATTCTCATTAATCTGGCTCAAAGGGCTGAATTACTATTTCTGATTACCTTACAGGAACCCGTCGAACGGCTTCAGTTATAAACCATGGAAGACCATTATCAAATTCTGGGCGTTGAGCGCACCGCTACGGCCCAGGAAATAAAACGTGCTTACCGGCGCCTGGCTCATCAATATCATCCCGATAAAGACGGCGGCGACGAAGCAAAATTCAAGAAAATCAACGCTGCCTACCAGATATTGTCAGACGAAAACAAGCGCTCCCAATATGACCAGTTCGGCCAGGGATTCGATGGTGCCGGTGGCTTCGGCGGCGCTGGCAGCCCTCACATCAATGTCAATTTCGAAGATTTAGGTGACATCGGCAGTATATTCGATCAATTCTTCGGCGGGCGCTCTTCCCGCGGGACTCGTCAACAGCAGGGTGATGATATCGGCGTCGACACCACTATTTCTTTCATCGAATCAGCCCACGGTCTTAAAAAAGAGCTCACTCACCGCCTATATCAAACTTGCCCGCGTTGTCATGGCAATCAGGCTGAACCTGGCACACCAATTAATAACTGCACTATTTGCCGGGGGACCGGCACCACCTCCACCACTCGTCAGACCATGCTGGGCGTCTTCTCGCAAAGATCCGTCTGTTCTGCCTGTCAAGGTGAGGGTAAAAAAATCGTCACTCCCTGCACCGAGTGTCGCGGAGAAGGACGCACCTTAAGCAACCGCACGCTAATCGTAAACATTCCCCCCGGCATCGCCGACGGGCAAACCATCCGTATCGCCGGCCAGGGAGCGGCCGGCAGAGGAGGCGCCCCCGGCGACCTGTACGTTACGGTACACGTTAAACCTCACGCCGCCCTGCGCCGCGATGGCGATAATGTTCGCTCCAGTATTGAAATCCCTTTCACCGAGGCCGCCCTGGGAACCACTGTTAAAATAGAAACACTGGAAGACAAGAAAAAGCTTAACATTCCTGCCGGTACCCAACCGGGCACCGAGTTTACCATAAACAGCCTGGGTTTTCCTCGCCTTGACAGCACAAACAGGGGAGACCATATCGTCACCGCTAACATCACTATTCCCAAGCGTCTAACCCGTCACCAACACAAACTCCTGACCGAGTTTAAACAGACCAGGCGCCGTAAATTCTTTTAATTGTGTTCGTTGACTGTGCTGGCGACAAAAGTTGCTTCGTCAGTCATTTCCCCCTCAATCGTTACCTTCTGCTGACTCGCCGTTAGCTCATCCGCCTGCTTTGTCTTGCCTAGCGCCGTAAAGCTAGTCAAGCCATTAAATCGTACCAGTACATCTTTTGCCTTATATTGCGTTTCCTTAAACTTCTTCGCTGGTACCACATCCCGCATATTCAGTCCGGTAACATTTACCGTCAACCAGCCCTGGTCGGTATAACCCGTGTCCAGCACACGCGCCTGCACAGTCCCTTCCATGGAATACTCCCGATAGTTTTGCACAACCCACGAAGCGTTTACTCTCAAGTCATCCCGCAAAGTGCCCATAAACACCACTTCCTTACCCGGAGTCGGAATAGCAGTCGTCCTTCTTTTCACCAAACTACCGCTCTTCTCTTCCCATATGTATCTCTTGGCATTGCCCACATCAACATCACGCACTAACCCCTGTAACTGCGACGGATCCGCCGCGGTGGTCACGTGAGTATAATAAACACTAATGGTGTCCGCATCTCCTCCCCCCTTAACAACCCCGCGAATCAACACCGTCTGACCTGCCTCACTATTAACCCCCACCAAAGCTACTACTGCTACCAGTAGCACTCCTACAACTCCCCCCGCCAGAATTGCTTTATTGTCCATATATAATGTTAATTTATTGTTTAAACTTGTGGAAAACCGCTATATTCAGTATACCATAAAAGATAAAGAAAAGCGCTCATAGCTTCCCACTACGCCCGCGCCTTTGGCGGGGCTTCGCGGGACAGGCCAACGTTTACCAACATTTGCTTGCCCTGCGAAGTTCTGTCAAAAGACAGAGCGAAGTATGGGCGTCCATAGCTCAATCGGCAGAGCAGCGGCCTTTTAAGCCAACGGTTGGGGGTTTTGAGCCGCAGGCGAAACCCGCCGCAGCCCGCCACATTGGCGGGCGAATGGCGGGCGATTCCTGTACACTATAAAATAACAAATAAATCTTATGCGCTCATAGCTCAATTGGCAGAGCAGTGGCCTTTTAAGCCAACGGTTCCAGGTTCGATTCCTGGTGAGCGCACCAGCCTATGCCAAGGCTTCGGCCGGCAAGCAAAAAAAAGACCCCCTTAACACATCATGTGTTTTTGGGGGGTCGAAGAGAACACTATCTTACACACCAGTCGTAGGCATTCTGGAATAATTTCATCCAGGGACTGGTCGGCAAGCCTTGCCAGCTTGAAGGCATCCACGGCCACAACCTTTTCTGGAAAGTCCGCTCCGGGTGCGGCATCATGGCCAGGTGTCGTCCGTCAGGTGAGCAAAGAGCTGTAATACCCTGCGGACTCCCGTTGGGGTTGAAAGGATACACTTCCGTCGGTTCGCCTTCCCGATCCACATAACGCAACGGCGCCAGGCCGACGTCAATAATGCGCCGCAGCATATCGCTTCGAGGCACGTGCAGCCTGCCTTCGCCATGCGCCGTGTGCACGCCAAGGATGGATTCTTCCATGCCGCGCAGCATAATAGCCGGACTGGGCATAACTTTGACGGCGGGAAACCGCGATTCGAATCTTCCTGACCTGTTTCTGACAAATCGCGGCTTAGCTTCGTCCGCCAGATCCGGCCATATCACCCAGCCCAGCAGTGTCATCAACTGGCAGCCATTGCACACGCCAAAGGAAATCGTGTCATCTCGTGCCCGAAATTGTGCAAACTCCTCTCGCACACAGTCATTGAACAGACTTACCCCGGCCCATCCTTTGGCCGCGTCCAACACATCACCAAAAGAGAAACCGCCGACAAAGGCCATGCACTTGAACTGGTCCAGGCTGATTCTGCCTGCTATCAGATCAGTTATGGTAACATCCCAGGGTTCAAACCCGGCCGCATAGAAGGCAGCTGCCATTTCCACATCCCCGTTGCTGCCGCGCTCACGCAGAATCGCCACCTGCGGCTTAGCCCTCGCCGTCAAACGAGAAGGCAGCGTCACCGCACAGTCAAACGTGACACAATAGGGCGGGGGAGTGAGCAGGCTTTGATTCACTGCCGCTTCCTGATCCACGCATTCCGGGTTAGCCTGCAGATAATCAATAGCCGTGCTGGTAGCTTCCCAGATAGCCCGCAGATCCGTCATTGGCTCGTCCAGCACAGTCGAACCATTAAGGATAACACTGATACGATTCTCATCCGTGACCATTCCCAGCAGACAGACCGGAATTCCCTGTAAAGCCATTCGTTGCATCACTTCTTGTGGCTTACTGATCTCAATTACCAGGCCCAGCTCTTCACCAAAAAGTGCCGGTATGGTCGCATTCGGATCTCCGTAATTAATGTCCAGGCCCAGGTTGCCGGCGAAAGCCATTTCCAGCAGCGTGGTGATAAGACCGCCGTCGCTGCGATCATGAACTGAAGATATCCATCCTTCTACCTGCATCTGTTGCACTGTCCTGAAAACCAACTCGAGTAGCGCCACATTCTCTACATCCGGACACTCATCGCCCACCTGGCCGTACACTTGCGCCAAAGCAGAGCCTCCCAGGCGGCACTTACCGCCGCTCAAGTCAACAAGCAGCAGGCCATTACCGGCTTTTTTCAACTCCGGCGTTACTTTGCAGATGGCGTGTGGCATACCGGCATAAGCTGCTATTACCAATTCCATGGGGGCCTTCATAACCTTTTCCTTTCCATCTGGCGCGACCACTTTGACGGCCATGGACAAACTATCCTTGCCGCCATCCGGTGCTATGCTTAAGTCCAGACAAATATCGCGCAAAGAGCGGGCTGCGTCGTATAACCGGGCTCCTTCGCCGGGCAGTTTTGCCGCCAGCATCCAGTTAGCAGAAAACCTGACATCTTCCAGCGCCGTGATCCTGGCTCCAACCATATTAAGTAGAGCCTCGGCCACCGCCATTCTGGCCATCGCCGCCGGGTTAATAAGACCTATCATAGGCTTCTCACCCAGACTCAATGCGTCACCCTCGCCGGTCAGGTGACTGCGGGCCTTGACAGCATAGCCGCACAACGTTACATGGTTTGGTCCCACGCACTGTTGTTGAACCACCAAGCCGGCCACCGAACGATCAACCTTGGTGGTTAAAAATCTTTTTGAACCCACCGCAGGTAATCGCAATACCCGATCAAGCACGTTTTTTACCGTTAAACTATCGGGTAGGACTAACGGTTCAGGTTGCGCTGTCGGTCGATCAAGATGCCAGATTTTACGCGACGACTCTCCCAGAACATCCTCGAGGGGAAGGGCAAAGGGGTACGTTCCGTCCTGACTGTCATGGACCCTCATCCAGCCGTCGCCCGTGATGCTTCCTACTTTTACACAGAGAACACCTTCACGATCTGCAATTTGTTGAAGAAAAGGTAGTTGGTCTGGCCCAATAAGTATTCCATTACGCTCTTGAGCTTCACACATCCACAACTCGCCGGGCGATAGGGAGCTATCACCACTAGGTAAGTACCGCAACTCAACCCTTGCTCCGGCCGGATAAGCTAATTCAGTCAGTAGATTACCGGAACCACCGGCACCAAGGTCACCGGCCGACAGGATGGGGTTGGCAGAGCCCATAGCAATACAGGCACGCAATACTCTATCCATGACATTCTCCATTCGGGCATCGCCACGTTGGACAGAGGCAAAGTCCAGTTCCTCCGTGTTTGCACCTGCCGTCATAGAGCTGGCCGATCCGCCACCGACGCCAATTCGGTAAGCCAGTCCACCTATCTGTAACATAATCATGCCCTTACCCGGTGGGTATGACTCGAGGTGCTCGCCAGCTACTAATCCCGCACCCACCGAGTACATAATGGGCTTCAGCCATCCGTAGCGAGCTCCCGCATAACTCAAATCACACGTCCTGACAAACCCGTAAATAACAGGTTCACCAAAGCAATTGCCGTAATCTGAAGCCCCATCGCTGGCCCGAATCATGATCTGCAATGGCGAAGCCATGTTGACAGGTAGCTGCCAACTATCTCTTTCCCAGGGCAAATCATAGTCGGGAATGCACAAATTGCCGGTGCAGTATGCCGCCCCGCCAACTCCTACCAGACCGCCGCGAGCCACTGCGTTGTTATCCCGAATACGCCCACCCGTGCCAGTCTCTGCTCCCGGATAAGGAGCAAAAGCAGTGGGGTGATTATGCGTCTCCGCCGTTAGCGTGGGATGCCACAATTTTCGCACCGGTCCAAGCTGGCAGGGATAACCCGGACGCGATGGTACCAAACGCGTTATCTCGCATCCTTGTATGGCCGAGCTGTCGTCGCTAAAAGCCAGCACAGAATTTCCGGGTCTGGCCTTCCAGGGAGCCTGTACAATTTCCATCAGGCTGTGCTCTTGGGACACTCCACCTATCACCAGCTCTCCTTTAAAAAAGAGATGCCGGGAATGCTCGGACATGGCATTGCCCCACCACAGCAACTCGACATCAGTGGGGTTACGCTTCAATACCGTTATGAACAGGTGATAAATTTTATCAATATCCTGTTCATCAAAACCAAGACCCATTTCCCGGCTAGCCCGTTGCAATGCCTTCTTGCCTTGCCTCAATACGGGAATAACACTTACCGGTTCAAATCCCAATCCCGAGTCCAGGTTGTCTGGCAGTTGCCGATACGGCATCTGCGTCATCCGATCATGCCAGGAGGCCAGCATCGCCTGTTCCTGTTCGCCGGTCATATTCTCAACCGACAAGCCAAATCGCAGAAATCGCTCCAGTCTGACTACCTGATCCAGTCCACAAGCCTGGCAAATAGCTACCGCTTGGGAAGAAAATGGAGTCTCAAAGTTCAGACGCGGCCCCGTCATTAACACAGTGGGAAAACTGCTCAAAGTAGTTTCTGTACCGGACCGGTCAGGCTCGAAAGTCTCTCGCAACAACCACATTAAGCGTTTCGCCCCACTTTCGGCCAAAACCTCATTTTTCGTCTCCACACAGAAACACCATTCTGTAGCCACGTTAAGACTACCCATTGCCATTTTCAGAATGGTAGCCGCGTGAGCCACAAATCGGCGCCTTTCAGAATCAGTCAAAGCCGGGTTTCGGTAAAAATGCAGCATAACAATCGTCCTTTTGTAACGTGTACCTAATTGACAAGGAACAATTGCCAATTCTCCATTGAATCAGCCTCCCATCATAACCCAGGTCAAAATTTATAAAAAGCAGTTGACAAAATCTGACATTTGTGTAAACTGGTCAGTTACTTTGTTCGTCTCATTTGTGGCCAGGAGCGGCCCCATAGCAATACAGCCAGGGCAGCTGCAAAGCTTCCCTTGTCTTGAGCAATCTGGCTTGTCGCGTGAACCTACTGCTCACACGACCTTTTGTGTGGTTTTATTTGCTTGCAAATATTATCTACTAACTCCTCGCCACAAATGAGCTGATCAAAATATATGGGGTTGTATTATTTTGCCCAAACCATATAATACTGGGTTCTCTGGAAATGCTCGTATTCCGTGAATCGCAATAGCATTGTGTTTCGTGGAATGCGTGCATTTACCCGCCGTACCGGCGGATATGCAGGCAGTGTTCATTTATCTACAAGACAGCCCCGTCCTGAAGGAGCGGGGCGCATCCTGGGCATACGACCTCCCCCCGCCTCGGCGGGGGGAAAACCCAGGACTTTTTCTGGCCAAAACCTTGCCTTTTAGAGTACGATGTCAAACATGTATCGCACTCACGTAGGCGGGGAGCTAAATAAAAAACATATCGGCAAGACTGTTTACTTAAGTGGCTGGGTCCATACTCGTCGCGATCACGGCAACCTTATTTTTATCGACTTGCGTGATAAGTGGGGGATTACCCAGATTACATTTGACCCCGGTAAAAACAAAGACGCCTGGGCCGCAGCCGAAAAACTTAAAGATGAATATGTCATTAGTGTTAAAGGAACTGTCGCCGCCCGACCCCTCGACATGGTCAACGACAAACTCGCTACAGGCGAAATTGAAATTGAAGCAGGGGAGATAACCATTTTAAGCGAGGCGGCCACCTTACCGTTTGAAGTTTCATCGGACAAGAAAGTTAATGAAGAGTTACGGTTGAAATACCGCTTTCTTGATCTGCGCCGTCCTCGCCAACAAAAAATATTAGCTACCCGCGACGCCTTTATCACTTACATTCGCGAGTATATGCACAAACTGGATTTCACCGAGGTGCAAACGCCCATTCTGGCCAACTCCTCCCCGGAAGGTGCCCGCGATTTTCTGGTGCCCAGCCGCCTTCATCCCGGCCAGTTTTACGCCTTGCCTCAAGCCCCTCAGCAATTCAAACAACTACTCATGGCAGCTGGTTTGGATAGATATTTTCAGATTGCTCCATGTTTTCGCGACGAGGACCCCAGAGCAGACCGCCACCCCGGCGACTTTTACCAGCTCGACATGGAAATGAGCTTTGTTATCCAGGAAGACATTTTCAATGTTGTCGAGCCGTTGATGATCGAGTTGACCGAAAAGTTCAGCGACAAGAAAATAATTACCCGACCTTTCCCGCGCATTCCCTGGCGGGAAGCCATGAATAAATACGGCACTGACAAGCCGGACTTACGTTATGAACTAACCATGACAGACGTTTCTGATATCGTCCGCGGCTCTAAATTTAAAGTCTTCGAAGAAGCATTAAATACCGGAGGAACAATCTACGCTTTGCCTGTGCCTAATGGCGTCAGTTTTACCCGGAGTACTATAGATAATCTCACTGAAGTAGCCAAAGCGAACGGTGTCGGCGGCCTGGCGTATATTCTATACAAAGACGAACCAACCTCGCCCATTATTAAGTTTCTGGATAAAGACAAGGTTGCCGGCATTAAAAAAGCCGCCGGAGTCAAAAAAGGCGACGCTGTTTTCCTCGCTGCCGGTCCCTGGCTGTCAGTCTGCCAGGCCCTGGGGGCTGTCCGCACAGCTATCGCCAAAAAACAAGGCCTGGCCGATGAAACAAAAGCCGCCTGGTGCTGGGTAGTCGACTTTCCCATGTATGAAAAGAATGAAGCCACCGGACAAATTGATTTTTCACACAATCCCTTTTCTATGCCGCAGGAGGGCTTAGCCGGCCTAAGCGCCAAAGACCCTACTACCATTCTTGGCTATCAATATGACCTGGCTCTTAACGGACTGGAAATTTCTTCCGGCGCCATTCGTAATCACGATCCCGGGGTTATGTACAAAGCTTTTTCTCTAGCCGGCTATTCCGCTGAAGAAGTCGACGAAAAATTTGGCGGCATGATTCGCGCTTTCAAGTTTGGCACTCCTCCCCATGGCGGCTTCGCCCCCGGTATCGATCGCCTGTTTATGGTCTTGCTTGATCTGCCCAGCATTCGCGACGTTTACGCCTTTCCCAAGAACGGCCGTGGCCAGGACTTGCTTATGAATTCACCTGCTCTCATTAGTCAGGAACAGCTAAAAGATTTGCACCTTAAACTTGATCCTGATGATTGACGATGTTATTAATGTCGCGCCACCGCGTCCTCGCCGCGTTGCCACCCTGCTGGCGCTATTGCTCATTTTCAGCGTGGGCCTGTTTATCGGCCGTTACCTCTTACCCGCCGGCGAGTTCAAATATTCCGCCCTGCAGTTTGTCACCGCTGAAGATGGCGAGCGTCAGCTCGTCTTTCCTACTTTTTGGGAAGCCTGGGACAAGCTGCACGCCAATTTTATCAATGAGTTAGTTGACGAAGACCTTTACTATGGTTCGGTGGCGGGTATGGTCAAAGCCGCCGGCGATCCCTACACCGTGTTTGCTCCTCCCCCCGAAACCAGGCAATTTGAAGAAAATATTTCCGGCAGCTTTTTTGGTGTTGGCATTGAGATAGGCATTCGTGGTGACGCCGTTACCGTTATTGCCCCCTTAAGTGGCTCTCCTGCTGAAGTAGCCGGGATTTTAAAGGAAGATATTATTGTCGCCGTGGACAAAGACTCCATCACCCCAGATACCTCCATTGATGAGGTGGTACAAAAAATCAGAGGCCCGCAAGGTGAACCTGTTGTTCTCACAGTTTTACACAAAGGCGCTTCTAAAACCGAGGACATAACCGTCATTCGCGATAATATCAAAATAGAAAGCGTTAAAGCCAGCATAGAAAACGATATTGCTTATATTGCCATAACCAATTTCAACGAAGACACCGCCAATCGCTTTGACCAGGTCGCCCGTCAAGCCGCCAGTGCCAAAGTCCGCGGTATCATAATTGACGTCCGCGGCAACCCCGGCGGATTTTTAAACACCGCCGTTGATATAACTTCACGCTTCCTGCCTAAAGAAGCGGTAGTTGTAACCGAGCAGGGCAAGGAGAATAAAGAATACAAAGCCAAGGGCAACGCGCTTCTTCAAGGCATCCCCACCGTAGTACTGGTTGACGGTGGCTCCGCTTCCGCCTCTGAAATTCTGGCTGGCGCCCTTCAAGACACTCTCTCCATTCCCATAATTGGCACCCAAACCTTTGGCAAAGGCTCCGTTCAGGAATTTATGAAGCTGTCAGACAACTCCAGCATGCGTGTCACCGTGGCCAAATGGTACACTCCCAATGGGCGCTCTATCAGCGACGAGGGTATTACGCCTACCATAGTTGTAGAGCAGGACAGGGAAACCAAAGAAGATGAGCAGTTGCTGCGCGCTCGCGAAGAACTTGCCAAACTAATAAACTAATCATCAGAAAATGAAAAAGAAAGTTCAAGTAATTCTCCTTGAAGATGTTATCTCCCTAGGCTCCGCCGGGGATATTATCTTTGTGTCTGAAGGCTACGCTCGCAATCTTTTATTTCCGCAAGGCAAAGCCGCCCTGGCCAGTGAACAGGCAATAACCAGCGCCGAAGAAAAAAAAGAGAAAACAAAAATAGCCGCCACAAGGAAATTAGCCGACTTGCAGGCCCGGGCCCAGGCTCTGGAAGGCACCGAACTTATTATCACCGCTAAAGCCAAAGAAGGCGAAGGAGATGAGCTTTATGGCAGTATTACCGCCGCTCAAATTGCTAAACAATTTAATGCCTCTTCCGGACTCGATATCAAAACCAAAAATATTGCCTTAGAAAAACCGATTACCGCTCTCGGCCATTACGATATAACAATCAAATTATCCGCTGACGTTGAAACAACAATTCGCGTTACCGTTACTCCAGAGGAAGAAGTCTCCGCCCATGCTGGCAAGCAAAAAGAAGCCTAAATATATCTTCGTCACCGGCGGGGTTTTGTCCGGTCTGGGTAAAGGCATTACCGCCGCTTCTATCGGCAACATTCTCAAGGAGCGGGGCCTTTCCGTTAACATGCAAAAATTTGACCAGTATATCAACGTCGACGCCGGTACTCTAAATCCCGCCGAACACGGCGAGGTGTTTGTCACCGACGACGGCGCTGAATGTGATCTTGATCTGGGACATTACGAGCGCTTTCTCAATAAAAATCTGACCGCCGAATCATCTATTATGACCGGCCGCATCTACTTGTCGCTCATCGCCCGGGAGCGGAAAGGGGAGTACCTGGGTAAAACTGTTCAGATTATCCCCCACGTCACTGATGAAGTAAAAAAATACGCCCGCGTCGCCGCTCAAAAAAATAATTATGACGTCCACATCGTTGAAATTGGCGGCACGGTTGGTGACGATGAGGGTTTCCACTTTATTGAAGCCGCCCGGCAGATGCGATTGGAGGAGGGGAAAGATAATGTATTATACGTCCACGTTGTTTTCCTGCCCTACCTTAAAGCCAGTGATGAAGTTAAAACCAAACCGGCCCAGAACAGTGTGCGCGATCTGCGCAGTATTGGTATTCAGCCCGACGTGTTAATCGCCCGCACTGACCACCCGGTCGCCAATGGTATTAAAGATAAGTTGTCTTTGTACACTAACGTCGAGACGGCAGCCATCCTGCCTCTGCCCACCGTCCCCAGCGTTTACGAAGTGCCGCTCATTATGGAGCAGAATAATCTTCACGAAGTAATTGCCGCCAAATTAAACCTCAAGCTCAAGCGGCGGGTAAAGCCAGACTGGACTAACCTGGTTGCCAAAATAAAACAGGACAAACCGAAGCTAACCATCGCCCTGGCCGGCAAGTACACTACTATGCTGGACACTTACTCCAGCGTTATTGAGGCCCTCAAAGCCGCCTGCTGGCGGGGCGACTGCAATCTGAACCTGCGCTGGGTCGACGCCGAAGAAATCGAAACAAGCGATACTGAACCGCTGCTCAAAGACGTCGCTGGCGTTGTTGTCCCCGGCGGGTTTGGCACTCGCGGCATCGAGGGAAAAATTAAAGCTATTCAATATGCCCGGGAAAATAAGATTCCATATCTCGGCCTGTGTCTTGGCATGCAACTAGCCGTAGTGGAGTTTGCCCGTAACGTCGCTGGCATAAAAAATGCCACCAGCCAGGAGTGCGCCGACGAGCCGGCTAAGCCTGCCCAGCGTAGCCCCGCCGAGGCGGGGCGAAGTTGGGTCATCCACATCATGGCCAACCAGAAAACTATCACTGACAAAGGCGGCACCATGCGGCTGGGTGGCTGGGACTGTATACTTGATAAAAACTCCTTTGCCTATCAGGCTTACGGCCAAAAAGAGATCAGGGAGCGCCACCGACACCGCTACGAATTCAATAACGATTTCCGCCAGCAACTGCAAAACGCCGGCTTGCGCATCGCCGGCACCACTCCGGACAACAAACTGGTAGAAATAGTCGAAGTAGTCGACCATCCCTGGTTTGTCGGTGTCCAGTACCACGCCGAGTTCACCAGCCGGCCTATAGGAGGCCACCCCCTGTTCAACGCCTTCATCAAAGCCGCCAAAAAATTAGAGCAGCGCACCGGTGGATGAACAAGCACCAGTCATAAAAACAAGTAGGTCAGTATCACCAACCCACCTGATAACACCCCCTATTTCACGCTAACAACAGTTTTTTGCTTCAAGCTTCCTGCAAAGTTTCTGATTTTTTGTCGGCTGAACTTCACTATTCCCTCTATCGCGGCGTATAGTGTATCATCACAACCAATTCTAACACCCGGCCCTGCCTGATAACGAGAGCCTCGCTGCCGAATGATAATCTGGCCTGCTCGCGCCTGCTGGCCACCATAAACCTTCACGCCCAGCCGCTTACTTTCTGAATCTCTTCCTAATTGTGTTGACCCTCCGGCTTTCTTGTGTGCCATAATGTTAACTCCCTTCCTAGTAAGGCATCAGGCCGGGCGTAGATAATCGTGCCTCGTTCCGATACCCTATAATTCTGTTTAAGTTCGTCAGGTAAGAGTTGACTCAAACTATAGCCGAGTTTACGAACCTCGTCAAGAAAACCGTCAGGCAGACAGTCGTAAGCTACCTTGTCCACCGACTTGTTTGCAAAAGCAGGTAGGGCAAATACAATCCACGCCTCATCCTTCAAAACCGACCTAATATTTTTGAAAAAATCTAAATATAATCCCTCCGACTCCCGCATTCTTTTCTCCAGCGCCGTCCGGGGCAGGGGACTGGTCAGCGGCTCTCCTAGGTCTGGCTCCGTCACTACTGCATCAATTTTCCCTGCTAATTCTCCTGGAAAAGCTTCACGAACATTGTGCAGACTGATCACAGGACCCGCCGCCGACTCAAGTGACGCCAGGTTTTTACGAGAAGCTTCCACCATCCGCTCACTAATATCCGACCCTATCACTCGATACCCCATTAAATATCCCTCCTGCAAAATAGTGCCCAGGCCGCAGAACGGATCTAAAATAGTCGGTGGCCGGCCAGGGAAAGAGGGGACTAAATTCAACATAATTTGCGCCAGTTTCGGCGGCAGCATACCTACCCGGGCATCCCTGACCGGCCGGCTTGTATCCCGCTTCTCATACGCCTGAATGTCCTGGATCTGCACTGTCTCGGCCAAAAGATATTCATCTCCGCATTTAATAATGGTCAGCTCCTTGTTGGGCGGAGAAGTGAGCTTGTTAAAAATAATCTGCGCCGCATTCAACCGCCCGCCCCTTTTTTGCGGCAAAATAAACTTCACTTTTACAGCTTCTTGCTTAAAAAGTTTCTTCACTTCAAAACCAATTCGCCTGACATCATACCCGTCCCCAATATTCAACGTGCTAATACCCAGGTTAAATTTGCTCGGGGCAGGGGACAGGACTTGTGCCAACTCTTCTGCTGTCCAAGCACTCTCTTGCTTCGCTCGCAATTTTGCTATTCTGTCCACCCCCCCCAAACACGACAAAAAATCATCCGGCAAAGATTCCGGCAAATCAAGCCACAGAAATTTCTCCCGACCCGCTTTAATCCGGGGGAGTAGACCCTCTCTCTTCAGGGTGGTCACCAGCTCAATAGCCGACAGGGCTGGATTATTGCCCAGAAAAAAAATATATGAATTCATCATGCTATTATTATAACCATGTTCGACCTTACCACTTTGTGGGCCTGGCTGCAAAAAAACAAGCGCCACGCCGGCAAACTAATTCTCGCTCTCCTTATTTTCGCCGTCGGCTGGCAGTTGGGCAAAGTTATGTCGCCATACTACGCCTCGCATCCTATTATTTTTCAAGACAGGCCGTGCGTCGAAGGTGCCAGCTCATCCGGTGGCAGTCAGGTAGAACTGCAAGCCCTACAGGAACAGGGCAGGGGAGAGCCGCCGTCAACATCAGCCGAGTCGGCTGGAGAAACACCTGCCGCAGCGGCCGGGAAAACACCCGAGCCGGCCGGGAAAACCCTTGGTGTTAACGAAGAAACACCAAGGGTTGAGGAGGCCGGCGCATTCGTCGGCTCCGTCAACTCCAATCTTTATCATCATAAAGATTGCTCATCGGCGAGCCGCATCAAAGAAGAAAACAAAATATGGTTTGCCACCACCGAAGAAGCCGAAGCCGCCGGCTACTCACCCAGCAAATGCACCCGCGACAAACTGGGGATTTAATATAAAATAGGGGATTGCTATCCCCTTTACGCCAATTAGTTAGCTGGATAGCAACAGCAGTGCGGCTTTATCAAAAGTACGCCTTACCCGAACGGGGAAGAGAACACCAGAAAAAATATATTCCCATAAAATATGGCATACCGCCAGTCGGCGACACACATAAAAAGACAACTTGACATATATCACAAAATATGTGTTCTGCCTGTGGATAAAACAAAAAGGGGGAACGTAAGTATGCCAACGTCGCAAAAGGTACATTGTGCGGCGCTATGTCATGCCTCTCCTCAAGCACCATGACCCTTATGTCGCATTCCTGTCTATCACCATGCCTACACTGCACTGTGCTGTACATATCGGCACGGCTCCCTTTGCGTCACTCCCCGCTCAATAGTCCCCTAATATTTAGATCCGTTGATTATGCAATCAAATAAGAAACAATCGTAAATCCAACAACGACCGCCGCAATAATAATCAAAAACCATTTTAAAGTCTTAAAAATAAACCGGGTTATTACCGCAGTTAAGATCAATAAAAAACCACTGATCACATACCACTTATATGGCCCTTCCAGCTTAAGAAAAAAATCAACTATATCCCCTACTCCAGGCATAATTAATAACTATTTAGTCTTCCTCGCGTTTTAATAATTCACTCACCACCAGACGAATAATATAAAAAACGGCGTAGAACGGGCCCCATATAAAGACCGTCCATTCCACCACTTTCTCAAACATGCTATCAGGATCAAGGGCAACCATAAAAAATACTAAAGACTAAAGAAATTTACGTGGATTCACCGGCACGTTATTCTCGCGTACTTCGAAGTGTAAGTGAGGCCCGGAAGAAAGCCCCGCTCCCGGACTACCGGGCGCCCCCCCAGTATAACCGATAACAGTGCCGCGCGTGACCATTTGCCCTTCATTAACGGTGAAGCTGGACAGGTGGCCAAACACGGTAGACAAATTATCACCATGCAACAATAACAAATAATTATAACCAGATCCCCCTGCACTGTTAACCCGCGCCACATAACCATCTGCCGGCGCTAGCACCGGCGTACCCACATTTTTGGGGATATCAATGCCCGAATGCGGACCAATTAAGTAAGCATAAGGGTAATCAGAACAATGGAATTCACAAGAAATTCCCAAATTGGGCTGCACCGGCCAGTCGAATATTCCCACCGACGGCAGCTTGCTAATACCCCGTTTGCGCAATTCTTCCCTGATCTTCTCATCCAGGCGTTTAATTTCAGAATTCGCAGCATTATGTGCCTCCTTGGCCTCCTGTAACAGGCGCTGGTATTCACTCTCCTGTGACTTGGTTAGGTCCAGTATCCGTGCTTTCGATTCCTTATTAGTTATCAAAGCGGCCTGTTGTTGTTCCTGACGTTCCTGTAGAGTTTCCAGTGTTTTTCTGAAATCTTCCAGCTTTTGTTTCTTTTGCTCCAGCTCCTCCCTCAGCTGTTTAATGGCAGTAAGCGTTTTCTGTCCGCGTTGCTGCAATTCTTCTAGCGTCGATGCCTCATTCATCGCCTCTGAAAAAGTTGAATACTTAAGAAAAACTGTTACGCTGGATTGCTGATTCAAGTTATACAGGGAGCGCAGATATTCAGCTAAAAGGCCTTTCTGCCGGCTTATCTCCTCCTCCTTAATTTGTATTTCTCTTTCCACCGTATCAATTTCCGCCCCCGTCGCCTCTATTTCCGCCACGGTTTGATCAATATTCAAGGACATTTGAGTAATACTGTCTTCAATAATGCCGATTTGATCCTCCAGTGTCCTGGCTTCTTTCTTCTTAATCTGGATATCCTCTTTAAATTTTTCAATACGCTTTTCCACATCCAGAAGACTCTCCTTCTTCGTCTTCAGGCTTTCTCTAAGTTCCTCTACCGTTTCCGCCAAAGCCGTACTACCGCCGGCACCAACACAAAGGAGGACGACCAAAGCCAGAACAAAAAATAGTTGCCAGCGCATAAGCTAAATAAAACCAAGAGACAACATACCAAACACCACAATCAGGCCGATTATTGCGTACACAATGCGCTGCCATCTCTTCATCTTCCTCATGTCACTATGATAATTTATCCAGCGCTTTAACTAAACGTCTCCTTGTCTCTTCTTTACCCAACACTGCCGCTACCTCAAAAGGCCCAGGCGAGTTTGCCTGCCCCGTTAGCGCCACCCGCATCGGCCACAACACATCTCCCCTACCCAGTTTTTCCTCATCAATCCACTGCAGCAGCTCCCGTTCTAATTTTTCCTTGTTGAAATCGGTCTCCGGCGTGACGTCCAGTTTTTGCTCCAGTTTTTGCAGCAGCGCCTCTGCTGCCTCTTTTGTGCTGCCTCGCCACACCAGTAGCTCAAGTTCATATTCTCCTTTCCACTGTGGCAGAAAGAATTGTATTGCCGCCTTAAACTCTCCCAGTGTGCTAACCCGCTCCTGCTCCGTGGCGAGTGCCGCCGCCAGATAAGCATCATCCAAACCTTTAATCTCTGTCTCGTCCAGGTACGGCCTGACTTGCGTCAGCAGTTCCTGGCCGGACAATTTTCTCAAATAGTGCTTGTTAATCGCTGCCAGCTTTGACAAACAAAACACAGCCCCTCCTTTTTGCACTTTTTTCAATTCAAAAACATCAATCAATTCTTCATGGGTAAAAAATTCCCTGTCGTCTCCCGGATTCCAACCCAGCAGTGCCAGGTAGTTAAGCAGTGCCTCGGGTAAGTAGCCATCCTTGTGGTATTTCAACAAGCTCACTGCTCCATCTCTTTTTGACAACTTTCTTCGCTGTTCGTTAAGCAGCAAAGGCAAATGGGCCCATTGAGGCTCCTGGTATCCCAGCGCTCGTTGTAGCAATATATGCCGGGGTGTATTGCTTATGTGATCTTCACCGCGTATCACATGAGAAATACCCATGGCTGCGTCGTCCACTACCACAGCTAAATGATACAAGGGATCTTGTGGTGTTCTGGCAATGATAAAATCGCCGCCCCACATATCCGTGGGTACTTTTATTTCCCCCCGAATAAGGTCATTAAAAGATACTTCCTCTTCCTCAACCTTGAATTTAACTGCCTGACTCCCCTTTTCCTGATAAGCCGCCCCGTTGTCCAGCAGCCGTTTAATAGCCGCCTCGTACAGATCGCCTCGCTCCGACTGGCGTGCTATTTCCCCGTCCCACTCAATACCCAGCCAGGTTAATCCATCAATAATGTCCTGCACATATTTTTCTTCACTGCGCTCTTTATCTGTATCTTCAATCCGCACGACAAACGACCCGCCTGTCTTACGGGCAAACAATTCATTAAACAAAGCCACTCTGGCCGTTCCCACATGCAACGGCCCGGTCGGACTCGGTGCGATGCGTGTTGTCACTTCATGCTTAGCCATACAGCGCTTGCCTTAATTCATTTTTCTTTTTTTTATCCAATTGCGCCTCCAGTAAAATTATACGAATTATCAAGTCACGCATTTCCGGGTTGCTGCCTAGGGTTAAAAATTCATCAAAAGTAAACAATACTGGTGTTATTTTCTCCCCCGGCTCCAGGTCAGGTTCGGCCACCTGCTTGAGATCCCGACCAATAAACGAGTGAACTAACCAGTCGACCTTACCACTGGGGCGATAAGTATGCCAGGCTATTAACTTAACTGCGCAGTAGCCGGTCTCTTCCTTTAGCTCCCGTCTCGCTGTCTCTTCTGGAGTTTCCCCCGGGTCAATAGACCCTCCCGGCGGCGTAATAACACACTGTCTGTCTGGCTGCTCATCCCTGGTAAGTAAAATGCGACCATCCGGCAAAGATCCAACCACATGCGCCACACTGCTCCGTTTCATGCGCTCGTAAGTTTTAGTGCTGCCGTCATACAACTCCTGCTGCCACTGCCAGGCACTAAAAATCTCCCCCTGCCACACTTTTTTTGCCTTCTCTGGTATTGGATTATAGTAGTCAGGAATTATTGTCATTGCCTTTAGTATAGCAAAAATCCCGGCATACACCGGGATTTTTACTTCCCCCCATAGGGCGCAAACGCTATTTCAGGGCTCCAGTGTACTGAGTCAAATTCTGCAGTTGCTGCTCGCTCAAGTTTTCTGCTGCCGTCACCGCCTCCGCAATTACATCAAAACTAACTGTGTGGGTATCACCCGGTTTCAATCCTTGTGTGCCTAGCTGATTCTGTATGTAGTCCTCAATATAGATGCGATGTTCATCTGTTACCGCGTAACTAGTCTGATTCTCTGACAACCAGCGGGTTGTTGCTCGTCTGGCCAAGTGGGTAAAACCATCGCCTGCCTGCGCTACTTCTACATATCCTTCCTTTGTTCGCTTCGCCTCCGGTATGACTTCTCCAACCTCTTCTGAGCCAGTTACTCCCGCCGCTATTTTCGGTTCTTTCTGTATTACTTCTTCTCCTTCTTCTTCCGTTACTGCCACATCACTTTTGTCCGGCATCTCAGATTTAGTGGTTTCTTCGCCCGAGAAAGCGTAGATAGCAGCCGCTACAATCAGTATGATAATTAATGCTGAAACTGTCCGCGGCGATTCTTTTAAACGTTGCCACATCCCACTCTCACCCAATCCATTATCTTCATTCATTTCTACCGTCACCTCCTTCAAAAAAATCTCTCAACATAAGTGAATATCATAACACCCTACGCCTCGTAGGCTTTATCGTCAATCACCACTCACTGTGTAAAAGCCAGTTGTTTAGCTTAGTATAGCCATATATCATAATAATAACTTTTTTTGTTTACGCATCAGCAAAGGAAATCGCACCGTGGCCTGCCAAATACGCGGCCACCTTCCTGGTTCTAAATACAGACGCCACAACCATTCAATGTTTAGAGTACGCAACCATCGTGGCGCCCGGGGCAGGTCTTCACTGATCATAGCAAACGCACCGCCCACTCCCATGGCAATTCTGACACTGGGTAAGTTTTTGCGCTGTTCCTCTATCCACACGGTCTGTTTAGGCGCACCGTAAGCAACTAATAAAACCGCCGGTTGAAATTCCTTCACACTTTGTGATCCAGCCGTCACCGCCAATTCCGGGAAACGCCGCTTCAGTTTATTTGCTGTTTCTTGCCGCTGCTGACTAGTCCCGCCCAACAAATAAATTGACTTCCCCATTCTTTGACACAGTCGGCTCAATATCATAACAGCATCAACGCCGGTCACTCTCTCCACTTTCTGCCACAAAAAAGTCAACAAACTCGGTAGCAACGGCCAGTATCCTGAACGCAAATACCACCTGGCCCAAACCAGGCCCGCTCCATCGGGCACTCGTATTTCGGCCGCTCGCACTGCACTTCGAAAGATATTGTCGCGCTCGGCCAGCATAATCATTTCCGGGTTTAATGTCACTACGTGATTAAACTTGTTAGATTTAAGCCACCTTTTGCACAGCTCAAAAAAATCCTCCAGGCCCATAAAATTACAGTTTACCTGTCCTAAACGTACGGTTTCTCTCACGGTACCAGGCTAATAATCCCCTCGCTGGTATATTTTGCTCCTTCTTTTTTTAGCTCACTACTGTAAATAACGATTTGTTTGGCCGTAAAAGTAACTCCAACTGGATAGTCCGCCAAACCTATTCCGCGGGAGGCTGGATGTAAATTAGCCAGGCGCACATGCGGCACAAATAGCTCCTTTTCCATTTTACTTGTTTGCATTTTAGGAATGCGCAATTTGATCACCCGGCGTCTCACTTGCCTACGCACATTCTTCAACACGTTTGTCTCGTGTGCATAAGCCCACAACTGTTCTCGGCGTAGCCCCCGCCCTACATGTGTTAGGGTTATAGCGGGTAAAAAATGTTGGGGCATTTTTCCCGACAAGCGCCGCAAATACCAGGCATAATTTTTGACTTCTCCCAGCCAAAGCAGCGTTAAATGCCGATTCTCCTTTGGCACCATCTTCTCGACATATTGCGGGTAGTGCTGCATAGCCTGTTCCAGAGCATTAGTTATCTGTTCCGGTATTGGTATAGCAAGAAAAAGCCTAGCCGTCATACAATTAACTGTACAATAAAAAACAGATACATGGATACATATACAAAACTAGCCAAGATCACCACCGAACACTTTGTCCGACAGCACTCTGTTCTGCTCCTGCCTAGCGCCTTATCTCTGGACCTTCGTCGCCAGAAAGCCTGCTACGTATATGTATACGAAAACCCTGGCCGCCGGCTGCGCGCCGTGTATGGTGAACCTTTTCCCCGTTACTCCTGCCTGGCCGAGGAAATTATTAATAACACTGTGGGGGCTCTAACTAAACATACTTTCCCGGTTATTCATCGTACTGATCTAGCCTCATTAATCTATATTGTGGCAGTGTTAGACCCGCTCCAGCGTATTATTGATGCCACTCAACTTCACCCCGATAAGTTTGGTCTTTACCTGCACTCCGACCAGGGAAAATCAGCAGTTCTTCTCCCACAACGCACCGGCGTAGAAACAGCTCAAGACCAGATTGCCACCGCCTTGCGTGAATCAGGCTCCAATCCACGTCAGGAAGCCATAACCATGTATCGTTTTGGAGTCACCTATTATGAGTAAAGTCGCCAGGTTTGCCGAAGTTGCCCCCGCTATTCCCTTGCCCCCCACTGGGCCTCAAACCTATACCTACAAACTTTCTGCCAAACAACAGTCGAAAATTAACCCCTACGCCCGTGTGACTGTTCCCTTTGGCCACCGAACGGTATCTGGCGTAGTAATAAGGCTACATTCCAGGCCGGCTTTGTATCGTACCAAATCGATAATCGCCGTATTTCCCGCCGCCTTGACTAGCCGCCAGGTGCAATTTGCCCGCTGGATGGCACAAGTTAGCCACGGTGGCCTTGGCTATACGCTAAGACTTTTTCAGCCGCCTGGGGCGAGCCTCGTCTGCGGCGGGTCCCCCGGAGACTCGCCTGGCCCTTCAGCACCTTCCTTGAAACCTCCTGTAGCCTTAATTGATGGCAACTTCAATCACCGCTGCCGGAAATTGCGCACCATTATCAGACAATACATTAGCCAAGGACACCAGGTCCTGATATTAGCGCCCGAAAAATGGATGGCCGAGCTCTTAAACCAGCAATTAAACAACTTATCCCCTACTTTGATATACGCCGACCTGCCGGCCTCTCATTTGAACAGTGTCTGGCAGCAAATTCGCGCCGGTCAGCCCAAACTTATTATTGGTACTCAAAAAGCCCTATTTCTACCATTTAATAATCTCAAACTCGTGGTCATAGAAGAAGAACAGTACGCCACTCACAAACTTTGGGATCAATATCCTCGCCTGCACAATATATCTGGCGCAGAACAATTAGCCTATCTCCACGCCGCCTCTCTTCTATACACCTCCTCTTTTTCCTCCCTGCGCTTACGCCACGCCCTGCAAAACAAAACAATCAAAGCGCTTGTAAATAAGCCCCTTATCCCGCGCACCTCACTTGTTAAATATGATTTTGAAGATAAAGTTAAGCGCTACGCTCTGCCTTCATCCTTTGTTTGCAGATTAAGAAAATGGCTCAAAGACAAAGACGAAGTCTTGTTGTTCTACAATCAGCGCGACAATGATCATCTCAAAAAAATTCTGAATCAAAACCATTTATCCTCTCCTCGGCTCACTTTAAGTACCAGCGCTATTTTTGCTGCCGAACCAGGTAAAAAATTTAATCGCATAGTGTGGCTTCATCCCGAACGCAGCTTGAGCTATCCCGATTTTCGCAGCCATGAGCGTGCTCTTGTCACCCTGTCCCGCCTGCAACAAAGCTTAAGCAGCCGTCAGCGCAGGATCTTTCTGGTAACCCGCCGGCCGGACACAGTCGAAAAAATATTCATTCGCCCCCCTGCCGAAGCATTCGCCGGTATTCTTAAAGAACGCCAGCGCTTCTCCTATCCCCCCTATACCGATCTGGTGCGCCTCACTATTAAGGCCAAAACCAAAGCCGCCGCTATGAAGAGAAGTATTCTAATCCGTCAACAAATAGACCGGCGCTTATCAAAAAACTCCTCCGTTAAAGTCCGCGGCCCTTTTCATGACTTATCGCACCTTCCTAAAAACAAACCAGAAGTCCAGATTCTCCTCACCGGATCTCTCAAAGTTCTAATCAATATTTATAAAAATCTGGCTGTCGACGCCGCCGACCTCACCCCTGAGCGCATTCTGTAAATGGGGGATTTGTGATAACATGCACATATGAATCAAAATTACAAAAGAAAAGGCATGGCCTTTATCGTCATTGCCTACTCTGTCGCCTTAGCCTTCTTATTTGTCTTGCTTCTGCGCAGTATCGCCGTCCAGATTTCACCTCCCCCCCCTCCGCAAAATGAGCCTTACCCTGATACCAGTACCAAGGAACTGTGTGAGGAGGCTGGCGGCCGCTGGCTGGAAAACAGCCAAGAATTACAAAGTGAACGTGCAGAATCAGACTCTCCTCAACCGGCCAGTCGACCCATAAGCAAATGCCAGGGCCCTCTCAAGTTCGAGCGGGACATGCGTATTCAGCAAGATGACAATCAACAAACCTCTCTGTTCGTCTTCCTGATTGGCGGCACCATCGCCGTAGCGGGCAGCGCTTTTCTCAGAAAAAGCCGTGTCCTGTCGCTGGGATTAATGCTCGGCGGTATATTCTCCTTCTTCGTGGCCGGCACACAACTATGGATGCTGGCTCCCGGCCTGGGCCGTGTTATCACCATCGCCATTTTATTCCTCGTCCTCACCGGCATCGGCGTCTACGTCTTCCGCGACAGCGACCAGGAAGAAACAGCGCAAGTTCCTCAATAAAAATAGGGCCAGATATAAATCCGGCCCGGACTCACTTTTTGCAGGGGGCTTTAGGAAACTTTTTTTGTCTCCCAGCTTCCCCCGGCTTGACGGAGTACACGCGCTATCTCCTGGTCAAAATCCTCCCGTGAGAGCATATCTTCGTTCCACTTGTCGAACAATCTGCCAATCTCCCGGCACGGCGTCCGCACGTTCCTTGAGGCGGCGTGAATCCGTTCGCATTTTACGCAGCGGTCTCCCACCTCTGTAACAATAACCTCATCCCAATCGCCGCCAGAGTGGTATTGCGTCCAGTGGCGATAAATCTTACCTCCACATTCACAGTGTTCGTGGAGAAAAACAGCGGCCGGGGCTTTCATAGTAAGATCTCCTTTTTGAATTAGCCGATTTGGGGCGGCGGCATAGGTAATGTTACACTGCCTCGATCGGCCAGGTTAAGAAAAGAAAGAGTTTGAACAGCCTCGAGTACCTTTTTCGCCAACGACGGACGGGCCGCAATTAGCGTCAAAGGCTCGCCAAAACAACGTTTTTGCCATCCCACGCCGTTCTCATCCGTGATAGTAAAACCCAACCCATCTAACACCGGCAAGGCGCCGCCTACGTCCCAAGGATGTAGCACCTCATCACTGCCTTCTGTTCCTCCTGAAAACAAAGCTCGCAAATCAACATAGGCATCAACCTGGTTGCTGACCATATCAAGCAAGTCCTGCAGTGATGATCGACACCCTCCCGTTGTCCGTCCTCCCGCCGCTTGAATTGCTTCCTCAACCTCACAGCGGGCCTTGACGTTGCCGTGCGAATACCCTGGTACCACTGCATACCATTGAGAATCACCCCGGGCCTCTTGTACCTCGGCTTGCGGAATCAGCTCTCTGTTAAGAAAAGCAAGAAATGAACCCGGCTCCGTCCGCACAGCTGAATACACACTCTTACTGGCAAAGTCGTACACAGCGCAGGCTACGATGCTAGACAACTCCGCTCTCTCCAGTACCATCGCCGACGTACCACCAAAAATTGGTCGGCCGCGGTTTTTCGACGCCAGAGCCCGCTTGGTGTTGGTCGACCCTTCCAGTGCGTCACAAACCATAATTGGATACTTAAGCTCCCGGCCGGTCGCTCGGCGCCCGTCTGCTTCCTCGACAACGTCGCTCGTAAAGTCCGGCATGACCTCGCTGATAACCCGGCGCAAAGCGCTGGCGGCTACGTCGTCCGCCGTTGAGTATTGATGCCCGTGTACGTTCTCTGTGTCGTGTATATCATCTGCCCCCATACTAAGCACATGGTCTCCTGTCTTCCTCGCCACTCTGCACAAATCCAACATCGTCTTTGTCCGTTGGCTCTGAACGAGAGGCATGCGTTCGCGTTCTTCGGCATTCATGAGTACCTCCCTTTTATTAGGGTAAATTGTCAAAAGATCACGTGTTTTTAAGCACCCACCCTAAATTCCACTCCTGTTTATATATAGTTGTCAATGCCAATTCCAACCCTTAGGGTTGGAATTGGGACTATAGGCCGTGGGACAGCAGAATTCTGGGGTTTAAGAAAATTTAATACAGCGCTTTAACTCCTGCTATATCCCCTGCTTCCAACGTCTGCTTTTTAGTCTCACCGAAATCAGCCAAGCGATACATCGTCTCTTCAGTGCAGGAGTCATTCGGATGTCCCATACCCACCGAGTGTCCCAGTTCGTGTGTGGCTATGTTCTCGAAGTCCATTTTTCCCATCTCGCCACTGTCACTCCAATCAAAATCAACCTGGTCGTAAACCTGGTCCCACTCCACTAGCTGCCGCTCGGACGGCTTACCTCTAAACACACCCCACACGATCGTCACTCCAATAGCTCCCGGACTATCAACGTCACCAAAATAAACTTCATTCAAGTTATCTGGCGCTGCTGTGTCTGCTATTAATTCGTCACTTGTCTGTGATCCGTTGCCTAAAACATCAATTCCTTCTGCCGCAGTTTCCCATTTAGTGATATCTGCTGCTAGGTTGCCGACTACAAAGTTTTCATCCAGGCCTTCTACATTAGTCGGGTTAACTATCCATGGTTCTACTGTCTTCCAGTTAGCACCGTTAGCCAGAAAACTGTAACACGCGCCTTCGCCGCTTTCTCCAGGCGGCTTCCCTTTATTGCCGCCTTTGGCCATCTCATTTTTGTAATGCACAAAGGCATAACCCTCCACTGCCTGCCCCGTGCCGGGGTCAATCGCTTGCCCCAACGAAATAACCGGCGACCCGTCAGCCGCCGCCGGCAACTTTAACACCTTTTCCGTGCCTGGTGTAAACAACGTCGCCGCTTGCCTCTGCACTGCCGCCACCGCCGGCGCTGACAGCAGCAAAAGGCTCATTGCTATCCCCAAACCAATAATTTTTTTGTACATAATAAAGTCACTTAAGAATTATTTATCTTACCAAGAGTACATCAAAATCTCCCTCCAAACAAGAAACAAAGCCGACCCTTAATATGCAGCAATATATTACTAGTTACTGGTTACTAATACTTTCTTTTACCTTCATTGTCGTTATAATCGCCGCTCTCCCCTGCTCCTCCAGTTTCATACTAATGTATTTTATCGTCTGCTTTTGCTGCGGTATCAAAACGTGCTCCAGGGCATTGACCCGCCGCCTGGTTTTTTCAATCTCCTGGGCCATCAACTCTGCTGCCTTCTCCTTAGCTGCCAGCTTCAGCAGTAACGGCAACACCTCGCGAAAATCGTACATGGCTATGTCCAACTCCGGTGACGTCTCCCAGTTAATATATTTTTCATTTGACTCTTCATATGTCGTCTCAAAGTCCGGAATTTTAACTCCCATCACATTCTTTTCCGCCACGGCAGCCGTAACTTTTTGTAACTCAAGTAAAGAAACCATTCTCACTGCTTGTGGGTCCATAGCCGCCTGCGCTAAAGTAAAGCGGTGCAAAGCATTAGCTAACTTCTCATCCACATTTTCTCTTAATTCTTTGACCTCACGGACTAATTCCAAAAACTCCTGCATCAACCCATCACGCTTCTCTTTTAGTAACTTATGTCCCTTTTGTGCCAAAACTGCTCGCTTCTTCAGGCGTAGCAGCTCCATTCTAGTAGGATTAACCCTTAGGTTTGGCATACTTTTCTATGTGCTCCTCTTTTATTCGTTTCAGCTCACTCTTCGGCAGCAACATAAGTAGTTCCCAACCTATAGCCAGTGTTTCTTCAATACTGCGATTTTCTGTCTCACCCTGGCTGATAAACTTCTTCTCAAACTGATCCGTGAAGGCAAGATATTTTTTGTCCGTCTCCGTCAGTGCTCCTTCCCCCAGAATAACGGCCAGCTCTCTAACTTCCAGTCCCCGTGCGTAAGCCGAGAACATTTGGTTAGCCACTCCGCTGTGGTCTTTCCGCGTTTTACCTTCCCCAATACCTTTCGGCATTAACCTGGACAATGATGACAATACATTAACCGGCGGGTAGCTCCCCTTTTGGTGCAGGTCGCGTCCTAGTACTATTTGTCCTTCAGTAATGTACCCTGTCAAGTCAGGAATAGGATGGGTTTTATCATCCTCCGGCATAGATAAAATCGGCAGCTGGGTGATGGAACCTTCCTCGCCTCGCAGTCTCCCCGCTCGTTCATAAATTGTCGACAGGTCGGAATATAGATAACCCGGGTAACCACGCCGCCCCGGCACTTCTTTTCTAGCCGAACTAATCTCACGCAGTGCCTCGGCATATTTTGTCATGTCTGTCATAATCACCAGCACATGCATATGTTTGGTAAAGGCCAGATATTCCGCCGCCGTCAACGCCATACGCGGGGTAGCAATACGCTCTACCGCCGGGTCATTAGCCAGATTAATAAATAGCACCGAGTGCTCGATGGCTCCTCTGCCTGTGAAGTCATTAATGAAGAATTGCGCCTCTTCGTATGTAATTCCCATTGCTGCAAACACCACCGCGAATTCAATTCCCTTACCTCCTGCTTTGTTGGCACTAGGTACTGTTGCTTGCCGTGCAATCTGCGCTGCCAGCAGTGAGTGGGGAAGTCCAGCTCCGGAAAATATCGGCAACTTTTGTCCCAGGACCAATGTATTCATGCCATCAATACTGGAAATACCAGTCTGAATAAAGTCATCCGGATACGCCCGCGCCGCCGGGTTAATTGGAGAACTGTTAATATCACGCTCCTCATCCGGAATAATCTCCGGTTGTCCGTCAATCGGCTTACCGGAGCCAGAAAACGTCCGTCCCAGCAAATCTCCCGATACCGGCAGTTTCAACACATCTCCCAGGAAACGCACCTTGGTTCCCGATACGCTTAAACCACTGGTACCTTCAAACATTTGCACCACTGCCCGGTCATCCATTACTTCCAATACCTTACCCCGTCGCTTCTCCTGCCCCGGCGACGCGACCTCCACCAGCTCGTCATAGGCCACCCCTTCTACTCCCTCCACTATTAATAGCGGTCCGGTTATTTCCTTTGTTGTTTTATATTCTTTTAACATGGGTATTTAGCATTAAAGTTGCTTCTCCAGCTCGTCAAAATAGTCTGTCACCTCATCATGCGGAACCATTTTTGCCCTGGCAATCTTCTCCACCACCTCGAGCTGCATTAAATTATCTATGGCCGCCTCTGCCTTCTTCAACTTCTCGCCTCCCGTGCGATAAAATTGCATAATAACTTTCAACATACGGTACTGCTTAATTAGACTGGTATAAGTGTCCACTTCATCAAACGCGTTTTGTTGCAGGTAGTCCTCCCGTATCATTCTGGCTACGTGCAGCAACAATTGTTCTTGCTGAGATAGGGCCTCAATTCCAACCAGCCGCACCACTTCTTCCAGGGCTGCCTCTTCCTGTAAAATCGTCATCGCTTCCTGTCTCAACTCGCTCCAATCATCTCCCGTTTTACTGCGATAATAATCGGCCAATTGATCTGTGTACAGCGAATAGCTAGTCAGCCAGTTAATGGCCGGGTAATGACGGCTGTAAGCCAGTTTGTCATCCAATCCCCAAAAAACCTTTACTACACTCAATGTGTTTTGTGTCACCGGCTCCGATAGATCTCCTCCTGGCGGCGATACCGCTCCAATGGCCGTCAGTGACCCTTCCCGTTCATCTGAACCCAGCACTCTGGCACTACCGGCCCGCTCATAAAATCCAGCCGTTCGTGAGCCCAGGTAAGCAGGATACCCTTCGTCGCCCGGCATTTCTTCCAGTCGTCCTGACATTTCACGTAAGGCCTCAGCCCATCGGGAAGTGGAATCGGCCATCAAAGCCACCGAGTATCCCATGTCCCGATAATACTCCGCAATTGTCATCCCGGTGTAAATAGACGCCTCCCTGGCCGCCACCGGCATGTTAGAGGTATTAGCAATCAACACTGTACGTTGCAACAGCGGCTTACCCGTGTTCGGATCCTCCAGCTCCGGGAACTCAATTAGGATGTCCGTCATCTCATTCCCTCGCTCTCCACAACCAATGTAAACAATAATTTCCGCGTCTGCCCACTTAGCCAACTGCTGTTGTACGACTGTTTTACCGGCCCCAAAAGGTCCCGGCACAGCCCCGGTACCACCCTTGGCAATGGGGAAAAATGTATCGATAACCCGCTGTCCCGACAATAAGGGAACCGTCGGTATCAATTTCTCTTTAACCGGGCGGGGGGTACGGATTGGCCAGCGTGCCATCATGGTAATCTCGTGTTCTTTGCCTCTGTCATCTTCAAGTACAGCCACTGTGTCCGTAACCTTATAAGCTCCCGCCGGCACAATGTGCTTAATCTTGCCACTCAAGTTCGGAGGCACCATAATTTTATGCTCAATAATTTCTGTCTCCTGAACAGTACCCAATATGTCTCCTCCCGTAACCATTGCGCCCTGTCCCGCGGTCTCGCCTCCGACGAGACTTCGCGGAGTGAAATCCCACTGCTTCTCACGATCAAGGGAGTCAACTGTGACTCCTCTGGCAATAAAAGCCCCGCTTTTATCTCTAATAACTTCCAGGGGACGCTGAATACCATCATAAATAGTGCTCAACATGCCTGGCCCCAGCTCCAGCGACAGCGGCTCTCCCGTTGATACCACTTCCTGTCCCGGCATCAATCCACTAGTCTCCTCATAAACCTGGATCGAAGCCGTATCGTCTTCCAGCTCCACCACTTCTCCCATTAACCGATTTTTGCCAACCAGGACCAGATCATACATCTTGGCGCCCTGCATACCCCTCGCCACCACCAGTGGCCCTGATACTTTTTGAATTTCACCCTCAATTTTTTTCTGCTTCATAATAACTAATAACTAATGACTAAGAATGTCCGATCCCACTGCTTTAATCAACAGTCGGTTCATTTTGTGCGCCGCCAGATGCTTCGACTTTCCTGGCTGGGTAACCAGCACTATAGCTGGCAACGCGTCCTGATTCATTTTTTCCACGTCGTCCAACACGTCCTCTGCCAGGCCTTCGTCAATCAACACAATACCACTTTCCCCTTCCTCTTTTATCTCTTTAAGGCGTGATACCAGGTCATTGGGCGAATCACAGGTAATGATATCAATTCCGGCTAACCGAAAGCCAAATCCCGCACCGCTCGGCCCCAAATAAGTAATCTTCGTCTGTTCTTTATTCTCCATAAAATTATGCCAAACTTCTAAAAAGCGAGCGGTTAAGTTTTCTTAAATCAGCGCTATCCATTGCTGAGCCTTTAGCCGCCAACAACAAACGCAGGTTACGTACCTCCAACTCTTTGGCGTACCAGAAAGCCATAATCATGTCATATCCCGTCGGCTCAAAGCGATGCTGTTTAATTATTTTAATCAGCTCCTCGTCCATTTGTCGATCATATTCCGTGGCGTCGTCCTGGGGAGTAAACGGCCGCTCTCTCTTGTCTTGCCGCTCTCCCTTGTCATACCAGGCCGCTACTTCACGCATCAACGGCGTAAAAGCCAGTTGCTTCCGCCAGGTTTGGGCACGAGACGCCGCCGCCGCCATAATATCAGCCAGACCTGCCTCTACCTCCAACTGACCTTTAATAAAAGATTCCCATATTTCTGGCACGTTCTCCCAGCCCAAGTTATGCCACACCGTACTCTGAATAATATCAGCCGATAAACTACCTAAGGGGGACTTCTCTTTCATCGCCTCGTTGCCCCCTCTCTTCTCCATCAGTGCAGTGGCCACATTCAGTGCATCGTAACGAGCCGATATAAATTGATACACACGCTCGTCGTTCACTCCTCCTCCCAGCCACTTGTGAACCTCCTGCAAATGTTCCTCCATCGGCCGCTCGCCATAAGGCGTGTCCACTAACACGTGTCTGGCTTCCTCAATCGACTTAGCCTCAATCAGGCGTGTGTACTCGTCGTCCTCAAGAAACCCTCTTTCCCATTCTCGGATAACGCCTATTAAATATGGCGTATCTGCTTTTGTCATTTTATTCAAACAAGATTTTAGCTATTTCTGCCCGATGGCGAGCGAACACATTTTTTACTAACTCGTTCACCAGCGCATTCACTTCAACCTCGGCATCGCTATACACAAAACCGCCATCACCCGACACCGTTTTATCTTTAATCTTAAGACCTTTCTTTTCAGCCTCGCGCGACACTACTTCCTGATGTTTTTCACCCGCCGTTACTGATCCTTTTCCTTCGGGCAACTGCGCCAGCAAGGTTTTTATTAAGGATTTTACCTTGTTCTCATCCCAGGACATTATTGTATCTACGGCATTCCGTGTCGTCTTATTCAGCTCCTCCTGTTTAACTCGCAGAATATCAGCCCGTGCCGCCAGTTGAGCTTCCTGGTGCAGGCTTTTAACTTGCCGTTCTCCCTCCGCTCTGGCCTGATCGATAATATCCTCTTCCACTTCCTTGGCACGTTCCTTTATTCTATTCTCCTCCTTCTCTACTTCCTGCCGATAACGTTCTTTTGTGGCCTCCGCCTGCTCACGGGCTTCAGTAATTAATGTCTGTTGTAGTTGCGTAAACGACATTACAACCCCAGTCCGTTGATCAGTAGAATACTAACCAGTAAGCCCAACACAGCGTACGTCTCCACAATGGCCGAGATAATCACTCCCTTACCAGAGGCATCTGGTTTTTTAGCTGTAATATTAACAGCTGCCGCGCATACTCGTCCCTGAAATAAACCAGAGAAAAGACCAGCTATACCAACTGGCAATGAAGCCACTAGTACCTGCCACCCCTGGGCTACACTTAAGTCGGCCAGCTCGCCGCCCAGCAGTCCGATAGCGTTAGCAATAATAATGGCGGCCAAAAAGCCGTAAATACCCTGTGAGCCAGGCAGTGCTGTCAGGAGAAGCACTTTACCAAACTTATCAGGATCTTCAGAGATAACACCAGCACTGGCTTGCGCCGCTGTGCGTACTCCGAATATTGACCCCAGACCAGCTAATGATGCTGCCAGGGCCGCCCCCCCTAATGCAATCACGATTCCGTAAGGCATAGTTTATTTGTTATAAATTAATGATTTTAAAGATTAATATTAAACGAATTCGTTAGGATTATCAACGTAATGGCTGACTCGACCCAGTGGTTTGTATGATTCCCCGCCCCCCTCCAGAAATTTAGGAAAGAACTCAACAAACTGCAGACGACCGGAATGAATAAAGGCGCCTAAAGCATTGATCCCCAGATTAAACACATGGCCTACCAGTAAAACAACTGCCGCCAATAAATATCCTACTATTGGGATTGAATCCACTACCATACCACTAATCATGTTGACCACCAGGGCAATAATTCCTGTTGCCAGCCCCAGGGCCAATAGCCGGGAATAACTCAAGGTATCACTCAAAAAGCTTACTAATCCATACAAGCTAAGGACTCCTACTCCCACTTTCAACAAAGGGTTCTTATAAGAGCGCCCCTGGGTCAAAATCAAAATACCGGCGTTAACCAGCACCAAATTAAGCAATGGCCCGCTAAGCGACGTCGACAAAACACCACGCGCGCTGCCCGCCCAGGTCAGCAGGAAAATTATCATGGTAATCCAGGCCACATCGTCAAATAGCACTGCCACATATTGCTTCTGCCGCCAATGATCATAACCTCTTACCACCCAGGCAAACAGCAGCTGCATAATTCCCACCGCAAAAGCCACCAGCAGCAAAGTCATAGGCGAACTTACCGGGTCAAGTAATTTAACCGACAACAACAAATCACGGACATCACTCTTCGGCAGGTTCCCCAGGTTAATACCAAACCAGCCGCCGGTTAGCGCTCCAAATATCAAGGTTGACGCCCCGGCATAAAACAATAGTCTAATCATTTTACGCATACTCTTCTTCAAGCGGAAAAATTTCCCCGCTGCCCACATCAAAAGCATCATCACAATACCGTAACCAGCGTCCGTTAGTGCCAGGCCAAAAGCCACCAAAAAGAAAATAGATAGCGCCGGCGACGGGTCCAGCTCATTATATTTAGGTTTTCCGTAAATATCTGTTACTACCTCGAAAGGTTGCACATAAGGCTTATTATCAAAAAGCACCGGCCTCTTCTCTTTTTTTCCTGGCCTGGCCTGTTCAATACACGCTGTCGGGAAATATTTTTTTAGATCCTCCGTAAATTTCTCCAGCCGTCGCTGCGGTATCCAACCCGATATTATCACCGCCAGCGACAGTCGTCCCATCGTCTGCCTGGTCGTCAATCGTTCCTTATGATGCAACAAGGCATCGTAAGCAAATTTTAACTGGCGCTCCAGTTTTACAAACTTTTCTGCCCCCTCCAGCAAGCGCACCTCTTCAGCCGCTAAATTGTCCACCTGTTGCTTCAGACCATCAGCGTATTCAGATACCGTTTTTTGGTCTGGCACATCAAGCGTTATCAACTCGGTGTTTGTTTGCTGTATTACATCGATCAACTTATCGGCTTCGCTATTGTGCACCACCACCTCCAAATATACCGTACCGCCCTTTTTTTCTGCCAATCTGCCCACTTCATTCAAAGCCAAAGTACCAATATTCTGCATTCTTTTCTTAACCAGTAACGACTCCTGCACACTAACTGACAACAGGTAGTGGCGTACCACACCACTTTTTCTCATTTCCTTACCCGTGATCTTTAACCCCTGCCATGGCGCAACCTCTTTCTCCGCATCAATTATTTCCTGGTGCTTCGCTCTATTCTGCACTAACAAATCATTGCGCTGGCGAATCTCTTCCAATAAATTACTCGTTTCCAAAGACTCC
The DNA here is from genome assembly GCA_043811915.1 of bacterium. Taxonomy (GTDB): domain Bacteria; phylum Patescibacteriota; class Andersenbacteria; order UBA10190; family UBA10190; genus CAYSWF01. The sequence continues at coordinate 53,835 of JBDRMS010000009.1, forward strand.
CACACCTGTTCCAGGCGTTCCAGAGTAGCCTGCGGTTTAGCAGCAAACAGATGTCTTATTGAGCGCTTTTCCTCCAGGCGCAGGTCTTTCTTAACTCTCCCGATAAACTCCAGCGCAAACTGTAACTGGGCTAATTGATAGTTAAGCTCTCCCTCTCCGGCACTGTTGGCTTTATTCTTGTGCGTTGCCGTCACGTGCAAAACTTCCTTTTCCTGCAACCAGCGTAACAGATTTTCCTCCTCGCGTTTAGGTACAGCTATCTGCACTTTGGTCATCTCGGCAATCATGCCGTATATTCCTTAGCAAACAGCGCTACCACCTTGTCCGTCGCTTGTTGTCTGTTACCATCCGCTATTTTGTGCAAGGCTGCCACGGACCGCTCCCTATCCTGCTTCATAGCGTTTATCTCCGCTTGGGTTTTTTGCACCTGTTCTCTAATAATTTGCTGCCCCTGTTTTTCTGCTCTCACTCGTACCTCTTCCACCACATCACCTTCAGCCGCTCGGATATCTGACAACTGCTCCCGGCAATCTTTCTCCACTTGAGCAAGACGGTCCTTAATCTCTTGTTCTACTTGGTCCACTTTATCTAGTAGGCTTTCCATAATCTCTTTCCATTATAAATAAAATCCGCTCAAGTGCGGACCAAAAAACCATAACCTTTCCATTCTATATACCGCGCGGCTCACTGTCAAGAACCCTTAGATATTGCCATGACAAAACAAATATTGTCTAATATCCAGTCGTAACCCAAACCAGGCCGACGTAATAGCCGACCTGGTTTTTGGCTCAAAAAATATCTTTACAGCTTTTCAATCACTTCCTTGGCTCCGTCGACGCTACTTCCCAACACGTCTTTGACTGACTCCACCGCCTCCGTGCTCACCTTACCTGCCGCATCGATAGCGCCCGTCACTGCATTGGTTGTAGCAGTGCCTACGTCCCCGCCCACTTCTTTTACCGCATCAACAGCGCCTTGCACAGCGCCAACTGCAGCTCCAGTTACATCACCACCTAAATCGCTAGTGCCCTGCACTGCCGCCGACACCGTGTTCTTCACCACACTGCCAACATCACCGCCGGCTTCTGATACGCCTTTTATTGTACCGCGCACCACGCCGGTTACAGCATTTGTCCCGGCTTTGCCAGCTGCTTCAGTGCCTTGCAGTGCGCCCACTACAACATCGCTGACGTTTTCTACCGCCGTCGTGGTAATGTCGCCGGCTCCCTCCAGGAACGAAACAACATTGCCTCGCACCGTGTCAAACAAAGTGTCATACACTTCATCGACCCCCTCCAACACTCCAACAATAGTGTTTTTTATTTTTTCTCCTAATTCCCCTAAAACACTGTCTGTCATAGTTAAAATATAATAATAATTAATAAGTTAATTTATCCACACCCCCTATACTATTCTAGCACGTAGTATTCTATTTTGCTTCAAACTCACTCACTGCTGTCCTGTAGCGGCACCAGTCACAATCCTGCCCCGCCGTGGGCAGCTCCTCCCCCATTAGGCATTCCTTAATGTCGTATAATGTCTCATCCACCCAATCCGACTTACCCGTGTATGGCAAAATAGTTACATCAAACTCAAGCTTACCGTCGAAAGCCTCTCTATCTGTCCGTCCGTTAGCATAAACGAAGTACCCCGTATTTGAGACTTTAAAATCATTTTGCCGCAACAACCACTGATATACTTCAATTTGCCTTTTGTAACTTATCTGCCACGGTGCCTCCAGATTTACCTGCCCGTTCTTGGCCGTCGCCTTATAATCCACCACAATAAGCTCACCTGCCGGATTCACCCATACATCATCAATTCCGCCGGATATCGTGAGATTAGTTGGCTTGTGGTAATGTCGTACTCCCCGAAAAGGGTCTCGCCACATGTCCAAATCATTATGCTGATAAGGCACCGCCTCTATTTCATACGTCTTCATTAAAGGATGCTGTTCCTGCCTGACCCGGTGTATATCGAATTCCTTTTTAAACAAAGTATCAACAGCCGAATTCAAATTAAAAGGAAAACCGGGCGGGCGCGCTACCCCCAAACGTCTGTCCAGATAAAAACAGCGCGGACAATCCTGGAATAAATCTATTTTTGACCGGCTGATGTTAAAAGACTCCCTTGCAACCGGGTCAAAGACTCCCCTTACCCGCTTAGGATTATAGTACTGCGACATGCCGCTCATCATAGCCTATTGTCCGCTGCCGGTCTATGTGATACATTACCAGGCCTGTTCGTTATTAAATTTTTCGGCGTCAATTAATTAAAGGAGACAGCTGTGAGCGTAGTAGACAAAAATCGTCCTATACTGCTTATAAACGCTTCCGGTGACCAAAATTCAACCGTGCAGGAGTGCACTGCATTCCTGGGTCAACACTGGTCTGCCGGAGTTGAAATCTGGCCAGACACACCAAGCCATCCCGCTGCAGCCATAGTTCTTTGTGGAAGCAAAGATCTGAAAAATGGTCAGGCACGATGCCTTCGACTATTAATAAGCTGGCGCGTACCAGTACTGGTCATCAATACCAGCGGCCGCCACAACTACTCCTGGGCCAACCTGGCGACACGTAACAATCGCGTCAAGTACGCTGTCGCTGACGGCAAAGCCTGGTACGACGTCTGCTTTCACTTTTTGCACTCTCTTAAGCAGAGTCTGGAAGCAAACGACTTCAGGCTCCTGGCCACATCCCTCAACGAACGCCAGCAACTCTAAACTCAAACCGCATCAGCGTAAAACACCTGATGCTTTTTTATTTCAGCAGTTCAATCTTACCAATCAGCGGCAACGGCTTGGTCTCCCCGTTGGATGCGTTGATGATACCCATAATCATGAAGACAACGCCCCCGATGCAAACAATCGGGTACAGCAGCGCGCCAATGAAAATAAACATCAACATCGAAGCCAAAACACTACCGACCACCCACCATAACAACAAATTCAACTGCTGATTAGCGTGGTACTTGGCAAACCGATTACCTTTAGCTTCTTCAGACAACAGGGGAATAAAGAATAAAAATGGCAAAATATAACCCAAAATAGCTATGGTCTTGTGTTGACTGTCATCACCACTCGCCGGAGGCGGCGGCTGTGGAGGCATCGGCCCCGGCTGTTGTGGCTGCCCTTGATTCAATTGCTCTTCATTCATAAATATTTTTTTATTTAGACAAGTTAACAATCTAAGTGTATCACACCCCCCTCTCTTGTCCTAATGACAATAAACAAAAAAAGAGCCCGCCAGGAATGGGGGCTGAAAAAATGTGTCTCTTCTCTTCTCTTGTCTCGTCTCAACTCGAAAGCTGGTCCAGTTGAGCCTCTTTTCGTGCCTTACGCCATGCCTCAGCTTCCTCAATCCAACGGTCATAATCAGCATCTTCGGCCGGCGGTAACGGCAGTCTCTCCGGTTCTCTTCCCCTTGCGGCTACGCATTTAATCTGATCATTCTCTGATGGCATCCGTGTTTCTCCTTAATCTCAAGACAGGGTCAAAAGGTACAACGTTCATACCCTGTCATACTAGTTATGAAAATGCAAGACAACTTTTCCACTTCATCCACATAAGGGCTCTTAGATCATCTTCCTCTTTATTAAACTCCTTACGCTGTCCACGATTGCGTCCACGTCCATTCGATACTTCCTTAACAATTCTTCCGGCTCCCCTGATTCGCCAAACGAATCATGCATACCAATAAACTTCATTGGCACTGGATAAGTCTCGGCCAGAAACTCTGCTACAGCACTACCTACTCCGCCCATTACCTGGTGTTCTTCACATGTCACCACCGCCCCGCACTCTTTAGCCGCCTGGGTAATAGTCTTTTCATCAAGTGGCTTAACAGATGGACAATTAATTACCCGGCAGGAAATATCTTTTTCAATTAATCGGTCAGCCGCCATCAACGCCGTATGCACAATAGGACCAGCCGCGATTATAGCTACGTCATTACCCTCACGGAACACTTGCGCTTTTCCCGGTTTAAATGGAGTTTTTTCTGTCGTGAACACCGGCGAAGCCGCCCGGGCAAAGCGAAAGTAAACCGGACCCTGTATCTTTATTGCTTCGTGCACCACCTTGCGTGTCTCTTCCATATCACATGGTACCAGCACTGTCATACGCGGCAGCACCCTGGTTAAAGCAATATCTTCCAGAGCTTGGTGTGTAGCCCCGTCCGGTCCAACCGATACTCCCGTGTGAGCCCCGGCGTATTTCACATTAGTGTCATTATAACAACCGGAAATACGAATCTGGTCCCAGTTGCGCCCGGGTGAAAATACGGCATAAGTAGAAATAAAAGGAACCTTCCCTTGCAAAGCCAGCCCCGCTGCCAGCACGGCCATGTTCTGCTCCTGAATACCAGCCTGAATAAACCGCTCCGGGAATCGGTCCCGGAATAGGGCAGTTTTGGTTGAATCAGATAAATCTCCGCACAGTACTACTATTCTATCATCTCTCTCTCCTGCTTCCACTAAGCCCATCCCAAATCCATCTCGCGTCGGCGCCGTACCAACATCCTTACTTAAAGTATCTCTCTTTAAATATGCTTTCTTAGCCAACATAGTCTCCTGCCTGTTTATCCAGAGCATTTAATTGCCTCAAGGCTTCTTTTATCTGCTGGTCCTTGGGCGGCGTTCTCTCTGTTTCTAGTTTACCTGGTGTCACACCATGCCAACGAAAATCATCTTCCATGAAATCAACTCCCTTACCCGGTGTAGTGTGTGCAATTATCAACACTGATTTTTCCACAATGGCCTTGGCCTCACGGCAGGCATCGATCAACTCCTCAATATTATGCCCGTCGGCATCAATCACATGCCAGCCAAAAGCCTCATATTTATCCCGCAGTGGCTCTTTAGTCATCACGTCTTCCGTCATGCCATCAATTTGAATATTGTTTCTATCCATAATGGCCGTCAGATGCTGTAATTTGTAGTGTCCCGCAAATGCAGCCGACTCCCATATTGAACCCTCATCCTGTTCGCCATCTGACATCACGCAAAAAGTCTGGTATCTTTTACCATCCAGTTCTGCTGCCAAAGCTGAGCCACAAGCAATACCAAGTCCCTGGCCTAAACTGGCTGCCGACGATTCCACCCCCGGCACCGTCAACCTGTCTAAATGTCCTTGCAGACGCGTGCCTAACTTACGTAACGTTTTCAGTTCCTCGACGGGGAAAAATCCAGCCCGCGCCAGCGCCGCGTACCACACCGGCGCCGTATGACCACAAGACACAAAAAGCCGGTCCCTATCCGGATCGTCTCTCCTTGCCGGGTCAATATTCATCACGTTGAAGTACAACACCGTAGCTATATCAGCCAAACCCAGCGGTCCCGCCGTATGTCCCGAACCTGCCTCCGCCAGCATATTGATAATATCTTTACGCAAAGTATTCGCCATCCGATTCAGATCTCCCAGCTTCGTTAGCCTCTTCATAAGGTTGATTATAACACACTATCTTCAATCGCCGCTTCAGCCAGTAATCTCAACTGCTCCAGGCTTTCCAGTGGACTTCCCCGGCCAAAAATAGACGTATTGGCACACAAAATATCAGCCCCTGCTTTCACATAAGCCTCCACCGTTTCCTTACCAACATGCCCATCAACCGCCACCGGCATCTCGGCATGCTTATCCTTAAACTGCCCCACCTTTCGATAAACCGCCGGGTTTATCTCTTGGCCCGCCCACCCCGGGTTGTAGCCCATAAACAGCACATAGTCGATTAGGCCTAAATATTCTTCCAGTCGTTCATTCGGTGTCTCTGGATTTACTGCCAGCGCCAGCTCGCTACTTGTTGCTTCCCGCAATTTTTCATAAGCAAAAAAAAGGTCATTTGTCCCGGAAAACGCTTCCAGATGAAATACACACCGAGCCGGATTTAAATCAATAACATCATCCACAAAATTAGCCGGGGTATGCACCATTAAATGCAGTTCCGCCTTCTCGCTTTTCGTTAATTGCTTGAGCCGTCTGATATTTCTGAACGTTGGCTCTCCGGCGAATACGCCATCTGTCACATCAATTTGAATATGCATGGCCGCTTCACGGACTTTATCCCAATCCTCCTCTATTTTCTCGAATGTCTTGCGCAGGATGGCTGGTACTATCTCAACCATTCTCATATCGGGTAATTTTATCTATTCGCCGCCGATGTCGCGCTGCTCCGGAAAAGTTTGTTTCCAGTACCGCCTTGATTATACCCTTGGCCTGCTCCTCACTAATAAAATCAGTCCCAATGGAAATCACATTAACATCGTCGTCCCGCTTGGCCGCCACTGCCAGCTTGACGTCATGGGCCAGCACAGCTCTCACCCCGTCTACCTTGTTTGCCGCTATTCCCATACCCACCCCCGACCCGCATACAGCCACCCCAAAACTGCCCGGCTCCGCCGCCACTTTCTTCGCCAGCACAAAACCAAAGTCCGGGTAATCGTCATCCTTATCTGATTCCGTCGCTCCCAGGTCCGCCGTCTCATACCCTTCGCCTTTAAGCCAGTCACGCAAAATATTTTTGAGCTCCAGGCCTCGATGGTCCGCCGCCAGGAAAACTTTCATACACTTAACTATACACGCTTGACTTATCATCCCGCCAGTGCTATTTACTTACAGCGCAGGCCATATTTGATCGCACCTTTTATTTTAAAGAGAAAAAAATGATCCGACACAAGAAAGACAAGGGTATCTTTCCCGTGTTGGAAAAGATGCCTTGCCGCCCTCGGCAGATAAAGATTGAACCCTACACTCTGCCAACCGTGTTTGATTGCAATCTGGAAGCGGAAGAAGCGGCGGCCAGAATTATCTTCTTCTCGCAGCGGAAGAATAAGTGGGTCGGAGTCTCCTGGCAACACTTACTGGCCATTATGAAAGACGACATTGCCGCCAATAACCATCGCTTCGCCCTAAAACAGCAGGTTAAGTATGAAGAACGCCGGTGGGACGAACAGCAAAGACGCTGGTATCACTCGTTGTGCTCGCTGTTCCGTCGTCTCCGTTCCTGGTTTTCTCCGGCTAATCCTAAAGAACCTGATGTTCCTGTTAGCGGTATTTACTCTTACGGCCTTCCTTTTATGCGGCATGGTTTGCGCTTTCTTCTCAACGGCCAGTGGCTGCGCCAGGAAATTCATCGCGGCAATACGGTATACTTCCCCACTGCCAAGCTCATCGGCCGCGTCATGCGCAAACAAGGCATTATTGCCAAATAAACCCCACTAAAGTTCTTCTGGCTTCGTGGGGTTCTTTTTAAGAGAAAATAAAAAAGCACCGATCACAAGTTGTCAAAAATTGTGTCCCCGGTGCTTAAAGAACTTGTCACATACTGGTGGAACCGTCTTCCTCACTTTCTTTTCTGGCGATCCAGAAACTCCTTGCCGTGGCCAACCTGTGTATTGATGGGCACGCCATCTCTGCACAATGGGCAATCCGCTTCCTCCCACGACTCCAGATTTACCTCAACCAGTGAGTACAGTCTGGGTACGTTGAGATCTCTGGCCGCGACACCTCCGCGATTGCACAGAGCTATCACTCCCTGCACCAGGCCGCCCGTCGTCTGTACCAACTCAACAACCTTCCTGGCCGACCCGCCCGTTGTCAGCACATCTTCAACCACCAGTGCGCGTTTTCCCTGGACATGCTTCAGCCAGCGGGGTTTGATCAGGAAGGCTCCTCCTTCATCGGACTTTTCCGCGTACACGCCCAGCACCACGTTTCCTGTCAATTGTGCCAGGTGACAGGCCGTCCATTGCGACAGAATTATTCCCCCTCGTTCAGGGCCGATAATAACTGTCGCCTCCCTCATTAATTCATCTTTGACAGCCACATCCACCAGGCTTTGGCACAGGGCAGAGGTAACCTCCACAAAAGGGTAAATAGCATCCTTGTCCACGTACGCCGATCCGTGTCTGCCGGAAGTGTACACCAGGTGGCTATTGGTAATAACCGCACCTACTTCGGCAAATTTAACCATAACCTCTTCATGCGACAACATATCTCTCTCCTTTCGGTTTCCTAGACTGCTCGTCGGTACTGGTTAATCTCATCTCTAAGCTCAAGCGTTTTCCTGCGAGCCGCATCTGCGAAGTCAGTGTCTGCCGAGGCAAAAATAATGCCTCGCGACGAGTTGATGATCATTCCCCCGCCCTGACTGTCCCGGGCCACTGGCACAACCTCTGCTGCCGTAGCACCCTGCGCACCTAATCCCGGAATCAACAGCGGCATAAAAGGTGCGATTTTTCGCACATTTTCCAGTTCATCGGGACAAGTACCGCCCACCACCAGCGCGCAGTTGTCGTGCTGGTTCCAATACTTAACCACCTGGAAAGCCACATACTCGTACAACGGCATCGTTCTTCTGTCACCGAAGACATCCTGTAAGTCAGTCGTCCAGCCGGGAGGTTTGACCAACAAATTCTGAAACTCATCGCCGCCCGGGTTTGAAGTGCGGCACAAAATAATGATGCCCTTGTCTCGCCGATCTAAAAATGGCTGCATTGCTTCCTGGCCGAAGTACGGATTCACCGTCGCTGCGTCCGCTTTGAAGCATTCAAACGCCTCGGTCACGTAGCCCTGATTCGAGTTGCCGATGTCCGCCCGCTTGTAATCAACGATTCTGATGACGTTCGGCGCTTTTTCTGCACAGTATCCGATAGTCCATTGCAGCGCCTTTTTTCCGGCCTCGCCGTGCTTTTCGTAAAACGCCGCATTCAATTTCACCGCCAACAGTAAATCATGTGTAGCATCGATCAAATCCGCGTTGAAGCGCAGTAGACCGCCCTCAAAGCCTGCACTCTTGAGACAGCTCGGCAGCTTTTCCCAGTCACTGTCCAGTCCCAGGCACACGCACGAGTTCACCTCGGCAATCCTGGCCGCCACTTTCTCCCGAAATGTTCGCACTTTCATGACGTCATCCTCCAAATTGTCAAAGAACATTTGTGATAACACGCCAAAACTCCGCGTTTTGGCATCCCGCCAGCCTACTCCCTGGCCCGATTTCAAGCAACCCAAAATTCAAACACCTGGTGTTTGAATTGCACGGGATTTTGCGGGCTATAGTTGTTTAATTTTTTGCTCGTGATGTTGAACAGATCTTTTTACTTCGCCCATATCTACCGTCAGTTGACCGGTTTGTTCAAATATCACATCTACCTTTTCTGTCAGACCGGACACATCATCTGTCAGACCGGACACATCATCTTTCAAACCGGACACATCATCTTGTCATCTTGCAGGTGCCCCATGCCCTCCTTAATGACTCCTATGTCATCAGTAATAATCTCTAACTTATAGTCAGTGCTTTTGGCATGCTTTGCTAAAATTTCCTCTAGCTCTTTCCTGTCCATAAACACATGATACCGTATTTATAAAATAAATAAATCAGACTTGGCTCCGGGACGTGGATTCGAACCACGATTGCGAGATTCAGAGTCTCGCGTCCTGCCATTAGACGATCCCGGATGATGATTACAGATTAATGTTACAGAAAACTTAAGTGTACAACTTCCTCGTGTCCTGCCGCCACCGCCTCGGGCGGGGCCCCGCCTGCGGGCGGTGGTTAGACGATCCCGGAATATACGAGTATATAAACCATATCTTGATTTTCCGCAATAAAAAAGCTCTTATACTCCTATAAGCACTTTAAGCGCTTGTAGCTCAGTGGATAGAGCGTCAGCTTCCGGAGCTGAAAGTCGCAGGTTCGAATCCTGCCAAGCGCACATCACCCCTGTGGTATAATACAAAAATATGGAGAATGCTCCTTCATTTGTTGACCTCAAAGGAGTCTCGGTAGACTATCAGCGCCCCACCGGCTTGTTTGGCCTGCTCGGTCAAAAACCGGAAACTTATTCTGTTCTGCGTGATATCACTTTTTCTCTTCCTCCCGGCGCCCGCGTTACCGTCTTCGGCCATGAAGGCTCCGGCAAAACAACTCTGCTGCGCCTTCTTACCGGTATACTCAAGCCCACTATTGGCTCCGTTCGGGTTAACGGAGAGCCGCCCGCTGCTCTCAAACACGTGGCCGCCGGTTATGTTTCCAGCGAAGAAACCGAACCTGACAAGGACACCGCCTACCAGGTACTAACCGCCTTTGCCCGCACCCACAACATCAGCCCCGCCGCCGCTCGCATCCGGGAGGTTAGCGACATTCTGGAGTTGGGAGAAAGATTATTCGTGCCTGCCCGAACCTTGTCCAGTGCCGGCCGCTTGCGCGTCAATCTGGCTCGCGCTGCTCTATCCGACACTCCCCTCATCCTTCTTGACGACGTAGCCGAACAGCTTGGCGCCAAGCCACTGTCGGCCATCATACCCAGACTCTTCGCCGGCCGCACCGTACTTATCGCCACCCGTCACGCCAGTACTGCCCAAACATTAAAACTTCCTTTGTTGTTGTTGCACGCCGGCCAGTTGGCTCACCGCGGCACTATCGATGAAATTGCCGCCAATTTGTCCTGCCACCGGCTAGTTGACGTTTGGGTTGAGGGCCTGCGCTACGATTTACTTCGTCAACTGCGCCAGCACGCCGGCGTTATCGAAGCCCGTCTCATACCCACCTCCAGTTTTTCCGGCCAGCGTTTGCGCATTACTTTGCGCTCCGCTCGTTACTTGCCTTCGATGTACGATTTAATCAGTCAGGCTCCCCTGGTGCGTGTCGAAGAACTCCCCGCCTCACTGTACGACATTCTTAGCCGTCTTTAATTTTTCAAGTATCGTTGTACCGCTATCAGGCTGCTAAAAACGGCGAGTCCTACAGCTATCAGCGCCTGCAATCCGACCACAGTTAACCAGTTGGACATGGCGTACTGATAAATATCAAAAGGGGTTGCCCCCGCATGTCCGGCAAAGAAAAATCTCTGCAACTCCGGCGATGCCGCTTTCAGCGCCGGGTACACAATAACACTAGCCAATATCACAGCCGATAGAGCCACCAAAACAGATTCCAGCACAAACGGTCCTCTAATAAACCAGCGCGATGCCCCTACCAAATGCATAATATCTATTTCTTCACGGAAACTGTAAATAGCGAGTCGCACCGTATTAAACATAATCAGCACTACTAACACCACGAAAATTACCGTTATTATTATGCCAACATTTTTGATGGCCGATATTATAATCATCAGCCGATCAATTACGGCACGCGAATCCTCAAAGTGCACCTCATCAATGACCGGGCTGTAGCGCTCACCGCTTAATTCTCCAGCTATTACCTGGTAAAAGCGAGGCTCCTTTGCTACTACGAACAAACTAGCCGGCAGTGGATTCTCTTCCAATTCTGCCAGCGACTCCTCAATGAAAGGTTTGTCCTGGTTGCGTTGTCTAAAAATATCCAGTGCTTGTTCGCTGGTCACCACATTCACCGTTTCCACATCGTCTCGACGTTCAACCTCTTCTGCTAACGTCGATATTTGCTCATCACTGGCGTTTTCTATAAAGGTTACTGACAAATCAACTTTCTGCTCCACATTACGCAATACCTGCAAGCCAAACACGTTGGCAAAATACAGGAACAGCACAATCAGCAGTGTAATAGTCATAATCACTGTAGTCGCCACTGACAGCCACACGTTACGCCAAAAATTTTGAAAGGCGGCCCTGAAAACTCTTCCAAAAGAAACCCCGATCATATCTTACAACTTATATGTGCCGCCCTTTTGGTCCGACACCACTTTTCCCTTATCCAAAGTTATCACCCGTTTTTTTAGAGCATTGACAATATTGTTATTGTGCGTAGCCAACAATACCGTGGTACCCAGTTTATTTATTTTCATCAGCAACTGCACAATATCCCACGAGTGCAATGCATCCAGGTTTCCTGTTGGCTCATCGGCCAGCAGAATCTGTGGCTTGTACGCCAATGCTCGGGCAATAGCTACTCTCTGTTTCTCTCCACCGGAAAGTTCATTCGGGTATGCACTCGCCTTCTCCTGCAGGTTAACCAACTTTAGTATGTGTGGCACTGTCTCGCGAATCTCGCGCGAGGGAGCACCTCCCACCTCCATGGCAAAAGCCACATTTTCCATCGTCGTCCGCTTAGGCAGCAGTTTAAAATCCTGGTACACCACGCCAATCTGGCGGCGCAAGTGTGGCACCTGCCACCGCTTAATCTTGGCCACATCCCACCCGTCAATAACAATTGACCCGGAAGTTGGCCGCACTTCGGCCGAGATCAGTTTTAACAACGTTGATTTACCAGCGCCGCTTTGCCCCACAATAGAAACAAAGTCACCCGTTTTAATCTTTAGGGAAACATCATATAAGGCCGGGCTATCCTGAACGTAAGCTTTGCAAATGTTAGAAAAAACAATCATTTCCACCAATTATACCACATCGAGAAAGGCTGACAGGTCGCCATCTAATACTCGCTGCGCATTCTGCTCTTCCACGCCGCTTCTATGATCCTTGACCATGGTGTAGGGATGCAGCACATAAGAGCGTATCTGGTTTCCCCAGGCCGCTTCTTTTGTCTCTCCCTTCAACTCTTTTAATTCATTCACGTGTTGTTGCTCTGCCATTATCTGTAATTTGGCTTGTAATACCGACATGGCTTGTGCCTTATTCTGCCCCTGCGAACGTTCATTCTGGCATTGTACCACTATGCCAGTCGGAATGTGTCGAATGCGCACTGCCGAGCTGGTCTTATTAACATGCTGTCCGCCTGCTCCACTGGCCCGGTATGTGTCCACCCTCAAATCCTTCACCTCAATCTCCGGTGTTTCTTTCGGTGACAACTTTGGTAACACCTCCACCCTGGCAAACGACGTGTGTCGCAGGTTATCAGCATTAAACGGCGACTGCCGCACCAGTCTGTGTACGCCATGTTCATTCTTCAGGATTCCATATGCATATTTCCCATCCACTTCAAAAGTACTGTGCTTAATGCCGGCTTCTTCTCCCGGGGACCGGTCCAATATTTTTGCTTTCCATTTCCTGTTCTCTGCCAGCCGCAGATACATACGCTCCAGCATCTCCGCCCAATCCTGCGCGTCCGTGCCTCCCGCCCCGGCCTGGATAGTCAAAATAGCTCCCGACTTATCATGCGGTCCGTCAAACCGCAGCTCTTTCTCTTTCTTTTCCACATCCGCCTCTAGCTTGTTCAGTTCCGACTGCGCAAAGTTCAGCCATTCCTTTTCTGCCTGTTCATCTGTTTCGCTCGCCAGATGCCAGTCGGGGCTCGATAACTCCTTAAGCTCGCCCTTTTTCACTTCTAGCCAGTTCACCTCTTCGCGTAATTCCGACAACTCTATTTGTTCCTCCTGCACCTCCGGCGTCCACGCCGTCACCTGGCGCAGGCTTGATTCCAAATTCTTTATTCTTGCAGCCTTCTTTGCCAAGTCAAAGACGGTCGGCCACTTTTTGCAGCCGCTCCGTTAAGTCCTCAATTTTCAGTTGTATTTCTTTACTGTCCATTAATCTTGAAATTAAATTATTAAGAAAAAAACTACCCAGAGTTTTCTTTTCCTATGAGCCGAAGACGGGAATCGAACCCATATCCATGCTTTACGAAAGCATTGCTTTGCCATTAAGCTACCCCGGCTTATTCCTAACGAATAGTTTAGCTTCTTTGTATCGCTTACTTAAAGACCGGTTTTTTCTTCCTTTACCCTTCGAGCCCGATCGGACTGCTGACTCATCCTCTAATATACTAATAATGCTGTCAACAAGAAATCACCGCGCATACCTACTCATCAACACCGCTCCCGCCAACACGTGACCGGCCATCGCTTGCTCCACTGCTGCCTTACTTGCTCCTTCATCAAGACCCAGCATCGTATCAAGCGCGTATAACTTAAAGAAGTACCGGTGTTCCCCATCCGGCGGGCATGGCCCATGATAATCAGTATTTCCACCCGTCCCCATGCCGTGAACTCCATCTGGTTCATGGCCTTCAGCTATTTCAGTCGTATCAGGAGATATGTTAAATACCACCCAGTGATCCCATGTCCCGTCTTCGCGAATTGATTTTGGAACATCAGGGTCATTGGCTATAAACACCAGGCTCTTAGCGCTCGCTGGCACTCCCGCTATCGTCAGCGGCGGATTAACATCCTCACCGTCGCAAGTGTATTTAGCCGGGATAGTGCCGTTGTTGGCAAACTCCGTGCTTGTTAATTTCATCACGGCGATTCCTCCAGCACGATACTGACTTCTCTTTCCTCCCCTTTATGCAAAATCTTTAATTTCACCGACTCCCCCACTTTTTTCCTGGCTATGGCCTTGGCCAGTGAGTTTGCCTCTGTAAGTTTGGCCCCGTCTATCTCCAGGATAATATCTCCTTCTTCAATACCCGCCTTGTTGGCCGGCGAGCCTGGTATCACCGCCAGCTCCTCTGGCGTCTCCCCTTTTACCACCAGTACCCCAAAATTAACCGACAACTTGTTTACTTCCTGCAAAGCTTTTGTTATCGGCGTGTACCTGATACCGATGTACGGCCGCACAATTCTTCCCGTCTCTTTGACTGATTCTATGACTCCTTTTACCAGGTCAATCGGCAGTGAAAAACCAATATTCTCCGAGCCCTGCGCCATAGCCACGTTTACTCCTACTACCTTGCCATCAAGGTCCAGCAACGGACCCCCGGAGTTGCCCGGGTTAATGGCAGCGTCAGTTTGAATAACTCCTTCCAGCTGCTCCGATTGTCCCAATCCATTGCCGGCAGTAATCGATCTTGCCAGTCCGGAAATTACGCCCACCGACACTGTATTACGAAATTCCGCCAGGGCATTGCCAATAGCAATGACGGTCTGCCCCGCTTTTAGTTCACCAGAGTTTCCCAGCTCTAAATAAGGCAATTCGCCACCGGATATTTTAATAACCGCCAGGTCGTTAGACGGATCCCTGGCCACCACTACTGCATCATACTTTTGCCCGTCATTCATAAACACGGTGTAGTCTACATCGTCCTGTTCAACTACATGCTTGTTGGTAACAATCAAACCGTCTGCCGATATCAGAAAACCACTGCCTCCGCCCACCTCTTTCTTTTCCGTCCCTTTTTGTCGATACTGCGGTACCCTGAAACTGAACGGAGAAAAGAAATTACCGCCAAAGAAATCACCAAACGGATCAGTCCCCTTCGGTAATTCATCATAATAACGTTCGATAATCGGCACATCTTTCGTTACCACTATTGACACCACGGCCGGATTGGCCTTTTCCACTGCCTGTACTACCAGTGAGTCAGGCGAAGGGCTATCAACGCTTTCAGTTTCCGGCAATTCGGCTAAACTGCCGTTTTCGTTGACCGCCGGCGGGCTGTTGGTAACCAATAACAGCACTAGGGCCCCTCCCGCCGCACCAGCCAAGGCACTAATGACCATATTTTTTCCCTGTTCCATAAGCCCTCACAGTGTAATAAGAAAAAAGCCCGAACTCAAGTTGAGTTCGGGCTGCGGCGAAAAGGGAAAATAGCTGTGGGTGAGCAGCCTCTGCCTGCTTCAACTGTTCTTTGGCGTCTTGCGCCACAAGGTTGAAGCCAGCATCACAACCGCCAACACAATAAGCATTGGAACGGTTACGGACTTCAGCAGCTGGGTCAATTGTCCGGATTGCTCAAGAGTCATACCCTTCAGTTCCAGACAGGTCGGAACACCGATCAGCAGCCCAACCAGGAAAATCGCGATGCAAGCGTAAACGAGGCGCATCACTTGTCTCCCTTCGAAGTAGGTTCACCAGTTTCCACATGTTTTAAGAGCCCGGAAACTTTAAGCTCTGTTTATTTTTCAACGAACATCTTCCTGCAGGAACTCGTGATAACGAACTAGAATTTCTTCTATCGTCATATCACACACCTCCTGCCAATCGACTCCGCCTTCTGCCAAATAGTGCAAAGCGCACTGCAGTTCAGCGAAATCACTGGGGAAATCCTGATCCTCCATGACTTCATCCAGGTAGCCATCCATCTCTTCAATAGCGCTTTCCACTTGGCTAATTCTGACTTCCGTGACCATCACAAAATCTCCTTGCAAAAGTACTCCCTGACAAAATCCCCCTTCACTCGCGGTCAAGTAGATATACTACCTGTCCCGCGAGAGAAAGAGAGCCCTGCAAGCGCAGGGCTTAAGGTACTTTTTGGTTAGCCGATTCAGTTCTCGGATAACCAGGAAGGCTTTCCGTGCTTCCTATTGCTGCTGCGGCCTGTCGGGTCCGTGGTTCCGTAACGGTTGATCATGAACTCAACCATATCTCTTGACATCCCGGGTGCAGGAACGCGCCTTTTGGATTTAGCCATTCTGTTTCCACGCCTTTGTGCGACAGTCACTTTAGCGGCCATTTGGGGCCTCCTTACCAATTGGAGAGAACAAAACTTCGATTCCACTACTGAAACAGCTAGATACTAGCACAATTACACATATTTGTCAATAGCAGGTAGAATTACATCCCCAAGAAAAAAGCGGCATCCCCCTTATTGCCGCCAAAGTATCTAAAGCAGACTTGTCTTACTTAGTAGCCCGATTATCCGGATCAATAATGTGTCTTCTTTGATATCGAATACTACGAGCAGTAGATCCTTGTCCTGTCCTCATCAACTTCTCAATCTCATCTGGCGGCACACTTGGTGACGTTCCAGGAATCTGGTAGGGAGTCTTTCGACGAAAAGTTTCCTCTCCATCAACGTCGCCATCACCCAAATCGAGTCGTTCGCCGTTCGGACCGTACATTTAGACATTCCTTTCTAAAAGTACAAACTTATTCAGCCCCGTTCACCACTTCAGTCATTTAAGCGTTTTAAATTCAAACTGTCAACTTTATGAGCGAGAGAGGGGAATCGAACCCCCACTTCAACCTTGGGAAGGTTACGTACTACCACTATACTACTCTCGCCTGCCTTTATTATTGCTTCACTGCTGCCTGTTCTCTATCCCAGCTAAGGTGCCAGGGAAAAACGAAAATCCAGCGCTTCTTTGCCAATAGACGATAAAGCTCGTCATTGGACTCCGCACTGTTTTGCTGCTTCAAGGCCTCCTGTTGCAGCAGCGGTAATATAACAAGTTCATCATATTCCTCAAGAGTAAGACCCGTTGCCTGAAGGACATGTTTCTCGCCTCGCACCCCCAGTATTTCCTCCCGGTAGCGCACCGCGTCCCGGGTCGTCACCGGCGTTCGCAAGAAAGCGTGCTTAATCAAATGTTGACGCAGCAGCGTAGTCAAAGCCTCGTGCGGCGGAGCAGGCTCTTGTTTAGAGTTTGCCGCAAATGCCTGTCGAGCCTGGTAGTGTTCCCGCCACATTTTGGTTGTCACACAGCCACGAGTGGAACATGCCACCGGCCAATTAACAAATGAAGCCGCCGGATTGTTCAATGTGTCGTCAACAACTAATACCCAATTCCACAGTATTAACACCACCAGCATGGGCAACCCGAGCAGTACCGCCAACCCCCACACCATACGCCTGATGGAGCGCTTCATATAACATATATACTACCCTTACTGTTCAAGCGGCGCTACAAAAAATACATGCCACCACTTTCGCGGAGTCGATATTCCCTCCTGCGCAATCTGCATTCCTGCTATCTGCGGTTCTGCCTGGGGCTGATCTTCGGTAACCAGTACCACCGTCTCTCCTTCCGCCTTAAAGCCTAGCTTTTCCCGTGCCATTCGCTCCAGGAAATCATCTGTGCCAAAATACTGGTTCAAGCTCTCCATTTCAATAACTTTCTTTTCCATATTTCGCACCTCCTGCTGCAGGCCTGCTACTTCGCGCTGCACTTGTAGCCGTCTATTCATCTCCTGTGCCAGAGAGACCAATATAAAAATAACCACAACTGTTGCTATGGAAATCATGATTTTAGGCGATGCAGCACGCATAAATTATTCCAGATTACTCGCGTCCAAATCCCGCAGCGTAATCGTTATCTGTTTACCGGCCCGGTTAATCAGCAATTCAAGCGGCAAATCCCGGGATAAGCCTATTAGCACACTGTTCGTCCATTCAAGCGGCTTATTACCGATTTGTAAAAGCATGTCACCTCGTTTTATTCCAGCCGTTGCAGCCACCGTTCCAGGCAATACCGTTCGCACTTCAGCCACAAACTGTCTCATCCTGGTTTCACTCGCCGCGGCAAAAGTATAATGGAGTTCTAACCCTAATTCAGCAAACAAGTCCTTTTCCTTTTGACCGCCTGCCACCCGGTCTAAACTTTCCTTCAAGTGATTTACCGGCAGAGCCAGCCCCGCCCGGGGATTGATTAACAATCCAGCCACCAGTCCCTCGTCGTCCAGCAATGGACTGCCCATAAGCGCGGCTTCGACCAGCTGCGTCCCTTTTATTACCTGTTGTAGACCAGCCGGCGCAAGCTCCGGCGGCAAAATATTTTCATTTACTTGGAAAGACTCCGCTTGTACAAAAAGAGACGGCAAGCTCCTGCTTATCGCAACCAATTCATAAGCCACCGGCACCGGCGCCGGACGCATATCTAAAGGAACCAATACCGCCTCGCGAGCCCGCAAGTATGTCAAACCAAACAATTCATCCCGGCCTGCCAACTCCAGCACCACGGTTTTCCCCTGATAGTCGTAAGCCAGCACCTCTCCCGGCGGCACCTCTCCCGCCGTTACCAGCAGGCCATCATTAGTCACCACAAAAGCCGTTGCCCCCTGCTCAAGCAGAACCACCGAACGTTGGGCAGTATCCAGCATTTGTGTCACCGCCATATTGGGCGAAATAGTAACTTCCTGAACTGTCGAAACCAGCCGATCACTTCCTCCCGGCACTAATGCTGCCGTTTTTGGCATCCACAATTGAGCTGCCAGTGTTCCCCCCACCATACCCAACACAATTATTGCCACCACGCCGCTAAGAAGCCAGGTCAGCGACATCCGCACCACTCGTGCTGTCGATTGTGAGGAATTTAAACCCATCTTGTGCTTATCAAAATTAATAAGAAAGCCACTACCCCAATACCAATATATTCAACAATATCACGGCGCTTAAGCCCCCTAGTATAGCTTAGGCTGATCAAGTTGAAAATAACATAGTATAAAATTGTCACCACTCCGGCCTGGACCAGGTAATGAGAAGGTAAAAATTGCAGCACCCAAACCACCTCCGTGAGCACAAAAGCCATCGTCAAGGCCGGTAACACAATCTCACTCGCCGTTCGTACTACTCTCCTTAATGCCTGTAGTCCCATCAGCACCGTTACCGCCAAAACTAAAACCAGGACCAGTAAAACCGGAATGTATAAATGGAAGCGCAACCCTAAAATGAAAGCCACGTTCAAGAAGTAAACCACCAGTGACAACGTCCAATTCCAAATTGGATACGCCTCTCGGGCACCATGTTTAAGTAAAAAGAAGAAAATTAACCCCGACGCCAGAATATACAAATGCAGTACTTGAGTAGTTGGTAACAGGAAAGCATAGCCAGCCAGCCCCGTCGCAGCCAGTATTGGCAAGATAGAATGGATTAGCCCAAAACGCCCCCTCTCCTCAAAACGCACCAGGATAACACCCAACATCACCACTGTTACCGCCACCACTGCTATCAGCACAACCCAGCGTTGTAAGATAAAAATCAATTCCAAGCCAACTACAAGCAAAGCCGACAATAAAACATAGTGCGAGGCCGGGAAAAGTTTCCAAACAGTCTTTGTAACCCTTGTGATCTGAACTTTTACACAACGCAACATGACTCAAGCTTTGCGGGCCAGGTAGTCTCCTGCGCTAAGTGCTGCCGAACAACCGTGGCCGGCCGCCACCACAATTTGTGCATCCCTGATGTCTGTCACATCTCCGGCGGCAAAAAAACCCTCCACACTCGTCTTACCATATCGGTCAGTTACAACAGCACCATGCTTGTCCATTTCAATCAGGTCTTTAATCGGGTCCGTGTTCGGCACGGCGCCAATACTGACAAAAATCCCCGCTACTTCAAGACGCCCCTCTCTCCCGGTCTTCTCATCCTGATAACTAAGCGACGTAACCAGACCATCCCCTCCTATTTTCGTTGTCCTGGCGTTATAAATAATTTCCACCTTATCGTCATCTTTCACACTATCGACCAGCACCTGGTCCGCTGACAGTGTTTCTCCAATATGCAGTAAGTAGATCCTGCTGGCTATTTTTTGCAGCATAATCGCCGCTTCCACTCCGGTATTGCCTCCGCCAATCACTGCCACCCTCCTGTCGGCAAACAGGGGTGCATCACAGACAGCGCAGTAACTTACCCCCTTGCCTTTGAACTTTCTTTCTCCCGGAACATTAAGCTCCCGCGGATGACGCCCCGCCGCATAAATAACCGTCTTTGCCCGATACTCTTTTTCATCCTCCATTTTCAAAGCAAAAAAACCATCATCTACTTTTCTTATTTTACTAACTCTTTCGTGTGTCACTATATCCACCTGGTCTTCATGAATCTTCAGATGCTCTTCGAATTTTCTGGTTAATTCCATGCCCCCAGTCTCTCCGTCGCCCGGCCAATTCTCAATTTCCCCGGAACTCGCCACCTCACCTCCGGGGGTTTCCCCGATCAACACTGCCATCAGCCGTCTGCGCGCCACATAAATACCAGCCGTTACTCCGGCTGGTCCATATCCGACAATTGCCACGTCGTACAGCTTCTCTTGGTCAGGCATCGATACCCAATGCAGCAGACAGACGCCCTTTGTCGAAGCCAACTATCAGCTCCTCCTCTTCCCCATCCTTGATAGTTGTCACCGGCACCCCCATCTGACCCGACCTTTCAATCATTTCTCTAGCCCTCGCTTGATCCACACCGACATCTATCGTACTGTACTGAATGTTATGCTCGTCCAAAAAATCTTTTTCCGCTTTACAAAAACCACACGTTTTGGTGGTATAAATAGTAACAATCTTTCCCATAATTAACACTCACTTTAGCATAAGCTTGACGGATGAGCAAGAACAAACAAGACAAAAAGGTCGCCGTCGTTGGCCTCGGTTATGTTGGTCTGCCCCTGGCTGTACTAGCCAGGGCTAAGGGTTGGCAGGTATTTGGAATAGATATTGACGCTGGAAAAGTTAAATTCATTAATGAAGGACGCTCTCCCCTGAAAGATGACGCTCTGGCCGAACAGCTTGCCAGGCATCCTATAAAAGCCACCACTGACCCGGCGGTCGCAGCAAAGACCAGCATCATTATTGTTGCCGTACCTACTCCCGTAACCGATGATAATCAGCCGGATCTCACTCCCCTAACATCAGCTCTAAACAGCCTGTTGCCTCACTTGGCTGATGGGCAAACAGTTATTATCGAATCCACTATTAATCCCGGCGTTATGGACGAAGTCGTCGTGCCACTTATCAGTGGCCGACCCGAACTTAATATCCACCTCGTTCATTGCCCCGAACGCATTAACCCTGGTGACACTAAATGGACCGTGCGCAATATTCCCAGAGTACTGGGCGGCTACACCAAGCATGGAGTTGCCAGAGCACTCGAGTTTTACCAGGACATTATTGAAGCGCCCATAAAAGTTATGGCCTCTCCCACTGAAGCCGAGGCCGTTAAAATTCTCGAGAACACTTTTCGCGATATTAACATTGCCTTTATTAATGAAATGGCCCAGTCCTTTGCGGCTCTAAACATAGATATAATTAATGTCATTGCCGGTGCCGCCACTAAGCCTTTTGCCTTTCTCCCCCACTACCCCGGCAGCGGCGTGGGCGGCCATTGTATCAGTGTCGACCCCTACTACATGATCGAACGAGCTCGCCAAGTCGGCTTTAATCACAAATTCCTTAAATTAGCTCGCCGCATCAATGAAGGTATGCCGGCCTACACCGTGAACCTGCTAAACTATGGGCTTAAACAACTGGGACTCACACTCAAAACAACTCCCATCGCTTTACTTGGGCTGGCTTACAAAAAGGATGTAGCCGATATTCGCAACAGCCCCGCTCTTAAAATACTGGAAATACTTCAATCACAAGGTGCCACCGTGTATGCCTTCGACCCCTATGTCTCTGATAAGTCAAATGTGTCTTCTCTGAAAGAAGCTTTAATCAAAAGTCAGGCTCTGGTCCTGGCTTGTGATCATAGCGTTATATTAAAAACCCTTGCTCCTGCAACTCTCAAGCAACACAAAATCAGCCTGGTCGTCGACGGAAAAAACACATTGCCCGCAGACTCAATTGCTAAGCAGGGGGTAAGTTACTATGGGATTGGTCGGTCTCGTCCGGCGCAGCTGTAGTTTCAGCCTGTTCTGACATCATATCTCTAGCTGCCGCCACAATATCCCGGGCAGCTTCTTTTACCTCTTCCACCGCACCAGTCGCTTCGTTTGGCCGTCTTGCCTGTCCGGCAGGTGGATTGGCACTTTCCTGCCAGACTTTCTTCTGCTTACGATAATTACGATACCCGCCCCAAATAACGCCAGCCAAAAATACCGGAAACCAGATAGTCGTTATATATCTGGACAACATAAAAATAGCAAACAGCACAAAGCCAGCAATCAACCCGAACATCAACCCCCAATACATGATGGGATAAATATTTGGTTTAAACTTCACTTCAGCCATACCGTCAATTGTAACATGACTCTTTAATATTCCAACAGCCTTTTTATGTCATTCATGCTGTCCCGCTCGCTGGGGCTGTCCAGCACCACCGCAATTCGACTACCGCCGGCTCCTGCCCCCTGCACCACCAAACAATAACCCGACTCGTACAAATAGCCCGTCTTGCCTCCCGTCAATGACAACCCCTGCTCCGAGATTAACTTATTACTGTTTCTAATAGTGTGCTCTCTGCCTGTGCCTCCGATAGTAAAACTGTATTCTGCCCGGCTGGTTATCTCGGCAATAATTGGATAATCTCGCCAGACCGCCTCTGCCATGCGAGCCACTTCATAGGCCGATGAAACATTGTCCGGATCCAGCCCCGTTACGTCAACAAATTCAGTTTGTTCCAGCCCCAGCTCAATTGCCTTGCGGTTCATAGCTTGCACAAACTCCTCCTCCGGCACACCTAGCGCCCGTACCAGCGCCAATGTTGTGTTATTGGCAGAACTAATTAAAGAAACATTCAATAAGTCACGCATGGTCACAAACTCACCCGGCGCCAACAACAATTGTCCTCCCATGACATACTCATCCGGCTCAATGGCAATCTCCTTATCCCAATCGAAACCAAAATCCAGTGCCACCATGGCCGTCATTAGCTTGGTAATACTGGCAATCGGGCGCCGGTCGAAAGCGTTCCTCTCAAAATAAATTACTTGCGCGTCCGTATTCCACAACATGGCGCTACTGGCACTTACTGTCTGCCCACCCGTTTTCGGCTGGACATCTGCCAGTCCAATCTGCAATACTCCTTCCACTGTTACCCTTGATGTTTGTCCGGATTCTCGCACCGTCCACCAAATAACGGAGCCAATAGCTGAAATCAACATCAAACACAGAACTGCCAGGAAAATAGTACTTTTATGCATATACTATCTATATGACTTACGCCCAAACCACACAAGATATAAAAGCCGCCGTTTTTGCCATCAGGCAAGGACGGGTTGTTGCTTTTCCAACCGGCACTTCATATGGTCTGGCCGCAGACGTTCTGCAAGGTCACTCCCTGCAGCGACTGCGCAATTTAAAACAAAGGCCGGACGGCAAGACATTTTCCATATTTCTCACACCCTCTCTGCATGGCAAATATCTTAAATTAACAGACGATGAGGAACGGTACCTGGCAGAGAACACTAATCAGCCAGTAACTTTGCTCGTCAAATCAAAGTCTTCCCTCGAGCACCTGGCCCGGGATGGATTAATTGGCCTGCGGATAATTGATCACCCTCTAATGCAAGAGTTGGCCGATGCCGCGGGAGTTCCTCTGACCGCCACCAGCGCCAACATTTCCGGTCGTCCCCCCTGTTATACTCCCACCTGCGTGCTTGACAATTTTCCCGGCAAACTTGATGCCACCACTTACGATCTGTCCCTGGCCCTCATTCTGGACGGCGGCCAACTTCCTCATAGACCAACATCCACCATCGTCAAGCTACAGCCTCATCCGCTGCCACAAGCTGATCAACAGGGCGCCCAGCGCCAATAATGTTACTGCCAGCACCAGCAGCCAGCCCACCAGCGGTACTAGCCCCACCAGCTTATATATCACTACACCCAGCAACACATGCTGCCATTTTATATCCGTGTTCTCTGACTTGGATATTCTATTCATCACCCACACGCCAACAGTCACCGTTGCGTAAACAATGGCCAACAGACATAACAGCACTGTCAGGAAAATAAGCATCATGGCAACCGGTATGCCGACCATTGCAATCATAAGCAGAACCAGGGTTGGTATAAATAACAGCATCCAAAGCAGTCCTAGGCCCATTGACTTGCTGCTATTTTTTACAGCCGTCTCTGTAACCCGGCGCGCAAATGCAGGCAAAAGATATACCAACAGCACACCGGCTGCAAACCAGGCCATTACGCTGCTTACCCATAGGCCAACAGAAGTCCGTCTGGTGGTCCCCTGCCTCGCTTTTATTTTATGGGTCGTTTTGCCGATAACCTTTGCTCCTTCCTCAATAACCGGCTGCTTCTCTCCATACGTAAGCAAGTCGCCTTCAATCACTGCTCCCGACTTAATCATCATATTTCCCCCGGCCAGCCTGACATTTCCCTTTACTGTGCCGGCAATGGTCACTGTCTGACCGGCCGCAAAGACGCTGCCATTAACAGTTGTCTCATTCGATATTTCTATCCTGTTCCCCGCCGCGTATACATCATCAACTGACGCGGCGCTAATTTCCACTACTTCACCAGCTGCTCCCACATCATCGCCAATTACTCCCTTAATTTGAACCGTGTTTCCGCCCGCATAAACGTCTCCCCCCACGTTGGCATCAACCTTGACCGACTGCCCCCCGGCAAACACATCCTCATCCACATTCCTGTCTATCACTACGCCGTTTCCGCCGATAAACAAATCATCATCTACGACATCTCCCGACAGCGCCGCTTCCTCGCCGCTAACAAAAGTAGCCGCCCCAGCGCCCTGTGCCGCAATCAGCCCGAACACCACCAAAGCCATTAATATATATTTTCCATTCACAACCCTAACACTAGGTAATAACCGGCACGTTGACAAGTATAAACAGGAAATCTTTGAAATTCTTTATTGACTGTAGCGAACTTTTTATGTACGTAGAAAGTAGTTCTTTTGCATGCGGCGGCAAACTAACTACCACAGTCGTATTCTACGGCTGCCCACCTGTCCTTTCCCACCCTTACTATCAAAGGAGTGTCTAATGAGAAGTTTCACTAAAGTTCTGACTTTCGTTTTTGTGAATTTATTGGCCACTAACCCTGCTTTTACCCAGGTGCCGCAGCAGCCGTTGAGCTCCTACGCTCAAGCCTATGCTCAAATAGACAGAGACGCGGCGGTGCTGTTTGCGCAGGAAAACACCCGGGCTAACATCCGAACTAATCAGTTCACGGCCTGGGTAGATGCTCAATGCAAGATCCTCAATGCCAAATCGGCCTGGATCACTGCAATAACTAACGCCAGCGCCACCAACGCCAAGACGCTGGTCACCCTTCAGGAAGTCCACAGTGCAAAACTGGACAATAACCTGAAAGCGGCCAAAACGTTTTACGACAAGCGGGCTCTGCATGCAGGCTACCAAGGGCTAAGCGATAAAAAACGTCCCACCCAGGGAGACGTAATGCGCTATAGCCAGGCTTCCATGTCCGAGCGGCCGAACAAGTTCCAGCTTTGCTCCTTGAGTGGCAAAATCAACTGGCCAGGAGTCCTGCTAGCCGATGATTTCCTCGACGCTCGGATCAGGCTCAATAGCTTGTTTGTTCAACGCTTGTCAGGTTCCCCAAACTCGGCCGAAGACAATACGCACGAAATTCAGGAGATAATTGCGCAAATGCGCGAGCAACTTCGTTTGAATATCCGCGAAATGTCTTCGTCAGATTACCTGGCTACTCGTAAGTTTCTTGAGAGCTTGGCCCGCGAATCTCAACTTGCCCCTCGCATTGACGGCGTGGCTAGCAACTAATTGCTTTCCCCTCCCTTCCGGTTTGTTCAAAATGGATTTGCGTCGCATGCATCCAAAAGAACTTTCCCAAGCCCCAGGCAGCTTTTTGCTCTCTGGGGCTTCTTTCTTCCCAACTATTGACATAATACAACTTTTGGTGTACCATCAGGGGTCGTACTAAACGACCTGCCAGAGACACAAAGTCCAGGCAGTACCCCTTCCACTCCATGATAGCGAGGTGTTGATATGGAAACGGGCACAGTAAAGTTCTTTAAAGTTAATGATCGAGGTGGCTTTGGCTTCATCGGGCTACCGTCCGGCAAAGAGCTGTTCTTCCAGCGCAATGACGGCGGGCGAGTGGAAGCCGGCAAAGACGAGCCAGTGATCCATACCTGGTGTCAGGTACGCGAACCCAAAAAAGGTGATCTCATCAACTTTGAACGGTCGCGCAACCACCAGGGTCCAAAAGCCGCGCCATGGTGTTTCCGGGAAGAATGGAATCGGGCTCTGGACGAAATCAAAAAGAGGCCTGTCTATCGTCTTATACTACAGAGGGGACACCGTGTACGCGGCAAAGCCAATCCCCAGTGCACCTGGCAAGGCACCTATCTGCCAATTCTGCGCCACATGTTTCCGGAGGGTATTCCTTTAACGACGCAGTACAGCGGCGATGAGTGGTTTATCTTCTGGTTCGAGCGACAGACAGACGACGGCAGTTGGGAGCACATTTATGGTGACCCCACAGCAAGCAACGCCGGGCAGCTGCAGGAAGTTGTCGTATAACTGCGCCGCTTCAAAACCCAAGCTCCTAGACCGTGTGGTTCACCCCGCGGTCTTTTTTTTACGTGGTTCGCCACTATGGTCTAGAGCCTTACTCTAGAGTTTTACGGGGTCTTTGGCACAGCCTTTGGACGTTTTTGAGTAAGCCAAAATGTTACAAACGTTACAGATTTTTGGGAGTTTTGGACTGTAACATTTTCCGAAAATAAGACAGTTTAAGACACTATAAAAAAGGGTGTCTTGTGTCCCAAAAGCAAATATCAGTTAGCGTTAGAAGATTTGGTAGATGTAAGTGGCCTTGGATAGGTAGATGCCCCACTCCTCACATCGGACAGCTTAAAATCAATAATTGGTAAACTTGAAATTTCGTGTGCAACTTCAGCTTCCTCTCTATTACTTCTCTTCATGAGCTGTGCTTCACGCTGTAAAAATACATTATCGCCTAGTGATCTGACCCCCATATTTTAGACACAGGGGTCTAATCCTTAATACCCTTGTGTCATGAAGAAAACACACCGCGTTGCTCCGGAGGTAAGAAAAGAAATCCTCCAGGGCATCAAAGACAAAGGGCTGACGGTAGCTCAA
>JBDRMS010000010.1:0-22667 GCA_043811915.1 bacterium
ACCAGATCGATTATCCCCAGCTCCCCCTGACTCCACGACCGTATTGATGTCACATACAGCTGACCTAATCCATCAAACTCCAGCGCGTTAACCCGACCGCTGATGCCAACCGGCCCCACCTGTTCAATAATGGCCGCCGTGGCTGGGTTAATTCGATACAGGTCAGTGTAGCTGACGCCGTACAGCTCTCCCCACGGTGCAAAGGCAATATCCGTCATCACCACGCCCATGTCTCCTATCTGCTCCGCAGATCCCGAAACGGGATCAACCCTCCACAACACTCCGTCCTCGTCGCCTACCATAAACACGCCGGCCTGCAGCGGCACAGTAAACAGTCCGCTTGCCATCAGCAACATACCTCTCAACAATCGCCACATGACTCGTCCTCCTATTCAGTTGGTAAAAAACAACCCGGAACCGACGCCCGTTAGCTTACGCTGATATTAAAAAAAAGCCAGTCTCAAATGCCCGATTACAGCCCAAGTAGCCCCGCCGCCCCGCTTGATATACTATAAAACCATGATCTCCTGGCTCCGCCGGTCCAATAATAACAACCTCCGCGACTCTCTGTTCAACCTGCCTTTATTTCCGCCCCAACCAAATTCCAGAACCAGCCTCGTTAAGGCATCCCAAAACCTAACGAACGACACCAACCAATGTATTACCGACTTTTCCGTCGCCAAAGCCCGCCGCCAGCTGGCCGAGACCAGTGAGAAAGAGTGGCAAAGCAGGGGAGAGCGCCGGGCCTTGGCTCTCTTCCACGCCGCCGCCGAACACGTTCCCGCTTACAAAGATTTTCTGAAGAAAAACCAAGTAAGACCGGAGAAAATTAAAACCATCGACGATTTCAAAAAATTGCCGCTCATTGATAAAGAAAATTATCTGCAGGCCTACCCCCTAAATGAATTAGCCTGGTATGGGGAGCTATCTTCCTCCCAAATAATTTCTTGCAGTTCCGGTTCGTCAGGCCGCCCCACCTTTTGGCCACGCGGACAAATTCTCGAAGCAGAGACTGTTTTAGAGCATGAGCTATTTCTTACTACTTTCTTTCATATAGATTCAAAGCCCACCCTATTTCTCAACTGTTTTTCCATGGGTATGTACGTTGCCGGTGTCATAACACTAAACAGCGTCATGCGCATTGGGCAAAAGGGCTACCCCGTTACCATTGTGACTCCTGGCATATACATGGACGATATTGTAAGAATCATTCCCGATCTCAGTATCCAATTTAGGCAAATAATTCTCGCTGGCTACCCACCATTTATTAAGGATATCCTAGACGAAGGAACACACGCTGGCATTGACTGGAGCAAACTCTCCATTAAGTTTCTGCTGGCAGGTGAGGGTTATAGCGAAATGTGGCGTAAACATATATCTAAGATTGTTCAAAATGGTGATCCTATCCACGACTTCATCAACTTATATGGTTCAGCTGACGCTGCTGTTTTAGCCCATGAGACCCCAACTTCAATTGTGACCCGCTCTCGACTTGCCGAAGACAGCGAAGCTAAACAGAAACTTTTTGCCAGTGAACTATTACCATCCTTATTGCAATACCATCCAGAGCATAAATTTTTTGAGCAAGTAGACAAAGAACTGATCTTTACCACCCCTGGTGGCGTCCCTCTTGTTCGCTACAACATTCATGATAAAGGAGGAGTTTTAACCCAAAAAGACTTCATCGCCGCCGTGCCGAGAATTAGTGAATATTATGAAGAATTAAAGTGCCAAAATGAATTATGGGACATTCCTTTTGTTTATACATTTGGCAAAAGTGATGCCACCGTAATGTTATATGGACTCAATATATATCCTGAAAACATAAAAAACGCCCTGGAAAGTGAAGCACTAAAAAACATGACAACTGGGCGCTTTGCCATGTCGTCTGAATATAGTAGTAATATGGATCAGTATCTGCTCATTAACATTGAACTAGCTGATAAAATAGGGCTAAGTTCCAACCTAACACAAGATTTCCAAGACGTTATTGTTGCAACCCTAAAAAAGAAAAATCGAGAATACCAGAAGCTATTTAGCTCAATAAGGAATAAGGCTCTGCCAGTCATCAGGCTTCACAAAAAAGGGAAAAGCGATTTATTTACGCGCGCAGGCAAGCAAAGATGGATTAGATTGGGTTAAAGGAGCCGAATGCGCCAACGGCATACATGATACAAGGCACAAAGATAAGAGGGTCTATCCACGAAACACTAATGAGTTTGAGTTCAGAATACCGATCATCCTATGCCGGAACAGGAAACAAAATGATCCCCAAAGTACACATTATATCAAACTAGAATGGAAGACTGTCCTCAAAGTCGATAAAACATAACTGGTCTAAGAAACACAAAAGTAGTTAAACTTTCTTCAATCTAGTATTGTAGTATGGCCTGTGTGCTTATTTAACTGTTTTGAAATCAAACAAGAGGACCTTAGTGATTTGTCAAAAGATATTTACAAAAAACCTCAGCAGTTGCTTGTTTAACAGCACAAATCATTTACACTGACGAGGCGTGTTCTTTGACAATTTCGGGCAGAAATGCCTATGACTCTTTATAAGTAAGAAGGAGACAAGACAATGAAACTGTTAGTAACTGGAGGAGCGGGATTTATCGGCTCTCACTTCATTCGTTATTGGCTTGAGAAATACTCTCAAGACTCTGTGGTTAACTTCGATTTGTTAACCTATGCAGGCAATCCGGAGAATCTAAGAGACATAGCCGAGAAGTTTAGTGATCGATATGTGTTTGTTCAAGGTGACATCACTGATGTTTTTACGGTAGAATCAGCCTTTGCTGAACATGGACTCGAGATTGTGGTCAATTTCGCCGCAGAATCTCATAACAGCTGGGCTATAATTGATCCTGGCAAGTTCTTTCGAACCAATGTGCTAGGAACCCAGGTGTTGCTTGAGGTAGTGCGACGGAAAGGAATTGAGCGGTTTCAACATGTTTCTACATGCGAAGTCTATGGTGACTTATCGCTGGACTCAAGTAACACTTTCACCGAGCAATCACCTTGCCGGCCAAAGACACCTTATAATGCGTCAAAAGCTGGAGCTGATCATGCGGTCCAAGCTTACTGCCACACCTTTAATGTTCCCGCAGTCATTTCGCGTTGCTCAAACAACTACGGCCCCTTCCAATTTCCTGAAAAGGTTATTCCTCTGTTCACAACCAAGGCCCTAGACAATCAATCATTGCCCTTGTATGAACACAGTCAAAACAAGCGCGAATGGATTCATGTGATTGATCATTGTCGCGCAATTGACCTAATGATTCACCAAGGAAAAGTCGGCGAGGTATACAATGTTGGAACCGGCGTAGAAAAAACGGTGGAAGAGATAGCCGATTCTGTCCTTAATGTCCTTGGCCTACCTCAAAGCATGAAAACATACGTACGAGACAGACCCAGTCACGACAGAAGGTATCTGCTTGATAGCTCTAAAATCCGCACGGAACTTAAATGGAAACCATCAATAAACTTCGCCGACGGATTACGCGAGACTATTCAATGGTACTCAAAAAACAGACAGTGGTGGCAAGCTCTCAAAGAACGCAATGCTGTTCAAGAGGATAACTGGCCTAATCAAAAAAGCTGATGTCAACAGTTCTCTAACCAACCCTGTCATACTATCGTTTGGGGATCTTAC
Organism: bacterium; assembly: GCA_043811915.1. Classification (GTDB taxonomy): domain Bacteria; phylum Patescibacteriota; class Andersenbacteria; order UBA10190; family UBA10190; genus CAYSWF01. Next base: position 3,653 of record JBDRMS010000010.1, read on the forward strand.
CACAAGATTCCCTTTTTTATGAATAAATTCATACACACTTTATTTCAAAAAAAATAAATTTGTTGTATAACAACCTTATGAAATGGAAAAAAATAAACTCAAAAATAGTTTATAAAAATCAATGGCTACGGCTAAGGGAAGACACGGTAATTCGTCCTGACGGCAAAAAAGGAAAATACAGTATTGTAGAAAGGCCCCCTGTAAACTTTGTTATCGCCTCTGACCGAAAAGGATCCATTTTCTTTATCAAAGAATACCGATATCCAATTAAAAAAACCATATTACAATTACCCGCTGGAACAACAGATAAAAATAAAACTTCCTTAGCCTCTGCTAAAAAAGAACTTTTTGAGGAAACTGGCCTAAAGGCTAAGAATTGGAAAAAGCTTGGCAAGTTTTATATCGGACCGGGACACGAGAGTGTTTATGCGAATATATTTTGGGCAACAAGCGTAAATGTATCTAAACTTAATAAATCAACATTGCCTAGAGACGAATTGATATTAAAAGTTATAAAATTACCTATTGCAAAAATTAAACAACTAATAAACTCAAACAAAATCGAGTGTGGTATAACTTTAGCCGCTTTAAACTTATATTTTTCAAAGAACAAAAAGTAAAGAAGTTAGCGGACAACTAAAAAAAGAAGAGGGATCAAAATGATTGTTTTGGTCCCTCGTGTTTTAATCGGTGGCAAAATAGAATGGCTGATTGTCTGGCGTAATGCCGATTCTAAAATCATCAATCAGCTTCTCTAACAAAGCGTTCAGGGACATCTGCCCCGGCATACAAAAATTGCAATGAACGCCAAGTTTTTTGCCTGCGGCGCTGCGCATAACATCTACAAAAGTGCAATCATCACTGATCTGACCAAGAACATATTCTCTGGGCGATTTGGATCGGGTGTAGGGCTCACCGATAGAATCACATGCTCCAACAATGCCAAAGGGGTCAACTGCCGGTCTCACTGCTGGGATCAAACATCTCTTTGGCTGTGTCATCTCCATCCCTTTCCATTGGTCCATAGCCATCAGTAGATCATCCGCAAACGATACACTGAATCCAAACTGGCCATTTTCGACATTGAAGCGCAACTCACGCAAGCTTTCGAGCATCTGCTCATATTGACGTTTAGAAAGTTTTTTAGTTACGCCGATGCAATCTACCCGCACGTCAAGAAAATCAATTTCTAAGTCGGAGCAAAGTTTCGCTATATTGGCCACTTCCGCGTAGTTAAGTTCCTGCAAGACTACCCCGATTCCAACTTTCAGCTTTCTCCCTCTCTGCTCTTTAAGGCTAACGACTTTACGTATTCCATCCAATACGAACCCAAGATCATTAGCCTCCAAAGGTCGATTGATCAACCTTGAGTAAATTTTTGGTGTGGCCGCATGCAAGCTAATTCTCAACCAGGTAGAGTTTAGTATGAAGTCCAGTAATGCCAAATCCGCATCGTGAAGCGTTCTGCCGTTGGTGTAAATCATCGTCTCAAGTCCGATTAAGTTAGCCCTATCCAACACAGGTTTCACCTTAGCTGGCGAAAGCAAAGTTTCACCACCACCAGAGAAGATTATCTGCCGAGTACCTAAATCCCTTACCTCTTCTAGAAGATTATACCACTCATTCGTTGTAAGCAGATGCTCTGTTCTGTAGAAATCGTCAATGGGAATCATTTGCTCCTGACCACCACACCAAATACACATTTGACATCTGTAAATGCACATAGCATTGGTAGGATGAATCTCCAGCATCATCGGACCCACCAACTTTCCACGCAGAATCTTGGGCAAATACTGGGGACTCTGTTGCATGAAGTTAAGTAGATTCGCGGCAGACCTAATCAGCAAAGATCTTGGGAAATAGTTACTTAAGAACATCATTTTTACGAGCTTAGATTTCCTTATAAAACGATGTCCGGCCAGCAGTTCGTCCTTTGAGATTTTCTTCCTCTGCAAAATCGTTCTAGCCTTTTTCGTCGGATTGAAAAAGTATTCAATTAAGACAGAAAAAGCCAGATCGAATGCAATTTCGTTTAAGACAATCTCTACACTCTGAAACGTCTCGTAAGCTCGTCGTTTGGTTTCATCAAGGCCAATGAGTCCATCGTGCAATCGATGAATTATATCAACTAATCGTCGGACAGCAGTAATTTTTTGCATGTTTTATTCTTTCTTTCTTCATCTGTTTTTTTCACCACAACCATGGCAGAAAATCCACTATGGATTCGCATTTAATCCCTATGCACCATGATTTGTACGTGATCACAGGATTTTGTTGTCAAAGTACATTCGCTATCACCAACAACAGCCTAATACTTATCCACGACTCTATCCAGAACGTGAATTAACGAAAATGTCAAAATTCATTGACAGAAGATACTGAAAACTATGAAGTCGTAACAATTTCTTGCTATATTTAGCACATGGATAAATTACAATACAATAAGAACAAACTATGGCTAATATCCACAAACTCAATCGCAGAGAGCTAATTAATTCAATACTTAAAGATTTACATGAATTTCGAAACGGTTGCGATAATGAACTAAAATATGCTGTTGATGAGAATATCAAGTTTTTTGAAGCCGCAAAGCATTTGTGGAAGTACGTCCCGTGGCTTATAAAAAGGTATCCAAAAATAGATGGGAAAAGGATAAGAGAGTTGGCTGACTTTGAGCTAAGCAATGGGCTTTGGGAAGAAATACTCCTTGAGCAGCTCTTGGGCCTTGAAAAGAAAAAATTTCCAGATGTAACAAGCCCTCTAATCAAACAATTGCATACAGACATATCAAAAATTTCCCAGTACAAAAAAGGCCCCATAATAGTCATAAATGTAGGGTGTGGCGGCATGGAGATAGAGCGAAAATTAGCACAGGTCTTCGCACACAAACCAATACCCCAACCACTTGTCTTTATCGGAGTAGATCTATCTCCCGCGGCACTAAACGTAGCCCGACACAATCTTGAAGACCAAAATGTCTCATTTACCCATTTACAAAGTCTCACTCCAGAAATCATTAGTCGTATCAAAAACAACAAGCCAGGCACACCTCTGCAGTTCAATTTTCTAGTAGGTGATGCTCTAAAACTCAGCGATTATGTACTTCCTGAAAATGTTGATATTGTTTTCCACTCAAAGTTTCACCATCACCTCTCAGATCAGAACAAAAAAAGTTTTGACGACATGATAAGAAAAGTCGCCTCTCTCACAATCGAATTCGATGATTATAAGGGAATATATCTGCCCATACTCTCAATCTTCACAGGATGGGATAAACCAGTCTTGCTCAATGGCGCTGTACTAAGCAGTCTGCGGGACCCAGCCCGCGATGACATTAGGCAATATACAGAAGAAGGCTGGGAGACTAAGATATACCCACTAAAAGGATTTCTCAAGATACATCACTCGCGCTAAAGCTGCTAAAATAAGAGCAACACATCTTTACCTCACATTATGTATGTTGAAACTGCATTTCGCCTTACAGCCCTATCGATAAATATAATATTGGGGCTCCTTGCCTATCGCCGCAACTCGCGTAACGCAACGAACATTCTTTTAGCTCTGCTAACATTGTCCATTTTCCTGTGGGGGGTTAGCAACGAAATATCGCTTTACGCAACTTCAAGCACCGGCACTTTGTTTTGGATTCGCATGACAATGTTCTTCGCAGTCCCGACAGCCGTTCTGTTCTTCCTTTTTATGCACACTTTTCCTCGTGCAGTCCTTGCATTATCACGCTGGACTTTAACTTCATTAATCATCATCACCGGCAGTGTCATGGCACTCACGTTATCGCCCTGGTTATTTACCCACCTCGCAGAAGGAACCGGCGCTGCTGCAAAACCTATACCAGGTCCCGGCATGATAGCCTTTGCCATAACTGTCACCGTTGCTAATTTTTCAGCCGTTTATTTTCTCATCCGTAAAAATCTAAAACTGTCCGGTATAAACAAATTACAAGCTCGCTATTTACTCCTTGGCACGGCCATCACACTAGGATTAATAATGGGACTCGTTTTCTTCCCGGTCATCCTAACAAATTTCACTGACTTTGTACCCTACCAAAGCGCACTTATGCTCCCCTTCGTGGCCGCCACCGCCTACGCCATCGTGCGCTACCGGCTCATGGACATCCGCGCCGCTATTGCGAGAAGCCTTTCTTTCTCCGCCCTGCTCGGCTCTTTCTTCCTTATCTATAGCGCCATTTTCATCTTTGCCGTTCCTCCCCTGGCTGACTGGCTCGGCGTGCGCGAAGGCGTTGTCGCCGCCGCCGGCGCGCTCTTGGCCGTGCTGCTGGCCCGCTACATCCAGGAAGCCTTGCGCCGCCTCACCGACCGCTTCCTCTTCCAAAATCAGGTTGATTACCGCCGCGCTCTCATCGAAGCCAGCAAAGAGCTGTCCGGCACCATTAACATCGACGATGTTACCAAAACCGTGCTTCACGTTATGAAGAACATCGTGCGCACTAAAAAGACCGTCATTTTTCTTCAAGAGAGCAGCAACAACAGTTTCTCCCCTCATGCCAACTTCGGCGCCGGCCGGCTTAATGTTTCTATCCCTAAAAATCACCTTCTGGTCAGGCACCTTGGCCACACCATGGGCCCGCTCGTCAAAGACGAGCTGGCGCGGGAGAGAGAAGGGGAACGAAGCGAGCAGCACGCCGCGGAAATAGTCAAAGTAGAGCAAGCCTTTAACTGGCTGGATATTGCCGTCGTGCTGCCCCTTTATGTTAATAAGCAACTCACCGGCCTGATTGCCCTGGGCGACAAATTGTCCGGCGCGCCTTACCTGCAAGACGACATCAACTTTTTGAGTACCTTAGCCCCCCAGGCCGCCACCGCCCTGGAAAACGCCCGCCTCTACCAGGAGTCTTTGGAATTCGGCGAAAAGTTACAGACGGAAGTCAGGCGCGCCACTCACGAATTGGAAATCGCCAACGTCCAGCTGCGCGACTTGGACAAGGCCAAGAGCGAGTTCTTGAGCATCGCCAGCCACCAGATCTACACACCGCTCACCGCCCTGCGCGGCTACCTGTCCATGATCCGGGAAGGGGATTACGGTAAAACCACCCCCAAACAAAAACCGATTATTGGTATCCTGGAGGTAAGCGCCGTGCGCCTTATCAGTCTGATAAAAAACCTGCTCGACATCTCCCGCATTGAAAGCGGTACGCTGGAGCTTAACCTCGAGTCAGTCGACTTTGCCGTTATGGCGGGTGAGTTGGTGCGGGACCTTTTGCCCAACGCCATAAAAAAGAAAATCAAGCTGCAATTTCATGAACCCAAGGAAGCCCTGCCCCACGTGGTGGCCGACCAAGAGCGCGTACGCCAGGTAGTGCTTAACATTATCGACAACGCCATAAAATATACCGACCAGGGCCGCGTTGATGTCCGTCTGCAACCCACCGACCACACCCTCACCCTGTCCGTCTCCGACACCGGCCGCGGTATGACTCCGGACGAAATGATCAGGCTATTCACTAAGTTCACCCGCGTCGGCGGCGCTTCCCGTTACCGTAAGGAGGGCGTCGGCCTCGGCCTCTATGTCGCCAAACAAATCATCCGTGAACACCACGGCGACGTCGAAGTAGCCAGCGCAGGCCTGGATCAGGGCTCCACCTTTTACATCCACCTGCCCGTCGAAGGCAGCCTGCACGCCCTCAAGGCGGGGGAGAAGACTACCGTGGAGATAAAGGCCGCATCCTAGATATTGGGGGCTATAATCCGGCGTGGTTCAAGGGACGTAATTATGTTATAATACAAAAATGGAACAGGGCTACACGCGTAAGGGTCATACTAGGCTGCCGGAGATGTTCCGGCCGATAATGTGGTCGTACCGTTTCGAAGACATTGATGCAGATAAGCACCGGGAAGAAATAATCGTCAATACCATAAATTTTGGTAGCTTGCGGCACTGGCACTGGCTCATAACTCACTACGGAAAAAAGGAAATACACCAGGTATTACGGCGCCGGCTGGCAACCGAATTTAATCCAGAATCGCGTAACTTAGCCCGTCTCGTCTTTGGTATCAATTAAGCATTGGCATGCATCAAGAAGCACTAACTGAACATAGTCAAAAGTTGTTCCCCAAACTGGCCCACTTCAGTAATTTCTACTTAGCCGGCGGCACAGCTTTAGCGCTTCAGGTGGGCCATCGACGTTCCATTGATTTTGATTTATTCACCGCACAAGAATTGCCAGATCGCCTGCTGCCAACAGTCAAAAGCATCTTCAGCGGCTCGAATATTGCTGTAACGTACAGCGCCCCAGAACAGCTTAACGTACTAGTGGATGAAATTAGGGTCACGCTACTGTATTACGAATATCCGTTGATTGAACCACTCATTAACATTCACGGAGTTCCGGTGGCCAATGTGCGTGAGATTGCTGCCATGAAAGCCTTTTCCATAGGCAGGCGCATATCATACAAAGACTATGTAGACTGGTACTTTATGCTGTCAGAAAAACATGTTGATCTGCCCGATATTGTAAAATTAGCCGGACAAAAATACGATAACGATTTTAACGACCGTCTATTTTTAGGCCAACTGGCCTCCGTAGGCGAGGTTGAGGAAGTTCCCATTGAATACCTGCGTGGCGCGGTTGATCACCACACCATTCGAAATTATCTGGAAAAAGAAGTAAGCGATTATAAAATATAGATGCCTCCGACGCCTCCCGCTTCCGCAAAGAAGGCATCGGCCTGGGGCTCTACGTCGCCAAGCAAATCATCCGTGAACACCACGGCGACGTCGAAGTAGCCAGCGCAGGTCTGGATCAGGGCTCCACCTTTTACATCCACCTGCCAGTGGAAGGCTCCTCCCACGCCCTCAAAGCGGGGGAGAAGGTGGAGGTGGAGATCAGGGCGAAGTCTTGAGTAATATCTCCATCTATGATATACTGTTAGTAAGATAAAATCTTACTTATGGCTGGTAAAAGCAGAATTGAGCGGCTATATCAATCCGGACGGAGCGTTTTTACCATTGATGATCTAAGAGTCTTATGGCAGGAAGACTCTCCCGATAACTTAAAATCTCAAGCCGCTTATTACGTGGCTAAAGGAAAGCTACAGCGTCCAAGAAGGGGAGTATACACCCTAAATCCTTACAATGAACTGGAGTTAGCCAACAAACTAATAGTTCCCTCGTATTTATCACTGGAGACAGCCCTCCTCAAACACGGCATCATTTTTCAACCGGAGCCTTACATTACTTCCGTCGCCAGTTACAACAAAAAAATTACCGTCGGAGAACGCACTTTTCGTTTCTATGAAATGCCAACCGACATACTTTCCGACACTCAAGGTCTGCAGCGCGTTGGGGAAATACTAATCGCCGGACCGGAGCGAGCCATCTGTGACTGGTTATATCTAGGCCGGACGGATGTCTTCGCGAACCTTGATGGAATAGATAAGCATAAAATAAAGCAAGTTGCGTCTATCTACTTAAGTGATCAAGTCAAAAATCTCGTAGATAATTTAATTAAGCGAGTGACATAATGAAAGACATAAACCGCCACCGCACCATCCTCTTAAACATCCTCAAAGATGTTTACCAGCATCCGCGGCTGGCCGCCCAGCTCAGCTTCAAGGGTGGCACCAGTCTCTACTTCGCTTACGGCTTGCCTCGCTTTTCCGTCGACCTGGACTTCAGTTTACTGCCGGAGGCTGACTTCAACCCTGCTGATATGGCAAAGCTCCTTGTTAAACATTTTAGAATCGTTGATTCGTACAATAAAAAAAATACCTGGTTTTGGCTGGGCGATTACGGAGCCCGGCAGTGGAACCTGAAAGTCGAAATCTCCAAAAGAAAATTCACCGATCATTACGAAGTCAAAGACATCTTTGGCCTATCAGCTAATGTTATGACCCTGCCCGACCAATTTGCCCACAAACTAGCCGCTATTACCGACCGGCCGGCTATAGTCAACCGCGACCTGTTCGACGCCTGGTGGTTTTTTCAGCAGGGAACTAAAATCTCTCCCGACATCATCAAACAACGCACGGGGCAAGATGTGGCCAGTTATCTCCAGTATTTAATTGACTATATACCAGCCCACCTGGATAAGCGTGGCATCCTCAACGGACTAGGAGAATTAGTTGATGAAGACACTAAGCGATGGACAAAAAATGATTTATTAAAAGAATTAACTTTCTACCTGAAAGCGTACAAGGCAAATTAAAGTATTGAAGCCTCCCTCCACGCCCTCAAAGCGGGGAAGTCTAGTGGCTATCCTGTCTGACAAGCTGCGAGGAGTTTTTCTCCGTATTTTGAGAGGAAGAAGCGAACCGGATAAACAAGATCCTTTTTCCTAGCTTGGTCCAAGTCAAGCCATACTGCATTAGTTCCTTCGTCGTTGAGCGTAATATTTGCGTTAGGATCAGCAATTTCAGCCGTGTAAAGATGCCACCGGTGATTGTCTGCCCCCCGCCTGCATTTATCACCGATCACATCTTCGTTAGAGAAAAGTGTTAGGCGGCCAGTTGTAATACTAGTTTCCTCCCGCAGTTCTCTTTTCGCAGCTTCTTCCGGGCTTTCATCAATGCCCACATGGCCAGCCGGAATAGTAAGGGCATAAGGGTAAAAAAGCCGGTCAAAGAATAATATCTTTCTCTCCTGGTTGATTAGCAGCACCCCGGCGCTTTCATGCCAGTATTCCTTCGTTTCCTTATCAATCCACCAAATAATTTCAGGATCAATCACTAGAAGGCGAGGAGACTCTTGCTGGCAATCTGCACATACATATATTGTTTTGCCGGCCTTAAAAGCACGATGAATATCCTCGGAACGACAGTGTAAACAGAACTGGTGATAGCAGCCGTCATTAGGCAGTGGAAAGTCAATTTTCATGTGTTTTAGTATATGGGTAGTTTTAAAGGGCGGTATGTCGTGATACCGCTTTCTACGTCCACTGCGCCCCTCGTAGCCCCCCGCCTTGGCGGGGGCGAAGTGGGGACTGCCCACCGAAGGCAGCCCCCACGCCCTCAAGGCCGGGGAGCACCTGGCCATGGAAATAAAGGTGGGGAAAACCTAGTAGTAAAACTGCCCAAAAATAAAAACATTCTTAAAAGGATAAACGGTGCTCATCTCCCGTCTCTTTCTTTCTGATATTTTTTTAACCCAAGCATCAAGCTACCAATATGTAATCCTTGTTGAAAATCACCCCGGTCAATAAGGTTATAAATTCTATCCACCTCCATAAAATCATAATTAATCACTTCGGTTGGATCAGTCTGCGCCTGGGATTGTTTTACCGGATTAGTTACCAGGAATACGTGAATATAATTTGCATGGGTAGCCGGATTAGGAGAAACTTGTCCGACAAAAATAAAATTACCGTTATAGCCAGTTTCTTCTAAAAGTTCTCTCTTAGCCGCCTCTAGTGGCTTCTCTCCTTTTTCTTGTCTTCCGCAAGGCAATTCAAAAGAAATCACTTTTGTCCCGTGTCTATACTGTTCTGTTATAAGAACCTGATCCTTATTATTAATAACAACCATGTGGACCCAGTTAGAATACTCCAGCACATAGTAAGGAGATACAACAGTGCCGCCAGCAGTCACACATTCATCGGCCCGCACTTTTATCCAGCGATCCTCTAGCACTACCCGCGAACTTCTCACCCTCCAAGGCACAAGTTTCCTTCTATTTGATTTCATAGACTTGGCCCGTTATCCCACCACTAGATGGTTTTACAAGAAAAGTGACAAGATTCGCAATTTCCTCTGGTTCAATGAACCTATGCAGAGTAAGCGGTTTAGTAATTTCACTCATTTTTTCCTCAAGAGACACACTCTCCTCCGCTGCCCGCTCTCCAATTTCTATCCTGTTTGACTCCGTATTCACCCATCCTGGGCAGACCGCGTTTACCGTTATTTCCCGATTGCCAAGCTCCAACGCCCAAGACCTAGTTAACCCAATTACCGCGTGTTTAGAAGCAGAATATATTCCCATGCCAGCCCTGCCGCTAGTACCGAGTTGAGAGGAAATATTTACAATCCTTCCTCCCTTAACAATATGTCCTTGCAGGCCCTTCGTTAAAAAGTAAAGACCCTCAACATTCAATTTCATAATCGGGTCCCAGATGCCACTATCAGGTTTATCAAGACGTTCCTCTGCCCATCGGCCCGCATTATTCACGAGGCCATAAATTTTCTCCGACCAGTTTTGGCAAAACTTCTTAATTTCATCTCTTCTGGACAAGTCAAGGACGGAATAGTCAATCTCCCCATAATCCTGCAATGTCTCCTGTGCACGCTTCAAACCATCCTCCTGGTGAGCGATCATATGAACCTGGAACCCATTTTGTAGCAGGTTTTTGGTAATAGCGAAACCAATCCCTCGGCTCGCACCAGTTACAACAACGAGCTTTTTATCTTGCACAGGATATCCTTTTAGTAACATTTCTACTACAATTTTTGATAACAGCGGACTTTATTAAGTCATCCCTGATAGAAAATACACATTCATTTCCATGCGAGTGACCAATAGAGCCCACTCTAGATACTAAAACTGATTTCATTTCTCCATGGCAAAAGTGCTTATCGCGTCGAATAGCAGCTAACAGCTCATCAATAGGTATATAGTTAGGAATTTGCATCGGCAGACCAAATTTCCTCATAACTTTATAGTGGTCAATTACCGTGCTTTCATCACAAACGCCAAGCAATAACGCAATTTCAGCCGTAACACACATGCCAATTGCAATAGCCTCCCCATGCAACAATTTATAATCAGAAACTTTCTCCAAAGCATGGCCAATAGCGTGACCATACTGGGGCAACATTTCAGCATAATCATGGTTCAAGGATTCATTCAACAACATTATCTTGAGGTCAACCGTGCGGACTATCACATTATCTAGGAACGACGGCTCATCAATATTACCAGTATACTTTAATAGGTAGTCACAAAATCCCCAGTCTTGCGTCAATGCATGTTTGATTGATTCTGCCAGGCCATTCTTCAATTGACGATGGGACAAAGTACACAATACTTCGGGATCAATTATTATTTTTTCTGCGGGATAATAGCTTCCTATGTGGTTCTTTCCACCAGGACCATTAATCGCTTGCTTAAAATCAATAGCCGCATCAACCTGTGCCAGTAATGAAGTTGGGATCTGTATAAGGTTTACGCCACGATACAAAGTAGAAGCTAGAAAACCAGCGATATTATTCACTACACCGCCGCCAAGACCAATAATATATGAATTCTTGTCCATACCCGCACCTATTATGTCCGATGACAAATTTTCAAAAACGCGCAAACTCTTAGATTTTTCACCAATCGGAATAGTAAACACATCAAAATTTACTGCATGCTTGCACAAAAAATCACTCACCTTAGCAGCATATAAATCACCTACTTTATTGTCAGTAATTATAAAATGTTGAGATTCTTTTTGGTGTAGCAAAGACGCTAGCCAAGAATTATTGAATAGAGAATTTCTTCCAAAGATTATCTCGGACCTTAGCTCATTAGTTCGTTTTAACTCCACACTATTAAGAGAGACAGGATTGGCACCACTTGTCCTTGTCAACACATATTGTCTTATATTTTTTAAACTTACATTCATAATGTAAGGGATATGGAATCACTTATTTTCGCTTCTAAGCCCCTGCTTGCACATTTCACTGGAATAATATCAACATAATGAACATCACAGAAGTTTATAATAGCCTCCCTTAATACACTGTCTTCAGATACAACCAACAAACACGCCCCACAACCGCCTCCACCAAGCAGTTTAACCCCCTCAATACCCATTTCACTCAAATTATTAATAATTCGTAAATTACCATCATCAATTAAATCGGGATGCAAAGTTAATTGTTGTTCTCGCACCTCGTGTAAAAGGAAAGATAACCTTGCCCAATCCAAAAATTCAAGAGACTTCTTAATCTCTATAGCTAACTCATTAAGAGAAAGTAATGCGTTACCCACCGTCAAATTGCCGTTAGTATATTCTCTCATTACTTTCACGACAACATCAGTTGACCTGCGATCACCACCAGGATACAAAATAAAAATATTTTCTTCCAGTTCCTTCTTTAGACGATCAGATAACTCAATACGCTTTGATGAATGTTCCAATCCATAAAATTGAAATAAATTCAGCCCACCCACTACAGCCGCAAACTGATCCTGAAGACCACCTAGTGTACCAGACATTCGTTCTATTTCAGCAGCCAACATAGCTATTTCTGACTTGTCATCCGGCAGCGTCCGGCCTGTGAATAACATTAACGCCGCAACTAGAGCAACGCTTAAGGCGCCAGAAGTTCCTAAGCCAGCGCCTTGAGGAGCATGTGAATTAACGCTAACAGTAATACCGCTGTCTACCGCAAAATCTCCCAATGCCGCCTTTACTAAAGAAAAGCGCTCCTCAATCTCATCAACCAAAGCAAACAGTACAGGCGCATGATCATGATTATCTCTAAGCGCGATAAGCCCGTCATCCCTATGCTCAATAACAACTTCAACTGGTAAATCAATGGCCAGATTGACGTGACTGACCCATTGAGTGGCCCGAAAAGGCATTACATCAGTAAAGCCACCCGTAAAATCAATACGAGACGGACAAGATACGCTTACAACTTTTTGTTCTCCTTCCATACACGAAATGCCAGACTAGTACAAATCAATGGTTTTTTCAATAACAACCCCACACAAAATGCCAAAAATTATTGACACTTTTCTACACGGCCACACTCAACTCTTCCAGACTGACTCCCTAATAACGATACATTACAAGTCAGTTTTTACGTCGCCAAACAAATCATCCGTGAACACCACGGCGACGTCGAGGTTGCTTCCCCCGGCCTTAATTAAATAAGGCTCTCTTCACGCCCTCAAGGCCGGGGAGAAAGTGGAAGTGGAAACAAAAGCGGAGTGAGCCTCGTCAAATTGATACTCTCTAGCTTGTTTTATATCGCTGTAAGCGCCGTTCGTGATCCTCGACAGATTCCCTGATTATCACCACGTCCTCGGCCATTTCACCAACTTTATCGAACATCGCACTCTGCGTCTCCTTCATCTCACTCATCTCGCCTATCATCGCACTCTGCGTTTCCTTCATTTCACTCATCTCATCAGACATCGCATCCTGTTTTGCCTTTATCACTGGCACATCCTTAACATATTCAAGCACGGCATCAAGCTTGTGATCAAAATCCTCCTTCAAGGCGCCAATATAAAGCTCCGTCTTTTCCTGCTGCCCATCCAGTATCTTCTTAAATTCCTTCCTATCAATTTCCATACGCGCCATTATAACATTATCACTAAAAAGTAGACAAACTTCGCCAATCGGTGTATCCCTTTAAATAGATAGAAAATATACATCCAGGCTGTTATGAAAATTATCGCAACTCTTATCTCTGTTGTTGTGGCTGTGGGCATATCAACAACCGGGGCGCTCGCCGCCACGTCTTTTGTTTTTGCCGGCCGCGTGCCCCCCGGCGTTTCTTTAAGTAGCCTCCCTCTCTCCGGCGTGCCCACCCGGAACGTAGCCGCCATTATGCAGACCTACGAAGACTCGCTACTGCAAAGTACGGTCACTCTCGTTCTTGGCGAAACCGCAGTAGAAATTACTTTAGCCGACCTCGGCGTCAGCCTGGACAAGACCGCCACCATCCAGGCCATCAACAACATCGCCCTACCCGCCATCCTGGTTGGTCAGGGATCCGTAGCACCCGTTTTAAGTTTTGACGAACAGAACCAGCGCCTCAAACTGGAACGTGAATTCGCCGAACTTGTTACTCCGCCCCAAAACGCCACTTTGCAATTCAACTCCTCCGGCCAACTCATAGCCATTCCCAGCCATAGCGGCGACGGCATTGATTTAAACACGCTGCAACTAGCCATAGCCCACGTCGTTCAAACCCAAAACTGGTCTACTCCTATAAATATCAATATTATAACCACTCCCGCTCAAATTCAGGACGACGAACTGGAGTCAGCCCGCATCCTGGCCGACCAGATATTAAAAGAAGGCATCCAATTCATTTTTCAGGACAAAACCTTCGTGATGAAGCCGTACACTGTAAGGCGCCTCTTAACTTTTGTTGAACAAGTTGATCCCGACAATCCCGACAACCACATCCTCGGCCTTAAGCTTGACCCTGCCGGCCTCAATGACTATCTGATCAACACTATCACTCCAGCCATTGATCAACCGGCGGTCAACGCCAGATTTGAGCTTATTGATGGAAAAGTAAGCCAATTTACCCTTCCCCAGACCGGACAGGCGCTTGACCCCTCCCGCACCGCCAGCCATCTGGCTGCCCAGTTAGCGCGCTTTGCCAGCACCGTTCCTTTAGCCGTTGATGTTGCTACTCCCCAAATTACAGATAACACCGACATAAATAATCTCGGCCTCACCTCGCTGCTAGCTGTGGGTGAGTCTGACTTCTCCGGCTCACCTAAAAACCGCACTCACAATATTAAAGTAGGCGCGCAGCGTTTTCATGGTCTGCTTATTCCCCCCGGTGAGGAATTTTCCTTCAATCGTTATTTAGGACCAGTAAGTAAGATCGCCGGCTTCCTGCCCGAGCTGGTCATTAAAAACAACGTCACCACCCCCGAGCTGGGTGGGGGATTGTGCCAGGTTTCCACCACCACCTTCCGCGCCGCCTTAAACGCTGGCCTCAAAATAACGTCTCGCCGCAGCCACGCCTACATCGTTCGCTACTATGGTACTCCCGGCCTGGACGCCACCATTTATCCTCCTTCCACTGATTTGCGTTTTGTTAACAACACACCCGGCTATATTCTTATTCAAACCAAAGTTGATGGCACTAAATTAACTTTCGACTTCTGGGGTACTCCAGACGGCCGTCACACGGAAGTGGCCGACCCTGTTATATACGACCGCGGATCCGATGGCTCCGCCAAAGCTTACGTTAATCAAAAAGTAACTATGGGGCAGGAAGCAATTATTGACGATACTTTTTACAGTCGCTACAAATCGCCCAAACTTTTCCCCAAAGTACTCGCCGCCGGTGAGGCGAATATGCCCTCGTCCTCACCCAGCCCTTCTCCTTCCATATGATCAATCCTCGCCCGCATTACAATCGTCGCCCCATCCGCCGCGAAATATCTGCCGGCGGTGTTGCCGCCCGTCAGGAAAACGGCCATTGGCTGGTTGTTATTCTTAAAACCGAACACAAACGCGGTCCTGTCTGGGTCCTGCCCAAAGGCCACGTTGAGCCCAAAGCAGGAGAAACCGTGTCCAATGCCGCTAGACGTGAAGTGCAGGAAGAAGCCGGCCTCTCTGACCTGTCTGTCAAAGAACAGTTGGGCGTCACGCGCTTCTCTTTCCAGGCTGAAACAGCTTTAGTCAAAAAAACTGTTCATTATTTTTTAATGATCACCAACCAGGTCAGACTCACTCCGCAGGCAGAAGAAGGCCTTCTGGAAGCTGTCTGGCAACCTATTGATAAGGCCATTAATATGTTGGCCTACGACACCGATCAGGAAATTGTTGAGCGCGCCCGGGAACGCTTATTAGGCAAAGAGAAACGGTCGGACAAAAGGTTATCTGGAAAACAGAATTCAGCGCGCATACACACATGATTGTTACTAGTTACGAGTTACTAACCCCTTAATTACAAACTTCTTCGTACCAGATTATCGAAAAATACAGACGGGTGGACCCCACCCGCTTTTAACTGTGCCATCAATGGCGTAAGTGTCGTCAATATTGGTACTGTATTTATGTCTAACAGTTCAGCCGTATCTTCGTCAGCCACCACGTCAAAGCTAACCGGCCCGCTGCAATCCAACTCATCATAAACATCTCTGGCCAGCGACTCCACTTCCTCCATTACTGGCGAAGTTTCTTGATGAGGCGTGTGCAAAATTACTCGCCCCTCTCGCCGCTTAGCCAGGTGATCATAAAAAGTCGTTGTTCGTTGCGGCACCACCACCACTGACGGTAATTTATGTATCTTGCTTCGTTCGTCGTCAAATAAGGTAATAGTAAATTCTGTTCCGGGGGAGCGCTGTTGAATTAAAATATCGCCGCACTGTTGTGCCGCCCTAATCGCCGGCGCCAACTCATCATGGCTACCTACTTCCGTTACCCCCCAACTTCCTTCCTGTTGACAGGGTTTAACAAACAAAGGCGGAACAAATATCTCCCGTACCTCCTCCACAATATCTATCAGATTCTCCTTCTGGCGATAGCGACGATACACCGGGGCACTAACAATATCCTCCAAACGTCGCCCGCACACATGTTTATCATTAGTCTGCTGACAAGCATACGCGCCACTTCCCACCACCGGTATACCAAGTGTGTTGCCCAGCCCATGCAAGGAACCATCATCACCACCGCGGCCCCTCAACACCGTCATTATGGCATTAATCGGAGTATGCAACAGTCGCTCCAGGCCTTTCCTCGGTGACACTGCCTTCACTACCTGAAACAAATTTTTCATTATTTTTTTTACCGGCCCTTGCTGTGGCAGGCTACCCAGCGGCACCTGCCACTTACCCTGCGGTGTCACTCTAACCGGCGTTATGCGGTAGTTTGCTCGCGGCAAGTAGTAACAAAGCCAGCCTCCCGTCTCGGAACTTAGATCATGGCTGCCTGTTTCGCCACCAAAAAAAACAGCAATGTGTGGCTTCTTACTTTTCATCCCACTAGAATACCACGATTCAGCGTCGTGTAGCACCGCTGGTATCTTTCAACCACTGGATAGTTCCGCCCAATTTTTCAATAGTATTCCGGTCGCTCGATGTAATTCGCGAATACCAGTATTCACGGTCCGCTTCACTTGGTTCGCTCTGGTGTACAAAGTAGAACATGTAAGGGAACCAGTGTAGCTTCAACGAGTCCGGGCTAATTGCTGTCGTCCGCGCCGTCGTGGCCGGCTTCTTTCCCGTCGTCGCCGCTTTACGCATAGCCGCCACTAAATCAGCCCTGTTATTCACTTCGCCATTATATAAATAGTCAACCCAGAACTTATTTTCGGCCGCCGTTGGTTCTTTATCGAAAATAGTTATATACAGCGTATTCATTCCGCTAATCAGTGAACGAATTTCCGGGCGTACTTTTATTAAATTACTGGCTGTACTTGGCGCGGCCTGCGGCTGCCCTTTGCTTGCCGCTGCTCCCGACACTACACCCTTGAAAGCCCGGATCGGTTCTCCTTGAGCGTACTTCTTAAACAATTCCGGATATTCCCGGCGCACCTGGCTGTCTTTATAGCCCATGGCGTTGAACACTTCCAGCGAAGTGATCAGGCGCAGCTTTCCTTGTTGCATCACATAGATATTATTCCCCACGCCGATCAGCCAACCGTCCGGATATCTGTCTATGTTAGCTCCGCGCTCATGTCTGGCCAGCATACTGGCGTCAACTGGCGCTCGCTGGCTCTCGTCAGGGTAACCGTCTGCCTCGTAAAACCTGTCTTTCAAATACAAATGCTTGGTTGAAGCGCCGCCCGTTGCCTCCTCCGTTTTCCAGATTCTACCGCCATGGAAGGCTCCATCATAAAAGGTCATTCCACCCGGGTATACGTCGGTCCGAGTCAAAGCCGGGCCCGTTTTGAACTCCTGCAGGTGAGCTGCCGACGCCCTGTATAAATTACCACCGGGGAATTTCAGTGCCCCGCGCACACCGGCCGGAAGCCTGCGCTTGCGCAACTTATCGTCGATATAATATTGCGTACCGTCCGGATGTTGCAACACCTTACCCACATACAACTTATTAACCGATGGCGCCATACCATATCGTGTCAAATCAGATTCGGCAATTGTCAAAATAATGTCGCTTTTGAAATAATGGTTTTCGTTTAGCCAGGTATTCAAAATTTTATCCAGTACCCAGCTCCTTTTTCCGTCTCTGATATAGTAAACATTCGTGCTGGTAGGGGACTTAACCAGCGTCCCCTCCGGCAAAAAATTAGGGTTGCGTGTTGAGGGATAATATTTTTTGTCTATTTTAAAGCCGCTCGCCGCCGGCACGTTAGACACAGCGGCCCTAATCGTTGCCTGCGGCACAGACTGGTTACGCGCAGACTGATAACCCATTGCTCCCACTAAAGCCGCGTATGTTTTCTTTTCGCCCCTTTGCACCCGCCCGGCCCAATATGCCCAAGCATCCTGGGTCGGGTTATTTCCGTACACTTCCCGGTATGCCTTATTAACTTGGTTCAATAAATCGCTGCTCGCCGTTGCCGAGGCAACTTTTGCCGTACAGGGGACTGAAACCAGTAAAAAAAACGCAACTCCTAAAACGTATACACCACGTGCCACAATCGCATTATACCATATTTAGAGCAACCTTTCAAGGTGCGCCCGGAGGGAATCGAACCCCCGTATGCCGGTTAAGAGCCGGCTGCTTTGCCCCTAAGCTACGGGCGCGCAAGTTTACTTCTTATCACGAACTATAACCTCAATCAATGCATCTCGCCAAGCAGAAATACGATGATACAAGTCGGCACTACAGCGAACTCGCACTCCTAACTATGTAGCTGGTCTTTAGTCAGCTCAATCCCATTTAACCAACCACTCAAAGTACTCTTAGCAACAGGAATTTCTTCGCGGATTTCACTATAACTATAACCCTTCTTTTTTCGAAGGAATAAGGCACGCTGATAGTGAAGGAAGTTACGCTGCATAGCTGTGTATATCTATTAGTCAGTATAGCACATATTAAGAACATTCGTTCGCAAAATATTCGCTTACCAACAACACCCCAGTTTACATCCGCACTGAATATGGTAATACTTTAAAAGCAGGAGAGGTGGCTGAGTGGTCGAAAGCAGCACACTGCTAATGTGTTGACTCTTAACAGGGTCCGTGGGTTCGAATCCCACCCTCTCCGCAGCGAATATTTTTTATCGGCTAGACCTTGAGCCGTAGGACAAATGGGCGACCCGGGTGCCTATTCAACAATAGGTTTATTTATAGGAGTACAATTGAGAGAACGGTAGGCTGTATATATGAAAGATCAGTACATCGATACCACCAAAATGTTCTGGCCGGGAGAGCCAAAGAAAAGCTGGCT
>JBDRMS010000011.1:0-63234 GCA_043811915.1 bacterium
GGCTGGTATGAGATAACGGCCTACACCGACACCAATACTGTTACTCTAGACCGCGCCCCCGACGGCGGCGTTGGCGGAGTAAGCAGCGGCGTCGGCGAAGTGGGCGGCGCCAGAGCCGTGCCCACCGACGCCTTTTTTGAAGCCCTGACCGCCGGCAACACCGTGTACTTGAAGGTGGGCACGTACACTTTGACGGAGAATGTAAACATTGCTAATGACGGCACCTACGCCCTCCCCATAACCGTCAAAGGCTACAACACCGCCCGCGGAGACAACCCTACAGGCGACAGCCGGCCGACCATTGCCGCCAATGCTTATGATTGGACATTTGATAATTATTGGACAATACGAAATTTGATATTAACTACAACTGATCTCTTTGGATTTTATGTTGGTCTCTCTAACATTATAGAAAACTGCAAGTCCACCAATAACTCTCCTACTGCAAATCGCTCAGCTTTTTTACTTTCTAGCAATAGCAAACTCATTAACTCTGAAGGAGTATCAACAAATGGAGACGCTGTATCTCTTAGTACCTATAACGGCGTTATTGGTTCATACCTCCATGATAGTAATATTGGAATATCATCAACGCATCGTGTAAACAAAATTTTATTTAACATTATTAACACCAACACAACCGGAATATCCGCAATCAACACTAGCTACAATCGTGGGCATAGCATTGTTGACAACACCATCTACAACTCCACCACCGGTATCACCTTAACTACTACTCAGCTAAGCTCTTTCATGAACAACATCATCGACAGCAACACCACCGGCGCTTCCGCCACTTCGGAATATAAATCCAACTGGTGGGATTACAACAACTGGTCCAACAACGGCGCCGATGTCTCTAACGTTACCAAAGGAGACAACGCCCTGGCCCTCGACCCCGGCTTCACCGACGCGCCTAACGGCATTTTTACCATCGCTTCCTCCCTGGCAGCCAAGGCCTTTCCCGGTCTCTTCCCCGGTGCCCTCACCACCGGCTATCTGGACACCGGCGCCGTGCAGCGGCAGGAATCCACTCCCACTCCAACCCCTTCCCCAACCCCCGCTACCTCGCCTTCCTTGATCATCAAAGGTGGACCGCTGCTCTTCAAGGGCGGATACACTATCAAATAAGTACAATACAAACCTCCGATGTTTGTTTTGCCGCTACAAGCCGTGAGGCAGCAATATATTACAAGTAATCCCTGCTTATACTGCCACCAATTAGTCTAATTTCCCAGCCTATGGCATAATGAATACTGCATGACCCCCAAAACAAAAAAGGATAACGAAAACAAGCCAGCCACCAAAGCTGATGTAGCCAATCTAAGCGAGGATATCGACCACTTGGCAATTGCTACCAAAAATACTTTCACTCGCCTGGAAAAAGATATCTCTGGTCTTAAGAAAGGCCAAGCTAATTTAGAAAAAGGCCAAGCCGGCTTGAAAGAAAACCAGGAGAGAATACTGTCAATCGTCCAGTCGATTGACGAGCACTTCAAAGAGTACCGCGACCTTCCCGGAAAAGTTGAGAACCTCGAAGTGGACGTCTTCAAGCTCCAGACCCGCCCGCGCTAAACTCAAACCTTAAACTCAACTTAAACTAAACTCGCGGAGATCGCGCCCATTCAATACTCCATATGACGTTATATGGAGTATTAGCTTTAATTAGCGATAAATATCCCAACTGTCATCCTACTACTAAATAATCTACCGCCAGGTGTCGAGCCAGAAAAGCATGTCGTGCAGTTCTCGCGGTAGCAAAAAGCCGTAAGTCAGGGGACTGAATATCACAAACATGGCCACCACCGCCCCTAGTAAAACAAAGTAATACTTTGGCTGCTTTAGCACACTGCCCGGCTTGAAAAATCCCTGGCCGTCTAACCACAAAACTCCGGCCAGCAAGGCAAACAACAGCGGCATCAGATAATGATAAAGAAACAGCGCCCGCGGCACCCGCATTAAGGGAACATAGGCGATAAAATAGCCAAAAATTAGAATCCACATCATATTTGAAAATTGAAAATTGCTGCGCCCGCCGAAGCCTTTGGCGAAGGCTGGGAAAATTGAAAATTTTCTTCTCAATTCAAACAATCTTCGTAGTAACGAAAGGCATGCGAAAAAAAGTACAATTATGAATAATGCACTTCCCCCCCACCACACCAGCGGATTTCCCAAAAAGTAAATCGCTCCCGCCCGCCCCTCACCACCGCCGTACACCCAGTAAAACACCGAGGTCTGCATGATCGGCCAACTCCACCAAGAGCTGGCGTCCTGGTGCGTCGCCTCCAGATTATAATTCGCATCATACATTATCTTGTGTAATTCTTTTGTTTCTCTGATAAAGTCGGTCAAAATAAAGCCGTTCCACTGCGGCACCCGCCAGGCGTCGCCCGACCCGGGCAGCGGCAACAACGCGAAATGCAGCGCCCACCCCGCGCCGTACACAGCCATCCCGCTAACTGCAATCAACAAACCCACCGCCAGATACCGCCTCAACATCCTGTATGTTGTTGCCCGCAACATACTCCAGGCAATCAAAACCCCTATCAAGCCAACAGCCGCAAGTCCCGTAAACTTGGCTCCCACCGCCAATCCGCACAGCGCTCCCGTCAATAAACCGCCCGCCACCCAACGCTGCTTGTTTTCCATCCACAAATACGCGCTTATCGCCCCAAATATTGCCACCAGTAGAAGACCGTCCAATGAAATAATCCGGTTTTGCACCGTCAAAGCGTTATCAAACACAGCTATTATTGCCCCCAAAAAAGCCGCTGCATAACTTCCGCCCAGCTGTCGCAATAATCGAAACAGAACCAGCGGCAATAAAACCCCCATTATTGCCGGTACCAGCCGAAAGCCTATTGGCGAAACGTCTCCATATTTCTGCCCGATACTTGAAAAAGACAGCCCCCCTTTGTAACCGGCAAGTTTTGCCATACCAGCCACCAGTAACTTGGCGTGAGGCGGGTGAATATCAAAAAATCGCTCCCCCGTACAGCAATACGCCGTCACAAACTTGCCGAAGTGTACCTCGTCAAAAACCACTTCCCGCGGATAGTCTAGCCACATGAATTGGGTCGCCACTCCCGCCGTTATAATTATTATTGCCAGCCAGGTACGTTCTCTCATCGGCTACGGCGAAGGCGACGGCGAAGGCGATGATACCAGATCATCATTTATGATCACCACTGTAGCCGTAGCCCGGCCTATTTGTACATCATGAGCGTTGCTTATCGCTCTTACTACTACCGCAGCGAAATCTTCATCAGCCTCCGCGATGTTATCACCAATCACCTCGGCCGGCACCACCTGGCTCTGCGGCCCACCCGGGTTAAACGTTAGTGTTACATTCGACCCGGTATAGTCATTGTCCGCCAGCCAAGCTCCCCCATCCTGTAATTCCACTCTGACAGTCAAGGTGTCAACCACTACTTGCGACAAAGAAACCCTGAAAGCAACTGCGGTCGTGTCGGGAAAATTTCCTTCTAAAACTTCCGCCGGGCCGACATTGTCAATATTCACCGTTAATTGAGCCGGCGCCCCGTCAAAAACGCAGCTGCCGGGCGATCCCGTGCAGCTTCCTCCGATTTCGCTACACCCGGCCGGCCCTTCTGCCACCACTTCAACACTGCACCCCTGCGTCCAGCCACCCCAATAATAACTACACTCCGCGTTATCTGCACAAATAGTCCGACAGGCCCCGGAGGCACCGCACATCTCCCCACTAGCACAATCCTCATCTCCGTCACAAGCATCATTACTAGACGTCAAATTACACTCCTTGCCATTAGCACACCAGCTCCGGTTAGGATCAATATCGGGATCCGGCGGAGGACACGATACAGGGTTACACTCCTCCAAGCCGGGACAATTACCGCCCGGGTTATATCCGCCACGGCAGGAAGATACCGCCCCGCCTGCTGTCGCCGCTCGGCAATTCGGCACCCATGTTGTCTGACACTGTCGCACTACTTGCCAGCGTCCACAGCCGGTAAACGACTCCGAATCTATATACTGACAACTCGATTGACAGCCAGCGGGACAATCCAGTGATGTCTCGCACCGGTCCTGCTTACAAACCATCGGACTGCTGTCTGCCGGACCGGTGTTATCATCCGACGGAAAAGTGATATCATACCAGTCCTCCTGGTAACAAAAACCGCTGAAGCATACATTTTGCGCCGGACACGTCCAGTCAGGACAGCTAGCCGTGGGACACACGCCGCTTAACGGGCACAACGCCCCACTGGCGCACATTCCGCCCGGCATACAAGCATCTCCCTGTGGGTCAACCAAGGGTATAGCCGTGCCGGCATCGGGACATAAACCGGCCAGTGGACACAATGTCCCGTTATCGCACAAAAGCCCCGGCGTACACGGCAAACCGGAAGGTGACGGCGGTACAGACACCGGTGGATTACAAATACCCGTCGTCGCGTCACAGCTCCGCGAGTCAGGGCAGGACACGCACGACTTTGGTTCGCCTTTCTCCGAAATATACGTTACTACCTGCGTGTCGCGCACCGCCCCCGATGCCGCCGGCCACTCCACCAGTAGTTCCACTTTTTTGTAATCATTAGTTTCAGCCGTCAGCGGATCATCCACGTATTGTATGGCCATAGTGAGCTGGTAAGTCTGGTTATTACGAACCACCGTTTCAACATACCCGGCAATCACTCCCGCTGGCTCGCCCGCGCCCGGCGACACAAACCCCACATCGTTATACGGCAACGATTCAATAAATTCTTTATACTCATTAACAATGGCCAGCGCTGCCACCTGCCGCTCCGCCTCCACCAGCAACCGCGTCGTTAATACCGACAAACCCAGTATCCCCACCGCAATTAAAGCAATAACAAACACCGACACCAGCACCTCAATCACGCTTTGTCCTTCTTCGCCAATCATGGAGCCGGCTTAAGATGCCCCCTCCTCGGCGTCGCTACTGTATTTATCGTCACCGCCGCCGGCAACTGATTTTCATCAACATCAATCACTAAAGAGATTTCCACTCTGTCAATTGCCTTTATATCAAAAGCCGGGTCAACCGCCACCGCCCTCGCTCCCCCCAGAGAATAAAATGTAAACAGGGAGCGCGTCTGCGATACATTGCGAACATTAACAGACAACACGTTCGACACTTCACCCCCTCCGGGCAACTCTGTCACTCCCCTCATTAATTTACTGCCGTCCAGCCAATAGTGCACCTTCTCCGACGCGCTATCGGCATCGGTATTGGAATAAATCACTATCTCATTCGGACCGGCCTGTTGGATCCACCGTTCCTCTCCCCCGCTAAATTGGCCGTCGCCGTCGAAATCAATACTGTGAGCATTACGGATAACATCGCTCATTCGTTCCATCTCTGTCCTTGCCTCTTCCACTATCCCTCCCTGCTCTATCTGCATTCTTGACAGTCCAAAAACCCTGATTGCCAGAGAAAACAACGCCACCAGCACCACGGACCCCACCGCTACCGCTATCAACACCTCAATAAAAGTCAGCCCCCTTTCTTTAGCTTTTTTAATCATCATCTATGATCCACACATTACGACTAGTCGGCCACGCTAAATTGCCGTTCCTCGGATTGCTAATAACCCCGCGCAAATACTCAATCGGCCACCAGCCTCCCCAGCGCTCCCACACGTTGTCAGCCACAATGTTAACCATCACCGTCTTCGACACCTCGCCCGGATTAAAGACCACCGCCTGATCCGCCGGCACAAAATCCTCCCCCGGCGTGGCCGCTATCGAGTAACCCTCCGCCCTAAAATCAACCGTCACCCGCAAGGGGTAGACATGCGACAACACAATGGTAAAAGCCACTTGATTAACATCCGGCGGATCACCCTCTACTACCATCATCGTCCAAGCAGGGTTAAACTTTATTGTCGGCAGCGCCGTCTCCACCCCCGGCGCCCCGCACGTCACCTCCAAATCATGGTCCCACGACCGCGCGTAATATTCTGTTGTATCAGCCAGCGCCCCCGTCATTGACTCAATATCGGCCACTATCCGCTGGCACCGATTCTCTACCTCCAAATCATGGGCCAGCGCGGTAACGGTCACTGACCCGCCCCCCGCGCCGGCAAAAGTCAGCTCGTAACTGCCCATTATATGCCCCGCCGCGTCCTGCACCACCCCCACCAACGGACTGCTTAACCCCAGAAGATCGTCCGGCGTGTAAACCCCGCTGTTCAGAAAAAACAAAGTGCGCTCAACGCCGGCCTCGCCCACCTGAAAAGCCTGCTCTTCCTGTTCCTGGTCCGTAACCTCGTGGGATTGCCTGACAGCAAAGCCGAGCCACGCCGTGGCGATGACTAAAAACACCACAAAAAACATCAGCGTCATCGTCAGTACAGCACCCCGCTGCCTAAAATTTCTACCTTCCATAGAATAAAAATACCTCTTATTCGACTTCCTGTCCCAGGTTGGTTTTTAAGTTTCTAAGCTGCACCTGTGACAACACTTCCACCGGCGGCGGGTCTTCATCTACATTCGCGTCAATCAATAATCTAAATTCTATGTACTTAACTTCCGTCAGATCTATCGGCGACAAAGGCACCGGGTCCGCCGGGTAATTGCCCGAGTAATACGTAAATATATCGCTGGCTCCATTACGTACCGCTCCCGCTACCACCGCCGTTTCTTCTTCTTCCTCATTGTACGCCAGCGGATCTCCGCTCGGTTTTATAATCCCCCGCGTAAGGTTAGTTCCCACTAGTTCGTAGCGTACTCTCTCCGTTATATCGTCGCTGTCCACATCCGAATAAAAAATAATCTTTTGTGGCTCCATAGCCACTAACGGATACCCGCCCGTATCTGACTCCCGCGCCTCCCGCAGACCCTTGGATATGCGCTTCAACTGTACCCGTGCTGTTTCTGTTGCGCTGGCCTGCAAAAAAACTATCCGCGATAACGGATACCCGACCGCCATAAAACGCAACAGCGCCACCAGAATAATCGAACTGATACTTACCACCAGTATTATCTCCACCAGCGTCACTCCCTGGATTAATTTCTTCATTCGTTCGGCGTCAGCTCCACCCACACTCGGTCGCTATTTTCCACCGCTACCACTTGCGCGCTTTCCTGAAAACCAGGCGCATTCACCGTCAAGTCATAATCGCCATTCCCCGGCAGGCTATCAAAAAACACCTGTCCCAATATTCCAGTCCCTTCACCCTCGTTATACCCCTGTCCCTCCAGGTTCACCGTGGCATTATCAACCGGCAAACCATCCGGCGAGATTACCGTTACATGAAGCGAGAACAACGTATATGGCACCAGCTTCACTGTCATATCCAGCACTTCTCCCGGATTAACCGTGAGTGGCAGCAACAAACTCGTTTCCTTAATATCATACCCGGTCGCCGCCCCGTCAATTGAAAAATCATACCTGTCCCATACCAGGTTCTCGTAACTTGCCTGGCCCATCTCATCGGTTTGTCCTGCATCATCAAGCACGTACACGCTATCGCCATTTCCATCCACCCCAATTGTCCTCGTTCCCCGAAAACTATAAGCCACGCTTAATGGCGCCCCGGTCTCATCGTCCTGCGTAGTCACAGATAAACTGGACACTTGGTCAATCACGAATGTCTTACTGGTTAACTCGCGCACAATCATCGATAAGTGGGAATGATCATTATCTGGATAAAAGCTGGCCGTCGCGTCATATGTCTGCTCACTCGTATAGCCGGGAAAACTTACCGCCAACTCATAACTGTCTGCGCTTTCGGGCAGCCCCGGCAACACCAGTCGGCCTTCCGCGTTCGTCTCCGTTGTCATATCAATTGCCGGATTAGTCGCGTCATTGACAATCCGCACCGTCGCCCCTTCAACACCCGCTCCCTGCACATTCAATGCCTGAAAATCCAGCGTGCCGCCCAACTCCCCTCCCTCCATGCCCTGGGGAACCACCTGGGTAATAAACACCACCGACCGTATAGAATTCGGATGGTTCCAGTTCACTTCCACCCGTACTTGTTTGTAGTCAGTATTAATTTCATCACCCGGCAGCGAACCTTCCCCTCCCGTATCACATGTCCCTGTCGTATCGCCATGCGCCAAATGCGCATCCAGAGCCGCCGCCGGCACTTCCATTGTTCTCTCCGAAGATGTACCCGGTTTATGACAAATAGTTATTTTCTCCTGTCCGCTACCTCCATCCAGCACCTGGCCGTCAAAAGGGTCGTCAATATAACGAATATCTGTGCGCACCGTGTACGTCACACCATTACGTACCACTTCTTCTTCCTGTGGAATACTGCCGGCCGGCACTCCGCCAACCGTACCCACATCAACGTAAGGCAGGTTCCGGACCATCTCCACTCGCTCGTTAGCCAGCGCCACCGCCGCCACCCGCCGCTCCCCCTCTTGAGCCGTACGCAGCGTCAGTACAAACAAACCAAACACCCCCGTCAACGTCGTCCCGATAATAAACGTCGCAATCAGGAGTTCAATTAAAGTAAACCCCTGTTGCGCTTTCATTAAATAACATTTACCAGGTCGTAAATCGGCGATATCACCGACACCGCCAGCGCTCCTACCGCCAAACCCATCAATATCATCAAAATCGGCTCCATAATCGACGTCAAATTCTTCATTGTCTGGTCAACTTCCCCCTCGTAAAATAGCGCTATCTCGCTTAAGACTTCATCCAGCGCGCCCGTCTCTTCACCCACCTTAACGATATTCGTCACAATAGGTGGAAACAGTCGCTTAAAATCTTCCAGAAAGTTGCTTAATTCCTTACCTTGCTTAACATGTTCTCGCGCCGCCACCAATACCCGCGCGTAACTGGGATGCGGCGTGTTCGCTCCCATTATTTCCAGCGCTTTAATAAAAGAGACGCCGCTGGCCAGAAGTGAACTCAAATTTCGGGCAAAGCGCGCCAGATTTATCTTTTGTATTATTGGACCAAGTACCGGTGTCAAAAGCAACCCGTGCAGCACCGTCGCTCTTACCGACGACAATCGCATTGCTCCCCACATACCAGCCAGCAACACCAGGACACCCACAAAAATAAATGGCCAGAATGATTGAAAAATATCACTAAGGCCAATCAATATTCTTGTCGGCAGTGGCAAAGCTACATCAAATCCTTCAAAAACTTCGACCAGTTTCGGCACCACAAAGAACATCATGGCTATCGCTACGGCAACCAAAGCCACCACAATCACCAATGGATACATAAGACCCCCCTTCACCGCTCGCCCCAACTCGTATTCTTTCTGCAACTGTTGGGCCACGACTTCCAGTGACTCCTGCAAACGGCCAGTTGCCTCTCCCACCTGTACAAAACTTACAAATAGAGGTGGAAACGCATTAGGAAACATTTGCATACTTTCCGCCAGACCTTTTCCTCTCTCAATGTCACTATAAAGTGCCTTCAGCGCCACCTTCATCGGCTTGCTACGCGTCTGCTGCTCCAAAGCCACCAACGACCGCTTAATATCCAGCCCCGCCCGTAGCATCAAAGCAAAATAGCGTGCGAACAGTGCCCGCTCCAGCACCGGCACCCGATTAAACAAGCTGGAAAATAATGTCGCCCCCGGCAGACGCTGTGCCCTCTGCATATAACGCGTCAGTAACACTCCTTCACTTAACAAATCCTGCCCTAAAGTAGCGTGGCTGGTCGCCTCCCGCAGTCCCTGCACTAATTCTCCTGTTTTCTCTCTTCGACCTTCAAATGAATAAATTGGCATAGTATTATCCTACTCCCTGGCTACACGTAATACTTCTTCTAAACTAGTCACTCCTGTAGCCACTTTTATAAATCCATCTTCAACCATATTTATCATACCCTGTTCTTTACGAGCCGCCGTCTCCAGTTCTGCCGACGTAGTTTGCGGCCTTATTATTGCCCGAATCTCCGGCGTTATCTCCATCACCTCGTAAATACCAACTCGCCCTTTGTATCCGTCGCGACACCTCTTGCACCCCTCTGCTTTATACATAACCACATCACTCCAGCCGCCTCCGTCCTTAATCACCCCTTCCCGCTGCAGCACAGCTAAAATAGCCTCCATATCAAACTCTTCCTGCATCTCCTTGACCACCGCCGCTGAAAACTTCTCCTTCTTGCGACATTTCTCACACAAACGCCGGACCAGACGTTGGGCCATCACCAGATTCAACGTCGAGGCCAGCAAAAATGCCTCTATTTTCATATCCCGCAACCGCGGCAGCGCCCCTGCCGCACTATTCGTGTGCAACGTCGACAACACCAAATGCCCCGTCAGCGCGGCATTGACTGCCAGCGATGCCGTCTCCTCGTCTCTAATCTCTCCCACCATAATAACATCCGGGTCCTGCCGCACTAACGACCGCAGGCCATTAGCAAACGTCAAACCAATCTTTGTTTTTACCTGGGTTTGATTAACCCGCAACATCCGATACTCAATCGGATCCTCGATAGTGCTAATATTCACCTCCGGCGTACTCACTTCTTTCATTGCCGCGTACAAAGTTGTTGTTTTACCGGAGCCGGTCGGTCCCGTTACCAGCACCATGCCATTAGGACGTTTAATAGCCCGCCGCAACATCTTCAGCAGTTTTTCGTGCAAACCCAGGTCGTCCAGCCCTAAACTCTGTCCTGACTCATCCAGCAGACGCATTACCACCTTTTCCCCATCGTACACCGGCAGCGTTGATACGCGAAAAGCTATCTTATATTCTTCCGACTCCAGCTTAAAACGACCATCCTGCGGCAAGCGATGTTCATCAATTTTCAAATTAGCCAACACCTTGATACGCGCCACCAGTCCAGACAGC
Organism: bacterium; assembly: GCA_043811915.1. Lineage (GTDB taxonomy): Bacteria > Patescibacteriota > Andersenbacteria > UBA10190 > UBA10190 > CAYSWF01. The sequence continues at coordinate 10,780 of JBDRMS010000011.1, forward strand.
ACCGTCCTGGGCAAAATTAACATATCATGCAAAATACCATCAATGCGATAACGGATAATCACTTTGGTTTCCGTCGGCTCAATGTGAATATCAGAAGCCCTCTGCAAAATTGCGTGCTTAAGTATCGCTTGCGTCACACGAATAATAGGCAAGTCGTCAGCCGCCTTCAACAAATCCCCTTCAGTCATCACTACATTCTTCAACTCCTTGCTCACCACATCAGACAGTTCTGCCTCCAGACTCTGCTGGTATAAATTCAACGCTTCGCGCACTGCCGATACGCTGGCTTGAGATACCTCTACCGGCAAATCAACTTTTTTATGAACAAACTCCACCATTTGCCGATCTCCCGGGTCAGCCATAGCCACCCGTAAAACTTCGCCTGTCTTCTCATAGGCCACAATCATGTGTTCCCGCGCCGACGACTCGGGGATAATAGTCAGCACCTCGCGCGGTATGGTTTTTTCTCTCAAGTCAACAAATGGTACTCCTGCCACTTTCGCCTGCACCTGCGCCAGTACTCCATCATCAACCAGCCCCGTTTCCGCCAACGTGGTATACAAAGTAGCCCCGCCAGCCAGCTGCTGCTGAATTTCAGCCAACTTGGCATCACTCTTCAGCGAACCACGCTCAATCAGGGTCTGCAAAACACTCTTGACAGTATCCTCCGCCACCTAACTAGTGTACCATATGTTGCATGAACGACTCTCCTGCTCTCAAAGTCGCCAGTCTTAGTGTTGAACTCGATGGCCACACCATTATCGATGACATCAATTTTACCGTCTCAGCCGGCTCAACTACCGCCATCATCGGACCAAATGGAGCCGGCAAATCAGTTTTGCTCAAAGCTATTTTGCGCTTGCTGCCAAAGACCAGCGGCCAAGTCCGCATTTTCGGTATTGAACACGAAAAGTACCGCCGTGTAGCTCCTTTACTCTCCTACATTCCCCAAGTAGTCAGCTTCGACCGGTCCTTCCCCCTCACCGTTCAAGGCCTCTTCTCCCTAAAATCGCCCCGCCCTCTCGGCATGAGCAGCACAGAGTCTCGTCGCGCCGGCGAACTTCTCGATCTGGTCGGCGCCAGCCACCTGGCGAACCAGCGTCTGGGCATATTATCCGGCGGCCAACTACAGCGCGTCCTGCTGGCTTATAGTTTAATGGATCAACCTAAACTTCTTCTGCTCGACGAGCCAGCCGCCGGCATTGATGTCCAGGGACAGGAAACTATTTATCCCCTACTCGCCCGCATCCAAAAAGAAGAGCAGTTGACCATGGTTATTGTCAGTCACGAATTGGAAATCGTTGTAGAGTACGCCGACCAGGTCTTGTGTCTTAACAAAAAAATTATGTGCTCCGGCCTGCCTCACAAAGTCCTCTCCAATGAAACCTTGCAACAAATGTACGGCACTCCAGTTAGTCATTTCTCCCACCACCACCGATAATCAATCTGTATGCTTGAACTTCTAGCCCTTCCCTTTTTCCAGCGCGCCCTGATCATCGGCCTTCTCCTGGCTGCTCTAATGGCGGTTCTCGGCGTGATTATCGTCCTGCGACGCATGTCATTTTTCTCCGACGCTATCGGCCATGCCGCGCTGACCGGTATTGCCATCGGCCTATTACTCCAATTCAATCCTTTTATCAGCGCCCTCATTTACACCATGTTCGTCGCCGTTGCTATCTCCGGTATTCGCCTCAAATCCCGTCTTTCTCTCGACTCGCTGCTCGGTGTTTTCTTTGCCGCCTCCGTTGCCTTAGGCGTTATTATTGTTCAATTCACCCCCGGCTATCAGGCCAACCTGATCAGCTTTCTCTTCGGCGACATTCTCACCGTCGGCAGCTTCGACGTAATTCTTACCATTATCGTCGTCGCTGCCGGCGCCATCACCATGCTGCTGGCCGGTAAAACTTTTATTACTATCGCCTTCGACCCGTCTCTGGCTAAAGCCGAGGGCACTGCCATTAATTTATACGAACTCGTTTTCCTTCTTGTTCTGGCCGCCGTCATCGCCTTGTCCATCAAGTTTATCGGCGTCATCCTGGTCACCGCCATGCTCATTATCCCTGCCGCCAGCGCTCACAATATCGCCCGCACTCTTACCGACATGTTTGTTATCAGCGTCAGTATCAGCCTGATATCCGTTATTATCGGTATGCTGCTAAGCGCTGTTCTGGCCACCGCTTCCGGCCCCACCATTGTCCTGGCCAGCACCGTCTTCTTCGCCCTGTCCCTTCTCATCAGACCCCTGGCCAAAACCTAGTTAACAACTACCAATATACAAGCCCCTCCCGCCGTCTAGGCCCACTTCTAAAGCTAAGGTTTAGAAAGAAGGTTTAGAAAGGTACCCAGAAGCCGTCTCGTAGCCATTCAAACCGATGATACCACCACTGGTTCACGTTCAAGTTCTATGCCAAATTTCTTCTTGACGGCGGCTTGAATGTCTTCCGCTAATACCAGCAGTTCTTCAGCTGTTCCACCGTAATTGACCAGCGCCAGCGCATGTTTAGGCGAAATACCAACGTTGTCTCGCCGAAACCCCTTTTTATAACCCGCCTGCTCTACTAACCATGCCGCTGACACTTTCACGTCATTCCCAGCTTCAAAGTGAGGCACTTCATAATCTTTTTGTAACCGGGACAATTTGTCTCGGGGAATAATCGGATTTATAAAAAATGACCCGCACGACTGCAAGCCGGATTCTGCCATTAACGCCTTTTCTTTCCGTAGTTCAAGAACCACTTCCCGTACTTTTTCTAAAGTTGCTTTTTCACCTAATCTCTTAACCAATTCCGGGTACTGAACAACCGATTCACCCCCAGGCCGTAAACGAAAAGTTACTTTAGTCACAATATAGCGGCCGCTATCCTTTCCTTTAAACCGGCTGTACCGATAGCCAAATTGGCATTGCTTGCTCGAAAACAACACCTCTCCCAATGTTTGCCTGTCTAATATCTCCACTTCATCAACAACGTCGGCCGCCTGTTGGCCATATGCTCCTACGTTCTGCACCGGAGCCGCCCCCACTGAACCCGGTACACCAGACAAGCATTCCAATCCAGCCAGTCCGCGTTTAACACATTCCTCAACAACATTATCCCATTCTTCTCCCGCCGCCGCCTCAACCAGGCCGTCTTTTATAAACTTCATTCCCTTCAACTCGACCTTAATTACCAGTCCGGCAAAACCTTTATCGGCAAATATTGTATTGCTGCCGCCACCCAATATATGCACCGCCAAATTTTTCTCACGCGCAAACAGTAAAGCCTCTTTCAAATCTTCCACAGTCGAACAAGACGCAAAATACTGCGCCCTGCCACCCAAACCAACCGTTGTCAATGACGCCAACAACACATTTCCCCTTACCTCCATAACCTTAAGTGTACTTTAATTAAATGCTCTCAAAAACTCAGCCAGCATTCGCACTCCATAGCCGGTCGCTCCTTTACTGTAGTAAGGCAGGCACACCCGCTCCACATAAGAAGGTCCCGCAATATCAATATGTGCCCACGGCACATTGTCCACGAATTCACTCAAGAACAACGCCGCCGTTATGGCTCCGCCCGCCCCTCGCACAGTTGGAATATTGCGCACGTCGGCCACCGCGCTCTCCAAAAATCCCTTATATTCATCCGGCATTGGCAGTTGCGCCATTCCTTCTCCCGCTTCCCACGCTGCCACCATTATTTTATCTCTCAATTCATCATCATTCCCCATCAACCCGGCCACCGTACTACCTAATGCCACCACGCATGCCCCCGTCAGTGTAGCCAGATCAACAATGGCATCCGGCTTGTGTTCCGCCGCATAAGCCAAAGCATCAGCCAGTACTATCCGGCCTTCGGCATCGGTATTTAAAACCTCGATGGTTTTTCCATTCTTCGCCGTCAGAATGTCGCCCGGTCGATAAGCCTCTCCCGACGGCATATTTTCACAGGCCACAATCACTCCATGCACTTCAATGTCTACTGTCAGTTTATCCAATATCGAAAACAAACCCAGTACCGTGGCCGCGCCAGCCATGTCCGTCTTCATAGACTCCATCCCTTCAGACGGTTTAATATTAAGTCCGCCCGAATCAAACGTAATGCCCTTGCCAACCAGCCAGACTTTTTTCGTCTCCGGACGATGTTCCTTCGGCAAGTAGGCAAGATGAATAACATAAGGTTCTTCATTTGATCCCTTTGCTACTGCCAAAAAAGCACTGAATCCCTGCTGTTTCGCCTCATGTCGATCCAATACTTCCGCCTTTATTCTAAAAGATTTTCGCGCCAGGGCCCTTGCCTCTGCCACCAAAGTTTTTGGCGTCATCTTTTCCGCCGGCTGGTTTACCAGATCACGAGTCAGTTCTACACCACCCATCACCTGCCGGGTCATCTTTGCCGCCACCCGCACAACCGCCTGTTCATCGGCATCAACCAGCAACAGTAATTGACGCACGCCCCGCTGCCTGTGCTGCCGACGTAAACGCTCCGAGTATTCAGTAAAACTGTACCCCGCCAGAGCAGCCCCCTCAAACGACGCCGCCGCCAAATCGCGCGTCGCAACTCCGCTTTTCTGGCCATGAAAGTTAACCGCCACCTTTCTCAAACCATACTGCCTGGCACTTTGCATTACCTGGCCAATTCCCCTGCGCATACCTTCCATCATCCTGTTTTTTCCATCATCCTTTCTACCCAAACCAACTAATCCCACAAACGAAGCCTTCAGGCTGCGCTCGGATACCACAAAAAGTTCAGTTGCCCCTCTCTCACCCTTAAAACCCATCCGCCGCATGCGTTCTTTGATTATCTTTTGCACACCAGGCGGCACAGACGTCGGCAGATCACCTCCAACCGTAATTGGCACTATCAAAACATCGGTATCAACCATCGACAACCTGTCTGTCACAACCTTAACACCAATTGGCATAGCCAAAGACTATACTACAACAACACAACAAAAGCAAAGCCTTAAGATTTTATTTTACCTCAATAGGATACGACTTCCTTGCCCAAATATAATAACAAACCCCCTCTTTCAAACGAACAACCTCACATTCTTCTTCAAACAAAATTTTCTTCAGTCCCGGCAAATAAGAGCCCTCGCCACCCAGGCCTATCAGTCCTCCAGGACGCAAAACCCTAATTATTTGCTGCACCGCACCTTTCAAGTCACTAATGTCGTGCAGCACATTAATAGCAATCACGATATCAAAAGACGACCGATCAAATGGTAAATTCATAAGATCAGCCCTTCGCCATTTAAGCCGCTGCCCATATTTGTCCTGCAAGCGCTCAACACCATGCTCCATCTGCGCATCAATGTCTGTCGCCGTAAGCTCAACTTGAGGAAAAGTTTCTAAAATCCGACGCGACGTAAAGCCACCACCCGAACCAACCTCTAGCACCTCCCCTCGAAATGGATCGGGACAGGCTCGCAAAAAACGGGGCACGAACCGGCGGATATGTATCCGGTGCGGCCAGGCGCTTAACCACCAACGTTGCAGGCGATTAACTCGCATTAGACGCTTGGTGGAGACGGCGGAGTAGTTACAGCAGGCCCCTGTTCTTCTTTCTTGTCACCAGCGAACATCACCAGCGACACGATAACAGATAAAATACCAACCACAACCTGAATCCAGGGAAACCCTCCTGTTAACCCCGTCAAGCCGGAATACAGCCCCGGAATTAAGTGGACCAAACCGCCAACCAGCAACAATACAGCCGCCCATAAACTTAAACTTTTATTCGCCATACAACTCACCTCCTTGCTTCATAGTTTCCAGTATAGTATCTCTCCTTTTATTCGTATAGTTGCCAATTGTCAGAAATCGTTGACACAATAAGCGCACTTCGGCCGCTATACGCCGTATTTCATCCGAACGATCCATTGTCATCTCAAATTCATCAAATTCTTGCCCACCCCATGGTCTGCATATTTCCAGTACCTGTGCCATCCAGTCGGCAATATACTCCATATCATCCTCCTTCATGCCCCGCGTTGTTACCCAGGGCGTTCCCAGTCGCAAAGCCGAAGGATCGGCTGGCGAGCGCGTCTCCTGCGGCATAGTGTTAAAATTAACCACCAGTCCCGCATAATCCAGAGCCCGAGCCAGCTTCTTTCCCAACAGCGGCGCTTTGTCGGTTAAATCAATCAGCACTAAGTGTTTATCAGTTCCTCCCGCCACCAGCTTAAAATCACGTCTCGCCAACTCTTCCGCCAGCCGCTTGGCGTTACTCACCACTCGCCGGGCATACTCCTTGAATTCCGGCTTTAACACCTCCCCCAACCCCACACAAATACCGGCTACGTTGTGATTGTGCGGGCCACCTTGTAAACCCGGCAGCACCGCCTTGTTTATTTTCTTTATCAAATCCCACTGTGCCAATATAATAGCCCCTCGCCCCGCCCGCAGCGTTTTATGGGTTGTCATAGTTACAATATCTGCTACTCCAACCGGCGAGGGAATAATGCCGGCCGCCACCAGCCCCGCCTCATGAGCAATATCAGCCATATACAACGCCCCCACCGTCTCGGCTATTGTTTTTATCTCCTGATGATTAATCAGTCTGGGATAAGCCGTACCCCCGGTAATAATCAGTTTGGGCTTGTAATCTCTGGCAATTCTGGCAATTTCGTTATAATCAAAAAGCTGTGTTTTCGGGTTCGTTTTGTACTGCACCGTCTCAAACATACGCGACGTAATGTGCACCTTGCGGCTGCCGCCTAAATACACCAGCTGATTCGGGTCCGCCTTCTCTCTGGGCTCATAAGACCAGCCGTGCGACAAGTGACCCCCGTCCGGCAGATACATACCCATCATGGTATCCCCCGCTTCCATCACTGCCAGATAAACCGCCAAATTGGCGTTGCTGCCCGATAACGCCTGCACATTTACATCCCAGTCATCCGGTAAATTAAACGCCCGCCGCGCCCGGCTTATAGTCAGGCTCTCCAGTTCATCAACGTGCTGGTTCCCCTCGTAATATCGTCGATCCACATTGCCCTCCGAATATTTGTGCATAAACACCGACCCCACCGCTTCTCGCACCGCCGGGGAAAAGAAATTCTCCGAGGGAATTAAAGACAACTTATTCTGCTGCCGCTCCTCTTCGGCTCTAACGATGCCAAACACCACCGGGTCCATTTTTTCGAGAGCGCCACTCATGTCGCCACCCCCGATAATTCTTTTAGCTTGGCCTGAATTTTTTCTTCCTGCCCCCGCCGGGCAAAATCATATTTTCCCATATTAACACGCATGTGCCACGCTATTAAAGGATACACCTTTTCAATCAATCGAAACTTCTCCTGCTCAATAAATCTATAATCCGAATGTCCCTCTGGAATAGTACGCAGTTCCATTTCCCAGAAACACGCCCGCAGGTTCTGCCACTGCATAAACCGCACCCGATGGGCCAAGGTCACCGCATACTGCGCCAATTCATGGTCATGCGAGGCAATCTTTTCATACACCCCTTCCGCCCGTTCAACTGCCAAGCGGAAAGCTCCCGCCAGGCCTGCCTCCTCTATATCCGCCGGCACATCATAACCATGTTGAATACAAAACTGCTGGCGCTGTTGCGTTAACATGCGATGCCGATGCAGATCCCGCCAACCTCCGATATTCATAATAACTTCAAACCTGACGTAAGCACTTTCAAAAGCACGCCCCACTTTTTGCCAACGCTCTCCCCGCCCACTAAGATATTGGTTAATAATTTCTTTCTTACTCAATTCGCTCATCCCCCGCACCTTGACCAACGTGTCCCCCCATGATGCTCGGTTGGCCGAAGCTGAATACAGCATAGCCGTAATAATTTTCGTCTCGCCTTCACTGTCACTCTCAACCAAGGTCACCCGCGGACAACTGCCCGCTCCGGCCATCTCCGGCTGCAAATCCGCCAGGTGCTTTCCCGCCAGCGGCGCTACCCGTTGATTGCGACGCGCCATGTATTCCTGGTACTGCTCCGCCGCTCCCCGCGAGCCGGTATCTTTCAAACGCCGCAAAAATGACGGCACTATTTTGTACAATTCCCGATACGCTTCCTCCGCCGCCCAACGAATCTCCCCCAGGCGATGCCTGGCACTGCGTGCAATCATGTATTCAAAAGCCTGGCCGTTACCAAACAAGGCTAGTTGCGACAAGGTTGCTGCCGGTAACAAGCCCCGCACCGCGTCAAACGCCTTTTTCTCCAACACAGACACATTCTCCTTAGGCCAGCGTTTACCCAACCATACTTTAAGCTTTTCCTTTAGTTCCTCATACGTTTCAAACAACCCGTCCATCGCTTCCCGATATTCATTCTCCAAACCATAACCCATTAGCCGCGGGTCAGTGTAATATCGCCATTGCCCTCCCATCTTACTCGAATAATCCACATACCTGGTCGACTTCTCAATCGGAGCCAAGCCAATGCGCTGATCTTCAAAATGCTTTATCGCTATTTGCGATATCCCTGTAAACACCAGGTGGGTCCCGGCCATCTGGGCAATTGAATCATCACCAAACTGCGCCAGCCACTTGTTATAAAAATTGCGGGCTCTCGGATTGGAAAAAATACTTTCTACCGGATGCTCGTGCAAAAATTCAACAAAAGCCTGTAAGTCATGCCCATATTTCTCCTCCGACTCCAAAAAAGGCTTCAGATATTCATCCAAAAATACTCGGCGCAGGTCTCCCTCCGCCCGAGACGTGCGCGAACACAAGGCACCAATTATTTCCGGTGAAAAAACAACTGGCACATATACCGACCTATCAAGATTAGTAAAAAACGGAGACAACATCTCCGCCTCCCGCCACCCAAAACTATCCCGTTCAAAGGGCGGCGCAAACTCCGCCAGCTCTATTTCGTCATCTGACATCCTATCCATACTTCCACACTCACTCCTCTATTGCAAAAAACTCCCGCGCGATTTCCCAATAAGCCGGATTATCATTAATCTCTTTTTCCCAGTACCAGTATTCCGCTCCCCACCAGTAGGCCTCGGGTAGCTGCGTCCTCTGCGCAAATCTTTGCAGCTGCTGCATACGTGCCGGGGAAAAAGACGCCTGTCGCTCCTCATTGCTTATATAAATATACGGCCCGCTGCCCCACGGCTCGCCCTGCAGTTCGGCAATAATAACCTCCTTGCCGCGAATCAGCTTCACCAGACGCGCCTTAGCCCGATACAACCAGGAGGGAAAAATGTAGTCGTAACTAAACAACCTGTGCGTGCGGCCGGAAAACACAGTCCGGTACATAGTCGTTCCCAGTACATCCCCATACCGCGCCGCCGGCAGCCACGAATTAAGCTCGCCTGAATCTGTTACTAAAATTGGATGGTCGCTATCCAGTGTTCGTATCACCGCTTCTTCCTGCGCTAAAAAAGCATGATCCTCCGGCGGACACTCGCCAAAATCAAACAAGGGTTCGTTCTCCAACTGCCACATAGTCAAGGCGGGATGTCCCTTATATCGTTCCACCACAGCCCATAGCATTTCCAGTATCCTTCTCTGTTTCTCTTCCTCTGTTCGACTCTGAACCCACTCCGGTTCATGACATTCCGGCCAGCGCGGCAGCTTTCGTCCTATCGCCAATATAACCGCGGCCCCCTTCTCCGCTGCCCTGTCCATTTGATAATCCAGATCTTCGAAATCAGGCCTCTCCTCCTCTGGCTCAATCCGGTCCCAGTAAGCGCTAAGCCTGACGCGTCTCACTCCCAAATCATCCAGCAGCGCGTCATAAGTCTGCCGCCAGTCCAGTCCAATCCAATCCGCCTGCGGCGCCGAGAAAGACACGCCGTAAACCTGCCGCGGAGAATTTAAACTAGGCCGGGCAAGCAAGATGCCTAAAGCAGCAACCGTAACCAGTAACCAGTAACTGGTAACTGGTAACTTCCTCATACCAGCAACGCAACGCCCAGACTAACCAGCACAATACCGCCGATCTTTTGCCAGACTGCTACCTGGGAAATCTCTTCTTTGAACAGCCTCGGCCACCAGACAGAAATCACCGCCGCCAACAACAATAAAAACACATACTGTGTCCCCTGCAGAGCGTTGGCCACCGTCACGCTGCCCAAACTAATCGCGTAATTGAGCAGAATAAAGGCTCCAGCGGCCAGTGCCTTGTTGGCAACGAAGACAGCTGGAATAAGCAAGCCGAAACGAGCGGCGGGTGACGCGGCGGGATACCGGCGCCGAGGAACATTAAGCGCGAAGCGCGACTGTGGCCGCAGGCGGCCGGAGGGCTCCCGCCGCGGCAGGACCCGCCGCGACAACACAAAAAACAAAAACAACACCACCGCCACAACCGCCTGCACCACTCTGCTATATGCAAACACAGCCAGAAACACATCTGTATTCTCATAAATATACTTCATCACCGCGTAGTAACCGGCAAAAAACAGACCACTAATCACCGCTCCCGCCACCACGGATACCGACAATCCTCTGACCTTCAAAAACTGCACGGACAAAAACAATCCGCCAATAATCAACAAAAAGACAGCTAGCAAGCTTCGTGTACTCAACACTTCTCCCAAAAATATCACCGCCAACAACAATGTGAACGCCGGTACCGCTGACCCGGCAATCGGCACCACCCGCGACGGCTCGCCCTTCTTTAGCGCCGTAAAGAAAAACCACAACGCCACAATATAAAAAACGGCCGCCAGTGCCGACCAACCCACAATAAACATCGTTAATGGCACATACCCAAATACCAACAATACCGCCGCCACCCCCGCCAGCACGGCCGAATAAAAAGTATAGCGCAATGGGTCGCTCACCCGCGAGCTACCACCCAATAAACTTTTATCAACCACAAACACCAGCGCATTGCCCGCATGCGCCACCACCGCCAGCAGAAGCCAGATCATGAGCTAACTATAGCGTAAACCATCAACAAGTCCGCCAAGCGTCACGGATCAGGCCGCGTATATCATTGCCGCGCCGACTCATTCATGATAATTTCAAAACATGCCCCGTCGGAAAAAGATGAACGGCGACGAACCCGCCACCCAGCATGATCTGTCTCTTTTATCCAGCCAGATGACAACTCGCCTGGACCGCCTGGAGGGAAAGTTTGACAAACTGGGGATGGGGCAGAAAGAGTTGAAAGAAGACGTAACTAGCCTCAAGAGAAGCCAAGAAGCTATCCTAAACGTCGTCCAATCAATCGACACCCAGCTGCGGGAACACAAAACACATCCTGCCAGAATCCGCCGCCTGGAGCGTTCGGTGTTCCGCTAATCTCCCCAGGCATTACTTATCCACATACGACAGAACAGCTCTACAGTAGCGTGGGTACAGCTTAAGCACCTTTTTTCTACTGGCATCAATCCGCTTTGCGTCCACTCTGTCATATTCATGCACCAGCACATTGCGCACCGCCCCGCTGCCGGCTATGTCGGCCGCCAGCTCCGGCGGCAGCGCTCCCATCTTGCCCATCAGCTCAAAAGTCTCCCGGTAGCTGGCCGGAGACTGCAGCAGCTTCGGATCCGTGTCAGCAATAATGTGGTGGTTAATGTCAATCGCCCGCTGAATAATCTGCTGCATAATGTTGTTGAAAGCGTGGTGCTGAATAGGGTCGGCAAAAATCTCCGCCATAGTCTTATCCTTGAAATCAACCAAGAGCGCCAAGTCATCAGTTATCGCCTGCACCTTCTGTTGAATGTACTCCCTGTCTGTCATAAAGCCGCCAGCCGCTTGCGTCGAAAAGACTCTCTGATGAGATCCAAATCATAACGGGCATCGTGCCGCAGCGCGAAAGCGTAGGATCGGAAGCGGGCAAAAGCCGTATGGTCCCCCGCCAGAAATTGTGCCGTCCCCATAACCGAAAACAGAAAATAAGGGTTCTCCGAATGCAGTGAGCGCAAGTCCACCTCCCGCCCAAACGCCTCCGCCAACATTTCCGCCAGCTTCTGCTCCTGCCGGGCCGACAGCGGCCCTCCGGCGCCCGTTGCCCGATAACCCACATCAACGTCGCTCTCCGCGTGTGCGCCTCCGCGCGCTTGAGATCCGAACAAAGCCAAAAAAGCCAGGCCGAATTTCTTGGCTATGACCTCCATCTTCTTCATCTGTCCACCGCTAATCACCATGCCACTAAGTGTAGCGCCGCCTCTCACTTAAATCCACCGCCCGCGCTTTCAATAATCGCCTTATAGACATACGCGCTCGGCCGCACCTTGCGCTCCATCGTTTTATAATCCACCTCCACCAGACCAAAGCGCGGGGCGAAGCCTTTTTCCCATTCGAAATTATCCAGCAACGCCCAGTGCAAATACCCCTTAACGTCCGCCCCTTGCCTCTGTGCCTCTTCAATCGCTCGCAGATGATCCCGGATAAAATCAGCCCGCCGGCTGTCATCTGCATCCGCCAGACCATTTTCCGTCACATAAATCGGCAAATTATACCGCTTCATATCAACCAGCGCCCGCGTCAAACCCTCCGCACAAATCGGCCAATCTAAATCCGATTTCGGCCCCTGCCACGGCTTATTCTGATCAACAAAATAATAATTAACGCCAATATAGTCGTGCCGGCCGCGCGTCAAACTAAAAAAGTAATGGTTAAACCAGTAATTTTTCAATCTCTGCTCGGGAGAATAACCAATAACATGCTTGGCCAAACCCACCCGCGCCAGTGGGCTAGCCCGATGAATAATCCGATAGGCTCGCCGATGCGCCGCTGCCATATTTTTTAGCACCCTCCACATCGACCAGACATTTTTCTTCTGTGGCGGCCAGCAACCGTGCCAGTATGCTTGGCTGGCATAAACTACCGGCTCGTTAATTGTCACCCAGAAATCAATTAAATCCCCCAGTCGATTTATTATTATTTCAACATATCGAGTAAACTCCTCAATTGCCTCTCTGCTAACCCACCCACCGCTCTTTGCCAACCACAGTGGATTAGTAAAATGATGCAGGGTTACAAAAGAAATCATGTTCTGCTTTTTCAGTTCCTCCAGTACTTGCCGATAGTGTTTTAGGGCCTGCTCATTCCACTTCCCTTTTTCATTCTCAATCCTGCTCCACTCCAGTGACAGGCGGTAAGCGTTGTGCCCCAGACTTTTTGCCAAAGCAAAATCCTCCTTAAAACGAGAATAATGATCGGCCGCCCGACCAGAAGAGGTAACCCCCGGCGTATTCTGTTCCCACTCCCACCAGTCATTATGCGTATTATTACCTTCAACCTGGTGAGCACTGGTCGCCGCCCCCCAAATAAATGGCTCCGTCATCCCTCCATTGTACCAATTACCAGTTACTAGTTACTAGTTACTGGTTACTGGTTAACTCGCTGCACGTTTTGTCGCTGACGCAATCGCATCAAAGCTACGTTCTGTAATTGCCTTACCCGCTCACGACTAATACCAAATTCTGCCCCGATTTCTTCTAATGTGTATGGTCGCTCCCCGCTCAAACCAAATCGCAACTCCACAATTCTCTTTTCTCTTGGCGGCAAAGTATTAACCGCCTCCCGCACATCATTACGCACCAGCTCTCTTTGTGTTTCCTGCTTCGGGCTCAAAGCTTCCGTGTCCTCAATCAAATCTCGTAATTGCGTCTCATCCTCCCCTTCTCTCCCTCGCACCGTCGCCTCCAGCGACACTATATCCACGCTGGCTTCTTCCAATCTAAGCAAGGCACCCATAGACATACCCATCTCCTTCGCCAGCTCCTCCGACATTGGCCAGCGTCCCAGAACCTGATATAGTCGCTGCCTCATTCGCTGCATAGCCAGCACCTGGTCCGCCACATTCTCCGGTAAACGCACCAGTCGGCGAGATTTTAGCGCCCGTAAAATTGCCTGGCGAATCCAATACACTCCGTATGTTGAGAATCGTGTTTTAAACTCCGGCTTAAACCTGTCCACTGCCCGCATTAAACCAATGTTTCCCTCCTGAATAAGATCTAACAGCGCCTCCGAGTCATTCCCCCTGGCATATTGTTTCGCAATGTTAACTACCAATCTTAAATTAGCCTTCATCATCTGCTGGCGGGCACTTTCGTCCCCCTCTTCCTGAATACGCCTGGCCAGCTCCGCCTCTTCTTCAGCCGTTAAAAGCGGCGTCTCCCCAATCTCTTCCAGATATTGTCGTAGCGTTGATCTCTCCTGCATGGACTATGCAGTAAAGCAAAAAAACCCGCACCAGTCAATGTCCCGTGGCTCTCTCCAGATACTGACCAGATCGGGTATCAATCCTGATTGTGTCGCCCTCCTTGATAAATAATGGCGCCTTTACTTTAACTCCCCCCTCCACTTCTATTTCCTTCATTACATTTGTTGATGTATCACCCTTCACACCCGGTGGAGCAGTAATTACTTTTCTATCAATTTTAATCGGCAACTCCACGGCCACCGGCGCTCCATCAAACAACAACAAAGTCGCTTCTTGCCCCTCCAGCAAAAACCTAGTCATTTCTCCTACCACTTCCTGCCCCAACTCCGCTTGTTCATAAGTGCCCTGATCCATAAAGGTATATTTGTTTCCATCCGCATATAAAAACTGGTTCGGCTTGCGTTCAATATTGGCCTCCATAATTTTATCCGACTGCATAAACGTATGCTCTTTTACCCGTCCTGTTCCCAAGTGTTTTAACGTAGCGCGCACCACCGGCCGCCGCTGCTGTTTCCGCAAAAATTCAGCCGACATCGTAAGATACGGTTCTCCCTCCAGTACTATTGCCACGCCCTTGCGGACGTCATTCATGCCTAACATGCCTGTCAGCTTAACGTACTCCCGGAGCAAATCCGCTATCGCCGGAGTAATTAATGCTCACTACCGGATATCCAACCCATCCTTTGAGTACCATCTGTCTAGTTTCAGCGCCATCAAACACTTCTTCTTTTTTAATCTCCGCTTGGCTCGCGTTTTCCCGGTTAAAAACTCGCAACGACAGCACATCAGATACATTTGTCTGGCCATAAGAGCTGATAAAAGGCGTCATTAACACAGCCGCCACCACTGACAGTAAAAGAAGAAGATACGTTACCAAATTATAATTAGCCATAAGTTGTACTATCAACAACTACTATAAATACAATAAAATGTCAAGTAAACTTGCCATAACCCAAAAATTAAGTTAACATACGCAACATTAACCTACAAGGAGGTGAACATATATGATGGACGAAACAACAGAGGAGCCCACTATGCCGGAAGTGCCGGAGGCCCCCATGGAGCCAGAGATGCCTACCGAGGCACCTGCGCCAGAAACAACAGAGGAAGCACCAGTCGAGGAGGAGCCGACTACAGAAACGCCTGAAGGTGAAACTCCCGTTTTGTAGACACTAATGGTTTCTAAAAGCACACCCCCGGGTAATCCCCAGGGGTGTGCTTTTCTTTTATATGCTATTAAAGTGACTATATGTTTTCTCTCTCCTGGGATTCAGCAGCCGCTCAAGCCTTGGAACAAACCATGTGTCAGGCTCCGGTGCCCCGCATAATCAAGGGTCAAGTCAAAAAACAGATTGAAAAAGCAGCCGAAAACTCTGCCCGCGCTGCCGGCCACTCATCTGTCACCGCCGAAGATCTTATGCAGGGCCTTCTCGCCAACATGCCCGCCGACATGCGCGGTAAAATAGAAGAAGCGATGAAAAAAGGGCCCGCGGGGCTTCAAAACCTGGCCAAAGATTTCGACAATATTACGTAATATGGAGATTTTTATTTACGCCGCTCTTTTTGTTTCTTTTTGCATTTGTTTGTAAAGTTTCGCCGCGCGCCTGAAATCCGCCGGCTCGTCCAAGTCCGTACTGGTCCGCGGGTCCAGTACATACCCGTGCAGATTTTCTCCCCACACATTGTCATACTTTAAACACTCCGGCCGCAAAATAAATTTTCGCCGGGTAATGTCTATTTGCCCATCCTGGAAATAAACCGGGAACTTATCTTGTATCTTCTGGCGCGGCTGATCCGGCCCCTGCTCCTGTCTAAAAGCATTGTCAAAAACCGGTTTTAATTTCCCATTCCCTCCCATTTCCCACATTTTGTAAGGATGCAATGGAGTCGGTATTACACTCTTCAAGCCATCAGCTTTTGATTCCCTCATGTGCTCCACCATGTTGTCAATATCTTTTGGAA
The DNA here is from genome assembly GCA_043811915.1 of bacterium. GTDB lineage: Bacteria > Patescibacteriota > Andersenbacteria > UBA10190 > UBA10190 > CAYSWF01. The sequence goes on from JBDRMS010000011.1 coordinate 26,823, forward strand.
ACCGCAGGGGACTGGTCGGCCGCAAATTCACCAATAGCTCCGGTTTCCAGCCATGATCTTTTTCCATCCACTTAACGGCGTGGTGATAAAACCCAGCATCACCGCTATTTGGCAGCGAATACTTCTTCGGGCGGGGGATTACTATCGCCCCTAGCCTTGAAGCTTCTCTGGCAATCCTCTTGTCTTCTGTTGACACCAGCACTACGTCAATTTTTTCTGCCATTAAGGCCACTTCCACCGCCCAGGCCAGCAGGGTCTTACCCCCCAGTTTTTGCAAATTCTTATACGGAATGCTTTGTTTTCCGCCTCGCGCCGGAATAACAGCCGCCACTTCAATCGGCTCGCGTCTTGGGTTTAATACCTTCCTTTTCATGCACAAACATAACCACCTCTGGACAAAAAAAACAAGGGGCGCTATACAAGCTAGGTGTTAACTCGCACATTTGCCCCTTACCAACTCTAAGAGGAGAATAACGTTATGGCCATCATTTTCGACATCGACGATCGGCAGGCCCTTCGCGAACAAGTGCTGTACCACCCTATCTGGAAAACAGTCCTGGACTGGCTTTCCCAACTTCATGGAGATGCAACGCCCGGCGAACACACCGTCGACAAAGACGAAAAGGTTATAGCCACCATCATAGAATCACCGCTACGCGCAATACCATATGCGCCCTTTGAAGCTCACCTGGCAAACATAGACGTTCACTATTGCCTAAAAGGACATGAAATCATCAACCATAAACCAACTACCCGAGTTAAGCAGTATCGACAGGACGCAGGCAAAGATGTAACCTTCCACAGCGGACACAACCGCCACAGCGATATCTTAATGTCACCAGGCTTGATAGCTATCTTCTTCCCGGAAGACGCTCACCGCCCGCTGCAAAAAACTCACCTCCCGAACGACTCCGTCAAAAAAGTCGTCGTCAAAGTCCCCTTAATAGCCCTTCTCTAGTTCAACCTCACAAAGTTATGCCTACACTCGGCAACACAAACCTTACAGTTTCTTCTATCGGCCTCGGCACGGTGGAAATTGGCTTGCCCTACGGCATCGACGTCAAATCCCTACCGTCAGACAAAGAAGCCGAGCGCATCCTCAAAACAGCCGTTGAACTCGGCATCACCTATTTCGACACCGCCCGCGGCTATGGCGTCGCTGAAGAGAGAATCGGGCGGTCTGGCATCAGCCAGCAAGAAGGCATCGTTGTCGGCACCAAATGTGGTCAGTTCCTCAAAGATGAACCAAATTTACATGGCGCAGATTTAGTCAAACGCATCCGCGACGAAGTGGATATCAGCCGTCGCAACCTCAAGCTAGACATTCTCCCCCTTCTACAACTCCACATCGAATCCCCGGATTTCGACAACCTGGATGAGCTAGTCGACATCATGCAGAAGCTGCAAAACGAAGAAAAAGTTCAGCATGTCGGCCTCGCCTGCCGGGGAGAAAAAGTCCCGCTAGACACACTTGGCTCTGGATTTTTTGAGACAATCCAGGTTGCTTACAGTATTTTGGATCAGCGCATGGCAGTCAAAGTTTTGCCCGCCGCCGCCCAAAACAACGTCGGCGTCATCTGTCGATCGGTCCTGCTGCAAGGCGTCCTCACGCCAGCTGTCGAAAAGCTACCCGACAGGTTGTCTCCTCTGAAAAATAATTCACGAAAAGCTGCCCGAATTGCCGCCGAACTCGGAATAGACCTGCCCACTCTGGCTATTCGCTTTGCCGCTTTTCACCCCGCCGTCTCCATCACCCTGATCGGCACCACCAGGCCAAAACACCTGGCCACAACTCTGGCCGCAGTTCAAGCGGGACCCCTGCCTAAGACAGTCTTGCAAAAACTGGCCAAACTTGCTACAAATGACCCTTCACAAGTAGACCCCTCTCAATGGCCAAAAATGTAGACAATCCATTTAGCCTCACCGGTAAAGTAATTTTACTCTCCGGCGGGGCTGGTTTTTTAGGTAAATATTTCACCAGGGCACTTGCCCAGGCCGGCGCCACTGTAATCACCGCCGACATTAGTAAAAATGCCAATATACAAATGGATGTATCTGACAAGCAATCAGTCCAGAACGGGTTCTCTCAAATTATAAATAAATACAGGAAAATTGACGTTGTTATCAACAATGCCGCCATCGATCCCAAGTTCGACAGCCAGACAGGCGACAACAAAAAATTATTCCAGAATTATCCCGAGAGGCTGCTCGATCAGAGTCTTGATGTCAATCTAAAAGGCTGCGTGCTCGTCGCCCAACAAGCCATCAAGCAAATGCTGAAACAAAAACAAGGCAATATAATCAATATCTCTTCTATTTATGGCTTGGCCGGTCCTGACCAGCGCATTTACCCCCCAGGCACTCAAAAGCCAGTCGACTATGCCATAACCAAAGGTGGTATTGTCATGCTGACCAGATATTTAGCCACCACGTATGGCAATAAAAACATCCGCGCCAACACTCTGTCCCTGGGCGGCGTACTCAAAAACCACAGCCAAATCTTCCAGCAGAAATATGGCCAGCGCACTCCGTTCGGCCGCATGGCCAGCCCAAAAGAAGTCGGCTCCCCTCTGGTATTCCTGGCTTCCGACGCTTCGGCCTACATGACCGGCGCCAATCTTATTGTCGACGGCGGCTGGTTAGCCTGGTAGCTACCGCTGCAGTGCGGCATCAATCGCCGCCTGTACATCCTCAACTAAAAGCTGTCCTCTATACTGCACTCCGTTTATATAAATCGACGGCGTGGCGCGCACCCTTATCGCCTTGCCGTCACTAACATCACGCTGCACCTCATCCTTGAACTCTCCCTCATCCAGTGACGCCCGAAAAACATCCATATTAAGCTCCAGTTCCTCGGCATGCCTCTCCAGGTCTTCTCGAACCAGCACCCCCTTATCTTCAAACAATAAATCAGCATATTCCCAGAATTTACCCTGTGCCCTCGCCGCCAATGACGCCTCCGCTGCCATATCAGAGCCTTCGTGCTGCAATAAGGGAAAATGTCTAAAAACATGCCGCACTGATTGGTTAGATCTTTCCTCCATAACTTCTTTCATCACCAAATGAAACGTTTTGCAAGCCGGACATTGAAAATCCGCAAATTCCACTACCGTCACCTCGGCATCACTTGCCCCCAAAACAGTACCGCCGTCTGGTACTAATTTGCTCGCTTGGGCCGCCGACACATTCTCACCTTCATCAGAACTACCCCTGCCCGCCAGCCAGGCCCCGCCAACGATAATTAACACCGTTGTCACCAAAAGGCCAATGGTTATTTTAGCTTCATTTGTTATTTTCATAGGAATCTTTGGTACTTAACCTAAACCACACCAGTAAAAAAGCAATAGCAGATAATGACGCACTAGTCAAGCACCAACTACACCAGGCTTTGATCACAAACGCTTCCAAATATGTCAGGACCGCCGACACAGCCAGGCCAATAGCCGTCACGACTATCAACGACCACTTGAACCGCCCGGCTTCCTGCGGAGTCCAAAGCGCCGCCAACACACCCAATCCAAAGTAATAAGCCACCCCGAACAAAGGAGTTGGCACTCCCAGTATCGATGAAAAATTACTCGCTCGAACATCGTCACAACCATGCCCCGAAAAACACAGCATTGCATCAGTCCTTTGGTACGACAGTAAAAGATAACCTGACACCAGAAGTCCCAACACTGCCACGATCAGCAACAACTTACTCATTCGTCATTTTCTTGCGGGCCACTACCACTATTCCTGTTGATGCCACCCAGGGAGATATGGCATTAGCCGCCTTTTTCACCAACAATCCCAAGGTATTTAGTTTATAAGGCTCCGACCCCCGCAAAAACGGCCAGTCAATGTGCAAACCATAATGACTGTCAGGATCTGGTAATTCGTGCGGCTGCATTTCCAGCACTTTAAATCCAGATATTTCCAATAATTTCTTTAATTCACCTCTGTCAAATAAATAGTTAGAAAAGGTTGGCTGGTGACTCAAAAAATTTCGAATAATTTTTTCCAGACGCTTTAGCGGCACGTAGATCAGCCGTCGCAACGTATTTAAAGATGGCACTTCCACAAAGAAAACACCATCGTCTTTAAGCACCCGCCTGACTTCCTGCAATGCCTCTTTCACTTTATTCTCAATATATTCCAGTGTGCCAATAGCCAACACCCCGTCCAGGCTGCCGTCGGCATAAGGAATAGCCGTCATGCTGGCCACTTTCACTTTCAAGTCAGGATCATACTCGGTCAGCGCCCGCACCGTTCTGGCCGCGATATCTACTCCTTCCACATCATAGCCTTCTTCCTTTAAAAACAGTATCCACCCCCCAATACCACACCCCACATCCAGTAATTTTCTGTCCTTCGATAAATACTTTTCCAGTAACGGCCAAAAATCCTGCTTCCGAAACTCCGCACTGCTTTTACCCGCAATGTGCTCCTGCGCAAATTTATCCTCCCGGTACCGCTGCCGGTCAAAACCTTTAGCATAAAATTTCTCTAGTTTGTACATAGTCCTATTTCATATATTGCTTTAAGCGGTTCATGGCTTGCAAGAACCCTTTGCCCTCATGCAAATGTCCTTGCCAGATTTCCGGAACCATTGTTCCTTGGTAACCCGCCAGGGGCTTTAATATTGTCTCCCAGTCAATCGTACCTTCTCCAATCTGTAAACCCTCATCACCCATACCGGCCGCATCCGCCACATGCAAATGATTTATATAGGGTTTTAGCATTTTAACCATATTAATCAACGACTTCTTTTTCGCATTACATGCCAGAGCCGCATGCGAAGTATCAAAACAAATCTTATAACCGGTTTTCTCCAACCACTGCCTAATCTCCTCACCCAGCAGAAAAATGTTTCCTACCCACTCACCACCAAACACCCACGGCCTCGGTGGCAGATTCTCCGGTAATACCTCCACTCCGTCAGTCTTTAGCCGACCAAGAATATCAGTAAAAATGTCCAACAATTTTCCAGCCTCAAGCGTTGGCTGTAAAGTTATCCCGCCAGGATGTACCACCAACTTGGGTTGTCCCGCAAACGACTCGCCCAGACGTCGCGCTATGTCTACACTACGCTGTAAAGTGTTAAACGCAATCTGCCGCTCCGCCGCGTCCTCCGCCGATGGGTTCAGATAGGTACGATGCATATACTCCGGCGCATGCACCACCACTTCCTGCTTATAATTTCCTCGCGGCACTTCTTCATCCAGATCCCTATCAGAAAGATGAAACTCAAACACATCCGGCTCATACTTTAAATACTGTTCAAAATCATGGAAGCGCACCACCGGCCCCCATCGCCAGTTTATACCAGTGCTTTCAAAATTGTCCAAAACAGCGCCGGCCGCCAGGTCGTCTTCCGTCAATACATCACCGGCAAAGATGTCCCGCTGCGCTACCACCCCCACCACTTCATTCATGCGTTGAGGACTAAGTCCTTTAGCCGGACTCTTGGTCGTCAACATGTCGCGCTCTATTGTAATCCCATCGGCAATAAACTTTTTCGCTACTATACTCTTGCCCAATATCTCCCGATTCATAACTTCTGCCCGCGATATCTTTTTTACCCCATCACCCAAAGCCACTTCCACCTGTCTAATTCCGTCAACCATTTTTTTAAATTCATCCAGTGTCAGACTGGCCTTGTGGTCTGGCCCTTCCAGGCTTTTATCAAGCGTTAAGTGCTTCTCCACTATATTTGCTCCGCGCGCCACCGCTGCTATTGGCACCGCGATGCCTCGCTCGTGACCCGAGTAACCCACCGGCACTCCATACTCCTTCAATTTGTCCATGCACCGCAAATTTATTTCATCAAACGGTGCCGGATAAACGTTATTACAGTGCAATAGAGCAAACTTAACACCGAGTCGACGCAGCAGCTGAACCGCATGTTCAATCTCGCTCCCCTCACTCATCCCTGTTGACACAATCATTGGCTTGTTAAATCCAGCCACATACTCCAACAGCTCGTCGTTGGTCATGTCCGGTGAACCAATTTTGTACAATGGAACATGCAGCCGCCGCTCAATATCGTCCGCACTTGCCTTGTCCCAGGGATTAACCAGAAACATAATGCCGCACTCCTTCGCATAGTCCTCCATTTCCACATATGCCTCATCCGGCAACTGAAATTCCTCTAGTAGGGGAATGAGATATTGATACTTTTGCTCTCCCTGATTAGGATTATTTAAAATCTGCTGCTGGTATACCTGTGCTAAATCCCGTCTCTGAAACTTAATTGCATCCGCCTTCGCCGCTGCCGCCGCTGCAATCAGTTGTTTCGCCCGCTTGACGCTGCCATTGTGGTTTATGCCCGCTTCGGCAATAACAAACACCGGCTCTCCCGAACCAATTTTCCTTTTTCCCACCTGCAAACAGTTATTCGACATAACGTAGCCCTACACTATAATAAAACCACCGTCAATGCCAACCATTTTTTCCCATCTTTTAATGTGGGGGGTTTTCACGCTGATCGGCCTTATCTTCGGCCTCATTCTAGCTTACGCCTTGGCCATCTCCGGAAAAAGCAAGTTATGAACTATACTAATCTCTTCCACGTCGTCGCCCTTGTCATTTTCTATGCCATCACTGGTTTCGGACCCGGCTTTATTTTTGGACTGCTTATCGGCAACATTTTCGCCGCCCGCGACGAAAAAACCATCATGCAAAAACAATACGAAGCCGTCGACGCCGCCGACCACCACAACCGCCAATGGCACTCCAGCCACCAGCGCTGGAAAAAGTAACCACTACTTTAATACTTCAAAAACATCTCCCTCCTCTGGTCGTTCTACTCGCCACTCTGGATGCGCTTTCAGTAATTGCCCTTTCAGGTCATCCGCCTGGTGCGGTTCACCGTGTACCAGAAAAACATTCTGCAAGCCATTAATCCTCTCCGCATAAGCCTGCAATTGATTGCGGTCTGCGTGTGCCGACAACTCATTAAACAAAAAGACCTGCGCTTTAACCGGTAACCAATCACCAAAAATTCTGATGCGCCTCTCTCCCTCCAGAATACTCCTGCCCATAGTTTCCTGTGCCTGATAACCAGTTATGAATATAGCGTTTTTCTCGTTACCAACGTGTTGCCGCAAATGATGCACCACTCGTCCATACGACATCATGCCCGACGCTGCAATAACCATGAAAGGGCCTCGCTTTTCGTTTAATTGTTTCGATTCCTCCGCCGACTGGGTGTACCGTAAATTTCTAAAAGCAAGCGGCCTGTCACCCGGATCCTTGAAGTCAGTCCATGACTCTTCGTCATATTCCCGCCGGTGCCGCCGATACACGTCCGTCAAATTAGCGGCCAGGGGCGAATCAACATAAATCGGAAAACGCGGCAGCCTCCCCTGGTCAGTCAACTTATGCAGTAAATAAACAATGCCCTGCGTCCGCCCTAGCGAAAAGGCCGGCACAATCATCTTGCCGCCTCGGTTTAGTACCGCTGTAATATTTTCCACCAGTCTCTCCTCTGCCCCCTCTTGCGATTCGTGCACGCGGCTGCCATAGGTACTCTCCAGCAACAACGTCTCAATCTCTTCTTCCGGCACTTGCGGATCAAATAAAAGCGGCAACCCCGGCTGTCCCACATCACCGGAAAACGCCACCCGCTTAAAGCCTCCCCCTCCTTTCTCTTCAAACTCCAATACGCATATCGCCGACCCCAGAATATGACCGGCATCATAAAGCTTTAATTTCACCCCCTCCATAACTTCATGCCACTCCTCGCTGTGTCTTACGTATGGCACTTCCACAAACCGGCTTATTACTTCCTCCACATCGGACTCATCAAACAAAGGCAGGCGCTCATCCGGCGTGCCCAGCTTGTGTCGCTGACGGTATCTGGCATCCTGCCACTCGATTTTAGCCATGTCCCCCAACATTAGTCTTGCTACATCCTTGGTCGCCGCCGTAGCAAATATGGAGCCCTTAAACCCGTGCTTTATCAAGAGCGGCAACATGCCGCAGTGATCAATGTGAGCATGTGACAACACCACTTGATCGATTGCTTCCGGTTGAAAGGAAAAACTGCGATTCTTTCTTCTGGCCTCACCTGACCCCTGCCACGTTCCGCAATCAAGCAAAATTTTCCTCTTCCTCACCTCCAACAAATGTTTACTGCCAGTCACGCCCCCTGCCCCGCCGTAGAATGTAATCTTCACCTTTGTTCAACCACCACTGAACCCTTGAGCTGCGGATTCAAATGATCATAAAATGGCCACGTGCCCACTTCTGAAAAAGTAAATGTATACTCGTCCCCGGTCGCGATGCCCCGTTCAGCATCAAAAATATCTGATACCGGCCAGTGCAGTGCCTGTCCATTATTAACAAACTTCACTGTGTTACCTTGTGTCACTGTTATCGTTTCTGGAGAAAATCCTACATCCGTCATAGAAACAACCGCAACCTCCCTGCCACCTTCGCCCACCGGCGATGCCGTCGGAGAAACATCTTCTGTCGGCGAAACCGCGGCCCCCTCGTTATTATCCCCGTCATCATCCGGCGCCGGCAGATCCGGCTTCATCTGCAAAAACTGACTGTTGGAAGTCCCCTTCTCCGGCACTTCCTCCAAAGACGACTCTCCTTGCGGCACCACGTCTCCATTGGGCGCCGTCGAACGATACATCATAACGCCTCCAACCACCAAAACCACCCCCACCACTAACAGCAAAAAGCCCATAAACTTCATAGTTAACCTTGAGTATATCTATGTGATCCCACAACTTCAATTTGACATATCAGGACAACCATGCTACACTCATCCAATCTGTAACATTGCTCTCACTTACTGCCCTTTACCCAATTTAAGGAAGATGGCTATGACAGCGACAACGCTGACAGTCCTCGCGATCGTCTTCGCCCCAACGGCAATAATCACGGCGCGGCTGCTCATAGAGCTCCTCCATCATCAACAATCTCCAAGCCACACCAATCATTTCACATCACCCTACGTTGACCGCTGGCTACACGAACACCCCGAACCAGATCGAGCCACTGACCTGTTGAAAAAACTTCACTTCGAGATAAAGCGCAACCAACACCCAGAGTATATAGAAGCGATTGAGGAAACTCTGCAAACAGAGCTGGCTCAAAAAGGCAAGTACTGGTACTTTGTCCCATTAGAACGTTCGCGGTAGAATATTTCCAAATTCTTTCTAACCCTCAACCACCCGAGGGTTTTTACTTGCAATAATCACACTTCCCGCACCCTTTTCCTTCTAAAAACTTAAGTTCCTTAATCTCCTTCCACACTTTTCTTATCATTTCTTTCAACTCGTCTGTTTCATCTCCACCTATAATAAACTTTTTTTTCACCAGCTTCCCCGTTCGCTTGCTCGGCTGCACAAAATCAATCTCGCCGCTCACCACCTCATAACCAAATTTCGGCGACAAATCTCCAAGTAGTTTATAAAAAACAATTTGCCGCCGGTAATTACCTTCCTCCCTCAAATGTTTGCCGGCATTGTCTGGATTTCCCGTCTTGTAATCCACTACATTTACCTTTTTCTCATTCAATACCTCTGCCTTGTCCACCTTTCCCGTCAATATCAGGTCTTCAAAATGCACTCCATGCGAGCGAAAATCATACTCCACCAAAGCTTTTGTTTTAAAACTTTTCGCGTAAAATCGATAATAATTCTTTAGTATTTCCTTGCCAAACTGCACACTGTCACTTCTCTCCCTCCTCGTTAAATCTTCAAAGCCTAAATAATAAACAAATCTGTCTATTAAGTACTTTTCACCAGGCAGGCGCCCATCTTCATTTAGCTTCAAAAATAAATCCTTCAGTGCTCCGTGTACTGCCGTACCAAACGCCATGTGTTTCGTCTTAGCCGCCGGCACATGCAATAAATTACGGTAATAAAACAGCCGCGGGCATTCCAGGTAGTTATTCAAATGCGTAACGCTCATAGTATAATTTTTCAGCCGCTCGGCCAGCCACTCTTTTATATCGCCATTGTTACTCAATTCAAGTGGCGACAAATGCATGATCTTAAGCCGCTCCACCGCTTCTTCTTCCAGCTCTGAAGTGTCAATCTTTTTCATATGTTCATCTCCCACTTCCCGCACAAAAATTGAGGGCACAAGCTCCCGTCCGCTGCTCCCATACCGGGCCGACGTCAAGTACGCCTGCAGCCTGGCCCGCGTCAGTGCCACATAAAAAAGCCGCCGCTCATCCTCGTTTCCTTCCTGGCCCTGAATCGGGTCAAACTTAATTATCCCCGCCGGCAGCGACACTCGGTTTCTATCTCGAACATTACCCCAATGATGATCAACCAACTTAATTATAAACACGTGCTCAAATTCCAGTCCTTTAGCCTTGTGCACCGTCATCAAACGTACTGATCTCTTCTTTGTCTGCCACGGCTGCGCCGCTAAAGCCATATCGTTATCTGCCAGCACGTCCATCCGTGCCACAAAGTCCTTCACCCCCAAAGGCCCGTTGCCGGAACTGATCTTCTTTATCTCGTCAAACACAGTCGACACCTTATCAAGTAATGGCAGCTTGTCGTCACTCTTCAATACATAATCCCACCAGCCGGATTCGTTTAACACCACATCAAAAAAGTACTGCAGGGTGTGATTTTTCTCCACCATCCGCCACTGCGCCAGCTTTTTTGTCAGCTCTTTGAATGGCCCGGTATCTTTCACGCCCGCTTCTTGTAAAAGGTCATCCCGCGAAATCACTGTCAGTAATCTCCTTCTGCTTCCTGTGTAATACAACACCTTCAGCACATCTAGCGCCTCCAGCTGCCAGAAATCATACTGCAGAATATCAGCCAGCACCTCGTCCCTTTGTTCGTCCGCCAAATACGTCAATAACTCCAATAACTGCCTGATTTTAACATCCTTCAACACATCCTCGCCCACTTCCAGCCGCACTGGAATTTCCATTCGCAGCATTACATTCATCAGGTCCGCTGCATCTTTGTTAAATCTGTATAGTACCGCAATCTCGTCCGGCTCCACCCCCTGATCAACCAAAGCTTTTATCTTCCAAGCCACTCCGTAAGCCTCCTCATCTTCTGTGTCAAACTCCAAACGTTCCAATAACACACTCTGTCTGCCGCTCACCGCTTCAAGTTCCGTTGTTACTCCTGGTACATATCCAGCTACCAATCCCTTATTATTGACAATTACTCTGTCTGCCGCATCTAAAACTGTCTGCTGGCTGCGATAATTATTCTTTAGCGTTATCACTTTCACATCCTTCCGGTACTGCTCATAAAAAGCCAGCAGATTTTCCAGTGACGCCCCCTGAAAACGAAAAATAGACTGTTTGTCATCGCCCACTACAAAAATGTTCGCACTGGGATAAAAATTGCCCAGTAAGCTAACCACTTCATTTTGCGCTCCATTTGTATCCTGGTACTCATCCACCAGTATGTATTGATATTGCTCCTGGTAATGTGCTAAAAGCCCTTCGTCATCACGAAATTTCTCTACCACCCGCATCACCATATCTTCATAGTCATATCGCCCCCGCTTCTTTAGTTCCCTTTCATAATCTCGATACACTTTCAATAAATCCTTTTGCTTCGGCAGCTGCTTTTTCATTCCATCAAATATGCGCTTCCAGTCATTTTTTAATTTTGTCCTCGCCCTCCCCTGTTCTCTTTTTCCTCCTGCCTCTTTCCGCAACACCACATACTCTTCATATTTTTGCCTCAAGGGCCCCCAGTTCAATTGCCGGTAAACGTTGTCACACATTTCATCCGTGCGCTCATCTGCCTTTACCGCAAAGAAATCAGCCAATATTTTATCCGCCCCCACCACAAACTTTTCCACTTTCTCTAAAATCTTTTTAAACTCATCCTCGCTTACTCCCTCCTGTTTTAATTTTCTCACGTTTTCAATTACGTCACGCAAAAACAAATGCGGGTTGCCAAACGGTTTAAGCGCACTCGCTCCCGGCAGCCTATCCAAAAGCTTCTGGAACAATTCCACTCGCTCTATATCAGACAACACTTGCCACTTCCCTTTTATCTGCGCAAACTTCTCCGGCCATTCCTGGATTACATCATTACAAAACGAGTGAAAAGTACTAATCCGAACATAATAGGCTGCCTCACCCATAATTTTAATCAGCCGTTGCCGCATCGCCACCGCCGCCGATTCCGTAAACGTCAGACACAGAATGTTCCCCGGATTCATTTGCGTCCGTCGCAATATATTAGCCACTCTCATCGCCAGTACCTGCGTCTTACCCGTGCCCGGACCAGCCAGCACCATCACCGGCCCCTCAATCTCATCTACCGCTCGCTGCTGCTCGGCATTCAATTGCCGGTACAGCTCGTCAAAGCCAGCCTCTGACTTTACTTTTGCTCTTTCTCTAACCGCCGTCGCCATATCATCAGCAAACCACCAGTCACCACGATAATCAAGCTCAAAAGCTGTCCTCGAGTCAGCCCAAAAATTAATTCATATTGCTGCACCCGCAAATATTCCATGCCGAAACGGACCACACCAGCCAGTATCAGAAACAACGCCGCCACATAACCAGAATCTTTTGTACCTGCAAGGATTAATACCCTCTTTGATTTTGATAGGGAAAAGCTTAGCGGGGTTTTGCGAAAGCCAGCAGAGATTCTCAAATTCCAAAAAAGTATGCCAAATATCAAAACATTCACTGCCACCGCAAAAAACTGCGCCAGCGGCCCCGCAAACAACTCCCCGTTGATAACATTACCCAGTCTGCCCGCTGCCAGTCCCAGCGCCGCCGACACTACTGCTACATCGGCCAGTTTCCAGAAATTGATTTTTAGTTGCCGGCTGGCCAGCCACAACGCCAGCCCCACGCCAACTGATCCTCCGTGCCACGACATGCCCCCCTGCCACAAAGTAAATATTTCTTTGGGATGTGCCAAAAAATATCCCGGCTCGTACAACAATGCAAAGCCCAGTCGGCCTCCTACCAACACTCCGGCCATCCCCAGCGTCAGCACATACAACCAATCCTCTTTCGACAATTCCAAATCTCGATACTTCGCCAGCCGCGGCAGCAAGTACCAGACAATACCAAAAGCTGCCAAATATAAAACTCCATACCAGCGTATCTGCCAACCGAACAAATCAACCGCAATTTCCCGCGCCGGAAATAAAGAAATCATATATGAAGTATTAACCAGACACTAAAAATCTCCACCTTGACAAGTAACCGTTTATAGACCACAATGAAACCCGTTGTTATTTTCCAACCCGCATCAAACCTCTTTTTAAGGAGAAGTAAAGTGATCGCTTTTGCCAAGCCAGCCTCCGCACCTCGCCGCCGAAGACGCCGACAGCGCGAACAACAACACGCATGCGCGATTGACAAAGGCGGTAAGTGCAAAGAGTGCGGCCAGCAGTTCGTGCAGTGCCAGGCATTCAACGGAAACCGCTGCACTATCTGCGGCAGCTACATGGACGAGTGCGGCACCTGCAATTACATGCATGAATTCGGCCGCTGGTATTTTCACTAAAAGCAAACGCAGATAATATGTCTTCGTTATAAGTTGCGTTCTTCACACCTTCTCCCAACCGGCAAGCCCCTAAAAGCCCGCCGGTTTTTTCTTTTCTAGCCCTATTCCAAGCAATTCCGAACAATTCCGAAGATTATCTTCGGAATTGCTTTGTTATGCCGTATCAAGACAGTTTAGGCCTGCTTTAGGTAAACCGTCCTAGTTGGGTAAGCCATTTCGATCCCCTCTTCCTCAAATCTTTTCTTTATGCCAAGCAGCACTTTCTGGTGCGTATCCACATATGTTTTATATTCCTTGCTCTTTACGTGATACACCGCCTCAAACCGAAGCGCCGAATCCCCGAACTCAATAAAGTGCACCCGGTCAAACCTCGTCTCCTCCTGTTCTTTGATAATTTCTTTGACTAGATCCGGAATATTCTTAAGTTTTGAACTGGTCGTCTCGTACATCACCCCAAAAGTAAACACCACCCTCCGCTCCTTCATTCGTCCCATGTTCTGCAACACGCCCGATGTCATATCTTTGTTTGGCACCACAATTTCTTCCCCGCCCACGGACTTTATCCGCGTTGTCTTTATTCCCACCAGCCGCACCGTTCCTTTGTGCTTTCCCACAATCACAAAGTCGCCCGGCTCAAAGGGCTTGTCAAAATAAATAGCCAGTGAGCTGAACAAGTCTCCTAAAATATTTTGCGCCGCCAGCGCCACCGCAATACCTCCAATACCCAGACCGGCAATCAAAGACGTTATATCAACACCCAAATTTGACAATACAAATAGTGCTGCCACTGCCCATAACACAATACTCAACAAACTGTGCACCACCTGAATAACGGACTGCGACCGCTTGTCATCCGCCCGCGACATACGCCGCTTAATATAAAACTCAATTAAAATCTGTAAAGCCATAATCACCTGGTAAACCAGCCACACCAGCAGTACCACATCAACAATTTTTCTGCCCGGTCCCTCAATATTTAAATAACGCAGCGCCACATAAAAAGAAATAAAAGTATAAAACGGCGGCTTAACTGTTTTTACCACTGCAACCAGCGCATCATCCAAATCCATACTTGTTCGTTCCGTCACCCTCTCCAGCGACCGCAACGCTAGCCATTGCGTCCACTTCAACACGAACACCACTGCCACAAAAATCAATCCGGCCGCCAGGTAATCAAATATCGAATTCCCCCCCAACGCGTATTGCCAGAAACCAGTATTAAACAATGGGTCCATACAACTTAAGCATAGCCTAAGCCGGGCTCAAATAAAAAAAGGGTGATTGATGCATGATCATTCACCCAAACACGCGTCACTTTAGGCCGCTTCCTGCGCTTCTTTTGCTTCTTCTCTCTCTTTTTTCTGCCTCAACTTTTCGGCTACTGAATCTCGGTCACCCGGCAATTTCACCTCGCTCCACGACACAGCATCTCCATTGCGGATGTGCCCGGCGTGTACAAAGCCTCCTCCTCTTCCACTCCACAGTACCTCTGCCGCCGATGCGATAGTCACGTTGCAGCTTCTACAAACACCCCACTCTCCCCACAACTTACTTAATCCACGTTCCCAATCCTGTCCTCTGAATCTTGGGTCAACGTACAGAGACAGAACATCACAGAGCCGCATCGACGGTACCCGAACACTAGTTCCTGTCGCAGTGGACATAACTAAACTCCCTTCAAGTGGAAAAGGTACCAAACCTGCCAGACACCATGTCTAGCGTATTACCTCATCATACGGATTTTAAAAAAAGTGTCAATAATTGTTGACACTTTTCAACTAACGTCACTCTTACTGCAGATATTTTCCTACCGCCGCCTTAACAGCATCATACGGCTGCGCCCCGGAAAGGGCTTCTTTCTCGCCATTTGGTCCAATAATCACACTATAAGGTGTTCCCATACCTCCGGCCTCTTCCGCGTCAGCCAAATCCTCGGCCACCCGATCGGCGAACAATCCCGTGTCCAGACAAGTTTGGAACTGCTGAATATTCGCCACCCCGGCTTGTCCCGCCAAGGCCGGCAATGTGGTTAAATCAAGCCCGTCATTAGAAGGAGTGGCTTCGAATATGGCATCCAGCATTTCCCAGAACTTACTCTGTTCACCAGCACATTCCGTAGCCTCCGCTTCCTTTGACGCCTGACTATGCAACTGCTCCAATGGAAAATGGCGAAACACCCACCGCACATCATCCGGGTACTCGCTAACTAATTGCTGCGCTGTCAAATGAAACCGCTTGCAAAATGGACACTCCAGGTCCGAATACTCAATAACCGTTACTTTGGCGTCCACTGCACCCATAACATGGTCCGTCTCGTCCACCGGACGAATGTCGCCAACTGTAGCCCCCGCCACTTTTTCCTCGCCAAACTCCGCCGCTACATCAGCCTCCAATGGCTGGTCTGCCGGCGCTCCTTTTCCCCCAAAATAAACAGCCGCCGCGATCAGCACCCCCGCGATCACTATGGCCACTGGCACTCCCATCGGCGACGGTGCGCCCTCTCCTTTTCCACTATTTGTAGTTGCATCGTCAGCCATCGCTTCAGTCTAATGCAGCAAAAATAAAATGCAACTATACTAAAAACATGTATTTCCTCATTGACATTGGCGGCACCAGTACACGGCTGGCCATCTCCCGTGATGGCGCAACATTTGACAAACCAGAGAGCATGCCTACCCCCCAGAACTTCGACGAAGCCATGGCCCGGATTGCCACCCTCGCCCGAAAACTTTCGAGCCGCAACAATATTAAAGCCGTCGTTGGTGTACCCGGGCCTCTCGACCAGGCCAAAACCAAAATACTTGGTGCGCCTAACCTCCCTGGCTGGCACAACAAACCCCTCAAACAAAAGCTCGAACAGGAACTCGATGTTCCCGTCTTTATAGAAAACGACGCCGCTCTAGCCGGCTTGGGTGAAGCCGCTGCCGGCGCCGGCCAAGATTACTCCATCGTTGCCTACCTCACCATCAGCACCGGTGTAGGCGGTACCAGAATAGTTAATAAAAAAATCGATTTAAACGCCATTGGTTTCGAGCCAGGCCACCAGATAATCATATCAGAGCAAGGCAAGATCCTAAGCCTTGAAGACTGTGTTTCCGGCACTGGCCTTAAAAACCGCTACGGTAAGCCGGCCGAGCAGATTGCCGACCCTGCCATCTGGGACAAAGTAGCCCGGTTCTTAGCCTACGGCCTTAACAATATTACCGTTCACTGGTCTCCTCACTGCATCGTTCTCGGCGGTTCCGTAACGAAAAGTATTCCCTTCGACAAACTACAAAATTACTTCCAGCAAATAACAACTATTTATCCACAACTTCCTGTTCTTAAACCGGCTGCTCTTGGCGATTCAGCCGGCCTGGCTGGCGCCCTAGCCTATTTAACTATAAAATAATCACCTAGTCTTATGCTTGATAAACATGGCCCAACAAAACACATCTTTCGATAATTTTATCTCAACCCTCCAATCGGCTGGCGACCAAATTTCAGCCCACCCTGACGTCATCACTTACCTCACTAAACCCCAGCGCACCGTCCAAGTTGAAATCCCCCTACCCCTGGACGACGGTACCATCCAAATTTTCCACGGCTACCGGGTACAGCACAACAATGCCCGCGGTCCCTACAAAGGAGGAGTTCGTTTTCACCCCGACGTCGACCTTAACGAAATAAAAACTCTGTCCGCCTTGATGACTATTAAGACCGCGGTTGCCGATATCCCCTTTGGCGGCGCCAAGGGTGGCATCACTATTGATCCCCAGGCCCTAAGCGATGGAGAACTACAACGTCTCTCCCGTCTTTTTATCGAACGCTTAGGCCCCGTCATCGGCCCCAACTTAGATATTCCCGCCCCTGACCTTAATACTAACGCCCAAATCATGGCCTGGTTCGCTGATGAATATAATCGCCTAAATAGCGCCGAGGCCCACCGCCTCGCCACTTTTACTGGCAAACCACTTTCTCTCGGCGGTAGCCAAGGGCGCGAAATGGCCACCGGCCAAGGCGGCCTTTACGTTCTACTTGAATACCTACAACAAAAAAACTTGCGCCATCTCGGATCAACCGTTGCCGTGCAGGGGTTCGGCAATGTCGGGCTTCATTTCGCCCGGCTGGCCGACGAAGCCGGGTTTAAAGTCGTCGCCATATCCGACGTTAAGGGAGGCATTTACCACCCCGCCGGCCTTGACGTAAGATCCATTATTAAGGCCCAGACTATAGGCGGTAGGCTAGTCAAAAATATTTGCTATCCCAAACTGAACGTGGCCGAAAGTAGTCGCCACGTCGGGGACTGCAAAGAAATTACCAATGCCGAACTTATCGAGCTCGACGTCGACGTCCTTGTCCTCGCCGCCATAGAAAACCAACTCAACGTCAATAACGCAAACAACATACAAGCTAAACTAATACTCGAACTGGCCAATAACCCTACTACCCCAGGAGCCGACTACGTACTAAACAAAAATAACATACCCATCATTCCCGATATTCTAGCCAACGCCGGCGGCGTCACCGTCAGTTACTATGAATGGACACAAAATCTACAAAACTTATACTGGACCAAGCATGAAGTGGGCAAGCGCCTTAAATACCAAATGCAATCGGCCACCAAAAATATTTTATCCCGACAAATAAACGGCGCCTCCCTCCGCCAAGCAGCTTATCAACTGGCCCTAAGCCGCCTGCAAGAAACTATTCTCCTGCGCGGCTGGGTTAAGCCCCGCCCCCAAGACGCCGCCGGACGGTTTAATAATCGCTAACGAAAGCCCCCAATTCACCGGCGCGCGTGACCGTACTCGTCATCCACGCCATGCTCGCCATCCGTGCAGTCACAGGGAGTAAGTTCCTGACCCTCTTTTAAACAGTCCCTGTTATCACAAATTTTAGGCTCATCAGACTCTCCCCCACAATTTGTACACGTGTAATGAGTCATTTAAAACCACCTCCTTATTACTATTCACCGAATTATCATTATTACCATAACGCTCACCACAAACAAAGCCAGCCAGGCCGCTGTGTAAACAACCAATTTCACCCCATCAGCCACTCGTTTTTCCTGCCAAAACAAGATTAGTAGAAACGCCACCATGCCTAATGACAATTTTTTATCCATCTATCTGTTAATATACCCTGACTTTCCTCTTAACTAAAACACCAGCCACCCTGGTTTAAACAGCATGAGTAGTCCTAAAATAACCATCAAAATACCACCAATCAGCGTTGTCCATTTACTGTACTTCCCCGTTAATCCAATTTTGTCAAAACTGTAAAGTGCCAGAGCAAAAACTATTACATCATCCAGTATGTAAGCTGCCATATACAAACCAACATAAAATTGTCTTCCCCACCACGCCAGTTGATTCACGTCTAATATCTTGGTGAACACCTGGGGAATGCCGATCGAGCAGGCAAATTCAAAAATATTGACCGAAAAAGCCAGACCGATAATGCCCAGCGCCACCAGTAGTGTCAGCGGCTTCGACACTAACTTCTTTGCCCGCTCTTCAATCTTCGCCTTCTGCTCCTCGCCGGCTACGCTGCACACCGGCACAAAAGTCCACCACTTGTATAAGAAGTAGCCACCACTGCCCATTGCCATAAATGCAATCAGTGGCATCACAATGTTATCCAGTGCCACAAAATCCCAAACCAGCAGCCACACCATCAAAATGAGATAGTACATAATCCCCTGGGCCAAAATAAACAAACCGGCGAACTGCCACATCCTCTTTCTTGACCTTGCCTGTGACAACAGCAACAGCAACATAACCAACACCCACATGGCACAGGGGTTAAATCCGTCTATCAAACCCAAAACCGCCGACAGCACCGGCAGCGAAAAACTCCCTACATCAATCACCGTGCCTATCAGCGGCAAACTTATCATCAGCGGCTCATCAACCGGACACGGTTCCATCTCCGAACACACGCTAGCTGACAAAACACTGGCTACTCGCGCCCCGCCTGCTGCAATATCAGCAAAGCTTACATTATTCCCTTCTTCCACTAATAGTTCCCGCCATCTCTCGCCCGTGGTCTCGGCCGAATCAAAACCAACCATAAGCGTTCCCCTGATTAACGCTATTGGTGTCGCTTTTTGTAATTCATACGTATTCGTCACTTGCTCAAACAACTGCCAGTTATCTTCATCAGCCAGGTCGTAATACTGCACCCGTATCTGCGGTTGCTCCCTCGTTAGCTCATCCAAGAAATCTCCCGCATCCCGACAATGGGTACATCCCTCCCGTACAAATAGATGCACAATTCCCGCTTCCTCCGCTCCTGTCACCGGCCAGGCCGGCACCAGCAAAACAGCCAGCAAAATCAGCCCGAGTCCGCCTTTAGATAACTTCGTCACTTCTCCAGTTTACTACGATAATCCGCCAATGCCTTTTGCAACGCCTCCACCCCTAATACCGAACAGTGCTTTTTAATCGGCGGCAATCCGTCCAGGGCATTTGCCACTTCATCGCAGGAAAGCCTAAGCGCTTCTTCTATATTTTTCCCTTTCACAATTTCCGTCACCATTGAACTACTGGCAATAGCTGCCCCACAGCCAAAAGTTTTAAATTTAGCGTCAACTATCACCCCTTTTTTCACTTTTATGTACAGCTCCATAATGTCTCCGCACACCGGGTTGCCAATCCTTCCTACACCACTTGGCTCTTTCATTTCTCCCACGTTACGCGGGTTCATTAAGTGATCCTTAACTTTGGCACTGTAATCAAACATTTGTTCTCTCCTTTTCAATTACCAAGGGCGACATGGCCCGCAATCTTTCAACTATCCCCGGCAATATTTCAATCACTCTGTCTACTTCTGCTTCAGTACTATCTTTACCCAGCGAAAAACGCAATGAGCCATGCGCCAGCTCATGCGATAATCCCATAGCCAGCAGTACATGTGAAGGCGTGAGGCTCGCCGACGAGCAAGCCGAACCACTGGAAGCAGCCACTCCCACAGCATCCAAATGCAACACCATAGCCTCACCCTCAACATGCTCCACAGAAATGTTTACATTGCCCGGCAATCTTTTTTTCGGATGGCCATTTAATTTTACTCGCTCAATTCTGTCCGTTAGACCCGCAATTAATCTGTCTCTCAACAACGTTATTCTCTTCGCCTCCTGCATTCTCTTTGCCGCCAGGCTGGCTGCCTCACCCAGGCCTACTATTCCCGGTACATTCTCTGTACCGGCCCGGCGCCTGCTCTCCTGATCTCCTCCGTGCAGTAAAGATTTCAACCATACTCCTTTTCTAACATAAAGCGCCCCCACCCCTTTAGGTCCATAAAACTTATGGGCCGACAGGCTTAACAAATCAACATTCAATTCTCCAACATCAACTGGCACCACGCCCACCGTTTGCACCGCATCCGTGTGAAATAAAATTTTGTGGGCCCGCGCCACCTCGCCTATCTCTCTAATCGGCTGAATGGCTCCTATTTCATTGTTAGCATGCATAACAGAAATCAAAACAGTTTCATCTGTTATGGCTCGTTCCACATCCGCTACATTTACCAATCCATATTCATCAACCGGCAAATATGTCACCTCAAGACCCTCCTTGGCTAAGAATTCAGTTGTCTTCAGTATTGAATGATGCTCAATAGCCGAAACAACCATGTGACCTCTCCTGCCGTGTAAAACCATGTTATTAGCCTCCGTACCGCTGCCCGTAAAAACCATTTCCTCTGTCTGCGCTCCTATCAATGCCGCCACTTGGCTGCGAGCCTTGTCCACCGCCGCCCGCGCCACCCCGCCGTGCCAATGCTGTGAAGATGCATTTCCGTAATATTTACCAAAAAAAGGCTGCATCGCCGCGACCACCCTTTTATCACAAGGTGTAGTCGCCGCATGGTCTAAATAAACTTTCATGTGCTAGAATACCGTATTATACATAGACTATTATATCAATAAACTTTATAACTATGCCTAACAAAAAAGAATATCCGCGCAGCAAAGAAGGATCTAATATCGCTAAAATAGTTGTCGACCGCGATCTGTGTATAGCCGCCCAATCTTGTCTGGCTCCCGCCCCCGGTACTTTCGAGATAGACGGTGAAAACAAAGCTATTGTTATAGATGCCAACGCCGTCGACGATGATGCTCTAATACTAGCCGCCCAGTCCTGCCCCACTAGAGCTATTCTCCTTTTTGACAAAGAAGGTAGGCAGCTAAATTAATGGATTTCAAGTACCTCATCATCGGCGGCGGCGTTGCTGGCACCACTGCCAGCAACGCCATCAGGCAAAACGACAGTCAAGGCTCAATCACCATTGTCAGCGACGAACCTCATTATCTGTACTCCCGCATTATGCTGTCCAAACCCAACTTCTTTTTGGGTAAAATTCCTTTCGAACAAATCTGGCTTAAGGACAAATCGTGGTACGAGCAAAATAAAATAGAATTTATCGGTGGCAAAAAGGCCATTCAGCTAGACCCGGACAAGAAAATAATCAAGCTGGACGACGACACAGAAATTAAATATGACAAGCTGCTCCTGGCCACCGGCCTAAATGCCCGCCACTTATCTGTACCCGGTGCCGACAAGCAAGGCGTCTTCTACCTACGCACTCTGGACCATGGTAAGTCCATCATTGAAGCCGTCTCCTCTGTAAAAAAAGCTGTGGCCATCGGCGGAGGTTTCATTAGTTTCGAAATGGCCAACCTGCTCCAGCTATCCGGCGCTGAAGTCTCCATCATTATTCGTGAATCCCTTTTCTGGGACCCGATTCTAGATGCCACAGCCAGCAAAATTGTTGAGACCGCCATCACCAAAGCCAATGTTAAAATCGTCCGTAATGCTGAAATAAAACAGGTGGGTGGTAATAGCCACGTCACCAGCGTGACCTTGAGTGATAATACCACTCTTCCCTGCGACATGGTTATATGCGGTATTGGCGCCAACTGCGACACCGGGTGGTTAAAAAAATCAGGCCTTAAAACAGACCGCGCTATTTTAGCCGATCAATATCTTAAAACTAACCTGCCTGACGTGTGGTCGGCCGGCGATGCCACCGCCTTCGACGACCCCATCCTCCAGGAAATTGTTCACCTGGGTAATTGGGTCAACGCCCAGGAACAAGGACGTATCGCCGGCCTAAATATGGTGGGCCAGAAGCAATCCTTTACCTTCGTTTCCTACTACACTACCCACGGCTTTGACATATCTGTCACCTTCATCGGCAATGTCCGCCCCAAGAATGAATTCCAGACTATAGTCCGTTCCGGACCAGGGGAAGGCGTGCACACTCAATTATTAGTGATAAACGACGAATTGGTCGGCGCCGTTCTCATTAACCAAACCCAAATCCTGCGTCCCATCACGCAATTAATCGAAAAAAATGTTAACATGGCAGATAAACACGAGCAGCTGTCTGACCCTAACTTCGACTTAAACACACTCATTCCCCAACAACCATCATGCCCAACAAACTAAAATACGCCATCGTTCTAGCCCTGGGAACTGCCCTCATATCCGGCACCAACACCTTCCTTACTAAAACTGCTGTCACGGCTGTATCAGATCCCGTTGTCTTCACCTTTCTTAAAAACACCGTCGTGGCCCTCATCCTAATCGGCCTTATTGCCCTTACCAGCCGACGACACGAACTCAAAAACCTGTCTCGTCGCGACATTACAAAACTTCTGGCCATTGGTGCTATTGGCGGCAGTCTTCCCTTCATTCTCTTTTTCACCGGACTCACTCTGGTTCCCGCCGTCACTGCCGGTTTTATCCATAAAACACTGTTCATCTGGGTTGCCCTGCTGGCCGTGCCGTTTCTCAAAGAAAGAATTGGCAATTTACAACTGGCCGCCCTTGCCTTGCTCCTTGGCGGCAACCTGGCCTCATTTGGTTTGCCCAAACTTACTTTGGGCACAGGCGAACTAATGATTCTGGCTGCCACTATTTTATGGGCTATGGAAAATATCATTGCCAAAAAAGCCCTGGCCGGGCTTTCCAGTCCCCTCGTAGCCAGCGCCCGCATGGCAATTGGCTCTTTAATAATTCTAGTTATCATAGTTACGCAGGGAAAAACAGCCCTACTGTTCAACCTATCCACTTTTCAGTGGATCTGGACACTCATAACCAGTCTTCTGCTAACCGGATATGTCCTAACTTGGTACACCGCGCTTAAAGCAGCCCCCGCCACCCTGGTCGCTAGTCTGCTCGTCCCTGCCACTCTGGTCACTAATATCTTAACGGCTATCTTCGTAACTCATACTTTCCCCACCACCCAGTTGATAAGCGGGACGTTCCTGGCCCTGGGCGTCACCTTCATTATCTCCCGAGCCAATAAAATATCTCCTGCTCATGGACGGCGTCGCCCGTTGCTCTCGTTATTCCCTCGGTCCTAATCGGCTGCACCTGTGCGGCCCCGACCTAAACCGCGAGGTACTATCTTACATCAATGAAAACATTTCCGACGACGGCCTGATCAGCATCCTAAAACAGTTCAAAACCTTATATCCCTACCTCCAGCAAATCGCCCACGCCAACCAGATCAAAGACCCCTTCGACCCCCGCGTCGTTGAAGCCTACTGGATAGGTAACAGCCTGCTCGACACCATCACTGCCAAAATTTACTATCGACATCTCACCGATAATGTTCAAGTTCAAAAAATGTCATCCTCCAAGCAGGTAGATAAGTTAAAAGACAAACTCGCCCAGGGCGCTCTCATGCATCATTCCTTCCACGTTTTAAATATTTGGCGCCGCACCGGCCATCACGATATCGAACATACCCCGGACACCATAGACAAATGCTGCGTCACCTGGGGTAAAATTCTTAAAGTATCCGGCCCCACTCTAATCGTCTCCCGCCAGCCCATCTTTGGGCCCCCAAAAAAGCAAAAAATTATCCGCCAGCTGGAACACGCCTCCCTGCTCGACGACGTCAAAGCAGGAGACTACATCTCCATCCATTGGGACACTCCATGCGAAATTATCACCCCTAAACAAGCCGCCAACCTGACTAAATACACCCGGCTGTCAATAAATCTCGCTAACCAAACCCTAACTCACCAAACCTCCATATAACGTTATATGGAGTACTTTCCACCCTATGTCTAAACTCCAAGTGTGGCTGTTTGGCAATCCGGATTTTAATCCCGACGCCCTGCCTTTAAAGCTCCTGCCTGAACTTCAACAGCGCCTGCCCAGCTTTGATCTTATCATCAAAGACCCTAACGAAGAGTGGCGCCTGTCGAAAAAACTCATCATCATTGACACCGTCCAGGGCATCAAAAAAATCACTACTTTCACCTCCCTCGACCAGTTTCAAAACGCACCCAACATAACAGTCCATGATTTTGATCTGCTCACCAATCTCAAATGGTTATCCAAATTAAAAAAACTCCCGCCCTTCCTGATCATCGGCCTGCCCGCTGGTATTTCAAAAAAAGAAGCTTTCAATAAAATCATCGCTATTCTTACGCCCATTTCATTTTCAGGAAGTGGGAAGCGCAGCTCATGCACGGATCATACGCCCTGATCAACTTTTCCATCTCAAGCTGAATCTCCGCCTGGCTCAAATTTTGCGGCAACAGCTCTTCAATTCGTCTACCCACATCCTGCTCAATGTTCACCTGGTTTTGCCCCGTCGGCACCACGATAGCACCAGTGGCTACCTTGCCGTCTTCCCCAATCTGTACCCGGTGATACAGTGTGCCTCGTGGCGCCTCCACCACCCCTACACCTAAACCATATTTTCTGGTCGGCTGCGCCGGCGGCTCCTGCTTAAACTCCGTATTGCTTAACATCTCTACTGCACTATCTAGTGAATGCAAAATCTCAATGGCTTGCGCCAGATTATTGTGAAAAACATTCGTCGACGGAAACAGCTTTAAGGCTTCCTTGGCCTCCTGCCTCGTCTTTTCATGCAGCGTATTCTTCGATAAATTAAGCCGCGCCAGCGCCCCCACCATAAAAGATTCTCCCCGATATTGGTACCCGGAAGCCTGGGAATAGGGGATTACCACCCGCTCCAAATGATCCCGCCAGTCTCCCTCCGCAATCACCGCCCCCGAATCATTTTTTATCTCTCCTTCCAGAAAAGTAAACGGGTTCCCCACCAGCGCCATGTAGTGCGTCTGGCGGTCAAATTTAAATTCACATTTCTTTAAAATATCAATCAGCCGCAAAACGGCCGGCCGCACGTCTTCAAGTTTTTTCTTAGCCTTGGTCACTTCTACCTGGTCCGGCACCTTTAAGAAACCGCCGATCACCGGGTTGATCGCGTGCACGCTGCGCCCGGCGATAATCTCCGCCAGATAGTTGCCCGCCGCCTTGATTGCAAACGCGTCGTGCAGCAACTGATGCTGCTCCTCATCATTCTCGTCAAACTCCAGAAAGTTGTCTTTGCCATATATGTCCGGCAAAGCAAACAAGTACAGGTGCAAAGCGTGATCACGAATCAACAGCGCCGCCACCGTCAGACGCTTCATCACCATACTCTGCTCTGACGGAGAAATCCCCAGCGCTTTCTCACACGATTCAATCGAGCACAACAAGTGCGCATTGGAACACGTGCCGCATATCCGTGCCAGTAATTGCGGTAGCGCCACGTATGGCTTACCTCGCATGGCCTGGGTATAAAATCTCTTAAACTCCCTAATGGCAAACTCCACATTTTCCACTCTTCCGTTACGCACTTTCACCGTCAGTGAAGCCGCCCCCTCCACCTTTGTTATTTCATCTAAAGAAAGATCAATGTTGTGCATACTTCCTCAAAGCCGCATTAACCAACTCCACAAACTGATCCGGGTTCATTGGACAACCCGGCAACTCCGCGTCAACCTTTATAATCTCTTTTAGCGCCTGCACTTTTTCCAGATGATGAAAACGCTCCATGATAAAACTAATTTCCTGTTTGGTTTTGGCATCAAAAGTATTGCGCTGGCCGGCCGGCATACCAATTACTGCACACGCCCCCACCGCCACCACCATGTCCGACTTACTGCGTATCTCCTCCAGTTTCTTCTTTTGTTCCTCTGATGATATCGCCCCTTCCACAAAAGCCACGTCCAGCTCATCCAACACGTTCTTTGTCTGCAATACCCGCGCGTGCCTAAAGTCAATTAATTTACGCCACTCCTGCCAGTGATCATTCAGCACCTCCGTAAACACTATGGTCGAATCTTCACAACAGGTAAAAGTAAACCACCCCACCCGCAGCTTTCTGCTCATACCTCAACCGGCGTCAGCGCCTCTCTATCCGCCAGCACCGCGATAATATTGTCCGCCGCCAGTTCTGACATAGCCGACCTCGTTTCCTGTGTGGCCGACGCCGTGTGCGGCGTCAATATCACATTGGTGCATTCCGCCAAACCAGGAGCCAGTTCCGGCTCGTTTTCTAAAACATCCAGAGCCGCTCCCGTTATTTCCTTATTCTGCAAAGCCGTAACCAGCGCCGCCTCATCAACCACTGGCCCGCGCGACGTGTTAATAAGTAAGGCAGTTTTCTTCATCACGCCCAGCCGTTCCTTGTTTATCAGATGTCTGGTCGCCTCGACCAACGGCACATGCAAAGACAGCACGTCCACTTCCGGCAACATAGTGTCCAGCTCGGGATAGAATTTAGCGCCTGTCGCTTGTTCAAATTCATCGCTTGGTTTCAAGTCGCTGTACGCCACTTTCATACCCAATCCGGCTTGTGCCTGCTTCCCTACTCCACTGCCTATCCTACCCAAACCAATAACTCCCAAAGTTTTACCTTGCAACTCTGTACCCAACAACAACATCGGCCGCCAGCCCTCATACTTTCCGTCTCGTATGAACTGGTCCGCTTCAACTATCCGCCGCGCCAGTGACGTCATTAAGGCAATAGTGTGGCCAACCACCGCCTCCGTCAGCACACCAGGCGTGTTAGTCACCACTATTCCTTTGGCCGCCGCCGCCTTGACATCAATATTATCATAGCCCACCGCGTAATTAGCAATTATTTTGAGCTGCCCGCCCGCCTCGCCAATTTCTTCCGCGCCGATCTTATCAGTTAACAGTGACAGTACAGCGTCATACTCTTTCAATGCCGCTACTAATTCATCCCGCGATACCAAACTTTCCTCCTCCCGCATCACCACCTTGTGCCCCGCCTCTTTTAACTTGTTAACTCCCGCCTCCGGAATTTTGTATGTAATAAATACTTTCATACCCCCATCATAAAACTTTTTCTCTTGACACGCTATAATAATCTGGCTACCATCTTTCCGTTCCGTCCTTTGCCAATAAAATACCTTCCCCTTAAAAAAGGCTGAAACAATGAGGCCAACAAAAAAGCAGCTCGATCTACTCAAACGCTACACAAAGCACGGCGCTCCCTTCCCTACCACTAAAGAGGCCTGCTCCACCTTAATTAACTTTCTCTTCTACGGCGAGCGTGGCCCGCAAAACAATTGCTCTGCCCGTCTCGCTCTATTCCGCCGATGGACCGGAGCCACCGTCAAAGTAGTCAGAAGCAACCACCGCTGTCGCGGACGCCTGGGCCAAGTAATTGGTTGGCGCATGCGCTCAAAAGACGAAATCGCGCAACTACTAAAAGCACCAGCGAGAACAAACAGCCCCTTTCCTTTTATGGCTATTGTCAGACTAGATAGAATCGACCGCCCCATCGCTTTTTCTCTGTCTGATCTGAAAGTAGTCAACCACGGCCGGCAAAAGCTCCTCTTTGACCTCATTTGAAATCCTAGAGCAGCCTCTTAACCCAGCCGTGCTTTTTTCTTTCTGGAAATAAAGCTGGACGGCTGTCCCCCAGTATCTAGACTGATATGATATGCACATTGGCCGCGCCAGCTTGTTTAAACTACTTCTGCCAGCAGTACTAGTAGCCATCGCCGCCTTATTCCTTTCTTCTCTGCCTCAAGACCGGGAAAAGGAAGTAGCCGTGCCGACCGACGCCGGTCAGCCACACCTCACTCTAACAACTGGAGAAAGTATCATCCAAACTTTCCTGGGTACCGGCAAGCCCATCGCCGGACTGGTACTATTCTCACCTCTGGAGAAGCTTGGGTTAAGGTCCGCCCAGGTAGAAATTTACGATCAGAACGACAACTTACTATCTAAAAGCACCATAGACCGCACCGAATATCGCAACGACAAACTAGCCCTAATTTTTGGCATCAAGCCAATTGCCACCAACGCCAAACAGCCTCTAAAAATTAAGGTGACTGGCTTAAGTAATCAGCCTGTCCCGCTACTCGTTAACGTAGAAAGTAATTATCTAGGCGGAAATCTACAAAACCACCAGTTATCCGGGCCAACCAGCGACATATCCTTTTCCTTAATTCATCCTTTGCCTACTCAATTTGCCACCAGGCAAGGAGTAAAAATTGGTTTAATTGTACTTCTGGGTAGCGTATTAATAGCCCGTCTGCCAAAACATCGCTACTTGACCACCACTTTGTTACTGATAATAACCTTACCCCTGGCCACCGGCGGCTTCTGGTTCTCGAGCGGCCAGTGGGGCATGTCCGACTGGGATTTGTTTGCCCCCATGAATGAAGGCTACCGTCAAGCTATTATCAATTATCACGCTTTCCCCTTCTGGAATCCCTACACCTTCGGCGGCGTGGCGGCCTTAGGTGACCCCGAGTTTCCTGTAATATCTCTAAGCTTTCTCTATATTCTGTTAGTCGGAGTTCCCCTCGGCTTTCGCCTGGCTATTTACACCTCAATAATTTTAAGCGGCCTGGGCATGCTCGCTTTAAGCAAACGTTTGGGCCTGACCGCCCAAGCCGCCCTGCTCACCGCCATTGCCTTTCCTCTTAGCACTTCCATACTGCATAGATTCGTGGAGGGGCATACCCAATACTTTGCCATCGCCTGGATTCCCTGGATTTTCTGGGCCTGGCTCGGCGCTTACAGAAAAAGGAGCAGCGGATTAATCTGCGGCCTCTTCCTTGCTCTCACTTTCTACCAGGGCGGCATATATATTCTCTTTTATATTCTGCCGGCCCTTATTGCATTCATCTGGCTAGCCCAAAAACCTTTGACCGCTCTTCGCACAACCCTGTCCGCCGGCTTGTGGTCGTTCGGTCTGGCCGCTTTCAAAGTTTTACCAGTCCTGGCCTGGATAAAAGAATTCCCCGATGACTTTTATCACGTCTCAAGTTTCTCTCTGCCCTATTGGGTCGACATCTATTTGCGGCGACACCTGCATGGATCATCAATTCTGCCCAATCAAAGTGGCGGCTGGCACGAGTACGGCTCCTACATCGGTTTTGTTGTTCTTGGTCTTGCCATTTTAGGCTTGTCGCAAATAAAAAGCTGCCGGGTAGTACGCGTACTGCTTTTGGGTTTTGTCACTACCTTGTTAATCGCCTCTGCCGGCCCGGCCCTGGTCCCTGTCTTCGACGTCATAACCTGGCTGCCACGCTCCAATATAACCCGCCTGGCAATTTTTAGCGTCTTTACAGCCGCACTGCTAGCCGGCCTTGGTCTTGATACCCTGCAAAAACACAGCAATCGGTGGGGACACTACCTTGCCCCCACTTTGGTTGGCCTTATTGCCATCGACCTAATGAGCCTGGCTTACCCCATGTCAGAGATGGCCTTTACCGTGCCGCCGGTTGTCCCATCAGTTATAGTAGCCCCCTACCCCATCGCTTATACTTCTGACACATACTCTGTCCGCATCAACGGAGTGGATGAACCACGCACCTACGCCGCCACTCTGGCTGGCTGGGGAACGCTAACCTACCGACCCAACACCGCCCCACCGCTGGCCGCCATACCAGACAACAAGTATATTCATTCCTCTGATCCCGCAGCACAAGTGAGACTAACATCGTGGACGCCTAACCAAGCACAGCTGGAAGTTATCACCCGGCAGAAAACCACCATAACCCTAAACGGCAATTACTCCCGCGGCTGGCACGTTAACAATCAGTTAGCCGACAACAACAATGGCCGGCCAGCTGCCACTATGCCATCCGGCCGGCATTTGCTCAACTTCGAATACCGTCCCTCCGGCTACCCGTCAGGCCTCATCATCACGCTCGTAACCATGCTGCTCGCCAGCCTTCAAATTATCTTTTTACTCCCAAAGACACCAGCGGCGTTCCGGGAAAACACACCGAGTAGTCAGTATGACCCAGCACCAGCGCCGGCGCCTTTGCTTTAAGTTTTTCCTGCAAGTTACCCATCACATCATACACTTCGGCCAACCCCTGGCCGGTAGCTACCGTTTCCCCTGGCTTCACCAGGAAACGGGTGATGCCGATGGACGAGATGCGCGGTTCATCCGAATAATGCAGGATTTTCGTCGCCTCACCCGCCGACCGCTCCCCGTCAGTGCTTTCCACCATACCCAGCTTGCCGAAAACCGACCACAGCGCCTTAACCCCAACTTCAATGTTCTTTTCATTAATAACATATGACTCGCCCAGCTCCAGGCTGAACGCCGCCACGCCTTGCCTAAGCATCGTGTAAGACAGCGTCCCCTGATATACATCACTGTCCAGTACTACCGGCATAGCCAAACTGGCCGACAATAACTTTACTTGATCATACACCTTTGCCGTCGTGGACCGAGGCTTCGGATCAATTAGGACATAGGGAATAGAGCGGCTCCAGTCATTATGTAAGTCAAGCACCACCGTCGGCTGGCTAGCCATAATCGTGGTACTGATCAGGTGAGCTATTCTTTCCGCCAGGGTACCGCTGGCCTTGCCGGGAAAAGCCCGGTTGAGATCCTCCTCAGAAATCGGCACCTGGCGCGTAGCCACCTCAAATCCAAAAGGGTTAATCAGCGGCAGTGCGCAAACTGTCCCCCGTCGCAACGGTTGCTCTCGTAAACGCTTAAATATCTCCTGAATTACTACCACACCCCCTATCTCGTCACCGTGCACACCGGCCGTCAACCAAACTACCGGACCAACTTTAGCCGCCTTGGCTGATAAAACCGCCAGCTTCCGCTGCGTGATCAGCGAGCGGAAAGACAAATCAATAAAATAATTCTCAAATCTCACAGACTCTCATAGTATCCCAGCTGCTGCTGCCGAACAAGAGTCTACGCATGCACGCGGGCGCGACGCCGGTTGCCCCAATTGCGGCGGCGGTCAGGCGGCAGTGTCGGTAAAGACAGTATATCAATACGCTGCCGGACTGACCGCTCAATATCACTGACTTCTTTTCGTTGATCGGGGGTGGCGAAAGAAACAGCCTTCCCTTTTTTGCCAGCCCGGCCGGTCCGGCCCACGCGGTGAACATAATCGTCGGGGTTATCCGGTAAATCATAGTTAATCACCAGCTCAATATCGATAACATCTATGCCGCGAGCGGCGATGTCTGTTGCCACTAACACCCGATGCTTTCCTGATTTGAATCCCTCAAGAGAACGTCGGCGTTGTGGCAGCGATAAGTTAGAATGCATTTCAGCCGCGTCGTGTCCCATACCGCGCACCGCTCGACAGATTCTCTTCGCCCCATATTTCGTTCGTGAGAATACCAGCACCGTGCCGCTATGATCAGTCAGTAATTTATCCAGCAATTGATTCTTTTGTTGCCTTTCCACCACATAAAGTTTTTGATCAACCCGTTCGGCCACGGTGCCAGAAACTGCTACTTCCACCCGCACTGGATTCACCATATATTGATCAACCATGCGCAGAATTTCCTGCGGCATCGTGGCAGAAAACAACATCGTTTGTCGCTGTCGCGGGACATGGTTCACAATCCGTCTGATTTGCGGAGCAAATCCCATATCGAGCATCCGATCCGCCTCATCAAGCACTAACACACCAACATTCCCAAGTCTAAGCGTCCGTTGTTCGAGATGATCATTTATTCGCCCAGGCGTGCCGACAATGACGTGCGGCCCGGCCTTGATTTGCTTTATCTGTTTTGGCAGGGCGCTGCCGCCAATAAGCAGCGCGGTGCGCAGACCCAGCGATCGGCCAATTTTCTGCAACTCCTCATCAACCTGTGCTGCCAGCTCGCGTGTCGGCAGCACAATTAGGCCCCGCCTTTTCGTGCGAGAAATTTGTTGTATCAGCGGTACGGCAAATGCCAATGTCTTACCGGTACCTGTTTGAGCGATACCGATAACATCACGCCCGGCGGCGGCTTTGGGAATCGCCTCAATTTGAATTGGAGTCGGGGTAGTAAACTGCAGCTGCTCAACAATAGCCAACAACTTGGGCGAAATACCTAGCCCGGCAAATTTTACGGACACAACAATCTTATTAATAGTGGCTTAAACATGGCGACCCGAATCCGTTTGGGTCGTCTGTCGCACCATACGGTCAAGTAAAACCAATGAACTATTGATATGCCAATTAGACTTTTTTGTCAAGCCCCACTTTTAGGCATAAAATGAACTCAGTTATGTTAAAAAAGATATCCTGGGTTCTTTTATACCTAGCAGCCTTTATACCGACTGGCTTTTCTCTCTATTATTTTTCGGAAAAGAACTTACTTCCAGCCCTTGTCGCCTCCGCAATCTCAATGTCAATTTACACCCTGCTCATTATTAAAAACTTAAGGTTTTTAAGCTCGGTGTCGTTTTTTACCATGCTTCTAGTGTCTTTACTAATAGTTTCTGTTTCTGGAAAACAACCCGGCGGCATTTTTCCCAATATCTCGGAGGAAAAATCTTATATGTTAGCCCTGTCATTGCTCATATTTTTTCTTCTGATTAATTCTGTTTTTTGGGCTAAAACAAAACATGGTTTTAAAAAACTAATATCCCTGCTCTGTACTGCCCTGTATGTTCTAATGTTAGCAACCGCTGGATCGGGACCCCCCTCGTATTATCAAAACTTTGTTTATACGCGGATTAATATATTAATACTTTTATTCTTTAGTATTTTCTTAATTTTTAAAAAGAAAAAGATTCTAGGGTTTCTTGGCATACTTCTATCAATCGGAACATTACTTCTAAGTGCCAGTATGTTCAAAGAAAAAGTCTATACCCTTGACGACCAGGAACAAAAGAAAGTGGTTGCCTTCATTGAACCTATAGCTAAAGAAATGTTTGATTATTACAACAAAGAAGACTATGACAACTTTTGTAAATACTGTGGATTTGTTCTAAAAAACATGCTGAAAGCTAATCCCATAAACGACAAAAGAGAGCTACTTGGTCCCTATACTTACTTCGATGAGGTAAATATTGTTATTCGCAAAGGTGGCCGTTATTATGTGGAATACCCGGTAAAATTCCAAAAAGCAAAAAACCTGTCGTATTTAACATTTGTCATGGAAAACATTTCTTCCTCTGATCCCAGTCTTTATGGTTTCGCAATTTCCGACAAGCCGGAGCAGTACACCCAGGCAGGATTTGAGATGGAAAATTAAGACCTGCAATCTAACAAAAAGGTCAGCCGTCATTTGCCTGAATTTTTCCTCTTTTACACTGCTTATTCTGTACAGTCACCAGGACAATTTTCTTTCGTTTCCCCAAAATCGGGCTCACACATAGTATTCCCGCAAACACTGTCCTCTTGTTTGCCGGGAACTCTGCTTTGCTCACCTTGCTCCGTTTTAATATCTTCCGCAGAGGGCGCCACGGCAAAAGTCAGCCTATTAAAAATTATTGAGGCCGCAGTGAGTACCAAAAGAGCTCCCGTCGTTACTGATAAGATAATCGTCACTTTTTTCGTATTAAGCTTTAATCGCGAAATAAATTTGGCGTCCTTAAGTTTTGCTCCTGCTGCCCTTACTTTTTGGAAGTAAGGAAATCTTAAAACAGTCAGATAGAAAGCAAGGGTCAGAAAAGACAATCCGAAACCGAAGCCAAACAGCATCCCTGGCATTTTCTTATTTACTTGTGCCGTTGCCGGTTTAGAGGAACTTTCCTGCTTGACCGTGCTTTCCATTGACCCCATCTTTCCCATTGGCGACGGTTCAAGCACAGTCGTACAAGGAAATGTTTTTCCTTCATTGGGAGAAAAGGTTTCGAAAAAATATGTCGACCCCGAAGTCCCGGCCACCACATATTTCCCATTTCCGGAAACATCAATCTCACCAACATATTCCCCCAGGCTGACCTCTTTATGGAAATTTTTGTCTCCGGCCTTGTACAAGTGGACCTTGCTGTCTGCTCCTCCCGCGGCCAAAACTTCTCCCCGATCACTGATTTCAACTGCTCCCACGCTGGCATTTATTTTCCAGGTCAGCCTGGGCTGACTTGAATTACTATCAAAAACATAAACATCGCCGCCAAAAGTTCCCGCGCCGATCAGTTTGCCATCGTCAGAAACCGCCAGGGCCCTGATTGACTTATTGTCCGGGGTATCAATTTTCCAGGTAGGCTCCTTGTTGCCATTCTTGAAAACGACTAAACCGCCTCTGTCCGATTCCAGGCCAAACGCTACCAGGCTGCCATCGCCGGAAATTTGTGCCTCGTCAACCGGCGAATCACGTGTCAGCATCTCGCTTTTTAAAACCGGCTGGTTGGAGTCTCTCGAAAAAATATAAGCTCGTCTATCCGGACAACCAGTTGCTCCGGCGATAAATCTGCCGTCATTTGATAAGGAAACTTCGTGGAAATTACCGCTCGCATGGTATTGCCACAAAGACTTCCCGCTTTTCGCATTCCACAAAATAACCAGGTTTGAATTTTGATCATTTTCGTTTCCCGCTGTACCGGCTGCCATATAGGCGCCATCTTTGGAAATTGCCACCGAATAAGCGCCATTATTGCCAGTGGTGGCCGTCCATAAAGGCTTGTTGGATTTTTTATCAAACAGATAGGCCTGGTTGCCGATAGAAGCGAAAATTTTTGAACCGTCTCCTGAAATATCAATGCCTCCTTTCACATCACCGGGAGTGTCTGTCTCCATGCCGGTCGGAAAAATCCAAAGCGGTTTTGGGCTGCTGGTGTCAAAAAAGTAGATATTCCTAACCGTTAAAGCAGCTAAATATTTGCCGTCATCTGACAAGGCAACTCCGGAAACCCAGGCCGACTCGGTGGGATAACTCCAGAGTTTTTGCCCCGTCCCGCCATCGATTAAAGCTATTTCATTGTCTTTAAAATCTCCCTCGAAAAGCACGGGGCCGTTGCCCGGAGAATCAATAATTCCTTCTCTTGTCTTGCCTTTGCCGTTCGAAGCTTCAAAAAAGAAAAAATTAGAGCCTAGCTTATTAGGCACATATTTGTAAGCGTACTTTACGCCTTTTTTATAATCCTGATCGTTTGGATTTTCTGGAGAAACATCAAGCCACTGGCCGTTGAAATAAAGCCTGACATATTCCGGCGCCCTGCCTTCCTTGTCTCTGTAGGTAGTGTGATAAGTATATCTTTGGCAAACAGGTCCCCACATTGGATAAACCCCGCCATTTTCCAAAATCGGGTCTTCTGGGGTTTTCGCCAACTTTGGGATGATCCTCGCTGGAGCATCTTTGTCTTCCGCAAAAACATTAGCTGCAAAGCCAGCACAGACTACCGCTAAAAAACCAATAACAAAAGTAACAACTATTACTCTTTCCCTCATCAATATACCTTATCACTCCTACGTTTCGCGTTCAAAAAACACCCTCGCTTTTAGAGGATGTTTTTACGCTCGCGTATTTAGGCGCGCGCTACGTTGGTAGCTGCCGGGCCCTTTTCACTGTCAACGACTTCAAAAGTAACCGCGTCGCCGACTTTTAGTTCGTCGAAAGTTACTCCCTTCAATTCATTGGAATGGAAGAAAAGATCCTTCGACTCACCCTCGCGGGAGATGAATCCAAAACCTTTTTCCGTAAGCGTTTTGATAGTTCCGTTCATATGATTTTATCTTTCCCTTGTTTTACTATAGAAACTCGACGAGATTTCTGACGTCAAAATGACTGCTTCCTTTATATATCAAACAGCAGTTTTGTCAAACTTAACTGGCTCCGTCCAAATAACTGTGGTGCAAAACTAAGAAAAGGCGGTTTACTTAGGGGAGAAACAAACACCCTTAAAACAAACCACCTTTATGACCAACAATATTGCGGAAATCTTTTCTTTACAAGGCTTTGATGTACACG
>JBDRMS010000012.1:0-2450 GCA_043811915.1 bacterium
TGGTTTTAATGTCGGCCACTTAAACCACGTTAACTTTTATGTGGCCACCATGGTGTTGCCGTGGCTTTTAATTGCCATTGATGCCTTTATTAAAAAACCAACTCTGCGACGAACCGCCATTATGGCTGCTGTGGCGGCGGTTATTCCTCTAAGCGGCCACGCCCAAATCGCCCTCTACACCCTCCTCATCGCCGCTCTGTTTGGAATCATTCTAGCAATGAGGCGGATGGCGCCCCACCTGGGCGGGGCCGACAGGACCCGCCGCCACGCAATAACGCGCCTTGTTGCCTTCACCATTCTCGCCGCCGTCTTGTCCCTCTCTCTTGCCTCCTTCGCTATTCTCCCCCTCTTCGAATTTCTGCCCTACTCCGACCGCGGTGAATCTCTTTCTCACGAAGAGCTGTTCGAATTCAGTTACCCCCCAGTCCACGCCATCACCTTGATCGCTCCCTACTTTTTTGGTGACCACCAGGAATACTGGGGAGCCAAGAATTTTCAGGAACTGGCCGCCTACGTCGGTATCATCCCTCTCCTCCTGGCCGGTTCAGCCTTAATCTACTGGCGAGGCCACCGACCTCTCCGTATATTTTCTGTCCTCCTTGTCATTATCGGCATCACCTTTGCCTTAGGTAAATATTCACCCTTATATCGCTTTCTGGTTGAGAAAAGTATTATAACCTATTTGAACATTCCGGGACGTTTTGTTTTCTTTTCCGACGTCGGCCTGTCCCTGCTGGCTGCCCTTGGTCTGCACAATCTTATCTCCACCATTAGCCAACCTAAAAAACCGCTCGCCTTGCTTAAAAAAATTCTCTCCGGCTTATTTTTTGCGGCCGTCCTCGCCACCCCTTTTATACTCCTAACCCTCGCCGACCCTAACTACATCAAACACTTCAAGTCGCTGCCTCTTTCTGTTGCCTTGATAATTTTCGGTCTTCTGGTTTGGCTCTTTAGCCAGTTTTCCTACCGCTCCTTCATATTCCAGCAGGCCATACCTGTTATTATCGTCATCATCTCCAGCCTCTCTCTGCTGTTTTACGGCTGGCACTACAATCCACTAACAAATTCTTCTGCCGCCCAGCCCCTGCCATCTCTTCATCAGTCCCTTACAGACTACACCTCCCCCGACGGCACGCCGCCGCGCACCTTAAGCAGGCCTGCTCTTCTGGTTGATGAGCCAAACATCGCAACCAACACCACCATCGAGATATCAGACCGCCTGACCATTCACCAGCCATTCCACATAGATCAAGACACTCTTGAGTGCCTGCTTGTACCCATGTATTCCCGCCAGCGACCAAACCGGTTTATTAAAGTCACTCTGCGAGAAAACATACATAGCGCTTCATTAAATGAGCTTATTATCCCTTCCCGCAGCATCGACAACAACACCGACCAGCAAGTTTGCTTTCCGGAGCTTGAAAACAAAGCCGGGCACGATTACGTTTTATCTTTTTCCAGCGGCCAGCCCAGCGGCATTAATCTATACTTCGTCTATGGTCCCGTTCCTTTACCAGAACAAGCCTATCTTGTACGCGTTGCTAATCCCAGTGCCCAGCAACTTGAAAAATCCATCAAAGACATTCGCATCGATTTTTCCGGGCGCTACCGCACCACTACCGATCCCGAAGTAGCCCTTCTTTCTCGTCACCTTCAAACCACCGCGGGGTCCTCCAGTGCTAATTGGATTGGTGCCTTTTCCGTTGGTGCCTATCGCACTTTCATACGCGACCATTTCGCCAACGACCGCGATCCAATCGACGGCGAAGGCAGGCATTTCCTTAAAAGCAATCGCCAGTTTATTAACATGAGCGGCATCACTCACCTTCTGCAAACCATTCCCTTTAACACCAGCGATGCCCTGCCGCAACAAGGCTATATTCAATTGGCAAAGCATAACATCGGTTCGGCCGAGGCCGCCCTATACGTAAATCCCGACGCTTATCCCAAAGCATTTCTGGTCGAAGAAGAACCTGTTCAACTTGATCTCATTCAAAAACCGCTCCCCGGCGCTACCGCCTCTATTACCCGCTACGACCCTGCCGAAGTCACTGTTGAAACAAATTCCCCTCAAGACGCCTATCTTGTATTAACCGATACCTGGACGCCCCAGTGGCACGTGCTGCTGGATGCCAAACCAGCCCCCTCTCTGGTTGCCAATACCGTATTCCGCAGCGCTTTTATCCCCGCCGGCCAGCACACTGTTACCTTTTACTATCACTCACCTGCCATTGCTCTTGCTAAGAAACTGACAATCATGTCAATTGCCATTACTCTTATATTTATTATTTATGTTAGAAAAGAAAGAAAATAACAAAAACCGCCTTCCCCTCCTCATCCTTTTTGCTACCTGGCTGATCTTTTTCAGCCGCACCATTTTTCTCAAACAAGTCTACTTCCTGGATGACCTCAAGATAATCTTCTACCCCCTGGAGCATGTTTATGCCCAG
>JBDRMS010000013.1:0-36660 GCA_043811915.1 bacterium
GTTGACGACCACGGCGGAGATAAAGATTACCAACAGACCGATAAGGGCATAGATGATGGTGTTTTTAGCAAGGGCCACGGCGTCCTCGTCACCTTGCGAAGTGAGGTAGCGCACACCGCCGATGACAACGAAGATAATGGCTACGATACCGGCCAAGGCCAGCAGAGCGTTGAGGACGGCGACGATAGAGTCAATTACAGCTGCAGAGGTGTTGCCTTTAGCAGTACCTACAAAGCCTTCAGTTTCGCCTGGAAAACCTTGAGCCAGTACAAGGGAAGGTGCAGCGAGAATACTTATGGCTACTAGAGCGCAAAGTACGTTTTTAATTTTCATGTGTTTGTCACCTCCTTTGAAGATATGATTATTCAATGCCTAATTAGCCTGTGGATATTGTAGCATAAATAAACAAAAGGCGTCACGTCGGTATTGTTTGTTGTAAGAAGGCCGCCAGGACTATGTTGACAATGACGGCGGAAAGGCCGATGACGACCAGACCGATAATGGCGTAGATGATCTGACGCTTGGCCTGGTTGACTGTCTCTTCGTCCCCCTCGGACATGATGTATTTAACGCCGGCGTAGACGAGAAAGATGGCAGCGGCAATGCCGACGAGGCCCAGCAGAGCGTTGACGACGTCTCTGATGCCTCCCTGCACGGTGCCGGAATAAACATTATTAAACCAGGGTACATAGAAGTCACTTATGAGTATGACAATGGCGGCGGACAGCCCGATGACGGTGAGGCCGATAATAGCGTAGACAATCTGCCGTTTGGCCTGGGCTGCTTCTTCTTCATCACCGGTGGAGCTGATGTATTTGAAGCCGGCGTAGATGAGGAAGATGACGGCGACGGTGCCGGCGAGAACGAGAATAACATCCACGTAATATGCGATATAGCCGGCTAACTGTGCGGCGGTTGTAGATCCCTGAACAGTAGAGACAATGTCGTAGGCCAGGCCAGCCACGATAAGACCGAGGACGGCGTAGGCGATTTGCATCTTGGCGCGTTTGGCTTCTTCTTCGTCGCCGCGGGACATGATATATTTGAAGCCAGCATAGATAAGGAAGATGACGGCGACGGTGCCAATGAGGAGCAAGGCCATATTTATGAAGGGGGTAACGAGACTGATAATTGGAGCGGCTTTTTCAGCAGCAGTGGGTTCAAGAAGAGCATTTTTGATAGTGCGCGCGCCCAGAGCCACGATGATGCCGAGAATGGCGTAGGCGATTTGCATCTTGGCGCGTTTGGCTTCTTCTTCGTCGCCGCGGGAGGAAATGTATTTAAAGCCGGCGTAGATGAGAAAGATGACGGCCAGGGTGCCGATGAGAGTAATAGCCATCTCGATGAAAGGATCGAGAAAATCGATGATGGTTTGGGTAGTAGCTCCCTGACATGGCGGTCCGCCGGGAAATCCGCAGGGTCCGCCGCCAGGACCAAGCTGATTTGGTACTTCCTGAATCTCGGCCAGGGCAGGGAGGGCAGTAAAGGCTAAAATCAGCAGCAAGGCAGCAGGCAAGGACAGTTTAAACAGGCGGAGTATCATGGAATGTTCAGAAAAACGTTGACGGCGATACCGGCCAAACCAATGATCACCAGACCAATAACGGCATAGATAACAATAAGCTTGGCTTTTTGGGCTTTGCTTTCATCGCCGGTGGACATTATGTACATGGCGCCGCCGTAGACCAGGGCGGCAACAAAGATAATAGCAGCTATGGTGAGTAAGGGTGCAATAAATTTGAAGAAAATGTTTGCTATTTCCAGACTGGAAGGATTTTTAGAACAATTGATGCCTATTTTATCGCAATCAATGGGGTCAGGTTTTCCTATATTTATGGCCATGGCTTAAGGAAGAAGGCCAATGACGACGTTGACGACGATGCCGGCTGCGCCGATGACGGCCAGGCCGAGGAAAGCGTAGATAATGACGTTTTTGGCGCGAGAGGCGCGGGATTCGTCGCCGCCGGAAGTGAGGTACAGATAGCCGCCATAGATCAGAGCGCCGAAGGCGATGGCGCCGGCGGGGGCAAGGAGGACGTTGACGATGCTGAGTATTATAGAGAAGAAGGTAGTTAGGGGGGAGGGTATGTTCTGGCAAGTGAATTTGCCCACGGTACAAACGGTATGGGCGATGACGGCTGCTGTGCCCGCAATGAGCAGGCCAAGAATGGCATATAGAATAATGTGCTTGGCGCGGGCGCTGCGGGATTCGTCGCCCAGAGAGAGTATATACATGATGCCGCCCCAGACAATGGCGACCAGGGCGAGGGCGGCGATTAGGCTCATGAGGAAAACGCCGATGTTAGTGATGAGAACTAAAAATGTTAATTGAGACAGGCCCTGTCCTTGACCAATGCCAATGGCATTATTAAGGCCTTGACCGAATGAGGCTGCATGGACGGAGGAGACTAATGAGTTGGTTATAAAACTTAGCGAGTGCATGATTATGCTTTGACCGTATTATACATTTAAGATGACTTTTAACTGGGCGAGGATGGCGGCAGCCATACCAATAACCAAGAGCCCGACGATGGACCAGAAAATGATTTGTTTAGCGCGGGCTATTTCTGACTCGCTAAGGGAAGCGCCGAGAACGAGGCGAAGACCGCCATATATGAGGGAAGCCAGGGCGACTGTGGCGGAGAGGCCGAGCAGAAATACGATGAATCTTTTGGTAATAGCTTCTATGGCCACCTTGGGATATTTACTGGCGCCGCCGAGTGGATCGTCAAACTGGACGGCGGCGGCGAGGCCGGGTATGGATAAAATAAGTACGCCAGCGAGCAGGATTGCAGTGATTAGACGGGCTGGTTTCATTGGTTTCATTATACTACAAACCGGGCAAACCCGGGCCTTCGGGTTCTGGTGCGGCTGGTTCTGACTCGGGCTCCGGCTGGAGTTGGTTTAACTGGCCTTCAGCACGGCGCAAACTTTCAATCGGTGTGGCGGCACCGGTAACGACGTCGTCAATCATAGTATTGAAAATAGTGTCGATGGCGACAATGTCGATACGCGGCCAGGTGACAGCGGTTAGAGATTGCTCGGCGAAGACACCAAGAGTGGGATCGCGGATTAAGTTAACAACGGCGTCGCGACGGGCAGGAGGGGTGCTTGAAGCTTCGTTCAGGGCCTGGGCGGACTCGGCGTTTGTTAAATATCTGACAAAACGCCAGGCGGCGGTGGGAGCTGGCGATTGGTTGGACACGGCGTAGGGCCAATAGGAGGCAAAGTTGATTACTTTACCATCGGAGATTTGAGGCAAAGGAGCGATGTCAAAACGCAGACGGGGATTTTTGGCGCGGATAGTAGGTATGTGGTAGGAGTAGTTGAGCATCATGGCAGTGGCGCCTTCGGCAAAGGCGTCAATGGAATAGTCCTGTTGCAAATCCCAAGTGTAGACTTTTTTAGACTTGTTGGCAAAGTCGGTATAGAAAGTGAGGCTGCGCTCCCCTATTTCGTCGGCCAGAGAGGCGGTGCCTTTGGCGGGATCTAAAATGGTTTGGCCACTTTGCAGAAGAAGCAGCTGCATAATGTCGGCGGCACGATTGATGTTGCCGGCGGTACCCAGGGCGGCGGCACTTTGGGCGACGGTGCCGAAGCGAGTGGTGCGAGTGATATTTTCCACTACTTGCTGAAAATCCAGCCAGGTGGCGGGGGGACGAGCGATACCAGCGGCGCTTAAAATGTCTTTGTTGTAGTACAGGGCCAGAGTGTCAACGGAGGTAGGCAGGGTGTAAATCTGGCCATCGCGAATGACATCATCGGCCACGACATCGACAAATTCTTCGCGCAGGGCGCGCTCGTCAATAATGTCGGCCGGAGCGGGGCTCATTAGCCCTAACTTGCCGGCCAGCCAGGTGTGATGAATGACAAAAACATCGGGACCGCGACGCTCGGCCAGGGCGGCGAGGAGCTTTTTTTCATACTCGGCCACGGAGGCAATTTTCTTGTAAGTGACATTAACGCCGGTTTCTTCCTGAAAGGCGGCAATGATTGGCTCCATGTCTGCGCTTTCCTGCCAAAGCCCCCAGACAACAAGGTTGACGTTAGCGCCAATGCCGGCATTAGGGTCCTGCGTCTGACAGCCCAAAGCTGTCAAGGAAATAAGACTGAAAATAACAAGCTCCAGAAGGCTAAATCTAAACCGCCAGGAGTAACCCATAGTGATAGGGAGAAGGATTAAACTCGTCAGAAAATTTTAGTTTAATTTTTTCAGCCAGGGCAAGAACTTGAGACTGGGAGACGCGGGTTTCAACGGGA
The DNA here is from genome assembly GCA_043811915.1 of bacterium. GTDB lineage: Bacteria > Patescibacteriota > Andersenbacteria > UBA10190 > UBA10190 > CAYSWF01. The sequence goes on from JBDRMS010000013.1 coordinate 4,261, forward strand.
GGCCCCAGGGGGGTAGATATGATATCCCATTCGACAATGATAATGGTGCCGCCGGGCTTGGTAACACGAGCGGCCTCACGCAAGATCTTTACAGGATCGGACTGGTACAGGATGTTGGCAACGAGAGTCCAGTCGGCGATGTCTTTTTTGAGAGTGGAGCCCCGTTTGTTTTCCAGATTGGCGCGGACAGTGCGGACGATGTCGTCGACGCCTTCGCGCCGGGCGCGCCCTTCAACTTCCTGCAGCATATCGGGCAAAACATCAACGCCGATGACCTGACCTTTATGGCCGACAATTTTGGCGGCTGGGATAATGTAGAAGCCGGCGCCACAACCCAGATGGGCGACGGTTTGATTAGCCCGCAAACCAAGAGCGCACCAGAACTTTTCGGGGCGGATGAAAGGTTCGGTGGATCCAGATATAGTCATAATATGGAAGTGCTTACATTCTAACACATTTCAGTAACTAGCAATCAGCAACTAACTAAACCCTATCGTTGTTTGTAATTTGTGCAGTCTGTGCTTTGGGATTTAATTACTTATCCAGGTAGTGAAGGTGGCAACGTGGCCGCTTTGTTCGGTAGAACTCATAACTTTAACACCTTGAGTGTCGCGGGACTGTTCGGAAATAGCATCCAATTCGATGCGGATAACCTGGCCGTTTTCCGAAACGATGAGCACGTCGGTGTCGCCAATACTGGTTTTGTTGACCAGAGCAGCATTGACGACGGGACCGGTTTTGGCAGTTACTTTGGCCGTCTTAATGCCGGAGCCGCCCCGTCCCTGCAAACGGTATTCCATAAGGGGTGTGCGCTTGCCAAATCCATGTTTGGTGATGACAAGAACCTGCTGTTGTTTTTCGGTACCTTCAGGTACCACGTGCATGGCGACTACTTCATCTTCGGGACTCAAACGTATACCGTGCACACCGGCAGCGGTGCGCCCCATGGAACGGATATCAGTTTCGGAAAAGTGGATAGCCTTGCCGGCACGAGAGATGAGCATGACATGGTCGCGGCCGGTGGAGGTAGCGACCCATTCCAGAGTGTCGCCGCCTTTTAGATTAATGGCTTTCAGGCCGCTGCGGCGGATGCTGGTAAAGGCGTCGCGGGGCGTTTTTTTAATAAGGCCTCCCTTGGTAGCCATGACAAGATATTTACTGGCCTCATCTTGAGAAGGAAGAGCCTGAATGGCGGTAACGTGTTCACCGGAAGCCAGCTCAAGAAAATTGGGCAGCGCCTGGCCTTTGGCGGCTCGAGTGGTGGCGGGAATTTCATAGGCGCGCAAGGCGAAGACGCGACCCTGATTGGTGAAAAACAGGAGTTCCTTGTGAGTGGTGGTAGCCAGGAAGATGTCGACGATATCTTCTTCCTTGGTAGCCATGCCGCGTACCCCTTTGCCACCGCGGTGCTGGACACGGTAGGTGTCGGTGGCCAGACGCTTGATATAACCGCCGCGGGTAATGGTAATAATGGTAGGATCGTCGGGAACTAGATCTTCCGGGACGAATTCACTGATGGGCTGGGCAAAGACGCGCGTGCGGCGCTCGTCACCGTGGGCTTCTTTGAGACGGTGATATTCATCCTTAATAATTTTCATGATTTTGCCGGGATCTTTGAGAATATTTGTCAGCTCTTTTATTTCAGCGTGTTTTTCTTTCAGCTCGTCCTCGATTTTTTTGCGTTCCAGGCCGGCCAGGGTTTGCAGGCGCATTTCCAGAATAGCGGTGGCCTGGGCATCAGAAAACCTGAAGTCCTTGCACAGATTGATGTGCGCGGTTTCTCGAGTGCGTGACTTCTTTATAGTGGCGATTACTTCATTGATGCGGTCCAGAGCTTTACTTAGCCCCTCCAAGATGTGAGCTCGTTCTCTGGCGCGATTGAGGTCAAAGGTGGTGCGGCGAGTGACTACTTCCTGGCGATGTTTAATGTGTTCTTCCAGAACTTCTTTCAGGGTGAGTACTTTGGGCTGGCGGCCGCCGTCGACTAGAGCCAACATGTTGACATGAAATGTTTTTTGCAGATCGGTGATAGCAAAAAGCCGGTTAAGTACTTTTTTGGGGAAGGCGTCTTTTTTGAGTTCGATGACTATACGAATACCGTCGCGATCGGACTCGTCGCGCAGGTCTCTGATACCTTCCAGGCGTTTGTTTTTAACTGCCTCGGCGACTTTGGTGATGAGAGTGGCCTTGTTGACCAGGTAAGGAATGGCGCGAACTATGATGCGATAGGAGCCACCTTTCCCCTCTTCGATGTCGGCCAGAGCGCGCATAACAACGCTTCCTTTACCGGTGGCATAGGCTTGAAGGATCTCCTGCTTGTCATATATAGCGGCACCGGTAGGAAAATCCGGCCCCTGGACGAATTGGACCAGGTCCTCCACGGTGGCGTCGGGGTGATCAATCAGGTATGAGGCGGCATCGCAAATTTCGTTGAGGTTGTGAGGTGGAACAGTGGTAGCCATGCCGACAGCGATACCAAGTGTGCCGTTAATGATAAACTGGGGCAGGGCGGCCGGCAGCACAGTTGGCTCGGTGCGAGTGCCGTCGTAATTGGGGACAAAACTAACAGTTTCTTTTTGGAGGTCCTGCATAATGTCGTCGGAAAGTCTGGCTAGTCTGGCTTCGGTATAACGCATAGCAGCAGGAGCGTCGCCATCGATACTCCCCCAGTTGCCCTGACCTTCGATGAGCTGGTAGCGCAGCGAAAAGTCCTGGGTGAGCCGAGCCAAGGCGTCATAGACGGCAATGTCTCCGTGAGGATGATACTTACCAAGTACATCACCAACTACATTGGCTGATTTGCGGAACTTGGCTGTGGAACGGAGCCCCTGTCGCCACATAGAGTAAAGGATGCGACGGGCAACTGGTTTCAACCCATCACGAACGTCTGGTAAAGCACGGGTGACGATGACACTCATGGCGTAATCGAGATAGCTTTCCTGTATTTCAGCGGTAATCTCCCGGTGTATAACGTTTGCCATTATTTAAGATAAAGCTGCAAAGGCAACAGTACAACCAGAACTATGAAAGCCAGAACCAGGCCGATAGCAATGGCGATAGTTGTAGCAGCACGCAGACGTATTTCTTCCGGCTGCTGCCGCAGTTGCTCAATGCGCTTAAGTGTCTTTCCCATAAGTTCAGTTTACGGGGAAAGTATAACTGTGGCCAGCCCTTCGGCGGGTAACTTTCTGGCGTTAACTGTTAGTTTGGATTGGGCGATCGAGGGACTCACGCCCATTTCTTTGGCAAAGTTGTCTATCGACGTGTAGTTGATAGGAATGACGATGCGAGGCTCTATGACTGTTATTATTGTTTTATCATGCCCATTAATAGGAAGTAATAATATGTCGATAGGAATTTGCTCAATTTCCTGTAATTCCTCGGTGGTTAATTTTCGAGATAGATCGCCCAGATGAAGGATGGTTACATCCTCAATGCGCCAGCGCTGAAGACTGCGTTCACTGCCATCTGCATGATGCCAGCCGCGGGCGCACAAAGTGAGGCCGGAAAGTGAGTACTCACCGGGAGTGTTTATAACGATTGGTGCGCCTTGTATGCCGCCGAGGTGGGACATGTTTTCATCAGATGGATTAGACAGAGCGACAATATCGGTCTTCGCTCGAAATGGCGGGAGATCTTTTTGAGGCGCATGGGGGTCCAGGACTAGTGTTAGGCCGTGTGTAACTATTTTTATTGTGTGATACCCGTGCCAGGTTATGTTCATAGAAGATAGTGTATTTTAATTTGCTCCGTTTGTCATCTTGTGGCATGATGTGATTCATATGGAAACGCAAATAAAAGTTAGCGCCATTGGTGATCTTGGTGATAGTGCGATGGCTAAACTGGTTGGCCAAAGGGATGACTTGATAGACGTTCCGCCTATCGGTGAAATTATTAGTGGCTCAATAATTGATAAGGCGCGCAATGCGTTGTATGTGGACCTGGGTTTGCTGGGGGTGGGGGTAATTTACGGTCGCGATTTATTTGATGACCAGGAGACGTTCAAAAAGGCTAAGTTGGGTGACGAGGTTAAAGCCACGGTGGAGCGGTATGATAATGAAGATGATTATATAGAGCTTTCGCTGCGATCGGCGACAAAGGAAAGAAGCTGGGAGGAGCTGAAGAGAATGATGCAGGCGGGAGATGTTTTTGAGACTGAAGTGCTGGATGCTAACAAGGGTGGCTTGATTATTCGGGTCCGCGGTGTAACGGGATTTTTGCCCGTGTCACAATTGGCGCAGGAACACTACCCGAGGGTTGAAGGTGGAGACAAAGCAAAGATTTTAATTCGGCTGAAAGAATATATTGGAGATAATTTCAAAGTGAAGGTTATTGCTGCTGATCAGAATGATGAGAAGTTGATTGTATCGGAGAAGGCTGCTTTGAGTGACGAGTTGAGTAGTGTACTTGAAAAAATCGATGTTGGTACGGTTGTTAAAGGCAGCGTTAGCGGGGTGGTGGAATTTGGTGTATTCCTGAAATTTGAGGTGGACGGGACAGAGCTGGAAGGGCTGGTGCATATATCGGAATTAGCCTGGCAGCGAATTGATGATCCCCTTGACTTTGTTTCCCTTGGGGAGGAGATATCTGCTAAAGTCATCGGGGTGGATGGCCTGCGGATTTCGTTGTCTGTGAAGCAGATGCAAGATGACCCGTGGAAGAATGTAAAAGAAAAATACAAGGTTGGCAGTGATGTTAAGGGCGAGGTAATTAAGGTTACGCCGTTTGGCGGGTTTGTTAAATTAGATGATGATATTCACGGACTAATTCATCTCTCGGAATTACAGGATGAAGCACAAATGGATCCTGCGCTGGTTTTGAAGGTTGGCGAGAAAAAGAAGTTCAGAATAATTTCATTGGAGCCCAGCGACCACAGACTGGGATTGAGCCTGCGAAAAGAAAATAAAACTGAAAAAAGTAAAGCAAAATAAGTCGTTCCTCATTCGACAGGATGGTATGAGTATGTCGGGGTGGCCGGATTCGAACCGGCGACCTCATCGTCCCGAACGATGCGCGCTACCACTGCGCTACACCCCGATATAGAAACTGTAAGGTAGCCCTACTTCGCCAAGGCTTCGCAGGGCACACTTCGCTGGGCTGGCTTGCCACGCGAAGCCCGAAGCGTATGCGAAGGGCGAAGTGTGGACCGTGCCGGATTTGAACCGGCGACCTCATCAATGCGAATGATGCGCTCTACCGACTGAGCTAACGGCCCTTTTAGCATGGTGGCCCAACTTCGCCCCGCCACGGGCGGGGCTTCGCTGGGCACACTTCGCTGGGCTGGCCTGCCACGCGAAGCTCCGAGCGACAGCGAGGAGCGAAGTGTGGACCCAAGCGGGATCGAACCGCTGACCTCATCGATGCCATCGATGCGCTCTGCCAGCTGAGCTATGGGCCCATGAATGTTATTTTAACAATATTTGGATTTAAGTAAACTTAGGTACATGAAGGGTGCGCATTTTTTGCTTGTTTTATTCGGAATTGTATTAGCAGTTTTACCACTATTTGATTCATGGAACTTTGACATGGTACTTCTTTTTGCGTTGATATGGTTGAGTATAATTTTTTCTTTGATGCGAAAATATGGTGTTCGAATTTTGGGTGCGATAATGATTTTTGTCTTATTATTGCATGCGCAATGGGGATTGGCTCAATTCGTAACGCAGGATGATTTAGGCCTTTATCTAATTGGCGAAACGCGTCTGGACGCGGCCAAAAGCGGTATTGCGAAATTTACTTTGGACCAGAATAAAATGATACGGGCTTACGGACCATTTCCACATCCAAATAGTTTTGGAGGTGGATTGTCTCTGGGCTTACTGGCGTATGCGACGTGGTTGTTTGGAATGAAAAAGAAGACGCTGCTACGCGACGGTATTGCAAATATAGTGTTAGTATTTTTGTTGCTGGGAATTATTGTTTCATTTTCGCGAAGCACGTATTTGTCTGCCGGTTTCACAATGCTGATATTTTTTGCATTGACGATAAAACGTATGAACTGGCACTGGTTGATTCTGTTAATGACAATGGTGCTGGTATTTTCTCCTTTGTTAATAGCGCGCGTTAACGATGTGGAAGATGCGGCAGTGAGTGAAAGGCTTGTTGGCGCCAGGTGGGCCTTAGCGCTGATTGATTGGCGGGGGATTGGCGTAGGCGAATATAAAGTTGCTTTACAAAAATATTTGGATGCACACGGAGTACATTATGAACCATGGCAAATTGATTATGTCCACAACGTGCCTATCCTTATAGCCGTAGAGTCTGGTTTGGCAGTAATCATGCTGTTGGCCGGCGGCCTGTTACTGCTGCTGAAGATGTTTTATGCAGACAGGTGGTGGTGGTTATTGCCGTTATTGCCGCTGATATTGTTTGATCATTATATGGTGACACAACTGGCACCCATGGCTTCGATGTTGGTATGGCTGGTTTTATTACGTGCTATGCCGACTCGTGTAGTACACTGAAGAGCACATTATGATGAAAGAGGCATATCTATGTACGGGACAGGAAGTGCTTCAGAATTTCCGGGTACAGCCAGAGCTAGGATTAAAAAGTGCTTTGGTTCGGGCGCGCCGGGATAAATTTGGAACCAACGATTTGCCTCAAGCACGGAGGCACCACCCGGTCTGGCTGCTTGTGAGACGACTAAGTGATTTACTGGTAATGATTCTGGTAGCGGCTGCGCTGGTGTCGATAGCCTTTGGGCGATGGGGGGATGCGATAGTCATAGGGTTGGCTATTGTGCTGGATGCCAGTATGGGCCTGGCGCAGGTGTGGCGCACAGAGCGGGTGCTGGAGAAATTACGGGAACAAACACAACCTTTCGCCACGGTAATAAGAGACGGTAAAAATCAACAAATACCAGCCCGTGAGTTGGTGGTGGGAGATATTCTTGAGTTACAGGCGGGGGAAAGAGTCGGGGCCGATGCCAGGCTTATATCAATACGAGGCCTAAGGGCCGGTGAGGCGACGCTGACAGGAGAATCTGATGATGTGGCCAAGACACCAGTTAGACTTGACAGCCGCACACCGGTGAGCAATAGGCGAAATATGGTCTTTTTGGGAACATCAATTGTAACCGGTTCGGGTGTGGCGGTGGTGGTGGCGACGGGGACACAGACAGAGCTGGGTAAAATTGCTCAAGTGTTGAAGACGGCTAAATCTTTGCCCTCTCCGCTGGCACGCAAATTGCAAAGTTTGGGAGTGCGCCTTGGACTAGGCATAGTAGCTGCGGTGGCATTGCTGGCGGGAGCAGGACTGGCGCTGGGGCAAAGCCTGGTTGAAACAGCCCTGACGTCTATTACACTGGTGGTTAGCGCTATACCAGAGGATCTGTCAGTTATTTTGACTATCGCGCTGACGGTAGGTGTAACACGTATTTTGAGAAATAAGGGAGCGGTACGTGAGTTGAGGTCAGGTGAAACCCTGGGGGCGGCGACGGTTATTTGTACGGATAAAACGGGCACCTTAACACAGGGGGCGATGCAGGCGATGAATCTGGATTTTTTGCAGGGGACTAGCTTGACTGCCACAGCACCGGTGCGTGAAGCAATGCATCGACTGGCTTTGATGGGACTGGCATTGGCGTCGGATGCCCACCGAGTATCCGGCGAGAGTGGAAAGTTTTCTTATGCGGGTTCGGCGACAGAGAGGGCGGCGCTGGCATTTGTGGAACAAAGCGGACTCAAACAAAGTGAGCTTAGGCAGCAGTGGCAGCAACGCGATGCAATAGCCTTTAGTCCGCGGTGGAAGTACCGGGCTTCTTTGCATGACCACCCGACGCAGGCAACCCGTTATTTGTTTGCGACGGGCGCGCCTGAAGTTTTGCTGGAGCGCAGTGTCAAGGTTCTGAATAAGAAGGGTGAAGTGGTGGAGCTGACATCAGATCGTCGTTGGCGTGTGGAGAAGGAGTTAACGACTAACGGCCGACGGGGCTTGCGCCTGATGGGAGTGGCGGTGCGGCGAAATATAGGAAAAGGTGATATTACTCACGACGATGTTAATGACCTGCTGTTTTTGGGCGTGTTGACTATTCAGGATCCGGTGCGGGAGGATGTCAAGTCTGTGCTGCGCGAGACGGCTGAAGCTGGTATTGCTGTCAAACTGGTGACGGGCGACCACGCGGAAACGGCGCGAGCAGTGGCGCAGGAAGTAGGCATCGCAAGCGAAGAAGAAGCAGAGGTGTTAACCAGCGAGGACTTACAGCGAATGACAGACACGGAGCTGCAGGATGCTGTAGAGAGGGTGACTATTTTTGCGCGTGTTACACCGCTGGATAAACAGCGAGTAGTTAAAGCATTAAAAGCCTGTGGCCACGTAGTGGCTATGACAGGGGATGGTATTAATGATGCGGTAGCGCTAAAGGGAGCCGATGTTGGTGTGGCGATGGGTTCGGGACGGGACATTGCCAAGGAGGCGGCCGACCTGGTGCTGCTGGATGACAGTTTCAGTACTATTGTGGCGGCGGTGCGGGAGGGACGAGTGATACGCGATAACCTGCGCAAAGTGATTGGCTTTTTACTGGCAACTAATGCGGCAGAGGTGGCAATTTTCTTTGTTAGTTTGTTGGCCGGCATGCCGCTGCCACTTTTACCAGCCCAGATTTTATGGGTGAATCTGGTGACGGACGGGACAAGTGATATAGCGTTATCGTTGGAGCCGGGAGAGCGCGGAGTGATGAGAAGAAAGCCAGAGGACCCGGAAAGTCCTTTGCTGGGACGACAATTATCGTTTCATATTATGTTTGCTGGAGCGGTGATGACGGCGGCTACTATAGGCGTGTACTGGTATTCGCTTGAGTATTTAGCGAGTGATATTGTGCATGCCCGCACGATGGCGTTTACTTCTATTTCTATTATCTCACTGCTGTCAGTGTGGAGCTTTCGTTCGCTGCGCGAATCTATTTTCAAGCGTGGCTTTTGGGGAAACAAGTGGTTGCCGGCGTCATTGGCAGTGTCGGCTGGTTTGCAAATATCAGCTATTTATGTGCCGGGCTTGCAAGGGTTTTTTGGTACGGTGGCCTTGAGCCTGTCGGACTGGACATTGATTGTGGCGGTGGCAGTGGCGGCGCTGGTTGTTATGGACTTGAGAAAATTGTTTATTCATAACAGGAGATGGACAAAGGATCAACCCAGGCAATTGGCCGGCGAGGCGAGCAAATAGCCCGGCATTATCTGGAAAAGCTTGGCTTAAAGTTTGTTGCTGCTAATTGGTTGTGTAAAACGGGCGAGGTGGATTTGATTATGCAGGCTGGTTCCACCCGCGTGTTTGTGGAAGTGAGAATGCGGGCGCCGACGAGTTACGGCGAGGGATTTGAAACGGTGGCGTGGGAGAAACAACGCAAGCTTATTCGCACAGCACAGTATTACCAGCAAAAAGAAGATTGGTGGGGGGATGTGCGTTTCGACGTAGTGTCAATTGTAATGATGGAGCCGGGACCGGAAATTGAGCATATTGAGTATGCGTTTGAGATTAGCGAGTAGGCAGGTTGACAGGTAAGCGGTGTTTCGCTAGGGTATTAAGTATCAGATTCTGCGGTGAGTCCGCAGCTTTTTTAAATAAACTATGGCAGACGAACAACCCTCTTTTTCTTCGGCGATTGACCAGATTGTGTCGGAGAAAGGAATTAGCAAAGAGAAAGTCCTGGAGACTATTGAAGCGGCATTGGCGGCGGCCTACCGCAAGGACTACGGGGAACGAGGAGAGGACATAAGAGCGGAGTTTAACGAAGAAGACGGAACGGCCCGGGTGTACAAGGTGATGACAGTAGTAGAGCCGGAAGAAGGTGTAAGAGAGGGAGTGGAAAACCCGGCGTCTCAATTAACTCTGGATGAGGCTAAAAAGAAAGATGGGGAGGCGGAAGTTGGTAAAGAGTATGTGGAGGATGTGACGCCGGATGACCCGGATTACGGGCGGGTGGCGGCGCAAACGGCCAAGCAAGTGATTATCCAGAGAATTCGTGAAGCGGAGCGCGAAGCGACATACGAGGAGTATAAGGACAAGGAAGGGGAAATTATTTCGGGTATTGTGCAGCGCATCGATGGTGGCGTGGTGTTTGTTGATATTGGCCGGACGACGGGTATTTTGCCACCCAGCGAACAGGTGCGGGGAGAGCGATATCGGTCCAACCAGCGGATTCGAGTGTATGTGGTGAAGGTTAATATAAACAGCCGGGATCCGGAGATTCTTCTTTCACGCAGTCACCCGGGTATGCTGCGGCGATTGTTTGAGCTGGAAGTGCCGGAAATATTTGCCGACAGCGTGGAGATCATGGCGATCGCCCGAGAACCTTCGGAGCGTTCCAAGGTGTCTGTCAGGGCCAAGGAGGAAGGCATTGATCCGGTGGGGGCATGTATTGGACAGAGAGGAACGAGAATTCAGACAATCATTGCGGAGCTGTCTGGCGAGAAAATTGACATCATTCAGTGGGATGAAGATCCAGCACGTTATATTGCCAACGCCCTGTCTCCGGCACGAGTGATGGCAGTGGATATTTTTGACGAGGAGAAACGGGCAGTGGCTCATGTGGAAGAGCATCAGTTGAGCCTGGCTATTGGTAAGCGCGGACAAAATGTACGCCTGGCGGCTAAAATGACAGGCTGGCGGATTGATATTGTAAAGGCGGGAGAGGAAGACCCCACTTCGCTCATCGAAGATGAGCTTCGCGGGGCAGGAGAAGATAAAACTAAATAATATAATCACAGGGCTATGCAGTTTGAATATATTGTCGGAGTGGTGGCCATTCTGGCGCTGCTGTATGCGGCCTGGAAGGCTTATTTAATTGCCAAGCAACCGATCGAGAACGAGAAAGCGAAAGAGATTGGAGCGGCTATTCGCGAGGGAGCGATGGCGTTTCTGATGCGCGAGTATCGAATTCTGGCTTTGGTTGTAATCTCGGTAGCTGTGTTAATGTGGTTAACTCGTCTGATTGGTAGTGTTGAACAGGTTATTGATGGTCGGACAATAGTGGCCTTTATTTTGGGCGCTATGTTTTCAGTGGCAGCTGGAAATATTGGTATGCGTATTGCTACGTTGGCCAACGTGCGCACAGCAGAGGCGGTTAAAAAGGGAATAGCACCGGGACTGAAGGTGGCTTTTTCCTCCGGCACGGTGATGGGGATGTCAGTAGTTGGCCTGGGACTGCTGGGAGTGACTGCTTTGTGGCTGGTGTTTAAAAATCCTTCTCTTATTTATGGTTTCGGATTCGGCGCTTCGGCGGTGGCATTGTTTGCTCGCGTGGGGGGCGGTATTTATACTAAAGCGGCGGATGTGGGAGCTGATTTAGTTGGCAAGATAGAACAGGGAATTCCGGAAGATGACCCGCGCAACCCGGCGGTGATTGCTGACAACGTGGGAGACAACGTGGGGGACGTGGCTGGTATGGGAGCGGACCTATTTGAGAGTTATGTGGATACATTAATTGCGGCCATGGTGCTGGGAATGGCAACGCTGACTACTCATGGATCACTGGGAGTGTTGTATCCGCTAGGGATTGCAGCTGTTGGAATAGTGGCGAGTATAATTGGCACGGTGGTAGTAAAAACCAGAGATGAGCACAAAATCAATTCCAGTTTTAATAACGGTATTTTTCTGGCGGGCGGTTTAATGGTTGGGGGAGCCTGGTGGCTGACGGATAAGTTGTTTGGCGAGTTATCGCTGTTTTGGGCAGTGGTAACAGGACTTCTGGCCGGAGTGATAATTGGTTTAGTAACAGAGTATTTTACCAGCCACGACAAGGCACCAACACGCAGAGTGGCTAAGGCGGCCAGGACGGGACCGGCGACGAATATTATTAGCGGCTTGGCATTGGGAATGTTTTCAACGGCAGTGCCAGTGCTGGTGATTGTTGTAGCTATTCTGATATCGTTCAAATTTGGCGGTGTGTATGGCATCGCCATGGCGGCGGTGGGTATGTTGTCGACGCTGGGTATAACGTTGGCCTCTGACACGTACGGCCCGGTGGCGGATAACGCGGCCGGTATTGCGGAAATGGCAGGCATGGGAGCGGAAACCAGAGAGCGAGCTGAAGCGCTGGACGCGGTGGGCAACACCACGGCGGCTATTGGCAAAGGGTTTGCGATTGGTTCGGCCGCGCTAACAGCGCTGGCTTTGCTGGTGAGTTATGTGACGATAGCCGGGATTTCGACAGTGGATGTGGTGAAGCCAACGGTAATGGCAGGATTGTTCCTGGGAGGAGCGCTGCCGTTCCTGTTTTCGGCTTTTTCGATGGAAGCGGTGGGCAAGTCGGCCATGAAAATGGTGGAAGAAGTGCGACGGCAGTTTAGAGAAATCCCCGGCATTATGGAGAGAACAGCCAGGCCAGATTATAAGAGTTGTGTTGATATCGCTACCACGGCAGCGCTGCGGGAGATGATCCTACCAGGTATTATTGCTATTGCCGTGCCGGTGATAGTAGGTTTTGCGTTGGGAGCGGAAGCATTGGGGGGACTGCTGGCCGGCGGCATTGTGACAGGTTTCCTGCTGGCAGTAATGATGGCCAATTCGGGAGGCGCCTGGGACAATGCCAAGAAGTATATTGAGGCAGGCAATCTGGGAGGAAAAGGATCGGATGTGCATAAAGCGGCAGTGGTTGGCGACACGATTGGCGATCCGTTTAAGGACACGTCGGGGCCATCGCTTAACATTTTGATCAAGTTAATGAGCATCGTGGCGTTGATCATAGCGCCGCTGTTGTAAGTGAAAATTATGGAGGTTGAGGTTAAGCAGGACAAGAACAGGTCGGAGGCAAATCTTAAGATCTCGGTTAGCGGAGAGGAGATGGCGCCGTATATAAAAAAGGCGGCGGAGAAGTTGTCGAGGGAGAAATTGCTGCCAGGGTTTCGGCCGGGCAAAGCGCCAGCAGCCGTGGTGGCAGAAGCTTTTGGCGACCAACGGCTGCTGCACGAGGCGGTGGACGCGGCCGTGCCACACTTTTTTGTGAAAGCAGTTTTAGATAGGGGGATTGACGCTATTGCCCGCCCAAGTATTACAGTAGACAAGTCGGATATAAAGAAAGGTCTTACCTTTACGGCTAGGGTGGTGGTGCTGCCGGAAGTAAGGCTGGGAGACATCAGCGCCATTACAGTAGAGAAAAAGAAAGTTGAAGTATCTGACAAAGACGTGGAAAAAGAGCTTCATTACCTGGCGAAAATGCGCAGCACATATCTGGATGTGGCCAGGCCAGCACAGGAGGGAGACACAGTAACGGTTGATTTTAAGATATTGATGAATGGCACGGTGATTGAGGGCGGAGAAAGCAAAAATCATCCCATAAACCTGGGCGAGGGTCATTTTGTGGCTGATTTTGAAAAAAAGCTTCTTGGTATTAAAGCGGATGAGGAACGGGTGTTTGATATAGTTTTTCCGGATGATTTTGCCAAGAAGAATTTTCGGGGGAAGAAGGCCGAGGCCCAAGTTAAGGCGCACACAGTGCAGAAACGAGTGATACCGGAGATTAATGATGAGCTGGCCAGGCAGCTAGGAGATTTTAAGGACCTTAATGCTCTTAAATATGCCATGAAGAGTAACATGATACACGAGAAGGAGCACAAAGAGCAGGAGCGGCGGCGAGGCGAGCTGGCAGTTAAGCTGGCAGAGGCAGCGAAATTTTCGCATATCCACGATGTATTAATAGACAAAGAGATTGACCGAATGGTGGGGGAGCTTAAGCGAATGCTTGCCTTACAGCAAAAGACGCTGGAAGAGTATCTGGCGGCGAAAGGAAAAAGCCTAAAGGACGTGCGCGCGGGAATGCGAGAGGGCGCGGAGCGTTCAGTAAAAATTGGACTGGCGCTGCGAGCTTTGGCTGAACAGCACGGCGTTGAAGTGTCGAAGGCGGAGGCAGAAGAGAAGGTAAATGAATATCTGAAGCACTTCCAGTCGCCAGGCAAGGCAGAAAAAGAAGTTGATCTGGCAGAGCTAAAGGAGAATTTGACGTTTATGCTGCGGAACCAGAAGGCGCTCACAAAACTGGAAGAGCTGGCGACGATGAAGTAGTTTGGTATATAGTGAATATATGTCTTATTTAATACCTACAGTTCTGGAGAAATCGCAGTTTGGGGAACGGGCATATGACATTTATTCCCGTTTGCTTAAAGAGCGCATCATTTTCATTGGCGGCCCGATAACGGACGAGGTGGCTAATGTAGTGATTGCCCAACTCATTTTTCTGGAGCATGAAGATCAAAAAAAGGAAATAAAATTATATTTAAATTCACCGGGAGGCGTGGTGACGGCCGGATTGGCTGTTTATGACACCATGCAGTACATCCAGCCGGATGTATCGACAATTTGCGTAGGAGTGGCGGCTAGTATGGCGGCAACGCTGCTGGCCGGAGGAGCGAGGGGCAAGCGCCTGATACTACCCAACGCGGAAGTAATGATTCACCAAGTGATGGGTGGCACCGAGGGACAGGCGTCTGATATTGAGATTAACGCCAAGCATATTTTGAAGATAAAGGAGCGGCTTAACAGAATATTGGCGCATCACACCGGCCAGTCGCTAAAACAGGTGGAAAAAGACACGGATCGTGATAATTATATGTCGGCGCAAGAAGCCATAGAGTATGGCATTATTGATCAAATAGTGAGTTCGGAGTCTGCAAGGCAAATAGAAAAAGCAAGTAGCAAGCTGGCAGCGGCTAAGATGCCCGGCTGACGGATAGAGCTGCCGAATCTTAATCAATTTAATATGGGTATTACCAAAGGAGCATTTAGCTATGACAATGGCATCTATTGTGGCCGCAATGGTCACGGCTGGTTTAGGGGTGGCAGCAGGATATCTGCTGCGCAAACAGATTGGCGTAAGGTCGCGCCAATCGCTTGAACATAAAATTGAACATAAGCTTAAGCAGGCGAAGGATAAGGTAACTCAACTGCGAGAGCGGGCCGAAAAAGAGGCCAGGGAGATAAGAAATAAAGCGGAGGGGGAATTAGACGAACGACGCCAGCAGATAATTGAGCTGGAAAAACGAGTGGCCGATAGAGAAGACATCCTGGATGGTAAGTTGACGGAGATTGAGAAGAAGGAAGTAAAAATTGAAAAGCAAGAAGAGAGACTGGTAAATGAACAAGAAACTCTGACAAAGTTGAGGGCCGAAGAGGAAGGAAAATTAACAGAAATCGCAGGTTTGAGCAGCGAACAAGCGGAGGCGCGAGTGTTGGAGTTGGCGGAACAACGTACCCAGGAGTTGATCGTGCAAAGGGTGCGTAAGTTAGATAAAGAAGGGGAAAAGAGGCTGGACGAAACGGCACGTGATATATTGTCGACAATTATTCAACGTTATGCTTCCTCGCACGTTTCGGAGACGACGACGAGTCACGTACACGTGGAAGACGAGAGTTTGATAGGCCGGGTGATTGGCAAGGAGGGACGTAATATTCAGCACCTGGAGAGATTGACGGGCTGTGAAATTATCGTGGATGAGACACCGAATTCTATTATGATTTCCGGTTTTTCTCCTATTCGTCGACAGGTAGCAAAAAAAGCGCTGGAGCGCTTGATGGCTGACGGCCGAATCCACCCGGGTAGAATTGAAGAGATAGTGGAAGAGGCTAAAAGCAAGATTAACGACGATATGAAGGAGGCGGGAGAGGCCGTAGTATATGACCTGGGGGTAGTCGATTTTCCCGAACAGCTGGTGCAATTGCTCGGACGCTTGAAGTATAGAACCAGTTACCGGCAGAATGTTCTGAAGCATAGCTGGGAGGCGACTCACATTGCTACTATGTTAGCCCAAGAGCTGGGAGCGGACGTGAAGGTGGTAAAGAAGGCGGCGCTGCTGCACGACATTGGCAAGGCTATTGACCATGAAGTAGAAGGAGACCATGTGGAAGTGGGAGTGAAAATAATGAAAAAATTCGGCATTGACGAGAAGATTATTAACGCGGCGGCAGAGCATCACAAGGACCCTCCTTATACTTCGATTGAGGCCTTAATTGTGCAGGTGGCTGATGCCATATCGGCAGCTCGGCCGGGGGCACGGCGGGATACGGCAGAAAATTACATAAAGCGTATGGAAGACTTGGAGAATATTGCTACTAGTTATGAAGGGGTAAAAAAGGCGTATGCCATTTACGCAGGAAGAGAACTGCGAGTGTTTGTGGAGCCAAAGGATATCAATGACCTGGAAGCGATAAAGCTGGCGCAGAGTATCGCCAGGCAAATAGAACAAGAGCTCAAGTATCCGGGAGAGGTAAAGGTTAACGTAATCCGCGAGACAAGGGCGGAAGGACGGGCGAGATAATAAAAAACCGCCGGGGCGGTTAAGGTGCTTTGGGTCTGAAGAGATAGGCGATGGCAGTGCCGATGGCAGCCGTCAGGATAACCAGGAGAAACAGGGAGGGCATACGGAGCCGGCTGGCGGTGTCAGCAGAGACAACAGAAAAGAAACAGATGACGGCAGTGATGATAATGAAGAGATTACGAACAATCATGCGAGCCATGTCAAGCCTCCTAATCTGGAAAGAGAACGGCGAGTGGCTTATTGTAATATTAATAGCATGAAATATCAACAAGCGGGGCTACATATATCCGCGGCGGGCGGGGTAGAAAGTGCGCCGGAGCGGGCTCGAGAGCTGGGAGCAGAATGTTTTCAGTTTTTCTCGCGTAGTCCCAGAGGCGGAGCAGCGCCCGATATTACGGACGGGCAGGCGGGCTTGTTTAGGTCACGTTGCAGGGAATACGGCCTTGAAAGTTATGTTCACACGCCGTATTACATAAATTTTGCTTCGAAAAACAAGGATTTGGCGGCAGCGGCACCACGGATAGTGCAAGAGGAGCTGAAACGGGGAAGCTTACTGGGAGTTAGGTATGTAGTGACGCATGTCGGCTCGGCCGTGGGCCGAGCCGAAAATTCAAAGCTCAAAGCCCAAAGTCCAAATGCGGCCTTAAGACAAGCAGCGGGGGGGCTAAAAAGCATCTACGAAGGCCAGCAGCAATTTGCTGCCAAATTGCTGCTGGAGATAGCGGCCGGGTCCGGGCAGATAATCGGGCATACTTTTGAAGAGCTAGCGTATTTACTGAAAGAACTGGGCCGGAAAGATGTGCATGTGTGCCTGGACACGTGTCATATGTTTGCTTCAGGATATGACATAAGGGATGCGACGGCAGTTAACGATACAATGAGGCAATTCAAAAGGCTGGTGGGCACTACGCATCTTAAATTAGTACATGTGAATGATTCGAAAGTAGACTTGGGTGAACGCAAGGATTTTCACGAACATATTGGCAAGGGAAAAATCGGCGAGCATGGTATCAGGGCGGTGCTTAATCATAAAGATTTTCAGAGAGTTAATTTTGTACTGGAAACCAAACATGATCGGTTAATTAAGGAAGATCTGGATTTTTTGAAGAAGTGGAGAAGGATTAAATAATTTTCAATGACCCAATTTTCAAACAAAGGATTAACACGCGAGCAGAAGCAGAAGAAATTGGATGAATTAAATGTTTTGTGGAGTAAAAAAGATCTTCCCCTTAAGTCTGTGGCCACGAACGACGTGCCAGGGGAGGGAAAGGCTGATGCCGATATTCTGTTTGTGGGTGAGGGGCCGGGCAAGGACGAGGATGAGCAGGGACGGCCATTTGTGGGGGCAGCGGGAAGATTTTTGACGGAGCTGATAGAGTCTGTTGGCTTGAAGAGAGAGGATGTTTTTATTGCCAACCTTATAAAGCACCGTCCGCCGGGTAACCGCGATCCGCTGCCACAGGAAATTGAAGAATACACGCCGTGGCTGGACGAACAAATTAAAATTATCGAACCGAAATTAATTGTTACTTTAGGCCGGTATTCAATGGCCTATTTTCTCGGGGAGGGATTGTCCATCACAAAAGTGCACGGGCAGCCTAAGCGTAATGCCAAGGAGCAAATTGTTATGCCGATGTATCATCCGGCGGCGGCACTTTATCGGGGAAACTTGCGGCCGGTTCTTTTAACCGACTTTGCCAGGCTTCCTAAAGTACTGGAGTTGATTGAGACCGGTGGAATGATAAGCAGAGAGAAGAAAGCAGTGGAGGAAGCGGCGGCCGATCAGCAAAAAACATTGTTTAGTTGAGTTGGAATTGTAGTTGGGATTTCTTGAAAATAAGGATAAAGCAAAGTATTCTCTTGATTACCCACCTTCGCACGAGGCTTCGGTGGGCAGAGCGCGGACGTGGCGGAACCCGGTAGACGCTACAGCTTGAGGGGCTGTTGGGCAAAAAGCCCGTGGAGGTTCAAATCCTCTCGTCCGCACCCCTTAAGGGCGGTTAGCTCAGTGGTAGAGCAGTGCGTTTACATCGCAAAGGTCGGGGGTTCAAATCCCTCACCGCCCACCGTGATCCGTACGTTGAAAAATTGTTGTTATTTGCTACTCTCTATTCACGACTAAATAAATTTGCCACGGTAGCTCAGTGGTGGAGCGCTGCCCTGAAGAGGCAGGCGTCGTCGGTTCGATTCCGACCCGTGGCACTGTACTTTGTAGGTAGGCGGGTGTCGTATAGTGGCTATTACATTACCTTGCCAAGGTAGAAACGGCGGTTCGATTCCGCTCACCCGCTCCCTTCTTCGCTCCTGCCTTTTAATTTTCTGCCTCAGCCTCAAGAAGGTTTTGTTGGTGTTCTCCGACCTACTGGCGAGTGGCGTCCAGTTTATCCTTGAGATTTTGGCTGCGCATTTCTATGAGTTGTTCGCGGTTTTGCCGGCGCTGTTCAATGGTACTTTGTCTGCCCTGCCGACGATTTTCAATGGCTTGCTGCCGGCTTTCCTGCCGCTGCTGGAGCAATTCCTGGCGTTGGCTGCGAAGCCCGGCGGCGCGCTGATGCAATGCTTGCGCCTTGGCGGCGCGCCTGGCACGCCATTCGGCAAACCGCTGCTGGTGTTGCGCCTGCAGCTCCTGCCTTTTAGCGATGTAGCGTTCGGTGCGGTCCTGGAGGGCCTGCGTACGCTCGGCAACTTTAGCAACACACTCCTCATCACCCAGTTCAGCGCAGGCGGCCAGCTTGCGATCCAGTCGATGGAGGCGCAGGCGCATTCGGGCAGCTTTCTTTTCGGCATTGAAGGTGAACACGCTAATCACATTGCCGCGGAAATTCTCCCACCAGTAGGAGACGGCGTCGGTAGTGGGTAAGGCTTCGGCGGCCAGGTCGACTGTTAAGTCTTCATCGCCTAAGCCTTCGTCTGAAAAATTTTCGACTGTCTGAGCGTAGGCAGGGGTGACAAAAATAAAAATTAATAAGAACGCTAAGAAGGATATGTTTTTCATAGGATAATACTAGCACGATTTGAGGGGTTGACGTGAGCTAAAAAACATGTCTTGACATGGTTTAGGGTATGTGTTAGGGTGTCTGGTTTTGAGCCTGGCAATGGGTTATATTGCCAGGCTTTTTTTATGGCTATATTAGTGCGTTTAGTGCTGGTTTTGGCGCTTATTGGCATCTCGGCTTTTCCGCCGCAGGCGCTGGCCTTTGAGGCTAACCTGGCCAGTTCCCCGTCGCAAAGATTGCTGGCAACGATAACCTTGAACGAGGTTGACTATAGCCAGCGGATTAGTGGCTCTGTTTTAGCACAGCCGTCGGTGGTGGTGGAATCAGGAAAGTGGCATAAGCCAAGTCGCCTGGCTTATGTTGCGGGTGGACCGGTGGTGTTAGAGGGTGAAGCTAGCTACTACAGTCGAGCTGGCTGTTTGGGTTGCAGCCCTCTCTTAACTATGGCTAATGGGCAGCCTTTGGATGACAACGCTTTAACGATGGCAATTGGAGCTGACAGAAAACATTTGGTGGGACGCACAGCTAAAGTAACAAGCCTGGCTACGGGTCAGTCGGTTAATGTGCTAATCACTGACACGGGTGGTTTTTACAATGCAAAGTATGGCCACCGAGTGGCCGATTTGACCGTGGCTACCAAGCAGGCTATTGGCATGAAGGGTGGAGTGGGCCAGGTACGAGTGGAAATATATTAATGCTATTGACTCAAGCTAAATATAGTGGTACTATATGGGTGTCAGCTTGATGCATCGCAATCAAGTTTTTTTGTGTCTCGAGCTGACATTTAACACCCTATGCGGGCAAATAAACACAAACACGTAAACGCTTATCTACACGAGGGCTGGCTCCTGGTGTGGAATACTGTGCAGATGACGGTACTACTTATTTTTTTGGCAGAAAGTATTTTTCCAGCGCGAGCCCTGGCATTTGTTAACGATGTTGAATTGTCTCATTTGAACCTGGTGTTTGTACGCGACCCGACGCTGGCGGGCACAGCCATTGTGGGCATAGAAGCCTGGCCGAAGGAGAAAACAGTAGCACGATTGTTGGAGTCTCCTTCATTAACGGTGCGTTCTTCTTTGCCACCGGGTAGCGCGGTAAGAGTACTATCAACGGCTTATTCGTCTACGGCAGATCAAACTGATGGCTCGCCGTTTATTACGGCTTCGGGCCGAAGAGTGGGGCGGGGGGTTATGGCGGCTAACTTTTTACCATTTGGCACGCGGGTGCGAATTGGACAACAAATATACACGGTGTGGGATCGCATGAATAGCCGTTATGACGGAAAGTACGTAGTGGATATTTGGCAACCGACCAGAGGAGCAGCGATGATGTGGGGAGCACGTATTGTGGAAATGGAAATTGTCAGCTTGCCGTAAAAAGAGTAGCACAATTGACCTAAAAGTGACTTGTTAGTATACTGGCCGTTACCCTATCTATTATCTATGGATTTACTGCGTTATTTCGAACAGCAACAAGTTAAGGATACCAGGCGTCCGGTCTTGCGCGCCGGGGATGTGGTGCGTGTGGAAATGAAGGTGGAAGAGGGCGAAAAGACTCGCTTGCAAACATTTGAGGGTGTTTTGCTGGGAGTAAGAGGGAGTGGGTCTTCGACTACATTTATGGTTCGCCGGGAGACTGGAGGTTTTGGAGTGGAACGCATATTTCCCTTATACAGCCCTTTGATTACAAATATTGAGATAGTGAAGCGTCAAAGAGTGCGAAGGGCCAGATTAACGTATTTAAGACAGGAAGGGCGACGGCGTTTTAAGGAGGATGTTAAGGCTATGCAGCGGCATTTGAAGGAAGAGAAAACCAAACAGCGTCTGGATGAAGTGGCGAAAGAAAAAGAGCAAGAAGAAACTCAGGAAAAAGAAGCAGAGAGCACAACTGAAGACAAGAAACGGAATAGTTAAAAGTAGTCTGGTAGTATTAGAATACAAGAGTGGCCATGTAGCCAAGTGGTAAGGCATGGGTCTGCAAAACCCTTACACATCGGTTCGATTCCGATCATGGCCTCTGGTCTTTTTTCTTATTATGCCCGGGTGGCGGAATTGGCATACGCTCACGACTTAAAATCGTGTGCCGAAAGGCTTGCGGGTTCGAATCCCGCCCCGGGCACCAGAATCAAACCCTGGCAAATAATATTTGCGTACCGAAGAAGGCGGCATATAGTGCCAGTAGTGCCCACCCCTCCCGATGGGTAAAGCGGCTGCCGGTCCGGAAAAAAACATATAACATTCCAAGTAGTATAGTCAGGGCTATAGTCAACACGATGTACGAGGAAGTAAGGGCTACGGTTATTGGTTGAGTAAGAGCCAAAAGGCCAATTACCAGGACGTTTGCTACGGCCGATCCTAATATGTTGTTGATAGCTAGTTCTGGAACATGCCGCAGCCATGAGCGGAACGTAATGATGATTTCAGGCAGGTTGGTACCGATAGCGAAGACGAGTAGTCCGATTAAAAAGTACGAAACACCCATATCCTGCAGCATGGAGACAGTTGAATTGACGACCAGGTTTGACAAAATAACAACAAGCACCAAACCAGTGCCAATCCAGAAAATGTTGGTGATTATGTCTCGATTATTGCTTGTGCGCCAGCGGCGGCGAAACGACCGTTGTCTGTTTTTGAGATACAACACTGATAATAATACAAGGTAGGCTCCTGTTAGTAATGCACCGTCGGTAATGCTTATAGTGCCGTTGCTACCTAATAGTACCGGTGCTGCCAGGTAAAGGAGTATAAGCGGGATTGTGAGGTCGTGGGGATCTGTCCTAATGCGGCGATGTAAAATTAAGCTGACGGCGAATATGAAGCCGAACAGTACCATGATCCCTCCGAGGGTGTTGCCTAGCGCCACGCCGGGAACATTATTGATTATAGCATGGATACCGACAGCCAGTTCTGGTAAGGAAGTAAACGCCCCCAGTATAAAGCCGAGGAAAGAGATATTAAGACTGAGCTGTTCTCCGATTTTGCGCAAGTTACGGACGACAAGATCTGCTGCCTTGCCGAGTAGGTAGAATAATACCAGTAAAATAAGGATTTCTAAGGTGGTCGCCATAGTCACGAGAAATGCGCGCTTGGCTTTCAGTGTATCAGATTTGCTAAGAAGAAGTTTGTCGCAGGCACCTCAATACTTGTTGAAAATCTTCCGGCAGGGGGGCAGTGAATGTTTTTCTCCTGTTAAGGCGGCGGGTAAGCTTACCCGGAGGTAATTTAGTGGTCAGTTTTTCGGCGTGCAGGAGTTGGCGAGTGACGCCAGGCGGCGAGATCTGGCGTTTGAAGGTGTAAAGCCGGTCGCCGACGATGGGGTGGCCGATAAAGTGAAGATGGACGCGAATTTGGTGAGTGCGGCCGGTGAAGGGAAATACTCTTAACAAGGCATATTTATGACCAAGTTTTTTCTCAAGCCGCCACTCGGTGATGGCCCCTTTGCCTTGTTCATCAACAGTGCGGCGCATGGGGTTGCGTTTACTGCGAGCGAGGGGGCGGGTGATACGACCGTCGCTGGCTTTGGGCGTACCAAAGACAACGGCCAAGTATTCTTTTTTGACGCGACGCTTTTTGAACTGTTGTTTGAGGTAAACGTGAGCGGCCGGGGTCTTGGCCAGAACGAGCACGCCGCTGGTATCTTTATCCAGGCGATGGACCAGGCCGCCGCGGAGGCCGGGGTAGCGACTGATAAACCAGTCCATCACGGTGCCCGCCTCATTGGCAATGCCCGGCTGTACGGTGAGGCCGGCTGGCTTGTTGATGACAACGATGTCTTTATCTTCGTAAAGGATAGGAGGCGAGGGGAGCGCGGGTGGCGGCGCGGCTGGCGGTGTTTTCCCCGGGAGCCGGACGTAAACGACATCATCGGCACGCACGATATAGCGGGGTTTGACTGTCTGGCCGTTCACGGTAATATCACCGTTTTTTATGGCACGCTGCAGAACAGCACGAGACGGGCCGGGTATGTGCCGGACGCAAAAGATGTCCAGGCGCTGGCCCTCATCGGCGGGGGAGGCGGTAATATTTATACTCATAATGCTAACTATACTTTACAAGATATACGGTAAAATTGTAAACTAGCGTCTATGAGATACATTCCCCGCAGCGTTGAAAAATATATCAGTCAATCGCTTAAGAACAGGAAGATTCTTTTCCTGCTGGGTGCGCGCCAAGTGGGCAAAACAACGCTGGTGGAACACATACTCAAAACGAGCCATGGCGATCTAATCAACATGGATACGCAAATCGATCGGGCTCGTTTTAAGGACGCGGCCCAGCTTGAGCCGGCCGAAGGGGTCCGGACGCTGACGGCGAGCGGGATTCTGGTCATTGATGAGGCCCAACGCGTGCCGCATATCGGACGCATCGTGAAAGGATGGCATGACGCGCGCGTGCCGGTTAAAATTATCCTGCTGGGATCCTCCAGCGCGACTCTGACAGACATAGCTGCCTCCGAACTGGTGGGGCGAAACGAGAAACTGTGGCTCACGCCCCTGCTCTGGGAAGAAGTCCTGACTCAACAGAAATGGTTTGCCAGCCACCGTCCGCCGCATCAGCTCCAGCGCAGCTTTGCCCGGCCGCTGCGCGCTCTTCTTATGCAGCGTCTAATCTTTGGCAGCTACCCGGAAGCTTATCTGACGGAAGACCCTAGAACATATATGGAAAATCTTGTCGGCGACTATCTGCTCAAGGACATTTTTACTAAATCGCTAGTTCGCTCTCCCGAGGACGTCCGCCGCCTGCTGATGGAACTCACCCGGGAGATTGGCGCCACCGTATCGGTGCTGCAACTGGCCAACCGTCTAAAGCTGTCCCGTCAGACTGTCCAGCGTTACCTGGATTTGCTGGAGGGCATTTTTGTCATTTTTAAAATTCCTGCCTACTGCACCAACCCCGCCACCGAAGTTGCCCGGAGCTACAAATATTATTTTTGGGACACCGGGGTGAAGAATGCCATCCAAAGGGAGTGGACTGTTTCCGCCGGACGCAGTGATATCAGCCTTTTGTGGGAGAACTGGGTGATAGCTGAAATTGTGAAATTGAGCCGCACCTATCGTCGGCACGAAGATCTCTTTTTTTGGCGCTCGCGCCATGACAGTAATGTGGAGCTGGTCGTCAGACAGGGAGAAAAACTTCATCCGATCAATATTTGTTTCGATCCCCAGGCGGCTAAACCGTCCCGGGCCTTCACCAATGCATACGGGGTTGCGCCCAAAGTCATTCACCGCGACAACTGCTTGGAGTTTTTGCTGTAAGTTTATCCAGTGCTACATTTCAGGCACTGAAATTACATAAATCTGTCAAGCTTGACAAACACCTGGTGACAAGTAAAATATAAATAGTATCAATAAGAAGAGGCCCCTGCTTAGGTTCCGTCCTATTTGGGGGCTTTTTCATTGTTAGGCACGTATTCGAGCTTGCTTCGCAAATGCTCAATGTACACATGCCTGATTTTATTCGCTAATCTCTTGATTAGACTTGAACACCATCTAACGTTCGGACTAATTACAGCTTCGAGCTTGTCCTGCTTCTGCAAGTAATCAATGAGACAATGAAAGTCACCGTCGCCTGTCACTATCACAGCTCGGTCATATTCTTTGTAATCAATCATCACTTGCAATACTAATTCCGCATCACAATTCCCTTTAGTCGCCTTTTCCGTTGGAATAGTTGGCTTGAAAATTATCTCAAACCCGCGATTTTGCAGATCTCGATACAAGCCTGCATTAGTAGGGATAAATCCCATAAACATATATGCTTTTTTGACGCCATATCGTTCAGCTAATAACTTACGGAATTTCCGATGATCTAACTGCCAACCGAGCGTGCTCACAACTCCCTTGTGCAAGTTTGTAGAATCGATGAATTGGAGATCTAGTAGGCCCGGCGGGGATCGAACCCACGACCTTTCGCTTATAAGACGAATGCTCTACCACTGAGCTACGGGCCTAAGTTGTACCTTATTTATTGCACCAATTCCGTGTTTTGGCTATATTCTTTGCAGACTAGCGCGTGTAGCTCAGTGGTTAGAGCGCTTCCTTGACATGGAAGAGGCCGTAGGTTCAATTCCTACCACGCGCACTTCGACTCTTAAGCGGCGGCGGGGGCGGTTTTGGCGGGTCGGGTTTTTGGTGACAGAGTCGTCTCCGCGGCAGGGGCAGCTTGATCAGTAGCAGGGAAGGGCCTGCCTTCCATTAAGGCTTTAAACTCGGCCTGGCCAATGGTTTCTTTGGCAATGAGATTTTGCGCTATCAGCTCAAGCTTGGCGTTATATTTAGTTAAAATATCGTGAGCTTTTTTCTGAGCGCTAGTAAGAATAATGGTAATTTGCTCATCGATTTTAGCGGCGGTGGATTCGGAATAGCTGCGAGATTCATGCAGCTCCTTACCCAAAAAGACATATTCTTCCTTGTGGCCAAAGGCGACGGGTCCGAGTTTGGACATGCCGAATTCAGTGACAATGCGCCGGGCCAGAGCGGTAGCGCGTTTGAGGTCAGAGCTGGCGCCAGTGGTGAGTTCTTTGAATTTTATGAGCTCGGCAGTATAGCCTCCCATGAGAGTGGCCAGATCGCTGAAAAACTCGGTGCGGGTGTGAAGGCGCTTATCTCTGTCTGGCAGTTTTAGGGTGTAGCCGCCGGCATGGCCGCGAGAGACAATGGAAATTTTACGAATGGTGTCGGAGTCGGGAGTGTAATAGGAAACGATGGCATGACCGGCTTCATGGAAAGCGGTTATTTTCTTTTCCTTTTTGGAAAGCACTTTGCTGCGCTTTTCCGGACCAAGTATTACTTTTTCGATACTGTCTTCAATATGATCCTGCCTGACGGTCGTTTCGTTGTGGCGGGCGGCTAGAATGGCAGCTTCGTTGATAGTGTTGGCCAGGTCGGCGCCGGAAAAACCCGGGGTGCGTTCGGCAATGTTGCGTAAGTTAACATCGCCGGCCAGGGGTACTTTCCTGATGTGGATATCGAGAATAGCCTGGCGCTCTTCAATGTCCGGCAGATCCATGGTTACCTGCCGGTCAAAGCGGCCGGGCCGCAGAATGGCGGGGTCTAATACGTCAGGGCGATTGGTGGCAGCAAGAACGATAACGTTATCAGTTTGTTCGAAACCGTCCATCTCAACCAGGATTTGGTTGAGAGTTTGTTCCCGCTCGTCATGACCGCCACCTAAACCGGCACCGCGGTGGCGACCGACGGCGTCCAACTCATCGATAAAGAGAATGGCGGGAGCATGATGTTTAACCTTTTGAAAGATATCGCGTACACGGCTGGCGCCGACACCGACAAACATTTCGACAAATTCTGAACCAGCGATGCTGAAGAAAGGCACTTCGGCCTCGCCGGCTACGGCCCGAGCCATAAGTGTTTTGCCGGTGCCGGGCGCGCCAATAAGCAAAACTCCTTTGGGAATACGAGCACCCATTTTTTGAAATTTTTTGGGATTTTTCAGGAAGTCAACTACTTCATATAGTTCCTGCTTGGCTTCACGACTGCCGGCGACGTCGGCAAAGGTGGTGCGCTTTTTCTGATCTGATTCAACAGGACGGGAGCGCATCTTGCCAAAAGACAAGGCTTGATTGCTGGCTGATTGAGCACCGCGCATCATAAACCACAGAAAGCCGCCCAGGAGCAAGAAGGGCAACAATATGGGCAGCAAGGAACCCGCCCAAAAAGCAAAACCAGAGGGTTTATTAATTGTTAAATTGAGATGGCGCAGTTGCTGTTCAGAGACGCCCAGGTTGCGCAAGGTTTCGGTGATTGAAACGTTATTTTCTTTACGGGCGACAAGCTTGGTATCGCTGTCTTTGAGAGAAACGGTTAGCTCTTCCTGATTAATTTTGATACTGGCAATATTGTCCTTTTCCAGCTCTTCGACAACGCGGGAAAGGCCTGCTTCTTCCTGCTGCTCCAGGGGGCGAGAATAAAGGCCAATGATAGATAAAGCAGTAAGCATAATAAGCAGCCCAACACCAATGTTTTTGAGCATATTACCCTTAATAGGGGAGGAGGCGAATTTTTTATTCATGGTGATACAGAGCATGCCTGTTTTTGGCAAGAATGACAAGCCAAGGAGACAAGAGATGATTTATTCCTCTTCTTCGGTCTGATATTTGGCTTCAATATTAATAGGATGGAAGTATTGGAGTTGACCAATGGGACCAAGGCCTCCTTCGTATATGGCAGTACGGTTTGTCCAGCCATCGGGGAGAATACCGGCGGTATCGGCCAGTTGTACTAACTGTCTTAACCAGCCGGAGTGAGTGACACAGACAATGCGCATATTGGGGTAGCGTTGTGAAATTTGGCGCAGGGCTTCTTTGACGCGCTGGCGAACGTCTTCGTTGTTTTCACCCCCGAACCGGCGAAAGTCATAATCGCTTTTGCCCATTTGTTCCTGGAACTCGGCTGGCACTTTGCTCCACAACATGCCTTCGTAAAAGCCCATGGCTTTTTCGCGCAGGAGGGGCGAGACGGAATCCTTTATACCGGTAATTTGAAGAAATTCTTTAAGGATTTCACGAGTGCGTACAGCGCGATCCAGGTCTGAAGAAAGAAGCAGGTTCGGATTTTTGACTCGCAGAAGAGGGACAACGGCGGCCAGGTAGCGTTCTGTTTCGGGGATAATGAGAGTACCAGATGTCTGGCCCTGGATGCGATGAACCAGGTTTTCCTCGGTGGGGCCGTGGCGGATGAAGAACACAGTTGTCATAAGGTGTATAGTAGCTGGTAATTGGTAACTAGTAACTAGTAATTTATGTAATAGGCCCTCGTAGCTCAGGGGACAGAGCGCTCCCGTCCTAAGGGAGATGTCGCAGGTTCGAATCCTGCCGAGGGTACAATGATAAAAAATCCCACGTTTGATTATGAAAAGCAGTATTGGGATGAAGGAGTTAAATTAATTGCGGGAGTGGATGAAGTGGGGATGGGGGCACTGGCCGGACCGGTGGCAGCCGCGGCGGTCGTGTTCAACCGAGACGTCAAAATCCAAACTGCCACTGTGGCGATTCGTGACAGCAAGCAGCTTTCAGAAAAACAGAGAGTGAAAGCGGCTAAATGGATAAAGGAAAACGCGGCGGCGTGGGCAGTGGGAGAGGCATCTATTGAAGAAATAACTGAATTAAATATTTTGCGAGCTTCACATTTAGCCATGCAGCGGGCGGTGAAGGGCTTACCGGTACAACCAGATTTATTGTTAATAGACGGGAGGCCGGCGAAGATAAATACGGTTATGCCGAGAATTAATATCATTAAAGGAGACAGTTTGTCTTTATCAATTGCGGCGGCGAGTATAATGGCCAAAGTTTATCGGGATGGGCTAATGATAGAGTTGGATAAAAAGTATCCTGCTTACGGATTTGCCTCGCATAAAGGATATGGCAGCCTGACACACAGGATGGCACTGAAGAAATATGGCGCGGTGCCCTGCCACCGGCCAACCTATGAGCCGGTACTGCAAGTCCTTGACCGCGGCTAACTGAATAGTTATTGTTTGGAAATGGCAGTTCCGAAGAAGAAGACAAATAAGTCAAAGCGCAATATGCGGCGTAGCCATCACGGCCGGATCCGGTTGCAACTTGGCAAGTGTCCGCGCTGTTCCCAGTCTGTGCCAGCGCATATGGCATGTTCAAATTGCGGCACTTACAAGGGACGGGAAGTAATTGACGTTTTGAAAAAGTTGGATAAAAAGGAGAAAAAGGGAAAAGAAAAAGAGTTGGAAAAACAGAGAGAAAAAGAGGGTGATTGACTTATCGAGGGTTTGGCGGTAAAAATTTAGTTGAGGGTTGAACCTTAGCACCTTACTATGGCTAATCGTCATTTAAGCCGGTCCGTTGCCTTGCAGAGTCTTTTTGAGTGGGATTTTCGTCATAAGAAAGACCGACTCAAGGAGATTACTAAACATAATGTGGATGAGTTTGCGCCGGGTATGGATGACGCTGGTTTTGTTTACGCATTGGCGCTGGGGGTGCTGAACAACATAGATGAGATTGACAAACTAATTGTAGAATCGGCACCGGATTGGCCACTAGAACAGATAACGAATGTGGACCGTAATGTGCTGCGGCTGGGTATATATGAATTGAAATATGCCAAGGCTGACGATGTACCACCCAAGGTGGCGATTAATGAGGCGATTGAGCTGGCTAAAACGTTCGGGGGGGTTAGCTCTGGCAAATTTATTAACGGAGTTTTGGGAACGATTTATAAGCAAATGGGAGAACCCAGGAAAGATGAGTGAAAATTTATCTTCTCTTGAAGAGAAGATGGAATACAAATTTAAAAATTGTGACCTTTTGCAGCAAGCGCTGGTGCATAGGTCTTACCTGAATGAGCACAAACAGTTTGCTCTGGACCACAATGAACGACTGGAGTTTCTGGGCGATGCGGTGCTGGAGCTGGTAGTAACAGATTTTTTGTATAAAAAGTATGAGGACTTGCCGGAAGGTGAATTAACTAATTTGCGCGCCGCGGTTGTGAAAGGCGAGACGTTGGCACAAGTGTCACAGGAGCTTGGTGTAGAGGAGTTTATTCTGTTGTCACGAGGGGAACAGCACGGTAATGAAAAAGCACGGCAGTATATTTTGGCCAACGCGTTCGAGGCATTAATAGGGGCGCTGTATCTGGACGGCGGATATGAAGCGGCTCGTTCATTTATTGACCGCTACATTGTGGCGAAGCTGCCAGAGGTGATAGAACAGGGCTTGCACATTGACAGTAAGAGCAAGCTTCAGGAACTGGCGCAGGAGAAATATCGCATCACGCCAACTTATGAGGTATTAAGAGAGGATGGTCTGGATCACGCCAAGCATTTCGTGATTGGACTTTTTCTGGGCGATAAGAAAATAGGAGAAGGATCCGGCGGTAGTAAACAAGAGGCGCAACAACGGGCAGCCAAAGAAGCTCTAAAGAAAATGGAAGAGGAGGGGGCTTGACGGGTAGGGCGATCTTTTCGTAGTATCACACCACATGTTAAGAGTGCGCTTGCAAAGACGAGGGAAGAAAAATTATGCCACCTACCGGGTGGTGGTAGCAGACCGGCGCGCCCCGGTTAAAGGAAAATTTATCGCTGATGTGGGTTCATATAATCCACACACGGACGCTTTTAATGTCGACAGCGAAAGGGTGAACGATTGGTTGAATAAAGGCGCACAAGCTTCCAGCACAGTGCATAATCTACTAGTTACTCACGGCCTGTTGAAGGCAGACAAGGTGACAAGCTGGCGGCCTAAGGTAAAGAAAGAAGAAACTTGATTTTGTGCCTGCCCCGTGTTAGGGTGGCCCTAGATCGAGGCTCGAAAAAGGCTGTGGTCGACGGCTAAAAGTCAAATTTGGGCATCGGTTGTACTTCATTCCTAAAACGACTCTATGGCAGAAAAGAGACCAAGTCATGACCAGGAGTTCGTCGAATACGTGGTGAAATCCATTGTGGATCACCCTGACGATGTGAAGGTTAATCGCGAGATTGACGAGATGGGTGTACTACTCACCTTAACTGTTAGCCCTGAAGATATGGGCCAGGTGATTGGCCGGCAAGGGGCAACAGCTAAGTCTGTACGTACGCTGCTTCGCGTAATTGGAGCCAAAAATAACGCTCGCGTGAATCTAAAGATCAACGAGCCAGAGGGCTCGGAGCGCATCAGTCGGGAAAACAAGGAAACACCAGCGGAAGAAACGAACGCCGCTGTAACTGAAGAGGAAACGCCTGTTCAGTCAGTGGAAGAGGCCATCGACGACCTGAACCTGTAAGAAACTGGTTTTCGAGCAAAACGCATGTTAGTTTAATTAACATGCGTTTTGATTTACTGACAATATTTCCAGAACTGTTTGCGCCTTATCTTGAGACCAGCGTACTGGGGCGGGCGCAGGAGGAAGGACTGCTGAAAGTACAGACACACGATATTCGTGATTTTGCTGATGATAAACATAGGACGGTTGACGATACGCCGTATGGAGGCGGAGCGGGGATGGTGATGAAAATCGAACCAATTGCTAAAGCAATTGATTCGATTAATTTTCAATTTTCAAATTCCAATTTTCAAAAACGGCGGACGGTGGTGTTGAGCGCTCGGGGGAAACAGTTTACCCAAGTTAAAGCGCAGGAGTATGCCAAATTAGACAGTCTAACTTTAACTTGCGGGAGATATGAGGGGATTGATCAGCGAGTGGCGGATCATCTGGCGGACGAAGAACTTTCGATTGGCCCTTACGTACTGGCGGGGGGGGAGTTGGCAGCGCTGGTGGTGATAGAGGCAGTGGTAAGGTTGTTGCCGGGAGTGCTGGGAAACCCAGAGTCTTTGAAGGAGGAGTCGTTTAATGCTTTTAATACCCCTTCTTACGAAGGAGGGGTACCCCGCCAGGAGCGGGGCGGGGTGGTCGAGTATCCGCAATACACAAAGCCTGAAGAATACAGAGGTTGGCGGGTGCCGAAAGTTCTTCTGTCTGGTAATCATAGGGAAATTGAAAAATGGAGAAAAAAGAGAATCATGGAAAAATAGTTGATAAGTGCTAGTTACTAGTTACTGATTACTGATTACTATGAAGATATGAACTTCCCGCTTTTCTTGGTTCCCATTCTGGTTGGCCTGACGGCTCAAGGGCTTAAACCTATATTAAACAGAGGATGGTATACGAAAATGGAAGAGAAAGGGAAGGTGATGCCGCGGTATGGTGGTATGCCCAGTGCTCACACTGCTTTTGCTTTTTCCATAGCTACTATGGTGGTAGTGGTTGAAGGAGCAGATAGCTTGCTGTTTGCTGTAGTGGCCGCGATAGCAGTTTTTGTTATTGACGATGCGTTGAGAATGAGAGTGTTCTTGGGTGGCCACGGAAGAGCACTACATCAATTGGTAAATAGGCTACCTGCAACGGAAAGAAGAGGTTTTCCTTACTTAGAAACCCACCTGGGTCACCGCCCTTTTGAAGTGGCAGTAGGAGCAGTACTGGGGGTCTTACTAACTTGGCTGATTATGTGGCTGGTGCCGATTTGCTGTGGGTTTGTTATTTAAAAAATATAGCACGGCTATGTCCAATTAAGTGTGCTGCCACTTGAAGTCTGATAGTGAATGAAAGGCCAGTAACATTTTGAGTGTATACCGTTCTCGATTGTTGAATCCGTAGCTCATTCGTTTCAGCATCTTGATCTTGGTGTGACAGCCCT
>JBDRMS010000014.1:0-6000 GCA_043811915.1 bacterium
GGCCGGTTGGCATCAGCGGTCGGGTTAACGCGCTGGAGTTTGATGGATTAGGTCAGCTGTATGTGACATCAATACGGTCGTGGAGTCAGGGGGAGCTGGGGATAATCGATCTGGTCACAAGGCAAACTACGGTGCTGGGAAACATCGGCTATTCTTCGGACGGTGATCTGGCGTTTGCCCCGGACGGCAGGCTGCTCTTGAGTTCGCCCGTGGTGTCATACGGCCTGATCACCAAAGTCACAAACAGCCGGCTGGTGCAAGTTGATCCAACAGCGCCCGCAGGACAAAAGGGCACCTCTATTGGTCTGACGGGGTTTACTTACCTGCACGGCATGGATTTCGTGGGTGAGGAGCTGATCGGCACCACTTTGGCCGGTGAATTGATCTCAATTGATACGACAACGGGGGCGGGTACGCTGCGAGCCAACATGAACCCGACCGTCCGCGCTTACGGGGCTTCTTACACGGAAGTTGTAGCGCCGGCACCACAGGAACGGTTTAAGTCGCATCTACCAGCGTTGGCTGATGCAAAGAACCTGGTGCTGGTGACGCACGGGTGGAATGTGTCGGGCAGCCAGGGTGGAGAGACGTGGGTGGACGAGATGGCACGAGACATCCGCGCCTACATTGACGCACACCGCGCCGACGCGGCTGACTGGGAAGTGGTGGTGTATGACTGGAGAGATTTGGCCGGCAGTTTGGAGACTGGGCCGGATTTAGCTTTGGCAAACGGTGGACTTCTGGGCGCTATAGAAGGAGAGCTGCTGGCAAGGCGCGACTACGATCACGTGCATCTTGTCGGCAACAGCGCTGGAGCGGCGTTGGTTGATTCTGCAACTGATCACATTAAAGCTAGATCGCCAGGCACGACAGTGCATATTACGTTCTTGGACGCGTACGCGCCGGGAATGTTCGCC
The DNA here is from genome assembly GCA_043811915.1 of bacterium. GTDB lineage: Bacteria > Patescibacteriota > Andersenbacteria > UBA10190 > UBA10190 > CAYSWF01. The sequence goes on from JBDRMS010000014.1 coordinate 918, forward strand.
GGCAGCTACGGTGACAGTGCCGACTGGGCTGATCAATACTTGAACAGGGGCGATTCTCTGTGGTTGGAATGGACTGAGGAAGTTCTACCCCATGCCCACAATGTGGACGTGACGTGGCTTAACCCAACGCCATCTCTCATCCCGCTTGTGAACCACTTCTGGCCGCACGAGTTCTACCAAGAAAGCATTGTGCCCAGGGATGAATTCGAAGGCTACGGCTTTTTGCTTAGCCGGGAAGCAACGGTTGGGGCGTGGAATCCAGGGGCAACTTATCCAATTGACACGGAAGTGGTGCTCGACCCAAATCCCCCGCCGCAGCCAACACCAAGGCCGCAGCTGCAAGTTCGCTTTGACAGCCCGACTAACTTTAACTTGCTGTTTGCCGCCACAAGCGGCACGGACTCGGTACAGGTTTCCGGCTCCGCGCTCACTTTGCGGACGGCATCGCCGGCGTGGTACGTGGCGGGCTTGACTATTACTGAACCAATAAACTTCTTGACGGCTGACATAGAGTTTACCAGCGACATTGGTGCAGAAGGCTTGCTGGCCGTGTACTTTGATGACAGTGTTGTTGGACTGCTTGATGAGCGGTTTGTGCTGGACGGCGTGCAGCCGTACCAGTTCTACTTGGGAGAAGTGGAGGATGGGCTGCACACGCTGGGGTTTCGGCTGGATTCTTTTACGGACATTGCCTCCAGTGTGGTGATTAGTAACGTGAGGACGGGACTAACCGTGGTGCCGGAGCCATCGGCTATAGTGCTGCTGGCAACCGGGATTGTAACTTTTCTTGTTCTCCGCGGGAGAGCTGGACGCTAATGTGGTAACTTGTAACCGCTGGGGATTCGCTCCTTGGCGGTTTTTTAATAGGCTACGGTTGGTACTTCAACGGTGAAGAAATTTATTGAGAAGTAAAAACTGAAAACGATTATGGAGATCATGAGTATAAGTCCGCCCAAACGTGGCTTAAAGAATGACGAAGCGACGCCAATGATTAAAGATCCTAGGAGGAAATAATAAATTCTTTCTATTTGCTTGCTATACTCGGAGGATATTACTAGATACGAAAAGAGGACAATGATTGCCACATTAGCAAGGGCAAGAACCGCTATAGTTGTTATATTGATGGCGCGGTTGGCACGCGGGCTGGTTGGGTGAAGAAGGTTCACGGGGTTAGTATAGCACAGCCGCAAGTCTGACACGGGAGTCGGGTGCGGCTCAAGAATTCTTTGATAGTTGTGTTGAGCCTCTTCTTTTTTGTGTATGATGATGTATATGAAAGGAAAGGTCGGCATCCGGGAGCTGGCGGAGCGGGCGAAGGCGGAGGGGGCATATGACTTGGCGCAGGGCGTTATTGACGCGGCGCCGCCGGAGGCGTTGATGGCAGCTTTGCGGAGTTTGCCGCTGGAGAAGATTTCAACATACAACAACAAGCGGGGCGTGAAGGAATACCGACAGGCGATTGTCGGTTATTTGGGCTCGCGGGGGTGGCGGGTAGAGTTGGAGCAAGTGATAGCAACGGCAGGCGTGACGGGTGGAATTGTAGCTGCGTTGCTGACAGACTTACGGCCGGGAGCAAAGGTTTTGTTACCGGAACCCTTTTTTATTGGCCATAGGTTGGCGTTGGAGGCACTGGGTTTTGATATTCAATATTTGTCGGTACCTGTTGGTCAGGAATTAGATTGGCTTGAGGTTGAAAAGCAAATGAGCGAAGTTGACGCGGCGATTGTCACTGCGCCGACGAGTCCCACCGGTCAAGTAGCTTCGGTGGAAACATTGATTCGCTTGAGCGAGACAGCAGCGGAGAGCGGATGTTTATTGTTGATTGACGAGATGTACCGCGAGTTTATCTGGGACAAACCGCCAAAGGATGACGGCGGCTATGAACAGTTGAATTTTGCTAAGACAGTGCTGCTGCGCAGCTGGTCGAAGACATTCGCTATTCCAGGCTGGAGAGTGGGATATGCTGTTACTTCTCCGGAGCGGGTGGAGGAGATGGCAGCGCGGCATGATGCGCTATATATTGGAGGGTCGACGATAGCACAGCACACGCTGGCGGTGGCCTTGAGGAATAACTTAAAAGAGTTAAATAAGTATGTGGCTGACTTACGGGATAGGCTGCAGAGTAACATGAAAATATTGGGAAAAGCTTTCGCAGATCATGGGTTCACTCCCCTACCCGTGCCGGCGACTTACTACATGATGTTGAAACATGGCAGGGAAAACGACATGGCGGCGGTGGAAGAGCTGATTAAGAAGAAGATCGTGACGACGCCGGGGAATATATTGTTTGCAGATTCAACAAAAGAGACTGGTTACATTCGGATTCATTTTGCCGTAGCGGACGGGGTGGTCGAGGAAGTACAGGAAATTCTGGCTGGTTAAGGGGGGCTTGAATTAAGCTTTTACTCGGCGGCGGCGTGGAAGAGCTCCAGGGCCAGTTGTTCTCCTTTTTTCTCCCAGTATTCCGGCTCTTTTTGTTCCAGTAATCGACTGGCCTTATCAACGGAAAAGCGCCAGAAGTCGCGGTAGAGCCTGGCGCTGAAGTGGCTCTGCTGGCGGGCTGCATCACTCCCCCGCTTGGGGAGCGGCGGGCTAACAGGCAGGGAGAAGGGGGTGCGTTGCATGGTTTTATAGTATATCAAGAGGAAGGATGGGGCGAGGGGGGGGTGTTGGGATTTGGTCTCCTTTATTATTGAGTTTACTATGTTAAGAAGATGTTTCATTTAAGAGAACTATGAATCGGTTAACTAACACTGGCCAGCTAGAAGTATTTGGAGAATTTGCCAAAGTTTATGATCGGCTAATGAACAAAGACAAATATGTTGGCTGGGGTCGGATAATTGAAGATGTCGTTAAAAAATATTCGATACCCAGGGGGAGGTGTTTGGATATTGCTTGTGGTACAGGTGTGATTTCGGGACTTTTGTTAAAACAAGGGTTTGGGATAATTGGTCTTGATATATCTGACGACATGATAAAGATAGCCCGCGTGAATTATCCAAAGGCTAATTTTATCGAGGCTGACATCAGGGATTTTAATATCGAGGAGCGGGACAGAAAGAAAATAGTAATGGCTGTTTCTTTTTACGATTCTCTGAATTATCTTCTGTCTGATGAGGATATGTTAAAGATGTTTGAATCGGTAGCCAGAAATCTTCCTGATGAAACTATCTTTTTGTTTGATATGAACACAAGAGATCATGTTAGTGTTTTTCAGCAAACTGCACCAAAGATTTTTGAGGATAGTGAATCCTACATTACTCTACGCTACAGTGGAGAGGGTAGGCTTTGGGTGATTGATATTGATTTTTTCTTAAAACAACCCGGCGGTTTGTTTGAGCGTCATAAAGAGCATCATGTTGAAAGAGGGTATGACGAAGGGGATATTGCTCCGATGCTTAAAAAAACTGGTTTTAATCTTCTTGAAGTTCGAAAAGAGAATAAAATTTACGAAGACGGGAAAGAGTATTTGAGTAGATTGTATTTTGTAGCACGAAAAGGCAAGGATACGGCCGCACATTGACATCACCACCCATTACTTGTATTTTGGATGGTGGTGTTGTTTTGTTGGTCCTTTGACAAATTAGCTTCTTGAAGGGAGGTGATGAAAGATGTTAATAGAGCCAATGGAAAAAGTGGCTCTAGGTGTCAGGAAAGGCGCTGAGAGAGTTGGAGACGAGCGGCAGGAGCCAGCGTCTACCGATTCTGATCAAGCTGCGTGGCAAATGGATGTTGTCGAGTTCAACTGTAATGGTTGTCTTACTAATTTCAACTGACAGTTATGTTAGTTGCACACAAAGGGGTCTTTTTGCCTTATGTAGAAAGACCCCTGCATTTTATCTTGTAAGGAGGTAAAAATGCGAAGAATAAGGATTTGCAGAGATGTGTCGTTCAGAGAAAGAGATGGGGTTTATGTCTTTTACACTAATTTCAGTTATATATTCTTCAAAGGTGTTGCTTCCTCACTTATTGAGCAGCTGTTAGCGTCAATGAAGGCCTCAGGTGTGTCTCTTGCACAAGGGCTTCCAGATGATTTCGTAGATCACCTTTTAGCCAAGAAAATTGTGGAGGAGGTGCATTATGATAATTGAGAGATTTACGCGCCGAGAACTATTGGAGCTTTCATGGGATAAGCCGTTAATGGCACAAGTTGAACTAACTCGAAATTGCAACCATAGATGTGTTTTCTGTTTCCAGGGATGTAAACCAAGCGTGATGTATAAGGATCTTAAAGCGGCACAGTGGAAGAGTATAATTGAGAAGCTTGTGAATCTAGGAGTGAGAAGAATAAACTTCTCCGGTGGCGAAAACTTTTTGCACAACGATTTCATTCCCCTTGTTAAATATGCGAGAAACGAGGGGTTTGAGATAGTAGTTAACACGAATGGCTCCTTCAGCTGCGAAGGGATAGCCGATCACGTGGATGAGGTTATTTTTTCTGTTCATGGTCTTGGTAAAACCCATGATGAGATTGTAGGGACAAGAAATTCTTTCTCGCTGGTTGAGCAGAATATTCTTAGGGTTGCTTCCCGGGTTAGGGTGTCTATCAATATGGTGTTGGTAGCGCTGAATTATGAACAGATAAACCAAGTTTTTGACTATTTCAGCGCAAGGTGCCGGGTGCATAAGTTTTCTCCGACGCTTTCTGTAAGATCTCGTTTCGGCAGTCATTATGACAGATGGGCGCTAGCAATCACCAGGGAGCTTCTCGATGATTATAGAGAAAGGCTAACGAGGATCCCTGACGACCAACTAGAGCTGAAGCATGGTTTCCGGAGTATTTATTATGGTGATCCGGAAATTTATACTTCTTCGGCTATTCCGTTGGTAAACTGCGCGGGAGGAAAGTATAAGTTGGTGGTGGAATATGATGGAAGCGTCTACCCGTGTAACTTCTTTCGAGGAGATGAGTACTACTGTGGAAATATTCTGACAGATGACGAGTGTCAAGACCCCATTTTTTCGGACACCTTGTCTGAGACTTTTTCTTGTGAATACAGCTTCCTGAAAGCAGCCGGTGACATGGTGAGCGCCGAGTGAATCCGGCTGGTGTTGTAGCGGTAGATCTCCTGGTGCACGGCGT
>JBDRMS010000015.1:0-29471 GCA_043811915.1 bacterium
GCTCCCGGGGTCGGACTCGAACCGACAACCATCACCTTAACAGGGTGCCGCTCTGCCATTGAGCTACCCGGGAATAAATTTTAGTAATCAGTAACTAGTAACTCGTAACTAGTAATTACCGACCACGACTATCAAAGAACATACCATAACAGGTGCGTAAATTGTCGCTAAAAAACCGCATTATTGCAAGCTTAAAACACCGACTGATATTCAGTTTTGTGCTACACTTACCGGCGTATGGACACGACTGACTTTGTGTCTAACTTGTTGGTAGGAGTAATACTGATTGGCTATCCAGCAATGTTTTTGATTTTATTTGCCTCTCCTTTTTGGACTATAAAATATCTGTTGAAGCGACCATTCACTACGCCCAACGTTTTAGCCGGTATTGCCATTGGGATGACACTTGATTATGCGTGGTTCAAACTTGGCATGTGGGCGTTTCTACAACTTGGAGGACTAGCCTTTTGTGGCATATATGGCTGCTAAACATTTTTTACTAATTATTATCTTGAGTGTGCTAGCGATAATTCCATATACATTTGCGCAAGCTTGGATATGTCCAAGTGAATTTTGTATGCCCGCGCCGGATCCCTGTTCAGGGCCGAACCCGCCGCCGGAATGTTCTGAACCACCGGAGGAAGAAGAGCCAGAGCCCGTTATTCTTGTCCCTGGGCTTATGGCCTCGTTTAATCCGCAGATCACATTACTAAATAATAACTCAAGTGATGATTGGATATTTTTTCCTGGAGCAGAAAATTATTACAAAGCATTAACCGAACGCCTTCAACAAGCCGGAATTAATGTCACCGTAGCTCACTACGACTGGCGCCAGCCGGCCGCAGAAAACAGACACTATCTGACTGACACCATCGCTGCCGCTAAGGCAACCTCGCCGAACGGAAAAGTTGATATTGTAGCTCACAGCTTCGGCGGGCTGGTGGCACGCGATTACATTCAAAGTAATAACTACGCCGGGGACGTTGACCAATTAATCACTTTGGGCACGCCCCACAAAGGAGCCGCCGATGCCTACTTAGCTCTGGAAGGAGGTATCTTTCCCGTCCGCTGGGGCGTGTTGGTTAGAACCTACGTCGGCCTGGTTGAGGCGGCGCTAGTCGCTCAAGATATATCTTCCCTGCCACGCCCGCAAACCTTCAGAACTTATTTCCCTTCCTTGCAGGACATTTTGCCCATAGAGCCATTTGTTAACCAGACCGGTAATCTGCTGAATTTTGGCGAGCTGGCAGGATTTAATAATATTTACTTAAAGCATCTCAACGACACAATAGACGACAGTTTCGGCTCTGGTCCAAACAAAGTTGAACTGACAACTATCGCGGGCGCAGGACTTGATACTTTAGACAAAGTAGCCGTTAATAACCCTGCCGACCGATCGCTACAGGATATAATCCTCGACCGCTGGCGGGATGGTCACCCGCAGCCCGACCCGCCGCCGCCTGACAACAGCGAGGGCGACCAAACAGTTTTACTGGCCAGCGCGCGACTGGATGATACGCCGGTGATACTGGCTAATCACGATAAATTACCTGAAGAGGCACAGGAAGAAGTATTGGCCGCGCTGGATAATGTTGAATCTGCCGGAACACACATCGCTTACGACCTTCCTAATTCCGTCTTAGGCGCTGTGGCATTGTCGCCGGTTATCCCTGTCATTACTTTCCCTGACGGCAGCGAGTTTCGGTGCGACGTAAATAAAGAAGGGAGCGGCATTTCTTGTATCACCGACAATAATGATCCACCAGGCCCGAAACTGTTGATAATATCCAACCCTCCCGCGGGCGATTATGAAATCACGCTGGAGACGATTGGCGACGGCGGCGAATATCACCTTATCACCAGCCTGGCTGATGAAAATGGGGATAGCGTTGTCACCAAGTCCGGTACGGCCAAGCCGGGAGAAAATTATGGTTACTACTTTACGGTCGGCCCAGACGCTGAAGAATTAACAATAGAAGACATTGATGTTGAAAATCTTCTTAATGAGATAAAGCCGCTAGCCCAAACTGCCAAAAAGCAGAAAGAAATAAGCGGCCGCCAGCAAGGCATGATTATTAGTCTTGCCAATAACGCCTTACAGGATTGGCTCGCTTACAATAAACGCCTTAAAAAAGATAAGGGGCCGAGTGCAGTCAGCAATTTAGCCAGCTATTACAACAATCTTGATAAGATAGAACAGGAAGTACAGAATGCTGGTGTGGCGCCTATAATTGAATTGATCCAGAAAATAAGGAAATACTCCCCGACGTAATCTACTCCGCCCCCTCCAGCCCCGGCATCAGGTCCCCTTCCCGATACACCGTTACTTTTTCCACCGTCACCGGCTCTATCGGGTTGTCCTTATCGTCAGTCTCTACCTGTGAAATTTTATCCACTACATCCATACCCGACTCCACCGCTCCGAACGGCGTGTGCTTGCCTTCCAACTGTTTTACTTCCGCCGCCGTGATGATAAAAAATTGGCTGCCGTTAGTGTTCGGCCCCGTATTGGCCATCGCCACCACACCTCGCTTCATAGGCAACGATTCCACTTTAGTGGTGTAGTGATAACCTAACAGTTCATAATACTGCTGCACCGTCAAGTTCCTCGCTTCCTCCGTCATCTGCTCCAACTGCTCCGGCACCACCACATCAATTAACATTTTCTTATCTAGCCCGTAGCCGGCCGCATTTATCTCATCCGGAAACTTATAGTTCGGGCCGCCCTGGCCATGCTGGTCGCGCTTCGATTGGTCGCCAGAGATAGGGTCGCCACCTTGAATCATGAAGTCAGGAATAACCCGATGGAACGTCGTACCATCATAAAAACTCTGCTCCGCCAAAAAAACAAAGTTACCCACCGTCAGCGGCGCTTTGCTCCCGTCCAATGCCAGCACGATATTACCCATACTTGTCTTAAGCTGCACCCGTACCACTTCCCGCACCGGATCAAAATCTATTCCGCTGGGACGCGGCGGCCAAAGCTCCGTATCATCAACCGTAGATTCCACTTTTCCAGTGTCAACAACAACTTCTTCCTTCAACTCCATCTCCGGTGCCGGCCGCAGCGTATAAACAACTCCCGCTGCCACCACTATCACTAAAACAGCCAATAAAATATAAGTTAATTTCATTGTCAGTAGTCTTTTAATTTGCGTACTTTATGGTGATCACGAATTTTCTCCAGTGCTTTAGCTTCAATTTGCCTAATGCGCTCCCGCGTCACATCAAATTCCTTGCCTACCTCTTCCAATGTATGGTTCATTCCATCTTTCAAACCAAACCGCATCTCCAAAATTTTCTGTTCCCGGGCGGTTAAGTCAGACAATATCTCCATCACATGCCCCTGCAGAATTTCCCTCCCTGCTGCCTGTTGGGGAGTTACCGCCTCTTCGTCTTCTATAAAATTTTTCAGCGCCGAATCTTCTTCGTCATCTCCCACCGATGCATCAATCGATACCGTTTCCTGTGAAATACGCATAATGTGCCGTACTTTTTCCACCGGCAGGTCCATCTCGGCCCCAATCTCTTCCGGCAGAGGGTCCCGCCCTAAATCCTGGAGCAGACGCCGCTGCGTCTGCGTAAACTTATTTATCGTCTCCACCATGTGCACCGGAATGCGAATGGTGCGCGACTGATCTGCCAGAGCCCGGGTAATCGCCTGACGAATCCACCAGGTCCCATAAGTTGAAAACTTGTATCCCCGTCTGTAATCAAATTTTTCCACCGCTCTGAACAAGCCCATATTACCTTCCTGAATCAAGTCCAACAGCGACAAATTCTTGCGCCCCGTGTATTTCTTGGCAATAGACACCACCAAACGCAAATTAGCCTCCGCCAAACGCTTGCGCGCCTCGGCATCCCCCTGCTCAATGCGTTTGGCCAATTCCACCTCTTCCTCTGCCTTGAGCAATGGTACTTTACCAATCTCTCGCAAGTACATTTGCACCGAATCGCTGGAAATATTACTAACGTCTATTACATTATCCAGCACACCAGCCGGCTGCTTTCTCTCTTCTTTCTTTACTTGCAATTCATCCGGCAAAGAATATTCAATCAAGCTATCCTCCGGCTCCTCTACTCTAATGCCCCTATCTTCCAGCTCCGTATAAACAGCTTCCACCATCTCAATATTTTCCTCAATTTCCGGTATCGCATGCAATATTTCCTCTTCCGTCACGAAACTGGTCTGTCCTCCCTTTTGCAGTAACATTTGCACCGCCGGGTTTGCCAGTATCTCCTCCGAAGAAACACTTTTCGTCACTTTGCGCTTACGGCGAGCCTGTGCCCTCTTCCTGGCCGGTTTTCTCTTTGGCGCCTTCTTTTTTCTCGCTGGCTTTCTGCTGTTTTTTCGAGTACCAGAACTCCGTGAGCTTTTCTTTGCCCGGGTCACACGTTTCCTTGTAGCTTTGCGACGAAACATCTATGCAATAAAAATAGTGTAATACCTCTAACGACCAGTTTCCATCTTGGTCAGTTGTTGCGTTAAAGTTCTAAACTGCTTCAGTTTAGCTGCTCGTTGACGTGCCCCACCGAAAACCAGCCCCTCCTGCAAAACCTTAAGCTGCCCCGTTAGCCGACGCCGCTTCAGATCTTCCAGTAAAACACGGCCCTCCACTACCGGTGTTTGGTGCGAATTCTCCAGCCTATCCACAGCCTGTGTTCTAATGCCTTCAGCATACGACACAGACCCTTCAGGCAAACGCCCCAGCAACTCCTCACCCGACCAGTCAGCAAAAGCTGGCTCGGTTTTGAACAACCCCTGCAGTACGTTATATAACATTTTCGCTGTGTCATCAATTATGAAACTCTTTTTTATCTTCGCAAACAACTCTTTGCGCGCTGCCGCCGAGGCAATCATTAATCCCAGTAAATACTGCTCCCGGGAAATAGTTAGTTCCCCTTCTTGCTCTTCTCCATCAGCAGACCGGCTGCCGCCGTAGCGACTCTCCGACACCTGCTGCAACTGGCTGATAATTCGCGATTCCGACACATGCAGGACTCCCGCCACCTCTTGTACCAGCTCCCCCTGGTAAACCGCGTTGGACGCCTCGGCAATCAGCGGTAACAGCTCCTGTAAATATTCTTCTTTCTTCTGCCCTTCCTGCACCCCTTTGATGCGCCCTAACAGTACCGACACCAGCGACTGTGTCCTGGCCAAGTGACGCTTAAGCTTTTGAGCGGAACTGCCTGCTATATCAGCCGGGTCAGAGCCTTCCGGCAGCACCACCGTAGCCACTCGTAAACCTCCCTTTAGTGCTTCCCTGGTAGCAGAAATAGCCGCCTTGAAACCCGCTGCATCGGCGTCGAAAGCAAAATGCAGCTCATTTGTAAAGCGCTTAAGCTGTTGCACCTGTTCTTCTGTAAAAGCAGTTCCTGAGCTGGCCACCACTTGCTGTACCCCCGCCTGCACCACCATAACCACATCCATATACCCCTCCACCACCAGACATGGCGTCTGATGTTTAAGATAAGACTTGGCGTTGTGCAAATTGTAAACAATGCGCCGCTTTTCATACAATTCCGTTTCCGGCGAATTAACATATTTACCCTCTTCTCCTGTCTCATGCCAGGGCACAATTCTTCCGCCAAAAGCCACCACCCGTCTCTGTAATTCGTAAATTGGAAACATTATCCGCCCTCGAAACCTGTCGTACAATTTACCCCGTTCGTTCTCTCCCACCACCCCTGCTGCCAGCATTTCCTGCGGCGCATACCCCTTAGTCCGCAGGAAATTCTGCAACGTATCCCATTTTGCCGGCGCATAGCCTATTTCAAATAGCTCAATGGTTTTATCTATAACCCCCCGCTTCGTCAAATACTCTTTCGCCTTTTTCCCCGCCGCCTGGTTCATCAAAATCTCGTGGTAAAAACGGCTGGTCAGTTCCAGTAAATCAAATAAACGCTGGCGTTTACCCTGGGCCTGCCGAAGGGCCGGGCTTTTTTTTATTTCCACCCCTGCCCGTTCTGCCAACAACTTCAATGCCTCCGGAAACTCAATATTCTCTATTTTCTCAACAAAACTGAAAATATCCCCTCCTTCGCCGCAAGCCCCGAAACAATGCCAGATTCCTTTGTCGGGACTGACAACAAATGATGGTGTTTTCTCGTTATGAAAAGGGCACAAACCTTTGAAATATCGCCCTGTCCGCTTCAATTGCACATATTCGCCCACGACCTCCGCCACATCCAGTCGATCTTTAATCAGCTCTGTTTCCTCGCTCATATCAGCACTATACCCGATTGTATGCCTTTATAAAGCCTTTTGGGTTCTTCCACCACTTTTTCTTTGTCTGTCTGTTCCACCACTGCTCAAAACCTGGCAAAACCCGATCCTGCCACGGACCCACATATATAGCAAAATGCAGGTGAGGTATTTTCCACCACCCATTCTCCGGCGTTCTCCCTTCCGCTACCAAGCCCAACGGTTGTCCCATCACCACCTGGTCCCCCACTCTGACTTTTAAATCCCGCAAATGCCCATAAACAGAATAAAAGTTTTTTTCCTTCCCTCGGTGTCCGAGCACTATAAGCCCTCCCCAGTTATGCTTTTTTTCATTGCCATATCGCACTTCTGACCAAACAACTTCCCCATTCCCAATCGCCACCACCTTACTTCCTTCTTCTCCTACATCATCGCCCAAATGCGTCGCCCACAAAATAAGTTTCCGCCTGGCGCGCTGCCCGAATTTATACCCCAGAATCTTGTAGCGTTTAACCGGAAAAACCAGCTGGTCAGCCGTTAGATAAGACATAAGTTATCACTAAATAAGTATATTACGTTTGACATTTATGACAATAATGCGTGCTCCTGCCCCCCACTGCTACTCTCTTTATGGTGACGCCTGCTTGCCGGCAGCCTGGCCGCCAGCATTTTTTTCCTGTCCGCTGATATACCTTGAGCCGCCGCACAAAATTTCCTTCCCCGCCCAAACCATCCCGGTAGCTGCCAAAAGTGGTGCCCCGTTCTTTAACCGCCTGTCGTAAAACCTTTCCTATCGCACAGTGCAGCCTAGCCGCCTCTTTTTGCGTTACCCGCTGCGCCTGTCTCGTCGGCCGAATCCCAGCTGCAAAACACACTTCGTCCGCATATATATTCCCCAGCCCCGCAATTTTCGACTGGTCCAGCAATACGTTCTTCACCGCCGTCTTTCTTCCCCGCAACACCTGCGTCAAAAACTCTCTGGTAAACGCACGGGCCAGCGGCTCCATACCAAACTTCGACAAGACACCGGCTAAACCCTTTTCGTCAACTATTTTCATATACCCAAATTGCCGCATGTCATTGAAATACAGCTTCCCGCCTCCGGCAAAATAAAAAATCACATGCGAATACTTATTAGGCAACTCCTCCACCAAAGGATATCCATGTCCGCCGGCCACTTGCCCTGCCCCATCCCGATAAATCAACTGTCCGGTCATCTTAAGATGAACTAACAAATACCTATCCGTTCCCCGCAAGCCAACAATCAACAGTTTGCCTCTCCGCCTAAGAAACTCAACGTGCCGGCCCCTAAGCTCTCGCTCAAACGCTCGCACGCTTCCTCTCACCATCTTCGCCTTACGCACTTCCACCCGTGTAATTTTCTTACCCTTCAACACACGATTAAGATCCCTCCTAATAGTTTCCACTTCAGGCAACTCCGGCATGATGCGGCGAGAGAGGGATTCGAACCCCCGGTCCGCCTATGGCGGACAGCAGTTTTCAAGACTGCCCCGTTCATCCACTCCGGCATCTCGCCCTCCAAACAAACACTATGCACACATCTACCCCGTTTAGCAACTATAACATGTTGCCGATTACCAGCCTCTACACTTCCACCACCCTCACCGCACTGTCATACGTTTCTTTCCTCTTTAATCCCGATACCACAATTATTCGACTACCCGGCAGTATACTGTGCCGACTGTGTAATATATCAAGCGCGTCGCCCATCATTTTCTCCGGCTCCTTATATCCTTCCACATAAATTGGCGTAATCCCCCAACTTAGCATTAACTGCCGCTGCACTACCGGGTCGTCCGTCGCCGCAAATACTCTTGTCTCCGGCCGATATCGAGCTATCGCTCGCGCCGAATATCCGGAATGCGTGGTAATAAGTATCGCCTCTGCCTCCACGTGCCGCGCCAGCTCCACCGCCGCTGCAGCCGCCGCCTGCGGCACCGGCTCGCCCATCGCTTCCCGATGCGGCATCAAATTATCCAGTGGCGACTCCTCCGTCCTGGCGATTATTTCCGCCATAGTTTTTACACTGCGTACCGGGTAACGTCCCAGCGCCGTCTCTTCCGACAGCATTACCGCGTCGGTGTGGTCAATCACCGCATTAGCCACATCGGAAACTTCCGCCCGCGTAGGCCGCGGTCTTATCGTCATAGACGACAACATATGTGTAGCCACCACTACCGGCTTGCCCGCCACCAGGCACCTGGCCACTATTTCTTTTTGCGCCACCGGCACACTACTCAAAGAGGTGGCGAGGCCCAGGTCTCCTCGCGCAATCATTACTGCATCGGCTTCTTCTAAAATAGCGTCAAAGTTTTTCAGTGCCTCATGTTTCTCTATTTTCACTACCACGGCCGGTGCATCCACATCATCCGGCAATATATCGACAATCTTCTGTTTCAAGTTCAAAACATCATCTACTGTACGCACAAACGACATGGCAACAAAATCAACGCCCTCTTTTAAACCCAGCGACAGATCAGCCTCATCTTTTTCAGTTAAAGCTTCCAGTGACAAAGAAACAGAGGGAATAGTCAGCCCCTGATTAGAAAGCAATGTGCCCCCCAACAACACCTTGGTATAAATTCGCTTTCCTTTTACCGCCGTTACTTCCAGCTCCAATAAACCGTCATTAAGCAGGATACGGTCCCCGGCCTTAAGTTCCCCGGCCAGCCGCTTATACAGTACTGGTATGGCTTCGCCATCCATACTTTCCGCCCCCGCCAACAAAGTTGCATTTAATCCATCCACCAACTCCCAACCGTCCTCCGGCAACTGCCCCACCCGTAATTTTGGCCCCTGCAAGTCCTGCATTATCGCCACCTGGGTCTCCTCCGCTCTGGCTGCCTCCCGTACCAATCTTAATAATTCCAGGTTAGCGTCAGTTGTGCCGTGCGAAAAATTAATCCGCGCCACGTCCATACCGGCTATCACCATGTCGCGCAACACCGTTTTACTAGCGGACGCTGGCCCCAGCGTCGCCACTATTTTGGTCCTCCCTTTCTCCTCCATGTTCTCTTCCCTATATTTTAAAACTGTCCGCTATTTGCCCGATAATCGGAATTCTCCAGCTTCGACCCAGCAATGCCTGTACCAGACCAATCACGGACACAATCAACAAGACAAGGAATAGCACATTGCCTACCACCGGCATCCAGGCCGCCGCCATTAAAGCCACCACCATACCAATTAAAATCACCAGCCCCTGCTTGGCATGCCAGCGCACAAAAGAGTTATTCCTTCCCATCAACAACGGCGCCAACACTAATACCCCCACATAAGAAAGTGCCGCCAGCAGCTTATTCTCGTCTACGTCAACCACCTGTCTGTCATCAATCATTAACTTCATCATATACCAACAAAGCTCTCAATTAAATGAGAGCTTTGTGTAGTACCACGTGAGGCAGGATCACATCATGCCGCCCATGCCGCCCGGCATACCGCCGCCTACGGCACCGGCTTCATTCTTCTCTTCCGGCAAATCAGTCACCATCGCTTCCGTTGTCAACATAATTGAAGCAATTGAAGCCGCGTTCTGCAAGGCCGAACGAGTAACCATTTTCGGGTCCACGATGCCAGCTTCGAACATATCTACATACACGTTCGTCTCGGCGTTGTAACCCACCTTAAAGTTCTGCTTGCGTATTTCTTCCACCACGACCGATCCTTCCCGTCCGGCATTATGAACAATCTGGCGTACCGGCTCTTCCAGGGCTCGCTTAACAATCCTCATGCCAGTCACGAAGTCGCGATGGCTATCATCGCCTCGCTTATTTTCTTCTCTGGCCAATTTTTTGGCAATCTTGTCAGCCGCCACCAGCAGTGCCAGCCCGCCGCCAGGCACGATACCCTCTTCCACCGCTGCCTGGGTAGCAGACACCGCGTCTTCCACCCGGTGTTGACGCTCTTTTTGCTCCGTTTCCGTAGCCGCTCCCACTCGGATAACAGCCACTCCCGAGGCCAACTTGGCCAGGCGCTCCTGCAGTTTTTCTTTGTCGAACTCACTTGTCTCGCGCTCAATGGCCAGCTTAATTTGGGAAATTCTGGCGTCAATGTCATCTTGCTTGCCTTTTCCGCCTACAACGGTCGTCTCGTCTTTGGTGGCAATAACCCTATCTGCTCGTCCCAGCATATTTATGTCAACATTCTCCAGCTTTAAGCCCACTTCTTCCGAAATAACTTGCCCGCCGGTTAGCGTAGCCATATCTTCCAACATCTCTTTACGACGGTCGCCAAAGCCAGGCGCCTTCACCGCCAGAGCGTTGAAAGTGCCGCGAATCTTATTGACCACTACCGTGGCCAATGCTTCGCCTTCCATGTCCTCGGCAATAATTACCAGATCTTTCTTCCCCGTCTGCATCAGCTTCTCCAGCAAAGGCAACAGGTCAGCGACAGTCGATATTTTCTTATCAGTGATAAGAATATAAGGATTCTTCAGCTCCGCCTCCATTTTATCAGTATTGGTCACCATGTAGGGACTAATGTATCCCTTGTCAAACTGCATACCTTCCACCACTTCCGACTCCAGACCAAGAGTCTGGGACTCTTCCACCGTAATAACTCCGTCCTTGGTAACCTTGTCCATCACGTCAGAAATCAACTTGCCCACCTCTTCATCTTGAGCGGATATGGTAGCTACTTGTGCAATTTCGCTTTTGCCGGCTACTTCTCTCTTCTGCTCTGCCAGTGAATCAACTGCCATCTGGGTGGCATGTTCAATGCCCCGGCGTAACATCATGGGGTTAGCCCCCGCCGCCAGGTTTTTAAGACCTTCTCGAAACATGCTCTGCGCCAGTAACGTTGCTGTGGTCGTTCCATCACCGGCCACGTCGTTAGTTTTCTCGGCCACCTGCTTGACCAGTTCTACCCCTACGTTCTCGTATTTGTCTTTTAACTCGATCTCCTTGGCAATAGTTACGCCATCATTGGTAATGACAGGTGCACCAAAGCCCTTATCGAGCACCACGTTTCTCCCTTTCGGCCCAAGCGTCACCTTCACTGCGTTAGCCAACTGGTCAACGCCAGATCGCAGGTGCTCGCGGGCTGTCTCATCGAACGAAATTTGTTTAGCCATATATGTTATTAGTCTTTAGTTATTAGTCTTTAGTCTTTAACGATTCCCAGAATCTTCTCCTCCTCTATCACCAGATATTCCTCTTTATCGATTTCCACCTCATCAGGTGCATACTTGGTGAACAAAACCTTGTCACCGACCTTAACTGTGAGCGGCATCACCTGGCCGTTTTCCCCTCGCTTGCCACTCCCAACCGCCACCACTTCTCCCTGCATTGGCTTCTCTTTATCCACGGTCTCCGGTAATACAATACCAGAAGCCGTCACCGCTTCCTCATCAAGAGGCTTAATCACTACTTTGTCGTACAAAGGTTTGATTTTCATTTTTTTCATGGTTTTCTTATAGTTTTATTACTTAATTAAAGTTAAACATTGTGGACTCTCCTTTATAAAAGAACCCACCGATAAATGCAAGTCTTTTACACAAAGACCGCTTCAATTAGCACTCTAATCCTAAGACTGCTAATTGTCAACTCATTATAGCAACTTCCCCTGTCCGTATTCCTCCGCAAATCTGTGCAACACATGCGCCTCTTTTGAGTCCGGATGAAAAGCCAACTCCGTATTCGATATAGCCACTCGTCCCCCTCGCCCCGGCTCATCGTGTAGTAATATATTCCGGCGCTGTACTCGTTCCGCCGCCCGCTCCAATATCTCCCCCGCCGGCTCCAGCAATAAACCTTCAACCCAGCGTTTTATTGTTCGTACCAGGCAGGGCACTTGTATCGCCTGCTGCCAAGTCAACTTCGGTGCCATCGGATACATTAACCAGCGTCTCATCCACGTCCCGTTAGCCACCAGCCATCGCCGATATACTCCAGGTCCCATCACCGGAATTAAATGTGTATATAACATCGCCGTATACAAACTACGCACCGGTGGCACCATCATTAAAGCATTATCCGTTATATAGTGATTGAGACAAACCTTGTCCGGCGCTTCCCCCTCCCAATGTTTGCGCCGCCGTCCCATCATCTGACTAACCAGCAACAAAAACAGCCGCGCCGTCCAGATTCTGCCCCGTTTGACGATAAGCAGTAAATCAAAATCGCTCTGCGGTCTTACCTGCCACAACGCTAGCGACCCCGTTACTCCAATCATGCGCACGAACGGTAATGGAGCAAGATAGCGTATTACCCGCCGCGCCTTTTTCCATTTATATTGTGCTAGTGCATGGCGCACCAGCCGCCGGCGTACATATTTCCGCATATTGTCGTCTTTTCTTCCCACCGAATTTATCAACCCGTAATATCCCCATTTACTTGCCACCCTCTCTTTCAACCACCCGGACTGTTGTAAGATCGCCCTTATTTGCCCAAGCGACACCGCGTGCCTGCCATGCCAGCGCACACCTGTCCCCGATCGATCCACCACTAACGACCGCCAAATCTGCGTCGCCGTAATTGGCATGTCAAAAATGTCGAAATATCTAATCGTGTCAAAAACCTCCTGCTCGATATCACTCACGCGTCTAAGTCGCCCCTTTCTCCCCCTTCATTTTGTATTCCCTCCACAGCTGGTTCCGGCACTTCGTACACTCTCATAATCTCCTGGCCAAACCTGTCAACTTTACTCTCTATCAACTCCACTTCCGGGTGTATTTCCTCATAACGATCAGCGTCCACCAATGTCGACTGTGTAAACGCAATCACCTCACCCGGCTTCAAAACTGTTAAGTGGCTCATCGCCGGATCAACCTGTCGCCACTTATGCTGCTCTTCGTCCGGATGCACTTCGTCTCCCACCGTGTGCTCATGCGCCGCCACGCTAGTCAAGAAATGTATTGTCTGCAAAGAAAACTTGTCCAGTACCAAATACGGCCTACCCGCATACTCATTCAACCAAACAGCCACCTGCGTTAAATCTCCCCGATACGCGTAATGAGCCCCCGGATCATTACGTGCCACCCCGAAGTACAACGCCCCGTCGTACACCACGCCTAGTAACAACAGGCCGGCAATTAACCCCCCACACAAACCAGAACCTGCTTCGCTGCCTGCTCTTCGCCGGCACCAGTGTACAATTACCGCCCCCGCCGTTCCCGCTAACAAAAATATTGGAAATGCTAAACCAATCGAGCGCAGCCCGTGCGGCAAACCTTGCGCCGTCGTGATAACCGGCATCAACATTCCTAGCAGCAACAATAATAAATAGGGAAAGATCATCCCCAAATGAACTTCTTGCCCCCGCATCACCTTATAAGCCACCAACACCGTCCCGTGTATCGTCCAAGCCAGCCCCAATAAAAACAGCAGGCCCACCAGGGGATTAAGTAAAGCGAACCCAGCCACATTATGTCGCCAGTTAACATCACCCGGACCCGCAAAAAATGACATCAAAGTTGTTTCTGCGGTATAAGCCAGTGTCGGCAAAAGCTTCCCGCCTCCTACTTGCTCCTGTAAATCCTTACTAAACACCGACACCTGCCCTGCCCGCCCCACAAAGTCCTCCGGATTCTGCCCGAAATACCAGCCCAGTGGCGCTAACACCAACACTGCCGCCACCGCGCCCACCGCCAGCTGCCTGCCATATCTTCTAAAATGAGGAAACCCAATTTTGGGATGCACCGCCGCCAGAAGCAACAGCACAAATATTCCCCCTACCACACCCACCATAACCCGATAGGCAATGTATGTATAAAAACCACCCGCCAGCGCCGCGCCAGCCAAGGCGGCATACACATACGACCAACCCGCCTTTTTACGCCCGATCGCGGCAATAACATAGCCAGTAAGAGCTGTAAACGCCGCCAGGAATAGGGGAATCAGTATCGCCCTAAAACCGGTACGCGACAGTGTTACATGCCAATGGCTGGTGGCTAAAAACAGCGCCGCCAACACTCCGGCCAGCCGGCCAAACCAAATCCGCGTCGCAAAATATGTCGCCACTACCGTCAACGCCCCGATTACAGCCGACACCATATGCAGCTGCCACGCACCAATGCCGAACAACTTTATCGATAATGCTTCCAGGAAAAAAAACAGTGCCTCCCGCCCGTTACCCCGCGGATAAAACGGACGATAATCCCCTTCTAAAATTAGTAAGGCGTCTTCTCCATTTGCTGCCTCATCCGGAAATAACCCCGGAGGATAGTTGGTAATGTCATAAAATCTAAATCCAATCGCCACCAGCACTACAACAAACACAGCCAGCCCTGTCAACAATACTTTCCTGCTCATCCCCTGAATTGTACCAGAGCTTAAAAGAAAAAAGACCAGAAGAAAAAACCCCACCTGGGTGGGGTGATATGGAAGGCAGGGTCATCGACAGCTGCCATCACTTTGTTTCTTACTCTCCAGCCTTCTACGACACGCAGCGTCAACTCGTGCAGTCATACCAGGACCCATCTGTACCATCTCAACTAGCGCCGGCCGAGTATGTTTTGCAAAAAGTTCGTCAAACATCTCTGGCCGAAGTCCTGATACTAACCTACATACAGCCTCCCATTGCTGTCTTTGCTGCCGATAACAACCCTGCACTCCGCTGACTGTCTTAACACCACGCTGTTTAGCCAAGGCGCCCACACCATTGATCATCTCGCTCAGAACATCCGCAACAGCATTCACGAACTCTTCGTGAGAACCTAAGGCCAACATTATCCGATCTGCGTATTCCTTAGCCTTCATGACTTACAACCTCCTCATTGAAATTGACTGTCCAGAGAACAAGAAAGCACCATAAAACAGTATACCCATAAATGTCAAATCTTTCTTTGCAAGATGGCCACAATAGCGCCACACGCCGCCTGGTCCCTATTCCAACCCTTTATTCCAACCCTTAGGGTTAGAATATCGTTTATAAGCGCTGTAAGACCATTATTTTAATACTTTCTTTAGGTAACTACCTGTGTAGCTGTCCTTTGCCCTCGCCACTTCCTGCGGCGTGCCCACTATTACTACCCGCCCCCCTTCATCACCGCCTCCCGGTCCCAAATCAATAAGATGGTCCGCCGACTTTATCACATCCAGATTATGTTCTATTACCAGCACCGAATTGCCCTTATCCACCAGTTTTTGCAATACCGCCAGCAGCCGCCGCACATCATCGAAGTGCAAACCAGTTGTCGGCTCATCCAAAATATATAACGTTTTACCCGTCGCCCGCCGCGACAGTTCCGTCGCCAGCTTTATACGCTGCGCCTCACCGCCCGACAATGTCGTGGCGCTTTGTCCCAGATGGATGTAGCCCAACCCCACATCATTTAAGGTCTGTAACTTATCTCGAACAGTTCCAATGGAACGAAAAAAATTCAACGCATGTTCCACCGTCATATCAAGCACATTAGCCACTGTTACTCCTTTATACTCTACTTCCAACGCCTCCGCGTTATACCGTTGTCCGTGGCACTCCTCACACTCCACATACACATCCGGCAAAAAGTGCATCTCAATTCTTAACATGCCATCTCCCTGACACCTCTCACACCGGCCTCCTTTGACATTGAAAGAAAAGCGTCCTGCCTTATACCCTCTCAACCGAGCCTCTTCCGTCGCCGCAAACAACTCCCGAATCGGTGTAAATACACCAGTGTAAGTAGCAGGATTGCTGCGCGGCGTACGGCCAATCGGTGACTGATCAATAGTTATAACCTTGTCCAAATACTTAAACCCTTTTATTTTTTTATACTCACCCGGCTGCGTCTTAGCTCTATGAAAATGACGGGCCAGGACACGCGATAGAATATCATTAACCAACGTCGACTTACCCGAACCAGAAACCCCCGTCACGCACACAAACATACCCAGAGGAATAGTTGCCGTCACATCATGCAAATTATGTTCTGTTGCTCCCACTATGGTCAGCTTTTTACCATTACCGGAGCGATACTTATTCGGGGCCTCTATGTTC
This sequence comes from bacterium, assembly GCA_043811915.1. GTDB lineage: Bacteria > Patescibacteriota > Andersenbacteria > UBA10190 > UBA10190 > CAYSWF01. Next base: position 16,145 of record JBDRMS010000015.1, read on the forward strand.
ATTCGATTCGACAAATACTTACCCGTTAACGTATTACTCCTGGACAATTGCTTCGGTGTTCCCTGAAAAATCACCTTACCCCCGTGTTCTCCGGCTCCCGGGCCGATGTCAACCACTTGATCAGCTACACGAATCGTTTCCTCGTCGTGTTCTACCACAATTACTGTGTTGCCCAAGTCTCGCAGGTTCTGTAACGTCTTAATCAACTTTTGATTATCACGCTGATGCAAACCAATTGACGGTTCGTCTAAAATATACAATACCCCCACCAGACCTGAACCAATCTGTGTCGCCAATCGAATACGCTGCGCCTCGCCGCCAGCCAGCGTGCCGGCTCGCCGATCCAGAGTTAAGTATCCCAATCCCACATCTCTCAAAAACATCAAGCGCGCTAAAATTTCCTTCAGTATTTGTTTGGCAATCTTTTGTTTTTGTGCGGAAAAAGTCTTCTCTTTGCCATCTGCCATTCCTTGAAAGAAGATGAGTGCTTCGCTGACCGATAACGTAACAACCTCGTGAACACTTTTTCCCGCCACCCGTACTGCCAGCGGCCCTGGCTTAAGCCGCCGGCCCTCGCAAGCAGGACAATCCCGCTCCACCATATACTGTTCAATCTCCACTCTGGTGTGATCTGACTCCGTCTCCTTGTAACGCCGCATCAGTTGTGGTACCACCCCTTCATATGCCGTGTCCCACATGCCCCCTCGGGTGTGCACGCTAATCGGTACATTTTGACCATACAATATAAGCTTCAAATCTTTTTCAGCCAATGTGTACACCGGCACATTCATGTCAAAACCGGATTTCTCGGCCAACACCCGCAGCAATCTATCATACCAACGACTGCGTCCCGACTTGCTCCAGGGCTTAATTGCCCCCTCCGCCAAACTCAATTTATTGTTAGGAATAATCAGATCTGCATCAATTTCCTGCTGTGTACCCAAACCTGTGCATTTCGGGCAAGCGCCATGCGGCGAATTAAAAGAAAAATCGCGCGGCTCCAGTGCCGACATGCTTATACCACAATCAGGACAGGAAAACTCCTCACAAAAAAGCCATTCCTCCTCGCCCCCAATCTGCTGCACCGCCACCAGTCCACCCCCCAGATCAACCGCTGTCTCCAGGGAATCTGCCAAACGAGGCCTGTCCGGTTTCTTCTCCAAAAAGTATCGGTCTACCACCACATCAATCGAATGACGCTTTTGTCTGTCCAGCGCCAGGGCCTCCGCCTCATTAATGGTGTAAACCACGCCGTCCACTCGCACCCGTACATATCCCGCCATCCGAGCATCTTTTATCGTCTGTTTATGTTCTCCTTTGCGATCCCGCACCAGCGGTGCCAAAATCAACAACTGTGAATCGACTGGCAACTCCAGCACCTGGCTTGTCATTTGTTTAATAGTTTGCCTTTCCACTACTCGACCGCATTCCGGGCAATGTGGCGTGCCGGTCCGGGAAAACAATAATCGTAAATAATCATAAATCTCTGTTACCGTTCCCACTGTCGAGCGAGGATTGCGCGACGCCGACCTTTGGTCTATTGATATAGCCGGTGGCAACCCTTCTATATGGTCCACGTCCGGTTTATCCATTAACCCCAGAAACTGCCGCGCATAGGCTGACAACGACTCTACATACCGACGCTGTCCTTCCGCATACAATGTATCAAAAGCCAGCGACGACTTACCCGAACCGGAAAGACCTGTCAACACCACCAGCTTATTGCGTGGAAGCTTTAAATTAACATTTTTCAGGTTGTGCACCCGCGCTCCCCTGATCACAATATCATTGGGCATGCAATAAATTGTTACTGGGCATGATAAGTGGGCAGTATAAAATAAAAAGGCATAACGAGCAAGTTTCCTATATGAACATCAAACAACAACTTAGGGGTTTACCCGCCAAACCCGGCGTTTATCTGTTTAAAGACGCCGCGGGAAATATTTTATATGTCGGCAAAGCCAAGAACTTGCGTTCCCGCGTCAAATCATACTTTAGAGCCAAAATCAACCTGGACCCGGCCAAGCAAAAAATGCTGCCAAAAATTGCCTCTGCCGAAACCATCATTACCGACACAGAAACTGAAGCCTTGATATTAGAGGCTAACCTAATTCGCCAGTATCAGCCTCCTTACAACATTGTCCTGCGCGACGACAAATACTTCTTGTACATAAAAATCACCACTAACGAAAAAATACCCCGCGTTTTCCCCGTCCGCCGCCTCAAAAGCGACAAGGCCCGCTATTTAGGCCCATATTCTTCTGCCCGGTCTGTTCGCGCCACCCTGCGCCTCCTGCGCCGCCTTTTTCCTCATCAAGGAGAAAAAATCAGTCCTAGAGAAAAAGTCTTCCCACACTCGCTGTTTCACAAAAACAAGCCACGCCCGCCCCGCGAAGCTCGCCAGAGCGAAGTGGGAACAGAACCCGCCGTGGCAGAATATAACCAAAACATCGCCAACGTCATCCGCTTCCTCAAAGGCGACCGACAAAGAATTATAGACATCCTTGAGAGCGGCATGAACCAGGCCTCCCGCCACAAACAATTCGAACGTGCCGCCATCTTTCGCGACCAGCTAAATGCTATTACCCGCCTGGATAATTCCCAAAAGGTTTGCCTGCCTAGCAAAGAATCATTCGATGTTTTAAGCCTGGCGAGCAATCCTAATCAGAGTGCCATCAATGTTTTCTCTGTGCGCCAGGGTAAACTAATAGGCAAAAACACATTTCTTCTTAAACATCCCTCGAGCACACCACGGCATGACATCATGAACCAATTTATTGTTCAGTACTACAACGTATCCCAGGATAACCCTAAAAAAGTTCTCGTCCCTTTTCCCCTAAAAAACCAACCATCCTCCTTTCATATCCCCAAACGCGGCCGCAAGAAACAGCTCATAAAAATGGGAGAAAAAAGCGCTAGGCTGCTTCTTAACCAGGAGACTGATAACTTCGCCAGCGCCATAGGCGTTAAACAAGCTCTAAAAGAGTTAACCAAAATTATCAACATAAAAAATGCTCGGCGGATTGAGATATACGACATCTCCAACATTCAAGGTCAATACACCACTGGGTCCATGGCCGTATTTATTGACGGCCAGCCAGACAAATCCCAATACCGCAAATTCCGCCTGTGCAATACCGGCAACAGGCAGGATGACTGCGCCATGCTTGAGCAAATTCTCTCTCGAAGATTTTCCAAGCGACACAAAGACTGGCCTCTCCCCCGCCTCATTTTAATTGACGGCGGGCTCGGACAACGAAGTGCCGCCCAAAAAGCCCTCAAAAACCTGGGACTCAATCTACCTGTAGTCTCCCTCGCTAAACGCAAAGAAGAGCTATTTATTTCCGGGCAGCAGGAATCCGTTCGGCTCCCCTATGACTCCCTCACCCTGTACCTAATCCAGCGTATGCGCGATGAGGCCCACCGCTTCGCCGTCTCTTATCACAAACTTCTCCGCCGCCGGCAACAAAGAAAATCTATTCTCGACGAAATCACCGGATTCGGCCCCAAAACCAAAAAGAAGCTGCTAAACCACTTCGGCTCCCTTAAGATTATAAGGAGAGCCACTGACAAGGCATTGACTAAAATAATCGGCTCTGCTAAAACAAAGACTCTGCGGGACTATCTATGAAAATACATGTTATCTTGAGTTTGTGAGCACAACTGCAAAAATTATAACCGTCGCTGTTATTGTAATAGCGGTGGTAGCCAGTCTAATCACCTGGCGCATTACCGCCGATAGCAACAGCCAGTTCCGCACTGTTACCACTACCTTCCGCTCCATCTACCAGGACGTAACCTTTACCGGAAAATTTGAGCCCAGCCAAAACGTGGATCTTGGCTTCGAAGTCACAGGTAAAATACAGTCGGTCTTCGTCAACGTAGGCGATACTGTTGTCGCCGGACAGCTCCTGGCCCAGCTCGACCCCACCCTGGCTTCACTGGAGCTGGCCGTAGCCCGTGCCAATCAATCCAGCGCGCAGCATGAATCTTATCTTGCCTGGCAAAAAGCAGCCGCTGACTATACCAACACCAAAGCAACCAACGCCCAAACAGTTGAGAAAAAAAGGCAGGCTGTGCGTGACGCTAAAACAGAACTCGATCAGGATAAAAAAGTACATGAGCAAACAGCCCTGGAAAGCGGCGATACAGCCGCCACCACCGAAGCCAGCATCGCCACTCTCAAACTAGCCGAGTCCACTTACCACGCCGCCCAGCAAGCATTATCAGAAACTATAAAGTCAACCAACGAAAGCGACGACGCAGCCCGCGCCAGCGCAGACATTGCCTACGCCAAGTACCTGGCCACCAAACAAACTGCCGGTGATGTGGCCGGCCTGTCCTCTTTACAGGCCAGTCGCGAACTCGCCCGGGCGAAGTTAAATAAAACCAGTATTATCGCGCCGATCAACGGCGTTATGACCTCCGTTGACAAAAAAACGGGGGAAATAGTCGCCGCCGGCGAAAATGTTCTGACCATCCAGACAACAGACCAGCTGGGAATAACCGCTGACGTACCCGAAACCGACGCTACCAAGCTGACTACTGGTCTGTCCGCCACCGTCACCCTGGACGCTTATCCCAACGCCGATAGCCTTACTGCCACCGTCACCAAAATAGCTCCGGCCGCCGTCATTATTGAAGGAGTTCCCACTTATAAAACAACTCTGCGCCTTAATTCGCCAGCCGATGATCTAAAACCAGGTCTCACCGCCAACGTCAACGTTCACGCTGACCAGAGAGACAGCGTCATTGCCGTCCCCCGCCGTGCTGTCATCCAACGCGACGACCGGCAAATCGTGCGCGTCCTGGGCGAAGACTCCCGCGTAGCAGAGCGAGAAGTTGTCACCGGCCTGCTTGGTTCCGACGGTACCATCGAAATAGTCAGCGGCCTAAGTGAGAACGAAAGTGTTATCATCGGCAGCCTTTAATGACAAATAAAGCACCTCTAATTCAAACTCACCGGCTCACTAAAATTTACGGTGCCGAAGAAGAAGACGAGACTAAGACCACAGCCATAAAAAATATCGACTTCGCCGTCGCCGATGGTGAATTCGTCTCTATTATGGGTCCTTCCGGATCAGGTAAATCAACTTTGTTACACGTCATCGGCCTGCTCGACCGCCCGACCAGCGGTCAATATCTTCTCAATAATCAAGAAATAGGGCAACTCTCCGATACCGAGTTAGCCCATCTGCGCAACCAGCTAATCGGTTTTGTTTTTCAGTCTTTTCATCTTCTCCCCCGCGCCACAGTTTTGGAAAATGTAATGTTACCTTTGTATTACTCAACCTCGCCTCTCAAACAACATCGCCAGAGAGCCCTGTCCGCCCTGGAAAAAGTAAGCCTGGCCCACCGCCTCAAGCACAAGCCCTCCCAGCTGTCCGGCGGTGAAAAACAGCGCGTGGCTATAGCCCGCGCCCTGGTGGGCCAGCCTAAAATTATTCTGGCCGACGAGCCAACCGGCAATCTGGATTCCAAAACCGGCGGCGACGTGCTGGCCACCATAGACTCTCTACATCAACAAGGCCACACCGTCATAGTCATCACTCACGAAACCCCAACCGCCCGCTACGCCCAGCGCATCGTTACCTTACTCGATGGGCAAATTTCTTCCGACCAAAAAACCTCCCGCGGCCATAAGCACTACTCCAAATAATGTCGCTTCTGACTTCCATCAAAGAATCCTATCGTTCCCTGCGAGCAAATCTCGGTCGCTCCCTCCTCACTATCCTGGGTATCGTTATTGGCATCATCGCTATTGTCCTGGTTATTGCCATTGGTCAGGGTGCCCAGCAGCTCATCCTTGGTGAAGTAGAGTCTTTCGGCAGTAACATGGTTGTCGTGCGGCCCGGTCGCCAACCCAAGGGACCGGCCGATATAGCCAACACGTTATTCGGCGAATCACTTACCAACCGGGAAATCAACGCCTTGCGCCGCCCGGAAAATGTACCCGACGTCACCTCCGTCGAACCCGCCGTTATAGTCTCCGGCAGTATATCTTATCAGGAAAATGTATACCGCCCCGTCATTTTAGGCTGGACCAGTACCGGCATGGAAGACTTCTTTCGCATTTTCCCCGAAGAAGGCAACAACTTTACCGATGAAGACGTCAAACAACGCGCCAAAGTGGCCGTCCTTGGCCACCGCGTTAAACAGGAACTGTTTGGTGACTCTGAAGCCATTAACAAAACTGTCAAAATCCGCGGCCACAACATTAAGGTTGTCGGCACCTTGCCTAAAAGCGGCCAGGTGTCCTCTTTTAACGTCGACGAAATTGTTATTCTGCCTTACACCACCGCTCAAAAAGACCTCATGGGCATTAATCACTACCATGAAGTAATCATCCGCGTTAAAACTGATGCTGATCCCGCGCAAGTGGCCGGCGACATCCGCACCACTTTACGAGACCTTCACAATATAACTGATTCTAACAAAGACGACTTCTTCGTTCTCACTCAGGAAGATATGGTAGAAAGTATCAGCACCATATCTACTATCCTTACCATCTTCCTGGTTGCCATTGCCTCTATTTCACTTATGGTCGGCGGCGTTGGTATCATGAACATCATGCTGGTCTCCGTCACTGAACGCACACAGGAAATCGGCTTGCGCAAAGCCGTCGGCGCCACCAACCAGAACATCATGCGCCAATTTCTGCTTGAATCTATAATCCTCACCATGTCCGGCGGCGCCATTGGCACCGCACTCGCCGTCACCTTGTCTTTTATTATCACCATAGTCGTGCGCACCCAATACAATCTGGATTGGCCCCTTAATTTACCCGTTGGTGCTATTCTGCTCGGCGTCGGCACGGCTACCGCCATCGGACTCATCTTCGGTATTTATCCCGCCCGCAAAGCCGCCCGTAAGAATCCCATCGACGCTCTCCGCCACGAATAGTTACTCTCAATCTGTCAAGGCTTGCTAATCATCACTATTTGACCTACCGTAAAAAGTCTTACACACCATGACTTGGCTTAATATCGTTCTGGTTATTCTCAGCATTGCCCTTACCGCCGGCATCCTCGTGCAAAGCCGTTCTGCCGGCATGTCCGGCGCTTTTGGCGGTGGGGCCGAAGGTTTTCACATTCGCCGGGGCAGCGAAAAAACCATCTTTCGTCTCACTGTGGTCTTGGCTATTCTCTTTGTATTAACCGCCCTGGCCCACCTTTTTATCTAATGATGGGACAGCGCCTTCCACTTTACCTCGCCCTGGGAGGGTTGCTCTTAGGCGGTGTCTTCCTCCTAAACCGTGCCGATGCGGAGGCCCGCGACACCATTCGCAAACACCACCTGGAAGACCTCGAACAATCTCTGTACTTTGCCCGCAATATCCACGGTACTTTCCCGCCATATGATCAAGCCTCCTGGTGTGGTGTGTTAACCGACCCCAACAACAAAGCCGTGCTGGCCCAGATCGAAGAGATTCTGCGCGCTCAAAACGAAAAGTATGCTAATCCGGCCAAACCGTTCCCGACCGATCCTGCCCCGCGATCCCGCCACGGGCAGGATTTTGCGGGGTACTTCTACTGGAAACGTAATCCGGCCATTTTTGAATTTTACTCCATGCTGGAAACAGCCCCTACTGGCGAGCGATCCACTGCCGAATGTGATAATAGTGAGCTGACTTACTACGACTATGGTATCACTTCTCTATGGAGACAAAATCAATAAAAGACATCGCTCGCCATTTGCTCGACTGGGCTACCTCCTTCTGCCGAGCCATGACCACCATGGAACGCCTCACCCTGGGTATTCTTATCATTCTGCTCATCGTCTCTGGAGCCTTAAGCACTATTAATTATGTCAGCAGTCACACTCAACTCATTCCTCAAACCGGCGGTAGTTATCATGAAGCTGCTGTTGGCCAGCCCCGCAACATAAATCCCATTCTGGCCGGTGCTAACGACCTTGACGTCGACATCACTCGCCTGGTCTACTCCGGCCTCTTTCGTTTTAATAATAAGCTCGAACTGGTAAACGACCTGGCTACCAACGTTGAGGTATCCGAAGATCAGACGACATACACCATTCATCTGCGCAACGATGTCGCCTGGCATGATGGCCAGCCTTTCACTGCCGACGACGTTGTTTTCACTATTCGCAGCATTCAAACTCCCGACTATGGCTCCCCCCTGGCTAACACTTTTGAAAAAGTTGACATTACCAAAGTTGACAACTACACCGTTCGCTTTCATTTGCCTCAACCTTACGTTCCCTTCCTATCCAGCCTTGTCGTCGGCATAACCCCTGAACACGTCTGGTCAACCATTGAACCCGCCAACGCTTCCTTAGCTGAACAAGCCCTCAAGCCAATCGGCACCGGCCCATTTCAGTTCACTGAAATATCCACTCGCCGAAAAACCGGCGACATTACCGGCCTCCAGCTTGATCGCAACGAAAACTACTATGGCCAAAAACCCTATCTCGACAGTATCATTTTTACCTTTTACACCTCACTCGAGGAAGCAACCGACGCCCTTCTATCCGGAAAAGCCGACGGCACCGGCTTTTTATCCTTGGGCCTTCTCGACCAGGTACGCAGTCGCACCATCACTATCCATCAGCTCCTGTTGCCCCAATACTTTGCCATCTTCTTCAATCAACAACACAATGAAGCTTTATCCGAAGCTGGAGTTAGATCAGCTCTGGCCCTGGCTACTGACCGCACCAAAATTGTCACCGATGCCCTTCAGTCACAAGGCGAGGTCCTGCAACTGCCCATTCCGCCCAGCACCCTGTCATACAGCGGTGAATTTCCTGACCCCGTCGTTAATCTGGAAGCCGCCACCCAAAACCTTGATGATAGCGGCTGGGAACTAAGAGACGACGGTTTCCGCTACAAGGAAGACAAGAAACTTTCGATTAAAATCACCACCACCGACTGGCCGGAGTATATTAGAACCGCCGAAATTATTAAGGAACAATGGCGTCAAATAGGCATTAACGTTGAATTGGAACATCTGGGCACCGGCATCATTCAACAAACGGTCGTTCAACCCCGCCAGTATGAAGCTTTACTTTTTGGTGAAATACTCCCGGCCAAACCCGATCCTTACTATTTCTGGCATTCCACTCAAACCAGAAGCCCCGGCCTTAACTTGGCTTTGTTTAAAAACCAGGAAGTAGATAAGTTGTTGGAAGAAGCACGCAAAACAGCCGACGACAATGAGCGCCAGGAAAAATACCAGGAATTCCAAAACAAAATACTCGAGTACACCCCTGCCATTATTCTCTATCAACCCTACTACCTTTTTGCCACCACCAAAGATATTCGCGGCGTTGAGGCTCGCCTAGCTGCTCTGCCCGCCGGCCGCTTCAACAACATTTCCGACTGGCACATCAACGTAAAAAGGGCCTGGAAAAACTAAAAGAGTAAAGAAAGAAAGTTGTTGTTTTACTCTTTACTCTTTACTCCTTACACTTGAAACATGCACGATGTCATATTAAACCAGCCCGAGCAAATAACTCACTCTCTTGAGATTAATAGAGATGTAAAAATTGGCGGGCATTTCGACAGTATCATCCTATGCGGCATGGGCGGCAGTGGCCATCCTGGAGACCTGTTAAACGCCCTGGACCTGCCGAAAGTTCCCCTGTATGTCCACCGCAATTACGACTTGCCAGTCGACTACCTGGCTCACATGGGCCTTAAAAAACCCCTGGTCATCACCAGCTCATATTCAGGTAACACCGAGGAGTCCCTTACCGGTTATCAGGCTGCTAAAAAAGCCGGAATCCCCATACTGGCCAGCGCTTCTGGCGGCACTCTGCAGAAATGGGCCAAGCGTGACAATGTACCACTTTGTCTCATCGACTTCCCCGGTATGCAACCCCGCCACACTCTGTTTGCCGCCTTCACTGGCATCGTTACTGCCCTCGCAAACAGCCGCCTCGCCGAAAACTCCGCCAATAACCTCAAACGCACCGCTGACATGCTTACTAAAACAATACCCGGCCTTGAAGCACCGGCCCGGAAGCTAGCCAGTAAATTCAAAGGTAAAACACCTCTTTTTTACTCTTCTGACACCCTCGGCTTCGCCGCCAAAAACTTCAAGATACAAACTAACGAAAATGCCAAAACACCTGCCTTCTGGAATACTCTCCCCGAACTCAACCACAATGAACTGGCCAGTTTCAGCCACCCCCGGGGAAAATTTCATACCCTTATCATTCGCGACGACAACGACCACCCTCGAATCAAAGCTCGCATGGACGTCACCGCCGAGCTGTACGAAAAGTGGGGGACAGGCGTCACCATCTTCGATGCCAAAGGCAACACTCTGCTGGAAAAAATATTCTCCAGCGTTATTTTTGGCCTTTGGACATCATACTACCTGGCTCTTGAATACAACATCGACCCTATTCCCATCGACGGCGTCGAAGACTTCAAAACCCGCCTCAAAGACATCACCTTGCCTTTCTCTCCAAAATATGTATAGTAGAGGCGCAACCTCATAAACAGCGTTGCGTGTTGGCATGTCCAGCATTTGCACTCTGCCCAATAAAATACACTCTAGCAAAAAGGAGTCAGGTCATGATTAAGCTCGCCAACCCTGCTCTCCCTGTCACCCGCCACACATTCCATTGCTATTGCCCCTATTGCCGTCAGCCGATGCAAGTAAAGACCCATCACACGCAAAAGTCAGTTACCTGTCCGCGCTGCCAGATCACTTTCACAGCACAAAACAGATCTGCTGTGGCGAGACCGGCTAACTCATCCGGCACGAATGAGGACCCTGCACCACCGGTCAAGCGACATTTCGTCATCCCGGCTATTTCGGCCGCGATTGTCACATTGACCCTGGGCTGCGCCGCTCTGTATGCCCTCCGCGAACCGCAACCAGTCACGTCACCACCGCAAGACCAAAAAAGCGTCGCTGTTTTCACACCAGCAGACAACCGACCCGTCCCCCCGCAGATAAACAGCAGACCAGAACCACTAGACTCTGATGAACAATTGGTTGACCCGCCGGAAGATGTTTTCCCCGGTCCCTCCAGTCTGCCAATCAAAGAAACCATCGCTGCCATTTCCAGCATTATTCCTGCCCTGCCATCCGATGACGATCCGCCGACTCCTCCTCCCTCACCTCCCCCCAGTGTTATCACGCCGCCTAAGGAAGATGACCCGCCTCCGCCAGCACCAGTAGCGCCAGCACCAGAGCAGCCACTCACTATCATCCAACCCTTTGGTGGTCTCACCTGGGACGACGACTTGCTCACCGCTTTTCAAAAGACACTAGGTTTAACTGAATCAAAGAGCATCACCGTCTCATCCGTGACCTTCAGCCCAGTCGCCGTCATTGACATACAATCCCTGATGGATGCCCTTAGGACACAGCGCCTATGGAGAACCAAAACCATACTCGGCATCGATAAACCAGTCGTAGACTTTGGCCGGATCCACTTACAAGGCTACCCCGTGATCATCGGCCAGGGCGCCTTCCGTATTGAACTTTTGTTCATATGCGAACCGGGATACGTCCTAGACCACGCTGACGAGTGCCTGGCTCAAGCCAAGAAAATCTTCGGTCCCGAAGCAGATTTTTACTGTCCACTCCGTCTGCAACACGTCGAGTTGATTCTGCAGGAAAATACCGAATCCAGCACGCTCGACGGAGACACAAAGGTCAAGATCGCCGTCCAGATACACAGTCAACTCAAAACCAAGTACGCGGACAAAAAACACTTCATCTCTAAAGATGAACCCCACACAACCACCTGGCAGGACTCCTCAAAGCACAAGTTATGGATTCATGGCAGTCCCAAAGCTGCATCACTAGGGTACGCAAGCGACTCCTCTGACCTGTCTGCTCTTAGCCAAAAGCTGCAGAAGCTACAAAGTGAGCTCAAAGACAAAGAGCAAAAAAACAGATTTGCCCAATCGGAGGACCAAAGCAAAAAGCTCTAGTCTATCGACTAATTGCACCCTCCCACCCCCACCGCCACGTGCACCGGGGGTTTTTCTTTTCTGGTGGGGATGGAGAGACTCGAACTCTCATGAACAGATGTTCACAGCGCCCTGAACGCTGCGCGTCTACCGATTCCGCCACATCCCCTCTACATCCAAAAACGTACAAGCTTTAAAAGGATTGCACAAGTTCAGAAACATATGAGACTGCCCTAACAAGCAGTCTTAATGCAGCAATTCAACAAATTCAGACAAACTAAAGGCTTCATCAAAGCCTGGGAGTACGCGGTACGCTTCCGGGATATGATTACCAAAGAAGCTCAAAGACGAGTTAAAGTCTTAGCTTTCTGGGAGCAGTATGGCGATGCTGCCACCACAGATGCTTTTGGTGTCTCCCGGGCCACCCTCTATCGTTGGCAAGCAAAGCTCAAGGCGAAAGGCGGCGCTGTTCAGGCGCTGAACAAACAAAGTACCGCTCCTAAACACAGGCGGCAGCGAATCGTTCCGCCGGGCGTGGCAGCGTTTATCATCGCCGAGAGGAAATGGGAGAAGATCGGCAAGGAGAAGCTAGGCAAGATGATTAGGGATGAAAGCATTGCTGACATATCTGACTCCACCGTTGGCCGCATCCTAGTCGACCTAAAGATGTCCGGCCAGCTCCTCGATCCAGTCAAAGTCACCCTCTCGGCCAGAACCGGACGGATGATTGAACGAAAACCACCGAAAAAGCGCAAGAAACTGCGTTCCAAAGGACATCAGGGAGGCCTGGTCAAAGCCGATACTGTTGTCAGATTCACCAACGGCATCAAGCGCTACGTGGTAACAGCCTTAGATCGAGAATCAAAGTTCGGCTTTGCTTACGCTTACCCTTCACACTCCTCGAAGAACGCGGCTGACTTCATGGCTACCTTCAAGCAAGTGGCGCCCCTGCAGCTCACTCATGTCCAGACCGACAACGGCAGTGAGTTCCAGCATCACTTTGAGCTGTTGTTGAAGAAAGAAGGCATCACTCACTTTCACAGCTACCCCCGATGTCCCCAGATGCAAAGTGAAGTGGAGCGGTTTAACCGCACCGTCTCTGACGCCTTCATTAAACAGCGCCGTCACCTCCTGGCATACAACCTGGAAGGGTTTAACCGGCAGCTGATGAAGTGGCTGTTATGGTACAACACCAGGCGGCCACACTGGTCGTTGGAATTAAAGAGTCCGCTGCGGTATATTTGTGATCAATTAACCCGGCGGCAGTCTCAAATGTGCTGGACGAGTACAAGGATGGCTATGTCCAATTAAGTGTGCTGCCACTTGAAGTCTGATAGTGAATGAAAGGCCAGTAACATTTTGAGTGTATACCGTTCTCGATTGTTGAATCCGTAGCTCATTCGTTTCAGCATCTTGATCTTGGTGTGACAGCCC
>JBDRMS010000016.1:0-16588 GCA_043811915.1 bacterium
GTTGATTTGTACAGTTGAAAAAGAGCTGTTTTTGTTTAAGTATGCTCATAGAGCGTGTTGGTATTAGGTGTTAAGACCTCTATCATACCAATCACGCTCTTTTTTGTGTCTATGAAGTGATTAAAAGTGTAGGCGGGTCAGTGCGGATGAGAGGACTCGGCCGCCAATACAGCGGCCGCCCGCCGTGCTGGCGGGCGAACCCAACGAAACGTGCCGGGGACAGGAGTTGAACCTGCACGCCCTTTCGGACATTAGCTCCTAAAGCTAACGCGTATACCAATTCCGCCACCCCGGCCTTCGCCAAGGCTTCGGCCGGCAAGCCGGCTAGCCTTCTGCTTTTTATCTTACTGCCGGAAGCTTCGTGAAGGAAGTATTTATTGCCGAATCCAGGGCCACCGATCTAACCCGTGGGTAGTGGTACAGCGCCTCATAATCCGGCAAAATTCTTTCCCAGGCAAAGTGGGCCTGTGCTCTCTTTTTCGCTTTTCTGCCCCACGCTGCCTGCCGGGCAGCACTGCCCGCAACAGACTTCAGCACTTCAGCCAGCGCTGGTTTATTCTTATCTCCAACAAATAAAGCCGCTCCGCCCAGCACTTCTTCTGCTGGTGAAGGTGTAATCGCGATAATAGTTTTGCCACAAGCCATCGCCTGCAAAGCGGTATCAGGTGACGAATCACTATCGACCACAATAATCGATGCCTGCGCCAGTAAAGTGGCCAGTCCTCGCCCCGTCTGCTCTCCTGCCAGGTGCAGAAAGGAATACTTCTTGGCTAGTCTACTAAAATCGCCCTTACCTTCCCGCAGCACCACCAGCTTCTTACGCAATCCTGCCTTGACATATGCCCTGGCCACTTTCCGCACCGCGGCCGGTGTTTCAACCAACGCCAAAACGTATTGCTGTCCTTTGCGTAAGCCAAAATGTTTTAATGGAATATCAGGCAGCTCCGAGTTTACATAACCGTCCGGCACATAATTCGCCGTCACCTTTATATCACGTGCCAATCCATACTGCAGCGCCCGCGTCGGCACTGTCACTGCGTCAAAAACTTTCTTGGCACTACCAGCCACAAGTCGCACCATCCATCGCGGTAAGTCAGGGACAGCATCAACCGTCCACACATATGTAGTTTCCGGGCGCAGTAGTGCTGCCACTCGCGCCAGCGCCGCCATTTTCCACCCATGCACATGCACCACGTCAGGATTACGCCACCACATTGTTATCAGTTCCAAAAAGGTATGCACCCAGCCCTCGGCCTTATTCGGACCCAGTGAAAACAGATGCACTAATTCCACTCCATTAAAACAACTGATATTTTTTGACACAAATGGCCGCCCGCAAGTCACCGCCACGTCATGCCCGTCCTTGGCCAGCATTTGCGCCAAAGACTGCACTCGCAACTCCCGGTAAGGCCTGCCTGTCGGAGCTTCAGCATAAGCGGGCATACCGCGTTGTCCTACAAATAGAATTTTCATAACCGGGGAATATAGCACAAATAGAAAAACTTGACAACAAACCCCTTGACATATGCTAAAATAATCGTAATAATCAAACACATATGCAATGCGATAGATGTCAATCACGCCAGGCCGGCCTTAAGGTTACTCGCACTATCAACAGTCAGCCCGAAGAATACAACTTATGTCACGCTTGTGCTGAAGAACTTGGCATCACGGCCAGAAATACTGCTTCACCGTTCGGTGCCTTCCCTGGCTTTCCTGACAATCCATTCTTTGGCCGCGGCCAGCATGAACACGGAGCCCCCTTAAGCAGACCACCCACGGAACAGGTCAACATCCTCGACGCTTTCTCCGATCGCGCCAAACAAGTTGTTCAAAAAGCCGCCCAGGCAGCCATTGAGGCAGGCTCCCCGGCTCTTGACACAGAGCATCTCCTTATCGGCGTGGCCGAGGAAGAGGAAGTCGGCCGCCAGATACTAAAAAATATGGATATAGAGCCGGACGAACTAATCGGTTATCTCAAAGAAAACATGATTAAAGATGAAAAAAAATACTCCAAAGGGGTTGCTCCCGATTTGTCTCCCCGTGCCAAGCGCGCCCTGGAATTGTCCTGGCACGCCGCCCGCAATCTCCAGCACGACTACGTTGGCAGTGAACACATGTTGATAGGGTTGCTGGCAGAAGACGAAGGCCTGGCCGCCCAAACCCTCAAGAAATATGGCATCAGCGACACCAAGCTGCGCCAGGCCGTCCTGTCCGCAGTAGGGGAGAAGGGCAAAAAGAAAGGCCAGGCTAAAAAGAAGAGTAAAACCCCCACCCTGGATGAATATAGCCGCGACCTCACCGAGTTAGCTCGCGCTGGCAAACTTGACCCTGTTATTGGTCGCCACGACGAAGTCCAGCGAGTTATTCAGATATTATCCCGCCGCACCAAAAACAACCCTGTTTTAATTGGCGAGCCTGGTATTGGCAAAACCGCCATCGCGGAAGGTCTGGCTACTCGCATAGCCACCGGCAATGTAACCGAAGCGCTGGAAGGAAAACGTGTTTTGGCCCTCGATCTGGCTGCTCTGGTGGCCGGCACCAAATATCGCGGCGAATTCGAAGAACGAATAAAAAAAGTGGTCGATGAAGTTATTGCCGCCCGTGGCGCCGTCATTCTTTTTCTTGACGAACTGCACTCCCTGGTTGGCGCCGGTGGCACCGGCGAAGGCGGCACCCTGGACGCCGCTAATATATTAAAACCTTCTCTGGCCCGCGGCGAACTTCAGGTCATCGGCGCCACCACTTTAAACGAATACCGCAAACACATTGAAAAGGACGGCGCCCTGGAGCGGCGCTTCCAGCCTGTCCTGGTGGAAGAGCCAGACATTGAAGCCGCTATTGAGATATTACGCGGTCTTCAGGACCGCTACGAAGCCCATCACAAGGTGCGTATTTTAGATGAAGCCATCCAGGCCGCCGTCCACTTGTCCAGCAAATATATTCGCGATCGTTTTTTGCCCGACAAAGCCATCGACCTCATGGACGAAGCCGCCGCCAAAGTTCGTCTAGGTTCCCTGGAGCGCCCGGATAGCTTAACCAGCGAACAGGACAAGCTCAAAGAACTAAATA
Organism: bacterium; assembly: GCA_043811915.1. GTDB lineage: Bacteria > Patescibacteriota > Andersenbacteria > UBA10190 > UBA10190 > CAYSWF01. The sequence goes on from JBDRMS010000016.1 coordinate 3,073, forward strand.
AAGAGCTAGCCGCCGCTCAAAGATCAAAAAGCCAGGATAAAATAAAACAGTTCAGAAAGAAAATAAGCACGGTTGAGTCCGGTATCAAAAAACAGGAAGAAACCTGGCAGAAAAAGCATGCCACCATAAATCCCGAGGTTCGCGCCACAGATATAGAGACTATTGTTGCTGCCTGGACTGGCATTCCTGTTGCCAAAATTACCGCCAGTGAGGCCGATCGTCTGCTTCACCTGGAAGACGAACTGCATCGGCGTGTAATTGCCCAGGATGAAGCCGTCACCGCCATAAGTTCTGCTATTCGCCGCAACCGGGTCGGCCTCAAAGACCCAAATCGTCCTCAAGGTTCATTTCTATTCCTTGGTCCCACTGGTGTCGGTAAAACCGAGCTCACTCGCGCCCTGGCCGACACCTTATTTGGCAGTAATGATGCCATGATTCGTCTCGATATGTCCGAATACATGGAAAAACACTCTGTGGCCCGCATGATCGGCTCGCCCCCTGGCTATGTAGGATACGAAGAAGGCGGACAGCTTACTGAAAATGTTCGTCGCAAGCCGTACTCTGTTGTTTTGCTGGATGAAATTGAAAAAGCTCATCCCGACGTCTTCAATGTCCTCCTGCAGATTCTCGAAGACGGCCAGCTCACCGACGGGCAAGGCAAGATAGTCGACTTCAAAAACACTCTCATCATTATGACCAGTAACATTGGCGGCAAAATGATCCAGGAAGCAGCAGCTGCACGCAGTGCAACCCCGGGCCTGTCGAAGGGCACCAAAGACTGGGAGGATCTAAAAAGCCTTCTCCAGGACAAGATTAAAGAAATATTTCGTCCTGAACTACTCAACCGCATTGATGAAGTAATTGTTTTTCATGCTTTGAGCAAGAAACATGTTCAAGAGATAACCGACATCATGTTAAAAGAAGTCATAGCGCGTGTAGCCACCCAGGGCCTTGACTTAACTATAAGCGATGCAGTACGCAATCGCCTGGCCCAGGATGGTTTCGACCCCCAATTCGGCGCCCGGCCTCTCCGCCGTGAAATACAGCGCCGTCTGGAAAACAAACTAGCCACCGTCCTCTTAACCGGTCAGTTCCCCAAAGGCTCTGCCATACAAGCGGTTCTTAAGGGAGAAGAAATCGCTTTCGAAAAAATTGGCGTTTCTCGCCAAACAAAACAGACAATAACCGCTTAATACACAAATTTGAAATTGGAGTTTTGGATTTTTTTTGTGGTATCTTTGAACTGACATGGAACACAAAAACTTCCAGGCCCTTTGTGATTTAAGTGACACCAAGACTCGTCTCAATCCTGACCAGCTTGCCAGGCTCATCCACGAAGCTCCCGATCCTGAAACAGCTACCCAGGCGGTGTTTGCAAACTTCACTTCCTGTTCTGACGCCTTAAGCCGTGCCTGGCGCCAGCTTGTTAGTGATCTATGGTCGGCTCATCACCCCCACATTCCTGTCCTGCTCAATTTACCTCTTACCACCAATGACGTGTCTGATGTTTCTGCTGTACAAGACGCAACTACTTTTCTTGGCCTCGTTGCCGACAATCCTCCCACCCTGGTACATGAAGGTAAAGAGTGGCTATTGGCTTCTACCGACGCCTATAATTTAGCCAGAAGCCTGCCCTCTTTGCGCTCTCTCCCCATTATTCAGCTCGAAAATGAGTGGCAGTATCTGTCTCTGCGTCGCTTGCGGGATGTGCTTCAGATTCTCAAGCTTGTTCGTCGCGTCAAAGACAAACTCGTTCCGGTAAAATCACGCTATCAACGTTTCATCAGCCTTCCTGCCATTCACCAATTCTATCTTCTCTGGCATACCGAGGCCTATCACATCGATTGGGCACAATTTGCCGGCATTTGGGGTGAATACCTCCGTGTTATCCAGGAATTTTTGCCTCTCCTGTGGGATTTAAGTAAAGACGCCGCTGCTGATATACCTCGGGACATTCGTGAGTGGAATCAGGACGTCTGGGAAGCTTTTTCGCCTCTGTGGGAACAAGAAGGTTTATTAGAGCGGCCCTCCGGCCGCACCGCGCTCTTCTCGTTGGTCCGCGTCCAGTCATTGCCAACCGCCCTCACCCAGGTTATTTTGCGTGATCTCCTGGAACGTTATAATCTTATTGTCGGCGAAGGCGACCTGTACGCCTGGTCTACTCTTGGCGTCAAACTCACTGCCGCCGAACGTACCCAGGAACTGCCCTGCGCTCTGGAACTAATTAAATAGAAGAACTTCTCCGGTGGAATTTCTCGTGTATATCCCTCAAATGCACATCCGTCAGATGCGTGTATGCTTGTGTCGTTGTGATAGAAGAATGTCCCAGTAATTGCTGTACTTGTCGCACATCAGCCCCATTGCTTAACAAATCAGTGGCAAACGAATGTCGCAACGTGTGAGGAGTAATATTTTTGGTCAAACCTCCCGCCGCCGCATACTTCTTCATCATTCGCTGCACACTCCGCGGCGTTAATCTTAAATCATCACTATTCGCTGCATTCGGGCTGTATCGGATAAACAGCGCCGGATCAAGGTCTCCCCGTTTCTGTAAATATGCCGCCACTGCCTTCTTCGCCGTCTGCGACAAAAAAACTACCCGCACCTTATTCCCTTTTCCCCTCACAGTCAGTTCACTCGAATTTTCTCTGATATCATCTCTATCTAAACTCACGGCTTCCGCTACTCTCATACCAGTCGAAAATAGTACTTCTAGAAGAGCCTTATCACGCAGAATGGTTATATCATCACCACTGGGGGCATGCAGTAAGGCATCTATTTCTTCCGGATATAACACGTCAATGTCGCGCTCCGGTAATTTAGCCAGTCCCACTTTGTCGGGGGAGAGGGTCTTAATATCACGCCTGGCCAGATACCGCAGCAGTTGCCGCAAGGCAATTAAATGGTAATTTTGTGTAGCTAAGCAGACACCTGTTCGCGAGATGTCACCGGGCCTGGCAGCCGACTCATTCAGCCATCTTCGAAAGTCGCGCACAGCCTCTCCCGTAATATCGGACACCTTTTTTATTTTCTGCTGCCCAAAAAACCGCCTCAAATACCGGTCATAATTCTCCACAGTCTTGGCTGATCGGCCCTGCCCGATCTCTAAATCCTCCAAAAAATCCGCATGCAGCTTATTTATATCTTGAGACATCAATAATAATGTAACACAAGCTAATAACTTGCGTTTTTTCCTTAAACACAATAGTGTACAATATCCACTATGAGTAAAGTTGAAGGAAGAAAAGGCAAAATAATAAAGAAGTACATGCTGCATAAGCACGACACCGGTTCTCCGGAAGTTCAGGTAGCTGTCTTCACCGAGAAAATTGAAGAGCTGATCAAGCATCTTAGAAAAAACAAAAAAGACCAGCACAGCCGCCGTGGTCTTCTCGGCATGGTTAGCAAGCGCAAGCACCTTCTCAATTATCTGAAGCGCAGTGATGAGAAACGTTACCAATCTCTCACCAAAAAGCTTGGTCTAAAAACACAGGTATGACTTCTCCCGGTCAATTCCCACAACAGCGGGTCGGAGTATTTGTCGACATCCAGAACATGTATTATTCCGCTCGTGCTCTGCACAACAAGAAGGTTAACTTCAGGAAAATTTTAGAAGAGGCTGTTTCTGGCCGTCATCTGGTGCGTGCCCTGGCTTATGGCATTACCACTGAAGAAGCACACGAAGAAGATTTTCACCAGGCCTTGTCCGACCAGGGCTTTGAGGTAAAAACCAAGCCTTTGCAAAGCTTTATCGGCGGCCAAAAAAAAGGCGACTGGGACGTCGGTATCGCCGTGGATGTTCTTCAATTAGAGCCCAAAATTGACGTCGCCGTTCTTATCAGTGGCGACGGCGACTTTATACCCTTGGTTGAATTCGCCCAGCGCAAGGGACTGCGCATGGAAGTTATGAGCTTTCGCGAAAGCACCTCCGGCGCTCTTGTTCAAGCTGTAGACAGCTTCACGGACTTATCTCGGACTCCGCGTAAATTTTTACTAGCCCGATAATGACCACGTGTAATATGCAGATCGGCAGAAAAGATCTTACTTTAACTACCGGTGAGTTAGCGCGGCAGGCTGGCGGTTCCGTCATGGTTCGTTACGGCGACACCGTCGTTCTTGGCACTGCCACTATGGGCAACCCCTTTAGCCCTGATGCCGACTTTATGCCCTTATTGGTCGATTATGAAGAAAAGTTTTACGCTGCCGGGAAAATAAAGGGCAGTCGTTTTATTAAACGCGAAGGTCGCCCCACCGATGATGCTGTCCTTAATGCTCGCTTAATCGATCGCGCCGTTCGTCCTCTTTTCCCCGAGTACATGATCAACGACATTCAAATCGTCCTCACCATCCTTTCTTATGATGGCGAAAACGACCCTGACGTTCCTGCTGTCATCGCCGCCTGTGCCGCCCTTTCCATTTCCGACATACCCTGGGACGGGCCGCTAGCCGGCGTACGCGTGGGCCGCATTGACAACGAATTTGTTATCAACCCCACTGTCGAAGAGCGCGAGAAAAGCGATTTGGACTTAATAGTAACTGGCACCTCTGACCGCATTACCATGATAGAAGCCGGTGCTAATGAAGTGCCCGAGGACACCATCCTTGATGCTTTAGAAGAAGCCCAGAAAACCCTTGGCCTCATTGCCTCTCTCATTAATGACCTTCAGAGTAAGGCTGGCAAAGCTAAACAGGAGCCAATTCTCACATCTCGGAATGAAGATGTCATCACCAAAATCAAAGAAATTGCCCGTCCTATCCTGGAAGAAAAACTGCAAAACGTTCAAACCAAACAGGAAATCGGCCAGGTCGAACGTGACACAGCCGAGGCCGTTATTGAACAACTTGAAGGCGGGGAAGGGGGTCCTTCCGAAAAAGACATTCGCAGTGCCGTTCACGAGTTGCACGGAGACTATCAACGCGAACAAATTCTCAAAGAAGAAAAGAGGGCTGACGGCCGTTCTCTCACTGATATTCGCCCCCTCGCTGCCAAAGTCGGCTTATTGCCTCGCACTCACGGCTCCGGTTTGTTCCAGCGCGGCGAAACTCAGATTCTAACCACTGTTACACTAGGTGGCCCTTCCGACGTTTTGTTGTTGGACACCATGGAAATTGAGGCGAAGAAACGCTACATCCATTACTACAACTTTCCTGCCTTTTCCGTCGGCGAAATTCGTCCCAATCGCGGTCCCGGTCGCCGGGAAATTGGTCATGGTGCTTTAGCTGAACGAGCTTTAATGCCTGTTTTACCGAAGTCAGACAATTGGCCTCCCTACACTATGATGTTGGTCTCCGAAGTCCTGGAAAGCCACGGTAGCTCATCTATGGCTTCCGTTTGCGGCTCTACCCTGGCTCTTATGGACGCCGGTGTGCCTATTACCAAGCCAGTAGCCGGTATCGCCATGGGACTTATTACCGATGGCGTCGGCACCCATAAAATACTAACCGACATCGCCGGCCTGGAAGATGAGAAGGGCGATATGGACTTCAAAGTGGCCGGTACTGCTGATGGAGTTACCGCTCTGCAAATGGACATTAAGGTTTCCGGCCTGACTCGTGAAATCCTGTCCCAGGCCCTTGCCCAGGCTTTGACGGCTCGCCTCAATATCCTGCAAGTCATGGCCGAAACTATTCAGAAGCCCAGGGCTGATATGTCTCCTTACGCTCCTCGTATTCGCACCATACGTATTCCCGTTGAAAAGATTGGTGATCTTATCGGCCCCAAAGGCAAACATATCAACAAAATTGTCGAAGAAACCGGCGCCGACATCGACATCGCCGACGACGGATTGGTCTCCATTACTTCAGCTGACGAAGAAGCTATGGCAAAGGCCATAGCGTGGGTTGACAACCTAACTCGCGAAATTAGAGCCGGGGAGCGCTTTGAAGGAAAAGTCACCCGCCTTATGAACTTCGGGGCCTTTGTTGAACTCACCCCCAACGTTGAAGGTATGGTTCACATTTCCCAGTTTCGTGATGAGCGTGTAAACAAGATTGAGGACGTGGCTAAAGTAGGGGATGTTCTTCCCGTCGTCGTTACTGAAATTGACGACATGGGACGCATCAATCTATCCCACAAAGCAGCGTTAATCAAACGGTGAATATGGCTAACATGGAGGGGATAAAAATCCACACCATGCACGATGACCTGGCTTCAGCGCGCTCTCCTGTTAATACTAGCGTTACAAAGAACACACCACTCAAACCATCTAGCCAGCCCAAATCATTCCCGGTTCCCGCCCGCTTGGTTTTACCTCGCCGTAATCCCGCTATGATGGGACGAAGAAGGACAATTCACTGGTTCATTATCGGCGCTGCCATTCTCATTATTCTAAATATCATCATTTGGGGCATTGCCATCGTAGGGTGAGGTCGGTAATCTGAGACAATGAGAATAAGAGTTATCAGTGCTTTCGCACTACTTAGTACAATAATAGTGTTCACTCTTTTTTTGCTATTTACGCACCTTTCCGCATGGTTTATTTGGGAACTTTTGCCACCCGGAGATATCAAAATCGCTGTCAATCAAACCCACCCCGCCACCAGCTTCCTCACGGATTACCTCTCCGGTACTCAACTCGGGCCCATTCTGGAAAAATTAGAATTTACACGTCGCTTCGCTATCAGTAAATTATCAGGTACCGCCACTATCATTGTAGTTCCAGACAATCCTCTTCTTTTCCGCAATCACAAAGCACTAACCGAGCAACTAAACAATGCCGGTTTTCACACTCAACCATATGGGCTGCTTATCATTGCCAGACAAAACGATGGCACCGATGATATTGTTCACACCGGATTTTACCGAACCCTTCGTCAAACCACCCGTCGACTGTTCAGCAACACTCTGTCCGCTAAACCATTTCTCATCGCCTCCATGGAATCCGGTACCATACCATTTCTGGAAAATTCTTTAACAGTCCTGGGTACCGTCAGGGGGGACAGCATACAACTAACAGCTACCGAACCGACTATAGACTTTCATTCCATCTCATACAATATTTCGTCTCCTCTCCAACAGGAGAGCGAGCTGACAGTAGCTATACCCAGCCACATATTGTCCATACTCCCCGAGTCATTACACTACAGATGGAATCATTTACTGACCAATAATCTTGGTCTTACTCGCATCCAGCCGGACATAATATCTACTCTCGCCCAATACAATTCTCCTGTTACTATCAAGCTATCTCAAAATAGCGCCGTCATCGCCGTCGCAAAAATGCAAAAAACATTTTCTGATACTGCAAAAAAATGGGTACAGGCCGAGGAAGCCTACGCCCGGCAGCGTCAAAAGGCCTTTCTCCTGCCAGATGGCTCTCTGGGTTACGAATTAGTTCCCGGAGACATCCGTGAAGTTTTTGTGAACTCCGCCAGCAGCAATAATTGCCGCCAGGATTCATATCCAACTGCAGAAAAAGACATGCGCTACTTGTGGCTTTGCATTTCAGACAACATTACCGCCTTCGGATCAGACGAAAATGCCACAACAGAGGCCAGCCAGAAAATTTTTTCCACTCCCGGCAGCTGGTATGTATCACTCGGAGCCCAATATCTAACAGATCTCTCACTTTCAGGAATAAAATCAGTCTTCGCCACCGGCACAGACACTCAGGCCGTAATTCGCCTGCAATTGCGTGATACACTATAAAGACAACAATGCCCGCAAAAGCAACATTACCAAGCACTATTGTTGGTATAGACGTGGAAACAACTTCTCTGAAGCCCGCCACTGGCGACATTATTGAAATTGCCGCCATTCGTTATGATCTATCCAAACCAACATCCTCACTACTCGGTATTCAGTCAGCAGAATTTATCAGACTTGCCAGGCCTTCGCAGCCGGTTTCCACTGAAATTACCGCTATCACTGGCATCACCCGGGACATGGTGGCAGAGTCCCCACCCTTTTCACAGTTTATTGAAAAACTAAAAGACTTCATCGGCGACAGCTTGGTTTTCGCCCACAACGCCAGCTTCGATGTCAATTTTCTGGATTATCACGGCCTTTCACTAAAGAAAAACCCTGTCTGGGACACTTTTGCCCTGGCCTCTGTAGCCTGGCCGACCTCACCCAGTTACAATCTTGGCACGCTGACCGAACAACTGGACCTGAAATCCTACGGTGAGCACAGGGCAGGAGACGACGTTCGCATGACCTGGCAGCTATTAAACAAAATTTACCAGCAACTGCAAATTACGAAGGAAGCTCATCAGGAAGTAGCAAAATTGCTCAAAAAAAGCGGTCAGTCGCACTATCTAGGACTGTTCACCACCGTCTCAATGGTTTTCCCAGCGGCAGCCGAAGAGTCAGAAACTACTAAGACTGACACCCCCCTTGATAAAGGGGAGATAATAGGGGGGATTAGCGAAATCTTCTCCTCACGCGGCCCTCTGGCCAAGTCACTACCCGCTTATGTCCCTCGCCCCGAGCAACTATCCATGGCCAGACAGGTCGCCAAGCTAATCAAGAACAAAGAAATTGGCTTCATCGAAGCCGCTCCCGGTACCGGCAAAACATACGCCTATCTTGTGCCATTACTACTCCACATCGCACAGGAAAAAGGAGCCACAATTTCCACCTACACCAAGAATTTACAGGATCAGCTTCTTCACGACGTTCCTCAGCTCCTCAAAAGCCTGAATTTGCCCTACCAGGTAACTGTTCTTAAAGGCCGCCGTAACTATTTATGCCTCGCCCGTTTGATAAAAGCCCTTCAGAAGGAAGAATTACGTCCCGATGATGCCTGGCTGCTTATTAAATTACTTGCCTGGCTAGATAAAGGCGCAGACGGCGACCTGGAATACCTCAACGTGTCGTATCAATCCCAGCACCTTCTGCGTCATCTTCACGCCGATTCTATCTCCTGCCGTCTTACTTGTTCCAAAGAAAACTCTGGCTGCCCCTATCAGCAGGCACGCTGCCGTGCTAGCCAAGCTGACCTCGTTATTGTTAATCATGCTTTATTAGTCCAACCTAAAGGGGAAAATGGCTTACCTCTTAGCCACGTCGTCATTGACGAGGCCCACCACCTCGAATCCGTGGCTCGGCAAACATCACAAATAGACTTCAGTCAGCACCGCGTTGAAGAAATACTGGCCTCAATAAATCAACTCACCAAATCGTGCTCTCCGCAGCTTAGAAAGCGCCTCGCCACCGAGTCCAAGCAGCTACTCGAGCTCTATCAAAAATTTCTACAATCCGCTACTGATTTTCTTGATCGTCACACCACCGCCGATCAGATTCGCCTGACTGAAGCAATACGCCGCAACTCCAGTTGGCAAAAAGTGGTTCACACAGGTTCAACCTGGCGCAGCCAACTGCAATTCCTTGTCGGCCTTCTGGAAAGCGGCCGAGAGGATATCCAGAATCGCGAACTACTGGCTTCATCCATCAAAGAAGCTAAGCAATTCAATACAGAGTTTGAAATGTTTCTAAATGGCTCTGTCGAGCGTATACAGTGGATTCAACGGGGCATGCCCGAAGATGCCACTTCCACTTTGTGCGATCAGGCTTTATCGGTTAAATCTCAACTCAACCATATCTTCACCAATGCCAGCAGCGTCACTTTAACCTCCGCCACTCTAACCATTGCAGGTAAATACGACTACATAAAGGAACAACTGGGTCTTCCATCTGCCTGTGAACTCAAACTTGAGTCGTCTTTTTCATACCAGGATCAAATGCTTATCTATATAGTTGACGACGGCATTAATCCAACTGCCTCCAGTTTCGATTTTTTCGCTGCCCGGCAAATAGAAGACATAGCTATATTACTTTCCGGCCGTGTTTTAGGACTATTTACTTCCCATCAGAGCGTTCATTCTGTATACACCAAAATCATAAGTGCGCTTAATAAAGCCAACATCAAGCTGTTAGCCCAAAAAATAACTGGCGGTCGTCATAATATCACAAACCGTTTTAAAAGTGTTCCCTCCAGTGTCTTGCTAGGCACCTACAGTTTTTGGGAAGGTATCGACGCCCCTGGCGACACCCTGTCCTGTGTTGTTATTTCCAAGCTTCCATTTCCGATACCCAACAACCCCGTCCATGAAGCCATGGCTGAAGTTCTTTCCGTCAACGCCTTTGTTTCTTTTTCGCTACCTCAAATGATTTTGAAACTTCGTCAGGGCATCGGCCGACTCTTAAGATCGCCAGGGGACAGTGGTGCCATCGTCATTCTTGATAGTCGATTCTTGAGTCAGGAATATGGCGACCAAGTTCTACAATCACTACCTCCGGCTACCATTCACATTGGTTCACAAACCGACCTCATCCCCACTCTCGAAAAATGGTATTCTAAAAAGACCTTGGATAAGTGGCGCAAGGATTTGGAAAGCAAAGAGCACAAATAGTGTTCAAAATACTGCCCCACATCTTTGACCAGAGGGCGAAATGTTGCTATACTTGTGGATAGAGCTAAGCTTTCGTTGCTTGGTTAACAAAAACACACGAAACAAAATTATTGGCTCTAGGAACGCGCCCGCGCATAGTAACACTAGAGCCACAAATAATGTACCTTACCAGCCTGCGTATCATCTCCAGTATGGGAGGTGCGCTTAGGGAGTATTTCCCCCTATACTCCCTAATCGTACTTCCCATCCTCGGATGGTAGGTATGCCCTCTGCTTTGAGGACGTCGCCCAAAAACTGCCAGTTCCGCACCGTGTCTATGAACAATAGATTGGTAGACACCGTGCGGAACTGCGGGCCAAAAAATAAACAAAAACAACCTTCAAAAAAGGTAGTACTTTTGCACATTTCGCGGCAACACCTGTCCCGTTATTTAGGAACAGAGTAAACGCCGCAATCGAGGTGGAGGAATATTCTGGAAACAGCAGTAGGTTTCAGAATACAACAAGTTCATCATATAGGATTTGTTATTGGCGATCTTTTTGATTGTGCAATGACCCAAATGATGAGCTCAAACGGCCACCCGGCCTTTAAGTCTTCTATTGCGCCGCAGATGGCCGTTTTCTTGTGGTTTATAAATAGTAATATATAGTTACTTTATGTCACAAAAACACAGCACAGGGTTTATCAATGAAATGAGAACACAACTCGAGACCGAAAAAATCCGTCTCGAGCAGGAATTAAGCACTATTAGCTCTAAATTCCCCGAATATGGCCGTAACGAAGAGGACAATGCCACCGAAATAGCCGATTACCAGGCCACCAGCGCTACAGAGAATACCCTTGAGGTGCGCCTAATCGGTGTCACAGCAGCCCTTAATCGCATTGAACAGGGAACATATGGCATTACCGAGGGCGGAGACCTCATCCCCGAAGCCCGCCTCCGTGCCAATCCTGCCGCCACCACAGTTATTAAGTGAAAAAATCCACTCTGGGGATATGGTGGGCTCTGCTTTTACTCATCACAATCGATCAAGTCAGTAAATATATCCTTCTGGATAACGCAGTCCGCGGCTATTCTCCTATTTCATCAACAACTTTCCCGGCGTTCGCTCAAGCAATAGCATTTATAACTATAATAAGTTTACTACTAACCTTACGCTATACAAAGCCACACGCAGCAAGATACTGCATTACGATTATCCTGGCTGGCGGCATCAGTAACCTTCTGAACCTGCTCACTAAAGGCTATTCCATGGACATCTTCACTCTGGGTCATCTACATTTCAACCTCGCTGATATCTACATAGTTCTCGGTGGTGTCGTTATTTTCATTAAAATTTTCCTTACGCCACTGATCACAAATAAAAAAGAATTGTCTACACTAAATAAATAAAATTACAAACGCGCCATAGCCCGCAGGGTGAAGGCGGGACCTGTCGCTAATATGACTCTTTTGCAATACTTTTCCACAACTGTCCACAGAATATTACACATCACATGTCAAAGAATAAAGGATTCATCATCACTACGCCATTTTACAAGCTTTGCATAGGTTATTGACCTATGCATCAATTACTTCAACTAGGTATAAAAAAATGCTATAATGAATATATCTTGCCTAGGTAATGCTTAACCTCCGTATAGGTTGCATAAGCAGGCACAGAAATCATCCTTCATTTAGGCCTCATGACATCTCAATTGGTACCAATCAGTGAAGCCGCAAAAAGACTTGGTGTCTCCATGGACACAGTTCGCCGTTGGGATAGAAAAGGCATAATAAAATCAACACGTCCTGATGGAAAAAATAGATTTTTCAACACATCTCAAATTAAAAAATTCCTGGATGAAAAGCCGTTAAGTATATCAGAAGCCGCCAATGAACTAAACGTGTCAGTATCAACACTGCGCCGTTTAGAAAAAAAGAACCTTATCAAACCTCAACGATCTAGCGCTGGTATTCGGCACTATACTCGTCAGCAAATAAAAGAATATCAAAAAAAGAAGCAACAGAAACCAGGAATACAGGTAACAAAGCAATTACCGCCTAAGCAGAAACTAAAGCATAAGCCGAAAGAAACTATTGATGGAACAGCAACTAGCGAGCCAAAAGCAGAACAGCCAGATACAAATCAACTTCTGGCAACGGCCATTAGTCTCCTTAGCCATCGTTTAAGCAAGGAAGACGAGCGTATAAGCCGGCCAGAACCTAAATTCAGTTTCGTCAAAACCATCTATGCCCTGGCCATTTTAGCCATCGCCGGCCTGACAGGCCTTTCGATCATTCAATACAATTCTAAACCGCCAACACCGCCAACCGTTATAGTTCAGCAGGTACCAGCAGGGGGAGGCGCGGCAGCAGATCAAATAACAGGTACAGCACCTGAAGGTCAGCTCGTCGCTACACCAAGCGAAGAAACAAAATCACAAGGCTTAATCGCCGGCCTGGCATCCAGAACCAAAGACACCCTCGGTTATTTCTATGCCCAGGAGAAAGGTCGCGAACGAGCCATTTCCATAGATGAAGAGCCGCTATCATTTGATGTCTATCAACCCGCCAAATACTTGTACGTCGATCTTCGAGAGGACGGCACATACTTCAAGGTTCAGGACCACGGCCACGACACTCTCACAGTTGATTATGACAAAAACATCATCGCGCACCAGGGCTCTACCTTACACCTCCTCGGTGACTTGAAAGACTCGACAGGTTCTGTAGGAGAAGGAGAGCAGGTTTTTGCCGTCATGGGTGACGGGCAACTGCCCAAATGGACTTACACTTCAGATATCACTGCCGGCGATCTTGCCTGCGACGATTGTCTTGGCACCACTGAAATTGAGGATATATACGTTCTCAAAACAGGGGATGCAATTAGTGGTCCGCTCACTATTGGCAACATTCAACTTGCTGTCACTTCCGATCAAACCATTGATACATTAGCGGGGGACCTTGTCTTAAATGCCAATTCCGGCGCTGTCCATGTAAGTAACACTCTCTATGTTGATAGTGGCACCATCAATCTTTCCGGCACTGGCACGCTCAACGGCCTCGACGCCATCGACGCCACTACCGAAACCACCCTGGAAGGGGCTTTGGATATTGCCGGCGACGTTACCGGCACGGGACTGACCGCAGTAACAGTTGCCAAGATCAATGGCGCCACTC
>JBDRMS010000017.1:0-8070 GCA_043811915.1 bacterium
ACGTGTACATCAAAGCCTTGTAAAGAAAAGATTTCCGCAATATTGTTGGTCATAAAGGTGGTTTGTTTTAAGGGTGTTTGTTTCTCCCCTAAGTAAACCGCCTTTTCTTAGTTTTGCACCACAGTTATTTGGACGGAGCCAATGTAACTTGACATACCACGCCACGGGCGTATATTAGTAGTAAATCCCCGGCCGAGGTTTATATACCTCACATTGGCGGGGGGTTTTATGTATACGGGAAAACTGACATTAATCTTTGCTTTTGGCGCTTTAATCTTGTGTTGTGATTGTGAGCAAAACACCTTGCGGTTTTCTAAAATATGTTTTATATAGTAAATACAACCAAAAAGAACCGAACACCTGCCGTATGGAGGGTCTCCCGCAAGGGATAGGTACTTCCGCCCCTGTTTAAGGGGTGGTTTTTTATAGTAGCAGTCCATTCTTTTTAAGCTTGTTAATGGCTCTAACCGACCAATCGTCGCCGTCATTAACGTCGCTTACCAGCCCACACACCACGTCAGCTAATCTTATGAGCGCATTGTTTTCGTCTTTACGGACACCGTGAACCACAATTCGCACTGGTTTGATTGACGGCTTTAGGTATCTTTTGAAATCATTAACTTCGTTTCGCCGCAATCCGTCCACGTATACCGATAGGGTGCTGTATCCCCTCTTTTGTCTGGCTGCGTTGGCCGTGGCATTGGCAGTTAATTCTCGGTAATTCGTGCCGGCGTGAAATGTCTCGTAGAAAATGGCGCCTTTCAGGTCTGCCAAGTTAGCAATTCCTTCTATATAATCACGGCGATAGCGCCAATTGGCTTTGCTCCATTTGATGTTACTTTTCTTACTTAACGCTTCAACCGCTTCAAGCCGGCGAGTTATATCTTCCCTCTTACCTGTCAGCACTACTCCTACCACGAAAAATAACCCGACTGTTTCTTGACCGGATTCGTCAACGTGGGCGTAGAGGGTCTTTTTACGTTTTACGCTATTATTTCGCATTTGAGTGGTTGTTTTAATCTTTTATCTTGACGCTTTAATCTTGTTTAGTTCGGACATCGGTCATTGGGAATTGGGCATTATTTAATGGTGTATCCGCCTTTGAAGCGGATGATGCTGCGTTCTTGTTCGCTGCCCCCCCCTTTAGGTTTTTTAGGTGGCCTTGACATATTTCTACCTTTTGCTATGCTTTCGAGTGATAGGCCGGTTGGGCTGCGAATCCCTGTAAACTCTGGGTGTAACAGTTCTCCGGTCTTTCGCTTTAGACAGAGTATTTTTGATATCTCGCTGATTCGCTATGACATTTACTTTGAGCCGCCGTTTGTAAGTAAAGTGAGCTGCTTCGTGAGCAGGAGAGTTTTTGCCAATTGAGGTAAAAACAACCATTACACTTGGAAAAAATCCGCTGATGATTTCTATAATCTGCTCATCATAGCCAGGGTATTCCAGGTCAATGATAAGCTCTTGGATGCGAAATCCCGACCTGACAATAGTTAGCGCCACTGCGGATGCAAAAACGCGCGGTCCAAATAATTTTGGTTTTCCCTCGCGACGGAAAGTTTCGTATAGTCGACGCTTAACTCCGCGCGGGACCTTGAACGTAAAAGCGTGCTCTTCGTTGGCTAAGCCGATAATAGTATCTCTATTGAGCTCCTCAATCCTGACAGATTGATCAACCTCAAAGCGGTATAATTTCTGTGTTTTGTTGTTTGAAGATTTAGTCATTGGTCATTCTTTGAAAATTGGTGCTTGAAAATTGAAAATTGTTACTTCGCCCATATGCCGCCTTTGGTTCTGATGCCGCCTTTGGTTACCGTGGCGAAGCAGCCGCCGGTGTTGAAGGTCCAGTTGGTGTTGTTGCCGCTGCTCACGCCGCCGATGGAGGTGAGGCCGACGGTGGCCACGGAGTCCTTAACGTCGGCGTAGCAGACCTTTTCAGAGGCGCCGGTGTCGTTAATGCCCCAGGTAGTGCCGCCGCTGGTGCTTCTAAGCAGGGTGTTGTTGTTGGAGCGGCCGTAAACGTTAAAGTTCTCCGAGACGGTGTAGGTGGTGCCGGCGGTCCAGTTGAACTGCTTGCCGGGGGCGTTGAAGGTAAGGGTCTTGTACGACCAGTCGTTGACGGTGACGGCGCTGGCAGCGCCAACATAGGTGACAATAGAGCCGGAGCTGATGGTGGTGGGAGTGGTAACGCTTTCGCCGCCCTGGAGCTGAAGATTGCCGCCGGATTCGACAACAAAGGTTGAGCCTGTTCCTGATACGGTGAGGTTGTTGCCGGCTATATCGAAAGTGCCTTCCTCTATAGTGAGGTCTTGATTCGTAGCGTCCATAGTAAGAGCTGAAGCTAAGTTCACCTGCCCGCCGGATTTGTTGACTGTGATGTCGCCATTGAAGAGGGCTGCTGCGCCAGTTAAATCAAATGTTTGTGTTGCTGAACCGGCAAATACGAGAGAACCTGTTCCGCCGTCAAAAGTGGACGCCACTGTCACATTGCCTTGGGCAGAGATAGAGCCGGCGGCAGGAATGGTGGTTTGGTTGATTATGCCGTCAGTAAGCGTCAAGGTGCCGGCTACGGTTAAGGTATTATTGTCTGCGATAGTAACAACATAGTTATTGGACTTATAAAGATTGACATTATCAAGCGTGTGAGAGCCGGTGATGGTAGTATAGCCACCAGCAAACACCACTGTAGAATCGTTAGTAGCAGCATCAAGGGTTCCTTGAGTGTAAGTCCAATTAGTAAGGGTCCTTATTGTTCCGGCGAGGTATAAAGTGCCGGAGGTTTTGGAGATTTCTATCTTTGGCAACGCTCCGACAGTTGTAGTAGCGCTTCCGGTAAAGGTCTGGTCAGTTGTGCCACCTATAAGCAGGACGCTGGTGCCACTGCCATAACCATCAAAGGTAGCAGCAACAGAGATGTCTCCTTTGGCGTTAAGGGTGCCGTTACCACCAGTATATCCAAATACACCATCAGTCAAAGTTGTAGTGCCATTGACAACGATGGTGTCGCCGGTGGCAATGGATAACCTATAAGTACCACTTCTATTCATCGTAAAGTTATTAACAGTAAGAGGAGTGTTAACGTCCCAGGTGCTATCACCATTACTAATAACACTGATAGTCCCGTTATTATGATTAAACGTGCCGCCTGAGATGGTTAGAGCGCCTGCAAAATTAGTGGTACCAGAGGAGGCGGTGAAGGTGCCTAAGCTTTGGGTGAAAGCGTCGTTAAAAGTAATGGTGCTGTCTCCGCCGGTAAAAGTTCCGTCTGCTTGGATAAAATTGCTAGTGCCGACTGTTAAGGTGATGCCTGCGGCTTGAGTAATAGTTCCGGTATAGCCGGAGTTGATGTTTATGCCGGCCACGCTCCAGTTGGCGTCTATAGTGGCGCTGTTATCGCAGTCGGGATCAAAGATGGCCACGTCGGTGGTGGTGGGAGCGGCAGAGGCGTCCCCTCCCCCGGGATTGCAGGCGGCGGGATCGGTGGTGCTCCAGTTGGTGTTAAGGCTGGTGTTGCCGCCAGCACCACCCACCCAGTAAAGGTTGGAGTTGTAGGCGTAGTCTATCTCGCCGTTGAAGTTAAACTCAAGGGTGTGTTTGCCGCCGACGTTGACGCGGTGGACAAGTTTACCTACTCCGGAGCAGGACCAATTGGGGTAGTAGATAACATCATTAGCCAGTATTTGCGGCGGCATCTCCTGATAGTCCGTGGCGGAGAGAGCTTCTTCTAAATTGGTTGCGGAAGGAGAGCAGCCTAAGTAGGTGAAGTCCATATGGTTAATTGTGTTTTGATCGGCGGGGGTGACGGTTAAATCATCTTGCCCTTGAGTGGTGAAATACACGTCCCAGTCGTCTCCGGTCCGGGGGTGGGAGTAGATGTTTAGGATGTTCAGATCGTCTTTGGCGCCGCCGGCGGAGCCGTGGACGAGGAGGTAGATGGGTTTTAATTCTTCCTGGTTTATGCTGCTCTCGGGAACAGCCCAAGCGGAGACGGCCAGCAGGGTGGCGTTGGGCGCGAGAGTAATTGGTTGAGGGTTAGCGGTGTAGCCGTTTTGTTCTATGTCGTCATAGGCCTGGGCCAGTTCGGGGATGAGCTGCTGTTTGTGTTCGTCGGTGTTGTAGTCGAGGTCGGATTGGTTGGAGTCACTTTGCCAGTCCCGCTCTTTGCCCGGCTCTGTTGTAATAACTCCCCGAATGGCTTGAAACCGGGTCTGGCGAGCGTCCGATACGGAAACCAGTTGGAAGGTTTTTTCTTGGTCACTGGTGTTTTGCAGGGTGAAGGCCATTTGGTAAGTGGCTTGGCGGGAGTTTAGTTTGGTGGACAGGACGGAGAAGTTCTCGTCTTCTTCGTCGAGGTTTTGTTCTATCAAGTCGGGGGGCTTTTGGGCATCGGCCATGTTGGCGGAAGCCAGGAAGGAGGAGTCGTTGTCTGGCAGGCGGTTGTTGATGATGTAGAAGACGGCCAGGCTGATAATGAGGGCAGCGGTGGAGAGGAAGAGCCAATTTTTAATTTTTAATTTTACAATTTTCATTGAATTTTTAATTTACAATTTTCAAACTAGTCGACTTTTTGTTTAGCGCGCAGGGAAGCGGTGATTTTGTGAAAAATCATGGTCAATTCCTGGCATTCTAGCCAGTGTTTTTTTATCTGGTCTTTTTTGTCCGGAGCACATTCAGCCAGCATGCGGAGCCAGTGTTTGGTCTCCTGCGCTTCTTTTTTACAAATGAATATCTTGTTGCGGAAGTCTCGCTTGGAGCTAGCTCCATTAGCCTCCATATAGTTGGCACCAATACTAGTGCCAGAGCGGATTAATTGGCTGACAATTGGTCTAGCGATGTTGTCCTGCCTGGTTTCTTTGCATAAACGAATGATGTTCTCTCCGAACTTGGCTGTTCTCTCCTCCAGATCGTATGAGTTGTTTTTAAATTGAGTCATTTTAAATTCATTACATATCACGCCGTAGGCGTATATTGGTACTAAATCCCCGGCCGAGGTTCATAAGTCTCACATTGACAAACATATCGGGCCTGCTAGTATGTAAGGGTGATAACACTCTGGCGTGCCTTCTGGTAGCGCCAGATTCTTTTTATTGGGTTTATTGGGCGATTTCATCTTTCAGCTTTCTAAGATCAACATATTTTGCCCGTTCGAGCAGTTCTCGCGAAATGTGACCGCGGGTTGACATGACAATGATTTGTCTACCGGCTTGTTTTATACGATCAACCGGCAGCGTAAAGTCGCTGTCTCCTGACAGTAGAACGGCTGTATCATAGCTATCTTTAGTATCGACCATCTCAAAAGCGAGCTCGATGTCGAGGTTGCTCTTCCAGGTGTAGCTGCCATCACGTGATCTGATTTTTTTGACGACCTTGGTTCGCACAATATATCCATTGATTTCTAGCATGTCGAAGAATTTGGCCTGTTTGGTGTTGCTTTCATCCTTGCCGCTGTAAATGAAGCATTTAACGTCATCACCACATTCTCGTCTGAAATACCGCATGAGTTTTTCGTAGGATATTTTCCAACCAAGGGTACGTTGGCTGTAGAAAATGTTTTCGGCGTCAATAAACACATAAATCCGACCTTTCACGAAAGATTTTATACGGAGTATTCTTCGCCTTTTAATTTTGTTCATTGCTCTTTGGGTCATTGGTTAATTGTTTGAAAATTGGTGTTTGAAAATTGAAAATTAAATGCTTGGCGAAGGGCTGGGGCTGGGGCTGGGGCTGGGCCACAGGAGATCGCTGCCGATGCCTTCGGGCAGGCCTCCCGGAATTAGGGGGAAGGGCAGGGCAGGCTGCGAGACTTGATCGAAGACTTGTATCTCAACCGGGCGGGTGGAATCGGCGGTGCCGGCAGGGGTTATGTCGGGATCGTCTATATCAGGGATGCCGTCGTTGTCGCTGTCTAAAACCTTGCCTTCAGTAACTGCCGGCGCCTCAACACTCAAGGTGGTCCAGCTTAAGGTTATATCCTGTTCGGCGACGGAAGTTAGGGTGATGGTGAAGCCGGAGGGCGAGATGTCGGAGATGTAGTAACCTGGTATGGGAAGCGGCGGCAGATTTGTTTCTTCTTCTTCATGGGCGATGGCGTCGGAGACGAAGCTCACGTCACTATCTAATCTTATGGGCGTAAGTTGGACCAGAGGCGTTTTATTAAATGGCTTAGTATAGCTAACCTCAACTTTTTGCCCGCCGCGGGGAATGGTGGCAAAACCGGCCTGCTGCTGGCTGATAGAGAGTTCACCCTTGATGTCAGTCTCCCCTTCCACAGTGAGCTTGCCGAATAAGTTGGTGTCGCCGTGGACGTTTAGGGCGCTGGCCACATGGACCGTGTCAACGACCAGGTTAGCGTACATGGTAACGTCGGCGTGGACGGAAAGCTCGCCGATGATTTCCATGCCTTGATCAACGGTGATGCCGCCGTAGAAGACGAGGGGCTCGGAGAATATTGACTCGGTCAGTATTCCATAATCAGTAACTGGTAATTGGTAACTGGTGAACGATTCGCCGGATCCTGTGGCTAGACCCTGTAATTGCCCCACTAAATCGGCGGATAAGTCCTCTAGATTGGTAAGGCGGGAGAGAATGCTTTGCTGGACTGTTTGAGCCTCATCGCTCTGGACAGTCAGGGAGGCGGTTTCAGTGCTGATTAAGGTTTTAATGTCAAATATCTGATCTTCGTGGTACTGGACGGCTTCGGCCAGGGACAGAGATTGACCAGTGGCAGCAGCCAGAATAGTCTCCGGATTTGCGGTTCCTTCGAGATCAACGAAGGTGAGGATTTTGTTGTCGCCAGAGCCGGTGCTGTTGTAGGCTTCGAGGGCGATGCCCACGGTGCGGGAGCCGGGGGCGGCCTTCATGCCAATACCTGCTACGGAGGAGACGGTAATTCTGTCACCGGGCAGGATGGGGCCGCCTTCGAGGTTGACCTTAACCGGGACGCGGCCAGCCAGAGAGACGGGGCGGGGGTTGTCAGTTTCATCGAAGACACCATCATCACCGTAAATTTGGTTAGGGTCGGTAGAAATGACGCCGATGATGTATTTGGCGCTATTTGATACAGCTTTAGTAATCCAGGCTTTTGAGGTAGAGACTTCCTGGCCGACATCGTCGACTTTGTCGAGGGCAGAGGCAGAGCGGGACGGGTCAGTAGCCACGATGTCCCCTGCCTCAACGGTGATGTCCTGTGTGCCGAAATATTCGGCCAAGTCGGTGGCCGAGGCGTCACAGTCGTAGATTAAGGAGCTGCCAGAATTGTCCCAGCACAGGGCGGTGGTGTTAGCGGTGGAGGGAGCGGCGATAGTGACGCCGCCGTTGGAGTCTACGGCAAAGACCTCGGCGGCGTCGGAATCCCTGATGCGAAAGACGGAGCTGCCGGCGTTGTCGTCGAGCTTTATTCCTACATCCAGAGTGGTGTCGGCGTCGCTGTCGGCTACGTCTATTAGAAACTCGTCATTAGTGTCATCCAGGTTCATGGCGGCGAAGCTGGCGCCGGTGGTGGAGGTGATGTAGCCGTAGACCCGCAGCTCGTAGTTTTCTGCGACAGCATTACCATCAAAGAAATAGATATCGCCTTCAGTGTCAGTAGCGATTGTAGCATTAGTGCCATCGTGGCCGATGGTTATGTAGCTATCGACATCATAGGCAACTTTAAACTGCGGGCTGGTGGTGGAGACAATTTCCAGGGCGCCACCTGGTGCGGCGGTTCCGATACCGACCCGGCCCTGGTCATCAATGGTTACTACCTGAGTGCCGGTGCCGTCAAAGAGCTGGAGAAAATCTGCGGTGGAGTCCTGCTGGAGGCGCAGGAGGACGGCCCCGGAAGCTGCGGCGTTGTCATTGGTTAGATTGACGAGATAACGCTCGGAGACATCAGCGCTGTTGGAGACAAGATTTATGCCGGTGCCGGTGGTTAAGGCGTCGAGATCCGGGATGTCGATGGCACGGCCGGTGGTTAAGGCGGCGGCGGAGAGGTTGAAGGCGTCAGCGGTGGTTCCTTCATGGTCAATATCAAGAGCGGTGACGCCGACGGCATCCTGGTTAATCTGGAAGGCAAAAGCACTGTCGGTG
>JBDRMS010000018.1:0-3501 GCA_043811915.1 bacterium
GGCTGTCACACCAAGATCAAGATGCTGAAACGAATGAGCTACGGATTCAACAATCGAGAACGGTATACACTCAAAATGTTACTGGCCTTTCATTCACTATCAGACTTCAAGTGGCAGCACACTTAATTGGACATAGCCATACCGCTACGGCTGTTTTTCCGGTTCTAGTTTCAACGAGATTCTTTGCTCAATTCTGGGTATGGATCGTGCCCAGAATGGCCACAACTCAATACCTACACTGCGCACCCCCGTTAAGCCCTCCAAATACTCTGTTGCCTCCTCCGTCGAACGTCCTGCCAGCTTCTCTCGCATAGTGTCCAGCAGTAAGTTGGGAATTGTAGTATGGGTCACTCGCACCGCCAGCGTCAGTCGCGCCGCATCCCAATCAATCTCACTAACCGACTTAGTGTAAGATATCGGGCCCGGAAACAATATATAATCATCATCCAACCTCTCTCCCAAAGTTTTCTTTAGATGCTCTTCCAGTGCCGCTTGCTCAAAGCTCATTACGCGCACCGCAATTTGAGTTTTGTAGCCAAATTGCGGCGTTTTGTCGCCCGCCTGCGCATCAGCATCAAACGAAATTACTTCACCCGTCCAGCTCTCTTCTAAAATAATCCAGCCTTCGGGTAGATCAGCCCTGATTTCGCTCTCCGCCTGTGCCCGCGCCTGCTGCCCGGCCGCTTTTTGTGCTTCCTCTAAATCATTCTCACTTACCACGGAAATCTCTTCCCCGCTGCCTCCGGTAAACTTTTTCGCTGCCTCCGCATATACTAGCTGTCTTGAGCCCTCGTCCAGCGCGGCAAAGTCAAGCCGTTGCGGCTCAATGTTTCCTTCCTCACCCGACAAATCAGCCTCCACCGCTACGGTGACCCGGGAGTTGGGCTGCACAATAGCGTGCTTTTGCATATAAAAAAGCTGTCCGTCACCCGTTACCAGACGCGACTGTTCTTTGATACTCTGCACCTCCACGCTGCGATTAACAATTTCCACTGTTCCCGTTGCCTTTTCTCCTACTATCTCCGTATTTTGTACCGGCGCAGTATTCGTTATAGATACTTCCCGAAAAAAAGCCGTGCCCGGCACGGTCGCTGTGCCGGCGTCTGCAGTGGTTCCTATCGTGAGTTGCTCGTCCACCAATAGAGGAGCAGTTCTAAGCCGCAGCTCCACCGTTGCCGTCGGCAGAAAAATTATTATTGCCGCTACTCCCAATACCACCACCAGTCCCATAAAAATCAACACCCAACGTCTCTCCTGTTTTCCTATACGCACTTTGCCCGCCTTTTTTTGAGGCTCTTGTTTACGTTCATGATCTATATCACTATGCACCATTGCTATGTCATCCGGTACCGGAATTTTTGCCACCGGCACACTGGAACCGGTAAACGCCGGTTTAGCTGCCTTGGCCTCCTGGCTCGCTTCATACAACTCCATCTCCTCCGGCTCTTCGCTACCAACCCCGGACGGCTTTATCGGCCTGATATCACGCATATTTTCAGTATAGACCAGGGAATGCCAACATCAAATCAGCACGGCCCTGATTCTTCTTATGCCGGCGCTGCTTGACTCTTCTTTTTTTATTTTAAATGTTCCTAACTCTCCTATTCTTTTAACATGGGGACCGCCACAAATCTCTGCAGAATAGTCACCTATTACATAAACACTCACCCGATCGTCGTATTTATTTTCAAATAAACCCAGGGCCCCCCTCTCCTTCGCCTCTTTCACAGTCATTTCCTCCCTTGTCACTAACAAGTCCTTGGCAATCTTGTCATTTATTATTTCTTCTACCTGCTCGAGTTCTTCTGGCGTCGTTTTTTTGGGATGCGAAAAATCAAATCGCAGCCTCTCTGCTGTTATGTTACTGCCTCGTTGTAATACATGGTCGCCCAACACTTCCCGTAGTGCCTGGTGAAGCAGGTGAGTTGCCGTGTGATATTTTGTCGCCTGCTCCGACTGATCAGCCAAGCCGCCAGCAAATTTACCAGCTGCTGCCGAGCGCGATTTCTCCTGATGTTCTCGCTCCTTCTGTAGATGCTCTTCTTTATCAACCTTAACCCCTTCTTCTTTTGCCATATCCTCCAACATTTCAAGAGGGTAACCGTAACTTTGCCAAAGCGTCGAAGATTCAACACCCGTCACAAACCCTAACCCACCGTAAGATATCTTCTTAGATTCAATCAACTTTCTCGCTATCGGCTCCCCTTGCTTAATAGCAGTCTCTGATTTATCAATTTCAGATTTTAGCTCATTACGAGTCCTGTTTTTGTGTTTATTTAAAGAAGGATAAGTCTGTTTAAACTCCATAATCACAATACCTAGCCCGGCATCGAACAGTGAGGCAGCATCTTTCACACCCAACTGCCACGCAGAACGTACCGCTCTTCGTATTAGTCGTCGCAGCACGTAACCACGCTCAACATTTGATGGCATGACAGGATTCTCGTCCCCTAGAATAAATGCGGCTGCCTTTATGTGGTCAGCGACTATTCTCTCATGTCTTTCATTTCTGTGTTGTGCACTTTTTTCAATTTCCGACATCAGGGCCACATAGCTGTCTATCTCATAAATCGACTTCAGGCCATTTAGCACCATTACTGTTCGCTCCAGCCCCATGCCAGTATCGACATTTTTCTGAGCCAGCTGTTTTAAGCTGCCGTCCTCCTGGCCGTCATATTCCATAAACACATCGTTCCAGATTTCAACCCAGTTTTTGTCATCCGGATCAAATTCCTTTGGTGGCTTGTTACTGCCAACCCAATAGAACATCTCCGTGTCCGGCCCCTGCGGCCCTTGCCCCGCCGAAGCCTTGGTGTAGGCGGGCCACCAGTTGTCTTCGCTGTCAAGATAAGCTATGCGCTCTGCTGGTACTCCAACTGCCCGCCAGAACCCAGCCGATTCTTCGTCGCGAGGAGCATTATCGCTTCCCTCGAAAACACTAACCGCCAGGTAATCCGGGTCAATGTCCAGCCACTTCTTGCCAGTCAAAAACTCCCAGCTCCACTTTATCGCGTCTTCCTTGAAATAACAGCCCAACGACCAGTTCCCCAGCATCTCAAAGACCGTAGCGTGCGTGGCATCGCCCACTTCATCTATATCGGTTGTTCGCAGACATTTCTGGACGTCTGTCAGCTTATCCCCCTGCGGATGCGGCTCGCCTTTCAGATATGGTACCAGCGGGTGCATCCCCGCTGTGGTAAACAGTACCGACGGATCATTCACGGGGACAAGCGGGGCGCTAGGAATCCTCCTGTGTCCCTTCTCCTCAAAAAACCGCTGGTATATTTCCCGCAGCTCGTTACTTGAAATCACCCGCATATCATAAAACTACTTAAAGCGTTGCTTGCAGGCAAATAAAAAAGGCTCCGTCCAAATAACTGTGGTGCAAAACTAAGAAAAGGCGGTTTACTTAGGGGAGAAACAAACACCCTTAAAACAAACCACCTTTATGACCAACAATATTGCGGAAATCTTTTCTTTACAAGGCTTTGATGTACACGT